>CAMTVY010000021.1:0-41305 GCA_947085325.1 uncultured Gammaproteobacteria bacterium | reverse complement strand
GCGCGCACCGTGAAGCGGCAATTTTTTACTACGCCGAACTGTGGAGAAGAGCAGCAAGAGCAAGCAGCGCGCGATAGGCCACACACGGCTAAGTCATTGCAGGAACATCCGCCCGAGAGGTAGGGGTAATTACTCCCACTCGATGGTGGCGGGAGGCTTGCCGGAAATATCGTACACCACGCGACTGACGCCGGGCACTTCGTTGATGATGCGGGTGGAAATGGTGTCCAGCACGTCGTAGGGCAGGTGCGCCCAGTGGGCGGTCATGAAGTCCACGGTCTCCACCGCACGCAGGGAGATGACATGGTCGTAGCGCCGCGCGTCGCCCATCACGCCCACGGATTTCACCGGCAGGAATACGGCGAACGCCTGGCTTACCTTGTCGTACAGATCGTGCCTGTGCAGCTCTTCCATGAAAATCGCATCCGCCTTGCGCAGCGTGTCGGCATAAGATTTTTTTACCTCGCCCAGGATGCGCACGCCAAGGCCGGGGCCGGGGAACGGGTGGCGGTACACCATTTCGTACGGCAGCCCCAGCTCCACGCCGAGACGGCGCACTTCGTCCTTGAACAGTTCGCGCAGCGGCTCGACCAGTTTGAGCCTCATCTTTTCCGGCAGGCCACCGACGTTGTGGTGTGACTTGATGACGTGCGCCTTGCCCGACTTGGCGGCGGCGGATTCAATCACATCGGGGTAGATGGTGCCCTGCGCGAGCCATTTGATATTGCGCAGCTTGACGGCTTCTTCCTCAAACACATCAATAAACAACCGGCCAATGTGTTTGCGCTTGTCTTCCGGATCGGCGACGCCTTTCAGCGCATCGAGAAAGCGCCGCTCCGCATCCACGCGCAGCACCTTGATGCCCATATGTTTGGCGAAGGTCGCCATGACCTGATCACCTTCATGCAGGCGCAGCAGGCCGTTGTCAACGAATACGCAGGTGAGCTGATCACCGATGGCCTTGTGCAGCAGCGCAGCCACCACGGAGGAATCCACGCCGCCGGACAGACCCAGCAGCACTTCGCTGTCGCCAACCTGCTGGCGTACCTGGGCGATGCTATCTTCGATGATGTTGTGGGCGGTCCACAGTGCGGCACAGCCGCAGATTTCCAGCGCAAAACGCTGGAGGATGCGTGCACCCTGGTGTGTGTGCGTAACTTCGGGATGGAATTGCAGGCCGTAGAAATGGCGCGCCTCGTCGGCCATGCCCGCGAGCGGCGCCGAGGGGGTGCTCGCGATCGCCTTGAAGCCGGTCGGCAACCGCGCCACACGATCCCCGTGGCTCATCCACACGTCGAGCAGCCCGTGGCCTTCCGCATTGGTGCGGTCTTCGATATCGCGCAGCAGTTCGGAGTGGCCACGCGCACGCACCTCGGCGTAACCGAATTCACGCTGCGCGGAACTCTCCACCTCACCGCCCAACTGCGCCGCCATGGTCTGCATGCCGTAACAGATGCCGAGCACCGGCACGCCGAGTGTAAACACCGACTGTGGCGCGCGCGGGGTATCGGCCAGCGTCACGGACTCCGGCCCGCCGGAGAGAATCACGCCACTGGGGGCGAAGGCGCGCAGTGCGTCTTCGCTGATATCCCACGGGTGTATCTCGCAGTAGACGCCGAACTCGCGCACGCGGCGTGCGATGAGCTGGGTGTATTGCGACCCGAAGTCGAGGATCAGGATGCGGTCGGCGTGGATGTCCATAAAGGCAGATAAAAGAGCAAAGATACAAAAGAAAAGTTAAAACCTTCCGCTCAATGTTTCCTGTATTTTTTACTTTTCTCTTTTCTCTTTTCTCTTGTATCTTTTCTCTGATTTTAATCTATCCGGTAATTCGGCGCTTCCTTGGTGATGGTCACATCGTGCACGTGGCTCTCGCGCATGCCCGCCGTACTCACCCGCACGAAGTGCGGCTTGGTGCGCAGGGCGTCGATGGTGCGGCAGCCGGTGTAACCCATGCTGGCGCGCAAGCCGCCCATGAGCTGGTGCACGATGGCGTGCATGCTGCCTTTGTATGGCACGCGGCCTTCGATGCCTTCCGGCACCAGTTTTTCGGCCTGCTCGATGTCGTCCTGAAAGTAGCGCTCGCTGGCGCCGCGCCCCTGCGTCATGGCACCGAGCGAACCCATGCCACGGTAGGATTTATAGGAACGGCCCTGATACAGCTCGACCTCGCCCGGCGCCTCCTCGGTGCCTGCGAACAGGCTGCCGATCATGACCGAGTACGCGCCTGCGGCCAGCGCCTTGGCCAGATCGCCCGAGTAGCGTATACCGCCGTCGGAGATAAGCGGCACACCGCTGTCAGCGAGCGCCTTGGCGACATCCATGACTGCGCTCATCTGCGGCACGCCCACGCCAGTGACGATGCGCGTGGTGCAGATCGAACCCGGCCCGATACCGACCTTGATGCCGTCGGCGCCCGCCTCGACCAGCGCCAGTGCTGCCGCGCCGGTGGCGACGTTGCCGCCGATGATTTGCAGATCGGGATAGGCCTTTTTCAACTGGCGCACGCGGTCGATCACGAACTGCGAATGGCCGTGCGCGGTATCCACCACGATCACGTCCACCCCGGCCTCAATCAGCGCAGCGACGCGCTCATCAGTCTCCGCGCCAGTGCCGACTGCGGCGCCGACACGCAGGCGGCCCTGTGTATCCTTGCAGGCGTAGGGATTTTCCTTGGCCTTTTGAATGTCCTTGAAAGTAATCAGGCCACGCAACTGGAATTTGTCGTTCACCACCAGCACTTTCTCGATGCGATGCTGGTGCAGCAGCCGCACCACCTCCTCCCGCTCCGCGCCTTCGCGTACCGTGACCAGGCGCTCTTTGGGGGTCATGATGCTGGAGACGGGCGCATCGTACTGTGGTTCGAAACGCAGGTCGCGCCCGGTAACAATGCCCACCAGTTTCTTGCCTTCCACGATCGGCACGCCGGAGATGTTGTTGGCGCGCGTGATGGCGAGCACCTCGCCGATGCTGGTGTCGGGTGACACGCAGACCGGGTCTTTGATGACGCCACTCTCGAATTTCTTGACCAGACGCACCTGACGCGCCTGCTCTTCGACACTCATGTTTTTGTGTACGATGCCGATGCCGCCTTCCTGCGCCATGCTGATGGCAAGTCGGGCCTCGGTCACACTGTCCATGGCAGCGGACAACAGGGGGATGTGGAGTTTGATCTCGCGCGTAAGCCAGCTGCCGAGTTCGGCCTGTTTGGGCAGGAGGTTAGAATGCGCCGGCACCAGCAGCACATCATCAAAGGTCAGACCTTGCTCGGCTACTACGCGCATGGCAGGTTTCCAGATAAAACCAAGCGGCTAATTATAGGGCAAATCGCACCGATTGAGCTATGATTCACGCTATATTATGAGCATTCCGACCCCCGAAACCGCCCTGCAGCGTGATGTCTATAGTGTTTCCCGCCTGAATATGGAGGCGCGCGAGCTGCTGGAGGGCACTTTCCCGCTGATCTGGGTAGAGGGGGAGATTTCCAACCTCGCCCGCCCCAGCTCCGGACACCTCTATTTTGCGCTCAAGGATGCGGCGGCACAGGTGCGCTGTGCGTTGTTCCGCAACCGCGTGCGGCTGCCGTTCACGCCCGAAAACGGCATGCAGGTGCTGGCGCGGGTGAGCGTGAGCCTGTACGAGCAACGGGGTGAATATCAGCTCATTGTCGAGCACCTGGAGCAGGCCGGCGACGGCGTCCTGCTGCGTGCCTTCGAGCAGCTCAAGCAACGCCTCGCGGCGGCGGGACTGTTCGACCCGGCGCACAAACAGCCGCTGCCCACCCTGCCACGGCGCATCGGCGTGGTCACCTCGCCCACCGGCGCCGCCCTGCGCGACATCCTCACCACCCTGCGCCGCCGCTTTCCTGCCCTGCCGGTGCTGATTTATCCGGTGCCGGTGCAGGGCGCGGGTGCGGCGGAGAAAATTGCGGCCGCCCTCCGACTCGCGGATCAGCGGCGCGAATGCGATGTGCTGCTTGTGGCGCGCGGCGGCGGCTCGCTCGAAGACCTGTGGGCATTCAATGAGGAGGTTGTGGCGCGCGCCATCCACGCCTGCGGCATCCCCGTCGTCACCGGCATCGGCCATGAGATCGACTTCACCATTGCCGACCTGGTCGCCGACCAGCGCGCGCCCACGCCCACCGCAGCGGCGGAACTGGTCAGCCCCGACGCCGGGACATGGCGGCAGACGCTCGCGCAATTGCAGACGCGGCTGACGTTCCTGTTGCGCACACAGATCAACCAGTCACAACAATCGCTGCGCTTTCTGCAGCAGCGCTTGCAGCACCCCGGCCAGCGCCTGCGCGAACGCGCACAACAGCTCGATGACCTGGAGCAACGCCTGCACCGCGCCCGGACAGCACGCCAGCACCATCACATGCACCGCATCGCGGAATTGCACCTGCGACTCCAGCGGCAGACCCCGCTCTACCGTTTGCAGCGCCTGCGTGGCCTGCATGACACGCTGACACTGCGGCTGGGGGCCGCCCTGCGACAACGGCTAGGGCAACACCGCGCCCGCCTCGCTACGCTCACACGTGCGCTGGAGGGCGTCAGCCCGCTCGCCACACTGGCGCGCGGCTACGCCATCGTGCAGCGACTGCCCCAGCATGCACTGGTTCGCTCCGCTCAGGACGTTAGCCCCGGGGAACGTATCGAGGCGCGCCTGGGCACTGGCCGCGTGATCTGCAACGTTGAGCAAACGTTCGATGAATAGGCTGTTACGGGCTGCATTGCTCATCCTGCCGCTGCCCGCACTGGCCTTGCCGCAGGCCGAGCCGGTGCCGGGCGGGATCGCCATCATCCCGCTGGAAGCGAGCAGTGACAATGACGTGCCGCAGGTGTCTTTCAACGGCGTGCGGGTGCTGGTAGCCCGCGATGGGGAACATTGGCAGGCGGTGATCGGCATTCCGCTCGACACGGCCCCCGGCGACCATGAAGTGCGCGTGCAACGAGGCAGCAAGACACAGACGCAGCCCTTTCAGGTACGTGACAAGGCATACGCCACCCAGCACCTCACGCTCAAGGACAAACGCAAGGTAGAACCGACAGCGGAGGATCTGGCGCGCATCCGGCATGAAACGGCCGAGATCAAGGCCGCGCTGGCCCACTGGAGCGAGAGTGCTACGGTTGAGACCGCCTTCACCCCGCCTGCCGATGGCCGCCTCAGCAGTTCCTTTGGCCTGCGGCGCTACTTCAACGGCCAGCCGCGCAAGCCACACAGCGGGCTCGACATCGCCGCCGCGCCGGGTACGCCGGTTACCGCCCCGGCGGCGGGCAAGGTCATCAGCACCGGCGACTATTTCTTTAACGGCAACACGGTGTTCATCGATCACGGCCAGGGTTTGGTAACCATGTACTGCCACCTCTCACGCATCGACGCCCAGCCCGGCCAGCGGCTTGCCCAGGGAGAGGCCCTGGGCGCGGTAGGCATGTCCGGGCGCGCCACCGGCCCCCATTTGCACTGGGGCGTTAGCTTGAATCGAGCCATGGTCGACCCGGCCCTGTTTCTGGCCCCAACCACCCCTCATCTCCCGGCCCCAGCTGCCGATATTGAATAGTGTGCGATTTATGTCATAATCTTGCCCTGCTGGGGAGCGTTTGCTTTCCTGTGACCGTGAAAAAACATCAAATAAAAGAAGGGCACATGAATCATATCCACCTTGCCAAGCTGGCATCCTGCCTGGGATTTGCAGCTGCCGTTATGCTGCTCCCCGGCTGCGCCGTCAATCAGCACACGGATGACAAACGCGACCCGTTAGAGGGCTTCAACCGGACAATGTACAGCTTTAACGAGACGGTCGACAAGGCCCTGATCAAGCCTCTCGCCGTGGGTTATGAGGCTGCCGTACCGCAGCCAGCACGTACCGGCGTGGGCAATTTCTTCAACAATCTTGCCTACCCCATTGTCATCATCAATTCATTCCTGCAAGGCAAGTTTGAGCAAGGCGCCGAAGATATACAACGCTTTATTTATAACTCGACCTTCGGGCTGCTTGGCCTGATCGACATCGCCACCCCCATGGGGCTGGAGGCGCACAATGAGGACTTGGGCCAGACCTTGGGTTATTGGGGTGTAGGCGAGGGCTTCTACGTGGTGCTACCCCTCTTCGGGCCCAGCACCCTGCGCGATGGCATTGCCCTGTACGGTGATGCCCAGGTCGACCTGCTCAACAGCCACTCTGATGTAGCCGAACGCAACCAGTTGTGGGGGCTCAAAATCATCGACCGGCGAGCGCGCTTTCTGGGCGCGCAGCGTATATTGGAAGCAGCGGCGCTCGACCCCTATGTTTTCACGCGCGAGGCCTACTTGCAGCGACGTGGCAGTCTGATTCGCGATGGTGCAGCAGCACCAGACGAGGAAGACGACGCTGATGAAGCCTTCGACCCCGGCGTCAAGCAACTAATCGCACCGAATTAGCCGCGCGGCTTGCTCGCGTAGGGGTTGTCTCCACTTCTGAATTCCAGCCTGAGCGGTGTTCCCGCCAGCTTGAGTGCACTGCGGAAGCTGTTCACCAGATAACGCTTGTATGATTCGGGGACCGATATAATACGGTTGCCGTGGATCACGATCACTGGTGGATTGTGCCCCCCCTGATGCGCATAACGCAGTTTGATACTGCGGCCCTGCACCAGCGGCGGTTGATGCTTGGCCAGCGCCTTTTCCAGCAGCCGCGTCAACTCGCCGGTTTCCAGCTTGCGCATGGCGGAGGCATACGCCCTGTCTACCGAGGTGAACAACTCCGCCACATGCGTGCCGCGCAGTGCCGAGATAAAATGCGTACGGGCAAAATCCACAAATGACAGCCTGCGCTCAAACTCTTCCTTGATGCGCGCGCGCTGATCGGCATCCGCACCGTCCCACTTGTTCACTGCGATCACCAGCGCCCGCCCCGACTCCAGCACCAGCCCCAGCAGTGATGCATCCAGTTCCGTGACGCCTTCCGTAGCGTCAAGCATCAGGATAATCACATTGGCGTCGTCGATGGCGCGCAGTGTTTTGATCACGCTCAACTTCTCTATGCCTTCACCCACCCGGCTCTTCCTGCGCACACCCGCCGTGTCGATAAGTGTGTAGTGTGTACCCTTGCGCTCAAAGGGAATATAAATGCTGTCGCGCGTGGTACCGGGCGCATCAAATGCCAGCACACGCTCTTCGCCCAACAGGCGATTGATCAAGGTCGATTTTCCCGCATTGGGGCGGCCCACGACCGCGAGCCGGATACTTTTCAGGGTCTCGGTATCTGGTGCCTCGTCCTCCCCCGGCGGAAAGCTCGCCAACACGCTCAGCATCAGCTCTTCCACGCCGCTGCCATGCGCGGCGGAAATAACATGCGGCTCACCCCAGCCCAGGGCATGAAACTCGGCTGCCACCACGCCGGGCTCGCAGCCCTCGCCCTTGTTCACCACCAGGAACACCGGCTTGCCTGTGCGACGCAGGCGCTTGGCAATGCGTGCATCCTCGTCTGTCAGCCCCGCACGCCCATCCACAATCAGCAGCGTGACATCCGACTCTTCGACCGCAACCCAGGTCTGCTCCGCCGCCAGTGCCTCGATGCCTGCCTGATCCGAACCCAAACCGCCGGTATCCACCACAAAAAACGGGCGACCACCTTCCACGCTGCCGTCGCCGTAAATACGATCACGCGTGAGGCCGGGCATGTCCGCCACCAGCGCACTGCGCGTGCGGGTCAGGCGATTAAACAGTGTGGACTTGCCGACGTTGGGCCGGCCTACGAGGGCGACGACAGGTTTCATAAGGCTAGTGGCAAGTGGCAAGGAAAAGCATAAAATTGAACGGCATCCAGTGGCTTGCCACTCGCAACTCGCTACTTGTTAGCGATACGCAGTGCTGCAAGAACTCCACCCTTGCCATTTACGTAGAACATGTCACCGACCACCGTAGGCGGCGTTATGATGCCAGCCTCATCGACGCGCACGCGCGCCACAAACCCGCCGTCATCACGCGCCATCCAGTGCAGATAGCCTTCAAAATCGCCTACCACCACGTAATCCTTATATACCGCAGGCGCCGTGACGGCGCGGGCGCGCAGTTTGTCCTGCTTCCAGAGCGCACGACCATCGCGCCGATCCAGACTGAAAACCTGTCCCTTATCATCGGTAACATACACGGCGCGCTCATCCACCGACAACCCGGCATACGATGACATATCGCGCGTCCATATCAGTCTTCCGGACTCGATATCCAGCGCGGCAATGCGGCCCTGATAGCTTGAGACATAAACTGTTTTATCCACCACGCGCGGCTCGGCGCTGATATCCACCAGCCGCTCCAGTTCCGAACGTCCGTGTGGCTCCGCAATCACGGTCTCCCACAGCACCCTGCCGTCACTGAGTGCCAGCGCTACCAGTCTGCCACTGGCAAATCCGCCCAGCACCTTGTCATCGACAATGACCGGTGCGCTGGTGCTGCGCAATATAAGCGCTGGCACAGTGCTGTCATGTGCCCACAGGCGCTTGCCTTCGTGCACGTCGAGCCCCAGCAGTTTGCCGTCTACCGTGCGCACTACCACAACGCCGTGCGCTGCTGTTGGCGCAGAGAGTACCTCACTCGATACACTCGCGCGCCAGCGTAACGCACCGCTGTCTTCCTCCAGTGCCAGCACTTCGCCGTCACTGGTACCCACAAGCACTACCCCGTCGCCACTGCCGGGGCCGCCGGAAACCGGCACCTTGCTTTCCATGCTCCACAGTGCGCGTCCGGTCACCGCATCGTAAGCGCTGATGCGTCCCTTGCGATCCGCAGCGAACACCTTGCCGTTGGCGACGTTAGGGGTCAACTTGAAATACTCATCGTCGCTGCCCGACCCGACGCGTGCCGACCAGACCGTCTGCACCTGGACACTGTTCTGGAAAACGACCAGTGGCGCGGCCGGTTCGGTATTGTCTTTGCCGCGCAGGAAATCATTAACGGTGCCGCAGCCGCTGACAGTGATGGTGAGCAGGACTACTGCTGCAATACGTATCATGGCTGAACTGGGGCCGGGCTATTCATCGTACCAAGATCATCCAGCTTCATCTGGATCAGTGCGGCTTGTTCGCTGCCTGCAGGCATTGCCTGCAACGCCTTTTGGTAGGCGCTGCGCGCCTGCTCCATCTGCTTGAGAACAAGGTAAATATCACCCAACACGGCATCGTAGTCGGCACGGAAGCCACCGGCCTCGGCATTGTTTATAAGCTTGAGCGCGGCTTCGGCGTCGCCCTGATCCAGCATCACACGCGCCAGACGCAATCGCGCCAGTTGCTGCACTGCGGGTTCGCTCGCATGCGCCAGCGCCCACTCCAGTTGTTTGCGTGCCGCCGCGTTGTCGCCATTATCGAGCGCAAGCCTGGCACTGGCCAGTGCGGCAAACACGGCATAGGGTGTGCCGCCATACTCGCTCATGATCCGTCCGCTGCGCTCCAGGGCCTCCTGCTCTGCACCGCGCCTGACATCGCCCATCAACTGGTCATACTCCGCAGACGCCTGTATGGCCTGGTTCTTGTGATAGTCGCGCCAGGCCCAGACAGCAAATGCCGCACCGAGCCCGAGCACTACCCCGCCGATGACGGCAACGGCATTCTCACGCCACCATTTTTTCAGCGCCTCGACCTGCTCTTGTTCAGTTTGATACGTTTCCATGCGGAAAATCCTGTCTCGCTCAGGAGCTACTAAAGTAAAACTACATAACTTACAGCATAGGTTTCAAGTATATACCGTATTTCATCCTCTCACCGGCAGAGGAATGTACAGGCAAGTGCGTGCAGTCACCCGCCATTATTATTTGTCCGGCGATGGCTTGGCTGCTGACGCACGGTCTTCGGCTTCGGCAATGTGCTGTCGCACAGTCTGCAGGCCTTCAACGTCCGCCGGCATCAGCGTCAGCAAGCGCCGCCATGTGCTCGCGGCCTGTGCGTAGTCCTGTTGCTGGAAGGCCGCCATTCCGGACAGCCAGAGCGCCTTGGGGTGGTTACCGTCCAGTGCCAGGGCTTGGGTGAAGAGCTCGCTGGGCTTGCCGGACAGATCCTGGCTGGGATGGCTCAAGGCCATTATCTCGGCATAATCGGTCAACAGATCTGGCTGCTCGCCTACCAGCGGCAATGCCTTGGCATAGGCCTCGGTCGCATCGGCATAGCGTCCCTGCACACTGTATGAACGGGCCAGCATCAACCAGCCTGGGCCATCACCCGGGTTATCCTTCAGTCGCTGCTCCAGACGTTGCACCATCATCTCCGGTGAAAATCCGCCTGACCCATCCGCCATGGGCGGCGGCGCAGCACGATTTTCACGCGTGTGATCCAGTTGCAGATACAACCCGATACTGAGCACAGGCACGATAAGCGCCAACGTCAACGCCATGCTGCGGCCCTCGAACAGGCGCGGCGCTTGTACAGGCTCGGGTGGCGCGTCGCCTGGGACATCCTCCAGCAGCTTGCGCTGCAAGTCGCGGCTCGCCTGCTCGAACTGCCCGGCGCTGATGGTGCCGATTTTCAAATCATTCTCAAGCTCATTCAGTTGATCCTTATAAATCTTGATGTTCAGCGCATCGCACGCAACCGTGACCTCACTCTCACGCCGCAACAACGGAGGCAACAGAAAAACCAGCGCGATGACGATCATCATCGCGGCCACCACCCAGAATACACTCATCCCTTGCTATCTCCCTGTGCGTCCTGCAGCAGACTGCGCAAGCGCTGCTGTTCGCCGCCTGTCAGCGGTACATCACCGGTGCGCCGGTGACGGCGAGCCACGTAATAGATCAACACCAGCGCACCCAGCCCGGCAAGAATAAAAGGCCCCAGCCAGAGGGCTGCGGTGAGAGCCTTGAAACGCGGGCGAAACAACACAAAATCGCCATAGCGCGCCACCAGGTACTCTGTAATTTCACCGTCGGTCTTGCCGTCTTCCATCATGGTGCGTACCTGGTTGCGCAAGTCCTTGGCCAGATCGGCATGCGAATCGGAAATGCTTTCGTTCTGACACACCAGGCAGCGCAGTTCGGATGTCAGCGCCCGGTAACGCGCCTCCAGCACGTCATCCTGCGACGCTGGCGTTGCAGCCCACAGGGCGGCGCCATACAGCATCAATACCAGTGAGATTACCGCTTTCATCCCTCAAGCTCCTTGACCAGTGGCAGCACTGTAGTTCTCAGGTTCTCCTCCGTCAGCGGTCCAATCACCTTGTAACGGATGATGCCGGCGCGATCGATGACATAGGTTTCCGGCACGCCATACACACCGTAATCAATGCCTACGTTGCCTTGCTCATCAAACGCAGTCACCGCATAGGGATTGCCCAAGTCATTAAGCCAGCGCAGTGCATCCTGGCGCGTATCCTTGTAGTTGAGCCCGTAGATATTCACCCGGCCGGTTCGTGCCAGCGCCACCAGCAACGGGTGCTCGTCGCGGCAGGCCGCGCACCATGATGCCCAGACATTAAGCAGGGTAACCTTGCCCAACAAATCCTTGCTGCCGATCTGCTGCGTGGGATCCTGCAACTGCGGCAGCATGAACTCCGGTGCGGGTTTGCCTATGAGTGGCGAAGGCACTTCGCGCGGATTCAGATACAGCCCCGTCCACAGCAAAACAACCAGGGCCGCAAAAATCCCGAGCGGGACAAGGGAACGTGCACGCACGAGCTAACCCTGAGCCGTTGCCGCTGCGTCGGGCATCGTCACCCGGCGCGTGGCCAGGCGATAACGGCGGTCAGTCGCCGCAAGGAAGCCGCCCAGCATCATCAACAGCGGGCCCATCCATATCCACTGCACGAAGGGCTTGTAATACAAGCGTAAGCTCCACGCCTCATTACCCACCGGCTCACCCAACGCCACATAGAGATGGCGGAACATGCCTGCGTCTATGTCAGCTTCCGTGGTCGGATCCTTCTGCACCAGATATACACGCTTCTGCGGATGCATGGTAAGCAGCTCCTTGCCCGCCTTGCTCACCATCACCGTGCCCTCCTTGGCTTCGTAATTGGGGCCATTGACATCCCGCACGCCATCGAACCTGAACAAGTAACCTGCCATCTCTACGCTCTCGCCCGGCTCCATCCGCTGCTCCTTCTCCTGACTGTAGCCGCCGGAGATGCATACACCGAGCGCGAACACCGCCACGCCGAGATGCGCGAAAAACATACCATAGTAGCCGCGCGGAATGTTGATCAGACCTTGCGCCAAACCACTCAGGCCATTGCGCCCGGCTACATCCCACAGATTTTTAAGACTGGACAGAATAATCCAGAATGCCATGAAGAATCCGAGGCTGATCATGACCGACCATGTCCCCAGCAGCACCGGCAACAGCAGCGCCGTGACCACACTGACCAGCAACGCCCAGCGCAGACGTGTCATCAGGTCGGGAATACTGGCCTGCTTCCAGCGCGCCACCGGGCCCACGCCCATGAGAAAGATCAGCGGCGCCATAAGCGGAATAAACACCGCATTAAAGTAAGGCGGGCCGACGGATATCTTGCCCAAACCCAGCGCATCGACAATCAGCGGATACAGGGTTCCCAGCAGGACGCTCGCCGCCGCCACCACCAGCAGCACGTTGTTCCCAAGCAGCATGGACTCGCGCGACATCAGTTCGAAGTCGCCCCCCAGCCCTACACGCTGGGCGCGCCAGGCATACAGTGCGAGCGAGATGCCCACCACCAGCCCTAGGAAAATCAATATGAACAGACCGCGCTCCGGGTCGGTGGCAAAGGCGTGCACCGAGGTCAGCACCCCCGAGCGCACCAGGAAGGTTCCCAACAGTGAAAGCGAGAACGCCACGATTGCCAGCAGCACGGTCCAGCTCTTGAAACCGCCGCGCTTTTCAGTCACCGCCAGCGAGTGGATAAGCGCGGTGGCCACCAGCCAGGGCATGAACGAGGCGTTCTCCACCGGATCCCAGAACCACCAGCCGCCCCAACCCAGCTCGTAATAGGCCCACCAGCTGCCCAGCATGATGCCGAAGGTCAGGAAGATCCATGCCACCGTCGTCCAGGGCCGCGACCAGCGCGCCCAGGCGGCATCGAGCCTGCCACCCAGCAGTGCGGCGATGGCGAAGCTGAAGGCAACAGAAAGGCCAACATAGCCCATGTACAGCATGGGCGGGTGAATGATCAGGCCGAGGTCCTGTAATAGCGGATTAAGCTCACGCCCCTCGAGCGCTGCCGGAACCAGGCGCTCAAACGGATTCGAGGTCAGCAGCATGAACAGCAAGAATCCGACGCTGATAAACCCCATCACGCCCAGCACCCGCGCCACGAAATCCTGCGGCAGATTGCGGCTGAAAAACGACACCGCCAGCATCCAGAGACTGAGGATGAGCGCCCACAACAACAACGAACCTTCATGCGCACCCCATACCGCAGTAACACGGTAATACCACGGCATGGCGGAGTTGGAGTTGCTGGCCACGTACAGTACGGAGAAATCATTGGTGACAAAGGCATGCGTGAGGGCAATAAACGCAATCAGCAGAAACACAAACTGGGCTCGTGCCGCAGGCCGCGCCACCGCCATCCACGACGGGATGCCACGCGCCGCGCCCACCAGCGGCAACACGGTCTGCACCAGCGCAACAGCCAGCGCTATGATCAGCGCAAAGTGGCCAATTTCAGGTATCATTCAGTCGATCCTCCCTGCATCATCAGTGTGCCTGCATCATCAGTGTGCCCGTGAACTGCTGTGGTTTTCCGCCGGATTCACTGGCTTGTTTGAGTGCCTCAGCCACTTCCGGAGGCATGTAATTTTCATCGTGCTTGGCGAGCACTTCGTCCGCCATGAAGTCGCCGCCCTCAGTGAGCCGGCCCTGTGCCACTACCCCCTGACCCTCGCGGAACAGATCCGGCAATATACCCTTGTAAGTGACCGGAACGCTGGTCACGTTATCCGTGACATTGAAGTGCACAGTAAGCCCATCATCCTCGCGCTTGACGCTGCCCTGTTCCACCAGGCCTCCCAGGCGCAAATTGCGCTCATGCACCTTCTCCACACCTTCAAGCTGGCTCGGCCCATAGAAAAACACGAGATTGCCGCGAAAGGCATTGAGAGTAAGCGCTGCCGCCACCCCTACCGCCAGCAGAATCAGCAGTACGATCATCAAACGCCGGCGCCGGGGAGTCATGTCCGCCCCCTGTTACGTTGTGCGCTGCGCACAAGCGTGTGCAATACCTGACGCTGGCGCTGGCGCGCCAACAGCACATTCAGCGCCAGCACCACCAGGGTCACGCCATAGGAACCCCAGACATAGAGGGCATAGCCGCCCATGTGAAAGAACTCAGCGATATTCATTGCCGCTCCTGATCGTATCCGGGGGAAATTTATCTGTTGCTGCCAATTCCTGCGCCAATTCCTGCACCCACCCCGCATTGCGCTCACGCTCCAGCACCTCGGTGCGGGTACGCATCAGGAGTATGACCACATACAACAGCTTGAAACCCAGCGCCATGAGCAACAACGGGAGCAGCATGCTGGGGTGAATCGCGGACGTGCCCACACCCAGGCTCTGCGGTTGATGCAAGGTATTCCACCACTGCACCGAGTAATAAATGATGGGTACGTTGATCGCACCAACGATGGCGAGCACGGCCGAGGCGCGTGCAGCGGTACGGCGATCTTCGAAGGCCGACTGCAGGGCAATATAGCCCAGATACAGAAACAGCAGGATCAGTTCCGAGGTGAGCCGTGCATCCCATTCCCACCAGGTGCCCCACATGGGCTTACCCCACAGCGAGCCGGTCACCAGCGTGATAAAGGTAAACGATGCGCCGATCGGCGCTGAAACTGCGGCGACGATATCCGCAACCTTGATGTTCCAGATCAGACCAATCGCGGCGGCGACTGCCATCAACAAATAAATGAACATGGAATTCCACGCACTCGGCACGTGGACATACATGATGCGCACACTGTCGCGCTGCTGATAATCGGCTGGCGAGGCGAACAGGCCGAAATACAGCCCGGCCAGAATCAGCAGCGCGGTCGCACCCGCTACCCACGGCAACCACCCGCCTGACACAGTGTAAAAATATTTCGGTGAACCGAATCTATGCAGCCATACCCACATAACCTACTCCACACTGATCCGTAACGCCGCGCCCGCTGCCCACGGCGCCAGGCTTAAAGACAGCAGCAACAACGCGCCCATGATTGACAAATGGGCGTCCACCGCCAAGCCACTCGCCGCACTGTCTACCGCCCCGGCGCCCATGATCAGCACAGGGATATACAGCGGCAGTACCAGCAGCGACAACAACACCCCGCCCCGGCGCAAGCCCACAGTGAGGGCCACGCCAATGGCTCCAATCAAGCTCAACACCGGTGTACCGAGTGCCAGCGTAACCATCAAAACCACGATGGCATCACCGGGCAGGTGCAGCCACAGTGCCAGCAGCGGCGCCAGTAACAACAGCGGTAACCCGGACAACAGCCAGTGCGCCAGCACCTTGGCAATCACGGTGACAAACACCGGCTGGGGCATCAACAGCAACTGCTCCAGCGCACCGTCCTCAAAATCCGAATGAAACATCGCCTCCAGCGAGAGCATGGCGGACAACAACGCCGCCACCCACAACACGCCCGGTGCGAGTTTCTGCAGCAGGTTCGGCTCCGGCCCTACTCCGAGCGGAAACAGCGTGACCACGATGACGAAGAACACCAGCGGATTCAGTATCTGCGCCCGCCGGCGCAGCGCGAGCAAAAGATCGCGGCGGATCAACACGCCTAACGCAGACAAAACCCCGGGTACTTCGCGCATTAACTCAACTCCAGACGGACGATGTTCACCTCGGCCACCGTCACCGGATGATGTGTACTCACCACTGCCAAGCCCCCTCGCTCCAGGTGCCGGGACAACATCCGCTCCACCAGCATGACGCCACGGGTGTCGAGCGCGGTAAACGGTTCATCCAGCACCCACAGGCTCGCATCTGCCACCAGCAGGCGTGCGAGCGCCACACGTCGCCGCTGGCCCGCTGACAGGGTGCGCGCCGGCACATCCTCAAACCCGGCCAGCCCGACCTGCTCCAGCGCCTCGTCCAGCGTAATATCCTTGCGACTGCAGGTCAGGTCACGCGTGACGCCCAAATTCTCATACGGCGTGAGGTCGCTTTTTACACCCGGATTATGGCCCAAATAGATCAGCTCCGACCGGAACTGCTCGTGCGCCCTGCCGATCTCCGACCCGCACCAGCGTACCTCGCCGTGAGTGGGCCGCGCCAGTCCGCACAAAATCCGCAACAGACTGGTTTTACCACTTCCGTTAGGCCCCTCGATCAACATTAGGTTCCCGGGCGGCAGCGTAAATGAAAGCCCGCTGAACAACACCCGCTCGCCCCGTTCGCACTCGAGATTGGCTGCCTCCAGGCTTGGTGACAGCGCGGCACATTCACTCATGGTGGCGCCTGCCACGGGTGGTAGATCTGGCTATTGCGGCGTCTTACAGTTGCGCCAGACCGGTTTGCGTCTATGGCTTCGGAACCCATCTGCATGGGCATGCTGGTCATCCTGCCTTAATACGTCTTAATACGAAGAATAACCTACTATTGTCACATAAAAACAGTGCTTTTTCAGTACTATTTCCCAAGATTCCAAGGGGTTCTAGGATATCCAACATCAGGTTTTTGCCATCATCAGAAAAGGATTTTTCGGGTTTGAGACCCATCGACCATGGAAACGCATCAGCGACTAACGTCCAACGACTGACGCCCTCACCGCCCTTCACTCACACTCCACAGCCTACAGTTGCAGCACCCACCACTAATTCGGCCCCAACCACCAGCGCACTGCCTTGGCAGCATTTCGTCACCGCACCTAAGCCATGGGTATCACTGCGGTGAAACACGCCCGCCAGAACGGCCCTTGAATGAACTTGCACTTGAAACCCTACCGATCAGTGCGATTCAGATTCGCGGCAGGTCTTGCCGGATAAAAAATCAACCAGATGCGATTGTGCTATGCATATTTGCTCACCTGAAATTGCGCGCAAATCCTTGATACTGATCTCGCCCCGCGCGGCCTCTTCATCCCCCAGTATCAATGCATGGTGTGCGCCGCTTTTGTCGGCGCGTTTTAATTGATTCTTGAAGCTGCCGCCACCGCAATGCACGATCAAGCGCAATGCGGGCAGCGCATCGCGCAGCTGTTCCGCCAGCACCCAGCCGTGCGCTTGCGCCGCATCACCCACCATCACCAGATAGGCATGCGGCGGGTGCGGCGGAGGCACGGCATCGGTCTCCACCAGCAGCGCGACCAGTCGCTCCATACCGAGCGCGAAGCCGATGGCTGGCGTGGGCGGCTTGCCGCCGATCTGCTCTACCAGCGTGTCGTAGCGGCCACCCGCGCACACGGTGCCTTGCGCACCCAGACGGTCGGTCACCCACTCAAACACGGTGTGATCATAGTAGTCCAGCCCGCGCACCAGACGTGGGTTGATTTCATAGCGCAGGCCCGCGCGATCGAGCAGGGCGCAGAGCCCGGAGAAATGTGCGCGCGACACATCATCCAGATGGTCTGCCAGCCGCGGGGCCGCTTCGATCAATACCTGCAATGCCGGATTCTTGCTGTCGAGTATGCGTAGCGGGTTGGTATGCAGCCGGCGTTGGCTGTCTTCATCCAGCGCATGACTGTGCCCGGTGAAATAGCGTACCAGCTCGCCACGGTATGCAACACGCGAGGCGTGTGAGCCCAGTGAATTAATCTGCAAGGCAAGACCGTCCAGCCCCAGGCTGCGCCACAGCCGCGCGCTGAGCAAGATCAACTCGGCATCAATGTCCGGTCCGGCAAAGCCGTAGGTCTCGACACCGACCTGATGAAACTGGCGGTAGCGCCCTTTCTGCGGACGCTCGTGCCGGAACATCGGGCCCTGATACCACAAGCGCTGCGTCTGGTTGTACAGCAGTCCATGCTCGATGGCGGCGCGCACGCAACCGGCGGTGCCTTCCGGGCGCAGCGTCAGGCTATCACCGTTGCGGTCGGCAAAGGTGTACATCTCCTTTTCGACGATGTCGGTGACTTCGCCGATGGAGCGCGTAAACAGTTCGGTAGCTTCGACCAGCGGCAACCGTATCTCGCTGTAGCCATGAGCCGCCAGCAGGCCGCGGATGCGCTCCTCAATGTGCGCCCAGCAGGACGTCTGCTGCGGCAGGATATCGTTCATGCCGCGTATGGCTTGAATGGGTTTCATATAAAGGCAGAGTAAAGGGAAAAGGTACAGGGGGAAAGGGATGAACCACTCTTTTTTTCCCTTGCATCTTTCCCCTTGTATCTTTTACCTGGCTTTAGCAATAGGAATCACAGGATGCGCAGACTCATGCTGACCCAATTCCTGCCGTAATTTGATTTTGGCCCGAATGACCTTTTCCAGTTCATCCACCAGTTGCTCGTTGCTCACCTTGTGATCCGGCTTGCCATCGCTATACAGCAGATTGGGCGCACCGCCCGCGAGCCCGATCTCCGCCTCACGCGCTTCGCCCGGCCCGTTCACCACACAGCCGATCACCGCAACATCCATCGGCTCGAGGATATCTTCGAGCCGTGCCTCCAGCGCATTCACCGTGCTGATGACATCGAACTCCTGACGCGAGCACGACGGACAGGCAATGAGGTTGATGCCCTTGTTGCGGATGTGCAGACTTTTCAGAATATCAAAACCGACCTTGATCTCCTCCACCGGATCGGCGGCCAGCGAAACGCGGATGGTGTCGCCGATGCCCTCCATCAGCAACAGGCCCATGGCGATGGTGGATTTGACGGTACCCGCACGCAAGCCGCCGGCCTCGGTCACACCGAGATGCAGCGGCTGCTCGATCTGTTTGGCGAGCAGGCGGTAGGCCGCGATGGTCATGAATACCTCGGAGGCCTTGATGCTGACCTTGAATTCCTTGAAGTTGAGGCGATCAAGAATTTCGACATGGCGCAACGCGGACTCCACCATCGCCTCCGCTGTGGGCTTGCCGTATTTTTTTTGCAGATCCTTCTCCAGCGAGCCCGCGTTCACGCCGATGCGGATCGGGATGTTGTGATCACGCGCCGATTCCACCACAGCACGCACGCGGTCTTCCCGCCCGATGTTGCCGGGGTTGATGCGCAGGCAGTCCGCACCCAGTTCCGCCACCCGCAGTGCGATCCTGTAGTCAAAGTGGATATCGGCGACCAGCGGCACGGTGACCTGTTGCTTGATCAGGCCAAAGGCCTCGGCGGCCTCCAGGGTCGGCGTGGACACGCGCACGATATCAGCACCCACCTTTTCCAGGGCGCGAATCTGCGCCACTGTGGCCGCGACATCGCAGGTGTCGGTGTTGGTCATGCTCTGCACAGACACCGGTGCGTCACCACCGACCGCAACTTTTCCCACCATAATCTGGCGTGACGTGCGGCGTGGCAGGATAATCTGATGTTGCATGGCGTGTCTGTCAGTAGTGATTCAGATATTCAGGGTGCATCCGCGCCGCCCAGCGTAAAGCGTGCAACGCGGTTATGGCTGTAACGCGACTGATCAAACAATGCCCCATTATACTCGATCGTCACGGCAGGGGAATTGCCCAGCACCACCTGCAACGGCGGCCTTGCACCCTCCAGCACCCGGCTACTGCCGCCGGGCACCAGCTCGTACATGATTGACTTGCCGCTCGCATCACTGATCATCACCCAGCTGCCGGCAGCGAAGCGTAATACCACCTTGCCCCGTGGAACCGTAGCAGGTCGTCGCTGTGCCCCTTCAGGCGCGGCAAGCGGCTGACTCTTGGGCAGTGCTGCGCCTATCTCCAGCGCCGGATCAGACAAGGTCTCCGCACCAGGGTCTGGCTCTGGTGCACTGGCAGGCTCCTCCATGGGCGCGATACTGACAGGGGGGCCAGGCGGCTGGGTCTCGACCTGTTCAGACGGGCTTGCAACGGACGCGGGCAGGGTATACCAGACGTAGGCGATGACACCGACAACACTGGCTGCAATGGCCAGCACGATTAGCCAGCGTGATGCGACCGGGGACGCAGTTACCAGCCGTTTGAGCTGCGCCGGCCCGGCAAACACTGCCTGCCTGTCTTCGTCAGCCGCTGTATAGCATTCAACGATGGCATCTGCGGGGAGTTGCAGCAACAGGGCATAACTGCGCAGGTAGCCACGCACAAACACCGGGGCCGCGATCTCTGTATGTCGATCCTGCTCCAATGCCCGTATGTAGCGGGCATCCAGATGCAGCTTGTTCGCCACCTGCTCCACCGACCAGCCCAGGCTTTCACGCCTGACACGCAACCGCCCACCCGGACCGGTTGTGGCCGCAGCATGCTCTGTGTGCGTGCCGCTATCCTGTGCGGCCATGGTGAAGGGCGGGCAAGCCTGAACTGTGCTCCGATGCCTGCAACAGTTTCGTCTCGTCCGAATCCGGAAAGTTGCCCTTGAGATAAAGCGAGTAGCTCGCTACCGCGTCTTTATCACCCAGCACCCGCTCTATACGGATGCCCAGCCAAAGACTCTGGGGGGTGTGGCTCGCAACTTCAGCATAACGCTGCAGATAGGCGCGTGCAGGCAGATGTCGACCGGCTTCAAAACTGATGAGCGCCATCTGGTACAGAGAAACTGGCAGTGTTTGACGCAACTCCAGCGCCTTGCGGAAATACTGCTCCGCCTTCACCAGATCAGGTTTGCGCTGAGCGCACAAGCCCGCATTTTCGTAGGCCAGTTCAGGCGTGGCATACAGCGGATTTTCCAGCGCTTTCAGAAACTCCTGTTCGGCCTTGTCCAGCTGGTTGCGTCTGCCACAGAGAAAGGTACCGTAATTGTTGTGTGCTGCGGAGTCCTGCGGTGCGAGCGCCACCGCGCGCTCATAATGCTCCTCTGCAGTATCCAGTCGGCCCAGCTGTTCGTACAGAATGGCAATGGCATTATGGCCGCTGGCGAGATTGGGGTCGAGTTCGAGGGCGCGTTGCAGCTTGCCCAGCGCAATATCCGGCTTGCCTTGCTGCATATAGCCCATGCCCAGCTTTACGTGGGTCTCGGCCAGGGTGTCGGGACGATCCTCGGTAGCCTTCAGCGCATCTGATTGTCTGGCGGTAGAGCTGCATGCACTTGATAACATGCCCATGGCCAGCACTACCATAATCACAGCTGCATTGTGGCGTATCATTGCGTCCCTGCATCTGCTGCTGCCGCAGCCGCACGTCGCAGTTGGCGCCGGCTGCGGTCCTCCACCTTGCCCGCAAGCTGGCCGCACGCGGCATCAATGTCGTCACCACGGGTCTTGCGTGTAGTGGTTACCAGGTCGGCCTCCATCAGAATAGTGCGGAAGCGCTCAATTGCCCGGGCACTGGAGCGTTTGTAGCGGGTGTCGGGAAACGGATTGAAGGGAATCAGATTCACCTTGCTCGGCACTTCTCGCAACAGGCGCACCAATGCATGGGCTTGCTCCGGGCTATCGTTTACGCCATCGAGCATAACATACTCAAAGGTGATGCGGCGGCGCGGCTCATCGGCCACGTAGCGCCTGCACGCCGCCAGCAACTCGGCAATCGGGTACTTTTTGTTGAGCGGCACCAGCGTATTACGCAAGGCATCGTCCGGCGCATGCAGCGAAACCGCGAGGCTGACCGGGCTCACCGCGTGCAGCCGGTCTATGGCAGGCACGACACCGGCCGTGCTCAACGTGACGCGGCGTTTCGACAGGCCATAACCCTCATCATCAAGCATGATATTGATGGCGCGCGTGACGTTATCGAAATTCAGCAGCGGCTCGCCCATGCCCATCAATACCACATTGGTAATGATACGATCGCCCCTGGGGTCACGCTTTAACGCGCGATTCGCCACCCAGACCTGGCCTATGATCTCCGCCACCGTGAGGTTACGGTTGAAGCCCTGCTGGGCGGTGGAGCAAAAGGAACAGTCCAGCGCGCAGCCAGCCTGCGAGGAAATGCACAAGGTACCGCGCCCTGCCTCAGGGATGAACACGGTTTCGATGCTGTTGCCGGAGTCGAGCCGCAGCAACCACTTGCGGGTACCGTCTGCCGCGCACTGGTCAAGCACCACCTCGGGTGCGCGGATCTCGGCAATAGTCTTCAGCTTCTCCCGCAGCAGCTTGCTGATGGTGGTCATGGCGTCAAAGTCCGCCACACCATAATGATGTATCCACTGCAACACCTGCCCGGCGCGAAAAGGTTTCTCGCCGAGCACGGTGAAGTATTCGCGCAGTGCCGCACGATCCATATCCAGCAGGTTGGTGATGGCAGGGCTGCTCAAGGTCTTACCGCGTGCGTGCGCAAATCTCACCGGGCTTGAAGAAAAACCCGATTTCGATGGCAGCGTTTTCGAGTGAGTCGGAGCCATGCACCGCATTTTCATCCACGGTGCTGGCAAAGTCGGCGCGGATGGTGCCGGGCGCGGCCTTTTTCGGATCAGTCGCACCCATCAGTTCGCGGTGCTTGAGCACGGCATTCTCACCCTCCAGCGCCTGCAACATTACCGGCCCGGAAATCATGAAACTCACCAGGTCGTTGAAGAAGGGACGCTGCTTGTGCACCGCGTAAAAATCCTCGGCCTGCGCCCGCGTCAACTGCTGCATTCTGGCGGCGATGACGCGCAAGCCGTTATCCTCAAAGCGCTGATAAATGGCACCAATCAGGTTTTTGGCCACTGCGTCCGGCTTGATGATGGAAAAGGTACGTTCTACCGCCATGTAAAGCTCCTTGGTTGGATTCAGTTAACTTTATATTTTAGCCTGTATGACGCAGCCGGACAAACCGGCGTGAAAAACTACTGAACCCCCTAGGCCGCAACGACTTCCAGCTCGGGCTCCACCGTATGCAGCACATTCTCGATGGCATTCAGCGTCACCATGGTGGAGCTGGGGCAGGTACCGCAGGCGCCGTGGTAGCGTACTGTCAGCCGACTGCCCTCAAGCGCCAGCACCTCGATACCGCCGCCATCGGCCAGCAGTGCCGGGCGCACCTTTTCATCCAGCAGCAGATTGATCTGCGCCAGACGCAGCGCGTCTTCCACGCTCAGGCCCGATGGCGAGGCACTTGCCATCCCCGGCCCCAGCGCCTGGGTAGAGGCGATATCCGCCGCACGGATGGGCGCGGCGAGTTGCTTCAGCAGTTCATCCCAGTGGGCGATGCCGTCCTGCGTCACGGTCAGCCAGCGATCGACATAAAACACGTTGGTCACGTGCGGGATAGCGAACAAGGCCGTTGCCAGGGGATCACCAGCGGCCTGCTGCGCGCTTTCATACGAGCGCACTACGCCTTGCGTGAGCGGCTCGCGCAACACGAACTTCATTGCGTTGGGATTGGGTGTTCGTTCGATGTCGGAAATTTTCGGCATGGGGATATTCGGGCGGCCTAAAAATCGCCGGTCTCGGTGGTGGCGCTCGATTCTTCATGCACCGCCGCATGCAGCGTATGCCATGGCAACACCGCGCACTTCACCCGCGTTGGCAATTCGCGCACCCCGGCGAAGATATTGAGCCGTCCCAGATGGTTCGCTGGCGCCGCACCCTCCAGCTTGCCGGTCACCATGTCGCGGAACTCCTGCACCAGGGTATCGGCCTCGTGCACGCTTTTGCCCTTGACGCTCGCGGTCATCATAGAGGCGGATGCCTTGCAGATAGCACAGGTTTCGCCTTCGAAAGCAATCTCGCGGATCAGGTCGCCGTCGAGGCGCAGCGCCAGGCTGATGTGATCGCCGCACAACGGGTTGTGGCCCTCCGCGCGCCGGTTGGCGGTCGCCAGCACCCCGTAGTTGCGCGGCTTTTTGTTGTGATCCATGATCACTTCCTGATACAGCTGGCGCGCGTCGCTCATGCAAACACCTGCTGCACCTTGCGTACGCCCGCCACCAGCGCATCCACCTCGGCGTGGGTGTTGTAAAACGCAAACGAGGCCCGCGCCGTGGCGGGCACGCCAAAGCGCTGCATCACCGGTTGCGCACAATGGTGCCCGGCACGGATAGCGACACCTTCCAGATCAAGCAGTGTGCCCGCATCATGCGGATGGATACCGTCCAGGGTGAACGACAACACCGCCGCCTTTTCCCGGGCGGTGCCGATGAGCCGCACACCCTTGAGCTGCCCCAACTGCTCCGTGGCATAACGCAACAAGGCCTGTTCGTGTTGGGCGATTGCCTGCATGCCAATGCCGTTCAGATAGTCCACCGCCGCACCCAGGACAATCGCTGCCGCGATGGGTGGCGTACCGGCCTCGAATTTGTACGGGATGGCATTGTAGGTGGTCTTCTCAAACGTCACACTCAGGATCATGTCGCCGCCGCCCTGATAGGGCTGCATCTTCTCCAACAGCGCTGCCTTGCCATACAGCACGCCAATGCCGGTAGGGCCGCACATCTTGTGGCCGGAAAAGGCGTAAAAGTCACAGTCCAGCGCCTGCACATCCACCGCCATGTGCGGTACGGCCTGCGCGCCGTCCAGCAGCACCGGCACCTCATGCCGGTGCGCGGTCCGGATCATCTCACCCACCGGATTGACCGTGCCGAGCGCGTTGGAAACGTGCGCCAGCGCCACCAGCCGGGTATGGGTATTGAACAGCTTTTCATACTCGTCGAGCAGCAACTCGCCGGCATCGTTCATGGGAATGATGCGCAGCCGCGCGCCCGTTTCCTCGCACAGCATCTGCCACGGCACAATATTGGAGTGGTGCTCCATCGCGGACAGGATGATCTCATCGTCCTGCCGGATAAATGCGCGGCCAAAGCCCTGCATCACCAGATTAATACCCTCGGTGGTGCCGCGCGTAAAGATGATCTCGCGCTCCTCGCGGGCGTTGATGAACTGCATCAGCTTGCGGCGCGCCGCTTCGTATTCGTGCGTAGCAATCTCGCTCAGGGCGTGTACCGCGCGGTGTACATTGGCATGCTCGGCCTGCTGATACTGCACCCAGCGCTCTATGACCTGTCGTGGCATCTGGCTGCTGGCCGCGTTGTCCAGATACACCAGCGGGTTGTCGTGCACCCGGCGGGCAAGTATGGGGAAATCGGCGCGTATGCCTTCGACATCCAGCACCGCAGAGGTTTGCTGTATTACCGGTGCCGGGGTCATCGCATCACCTCCGCAGCCGCATGCGCGTGGATACGCTCCAGTATCACCGCGCTCAGACGCGAGCGGAGCGAAACCAGCGGTATCTTCTCCACGATCTCGGCGGCAAACGCATAGGTCAGCAGGTTGCGCGCAGCACTGTCAGGGATGCCACGGCACTTCAGATAAAACACCTGCTCCTCGTCAAGCTGCCCCACGGTAGCACCGTGGCTGCACTTCACGTCATCCGCCAGAATCAGCAACTCGGGCTTTGTGTTGACGCGGGCGCGCGCCGACAACAACAGGTTGCGGCTCTGCTGCCGGGCATCGTTCATCTGCGCATCCCGGCGCACGGCAATCTTGCCATTGAATACTGCATGTGCGCTTTCATCCACAATGCACTTGTTGAGCTGCGTGCTTCTGCCCTGTGACGCTGTATGATCAATCACGCTGTGCGTGTCGGCAAGTTGCTGACCGCCCACCAGCGTCAACCCCTCCAACGCACATTCGGCACCGGGGCCATGGTGTGTCACAGCCAGATTGTAGCGCGACAGACGCGCACCCAGCGTGACGGCTATGGACTGATAACAGGCATCGCGCGCCAGCGCCACTGCATGGTTCGTAATATGGAATGCCGTGCGGGTTTCATCCTGCAGCCGCACGTGCCGCAGACGCGCGCCCTCCTCGACCACCATCTCGCTCACCGCATTGGTAAACGTGACGCCCGCACCCAGTCCTACATACTCTTCCACCAGCGTGCAGACACTGCCGCGCTCGCTCACGACCAGACAGCGCGGCGAATTGAGCACGGGCCCCTGTTGCGCGGTGGCAATAAACAACAGGTGCAGGGGGCGCTCGCACACCACATTGCGTGCAATATGCAACAACGCCGCATCCGGAAACAAACGGGTATTGAAGGCGGTGAATACCTCATGCTGCATGTCCGCGTGCCGCGCCAGTTGCGCGGCAACGGGCATATCCTGTGCCGCGCCCTGCCGTTCGCGCAGGTGGGTAAACGTGACGCCTTGCGGTACGTCATGGGCATCGGAGAGTTCCGGCGCATAGTGACCGTTCACAAACACCAGCCGCGTGGCAGCAGCCTCGGGGAATATCAGCCGCTCAAAGTCGGCAAAGGGGGCATGCAGCGTTTGTGCATCCGCCGGCTCAAGTGCAAGCCCGCTGAGGGCACTGAGATCGGTGAAGCGCCAGGCCTCGTCGCGCCCGCCCGGAAAGCGCAGCGTAGCAACGCGTTCAGCAGCACGCGCTCGTAATTCCTTGAGCCAGCCTGCATCGTCTACACCGGGCTCTGCCCCGTGCCGGGTCAGCCTTTCCAGAAAGCTGTCACTCTCCATGGGCCGCACTGCGCTCATGCCAACTGACTCGCCGCCCGCTCCTCACGCACCCAGTCGTAGCCGCGCTGTTCCAGCTCCAGCGCCAACGCCTTGCCGCCGGTCTTGACGATACGCCCCGCCTGCATGACATGCACAAAGTGCGGCGTGATGTAGTTAAGCAGGCGCTGATAATGAGTCACCAGGATCACTGCGTTACCGGGCTTCAGCAGTTTATTGACGCCACCGGCCACCTCACGCAGCGCGTCGATATCCAGGCCCGAATCGGTCTCGTCGAGCACCGCAAGCACGGGCTCCAGTAATGCCATCTGCAATATCTCGTTGCGCTTCTTCTCGCCGCCGGAGAAGCCTTCGTTCACGCTGCGATCCAGGAAGCTGGCGTCCATATCTACCAGCTTGAGTTTTTCGCGCACCAGATCGTCGAATTCCAGCGGATCGAGTTCTTCACCGCCGCGCCGCTTTTGCACGGTGTTATAGGCCAGACGCAAAAAGGAGGCATTGGATACACCGGGAATCTCGACCGGATACTGGAACGCCAGAAAAACGCCTGCCTGCGCGCGCTCCTCGGCCGCCAGCGCAAACAGGTTCTCGCCTTGGTACAGCACCTCACCGCTGGTCACGGTGTACGCCGGGTGCCCCGCCAGCACCTTGGAAAAGGTGCTCTTGCCGGAGCCGTTCGGCCCCATGATGGCATGCACCTCGCCCGCGCGTATCGTCAGATCAACCCCTTTCAGGATTTCCACGCCCGCGACGGCAGCATGCAGATCGCGCACTTCCAGCAGGACTTTCTTCATCATCAGCCCACCGCGCCTTCCAGCTTGAGCCCCAGCAACTGCGTTGCCTCCACTGCAAACTCCATCGGCAGCTGCATGAAGACATCCTTGCAAAAGCCGTTGATAATCATTGAAACCGCTTCTTCCGGGCCGATGCCACGGCTGGCAAAATAAAACATCTGATCTTCTCCGATCTTGGAAGTGGTCGCTTCGTGCTCCACTTTGGCGCTGGGGTTGCGCACTTCGATATAGGGAAATGTATTGGCCGCGCAGCGTGAGCCTATCAACAGTGAATCGCACTGCGAATGATTGCGCGCACCCTGCGCCGTCGGGTTCATGCGCACCAGACCGCGATAACTGTTGCTGGAGTGGCCCGCCGAAATGCCTTTGCTCACAATGCGGCTACGGGTATTTTTGCCGATGTGGATCATCTTGGTACCGGTGTCGGCCTGCTGCTTATGATTGGTCAGCGCCACCGAGTAGAACTCCCCCACCGAGTTGTCGCCCAGCAGCACGCAGCTCGGATATTTCCAGGTGATCGCCGAGCCGGTTTCCACCTGGGTCCAGGATATCTTCGAGTTTGCACCACGGCACATGCCGCGCTTGGTGACAAAGTTGTAAATACCGCCCACGCCGTTTTCGTCGCCCGCGTACCAGTTCTGCACCGTGGAATATTTGATCTCGGCGTTATCCAGCGCCACCAGCTCCACCACTGCGGCATGCAGCTGGTTGGTGTCAAAACGCGGCGCGGTGCAACCCTCCAGATAGCTCACGTGACTGCCTTCCTCGGCTATGATCAGCGTGCGTTCGAACTGACCCGACGCCTGGTTGTTGATGCGAAAGTAGGTTGACAGCTCCATCGGGCAGCGGGTGTTTTTCGGGATATAGCAGAATGAGCCGTCGGTGAACACCGCTGAATTGAGCGCGGCATAATAATTGTCGCCCTGTGGCACCACGCTGCCCAGATATTTCCGCACCAGTTCCGGATGCTCTTGCACTGCATCCGAAAACGAGCAGAAGATAACACCGACCTCGGCCAGCTTTTTCTTGTAGGTCGTGGTCACCGACACCGAATCAAAAATCACATCGACCGCCACGCCGGCCAATGCCTTGCGCTCGTGCATCGGCACACCGAGCTTTTCGAAGGTTCGCAACAGTTCCGGATCGACCTCGTCCATGCTCGCGAGCTTCTTCTTCGGCTTGGGCGCAGAGTAGTAAACGATGTCCTGGAAATCGATTTTGGGGTAATGCACGTCCGCCCACACCGGCTCTTGCAGCGTGAGCCAATGGCGGTACGCCTTGAGGCGAAACGCCAGCAGCCACTCGGGCTCGTTTTTCTTGGCCGAAATCAGGCGGATGGTGTCTTCGCTCAAGCCCTTGGGCGCACTCTCCGACTCAACGGGCGTGACAAAGCCCGCCGTGTAAGGCCGGTTGAGCAGGCTTTCCAGTGTCGCGCCCATATCGTATCAAGTCCTTAACTTTGCTAGGGTTATGTGGGGATAAGCAGAACTGCATGGTACTAAATCCTACTGATTTAGTCAAGATTACGCATGCGTCACTCGATGCTGAAGCTCTCTCCGCAACCGCAGGCGCTTGTCACCTGCGGATTAGTGAACTGGAAGCCTTGTTTGAAGGTTTCCTTTTTAAAATCCAGCACGGAACCGTCCAGAAACGGCAGGCTTTTGGCGTCTACCAGCAACGTTGCGCCATATTCGTCAAATCTGCTGTCATCTGCATTGATCGTGTCCGCATAATCGTAGGTGTAGGCCAGCCCCGCACACCCCACGTGCTTGACCCCAACGCGCAATCCCACGCCACTGCCACGCTTGGCCAGCGCATTTTGAATCTGCTGCGCTGCACTTTCTGTCAAAGTCACCGCCATACGTCTACGCCTCCACTGCACTTTTGGGTCTGAAGTATAAGCTCCAGACCCACAAAAACGACCGGGGTTTCCTGGGTCAGGCTTAGGCTACACTTTGTGCGCGCCACGGGCGCTGCGCACCCATCAGCTGCTGCACGTTATCCGCCAGGCCATCGACATCCGCCTCGGTGGTGCCGACACCCATGCTCACGCGCAGCACGTTACGCATCGCTGCGCGCGTCACCCCCATCGCGGCAAGCACGTGACTGGGTGCTATCTGCCCGCTCGAACAGGCCGAACCGCTGGAAAGCGCGTAGCCGGCCTGCTCCAGCTTCTCCAGCAGCGTTTCGCCCGCAAACGCCGGCACGCTGAACTGCACCGTATTCGGCAGGCGCTCGGCCCCCGCAGCGTAAGGCACGATATTCATCGCCCACAGCCGCGATTCCAGCCGGTTACGCAATGCCTGCCACTGCGCCATGCGCTGCTCCAGCTCCGTACGCGCGAACTCCGCCGCCGCTCCGAAACCGACAATGCCTGCGACATTTTCAGTGCCTGCACGCAAGCCTTTTTCCTGCCCCCCTCCCTGCAACACTGGCTTAAGCAACCCGGGCTGCTCCACGATCAGCGCGCCTACACCCTTGGGGCCGCACATCTTGTGCGCAGCCAGTGTCATTAACTGTACCTTGCTGGCGGCAAAATCCACCGGCACCTTGCCTGCTGCCTGTATGGCATCGGTATGCATCCAGGCGCCCGCACCCTGTGCACGCCTGGCAATGGCGCGAATATCCTGGAGTGCGCCGGTTTCGTTGTTGGCCCACATGACCGACACCAGCCGGGTATCCGCCAGGTACGGGAAATCTCTTTGTACACGGCACTCTGCATCCACCGGAATCAGATCCACCTGCCAACCGCTGTCCACCAGCCAATGCGCTGGCGCACGTACCGAGGCATGCTCGATGGCGCTGAGCGCCAGGCGGGTCGGCGTCTGATGCTGCAAGGCCCCGAATAAGGCCAGATGATTGGCCTCCGTGCCCCCGCTGGTGAAGATCACCTGCTCGGGCCGGGCATTGACCAGGCCTGCCACCTGCGCCCGCGCAACCTCCAGCGCCCGACGCACGCCACGTCCGGCAAGGTGGCTGCTGGATGGATTGCCGTAGTGGCCGGTGAGGTAGGGCAGCATGGCATCCAGCACGCGCGCATCCAGCGGCGTGGTGGCATTATGATCCAGATAGATCATGCGCGTGTTATGCGTCGCTCCGCTCACTGCATACGGTCACCGGAAACTGCGCTGCGCCCTGCTGGCGCGCCGCCACCTCCTGCACACCGCGCTGCTCGACCAGTTGCGCCAGGGTAATCCCGCTCAGAAACTGGTATATCTTGCCGCTCAAGTCCTGCCATAAATCATGCGTGAGGCAGCGCTCATTACCCTGGCAGTTTTTCTTGCCGCCGCAGCGTGTCGCATCTACTTTTTCGTCCACCGCACTGACGACATCAGCGATCGAGATGACAGCCGCCGCCGCACCCAGGCGGTAGCCGCCGCCCGGCCCACGCACGCTGCTCACCAGGCCCTGCTTGCGCAGCTTGGCGAATAACTGTTCCAGATAGGACAGCGAAAGACCCTGGCGCCCGGCAATGTCGGTCAGCGCCACCGGGGCCCCCGTATCGTGCAGGGCGAGATCCAGCATCGCGGTAACGGCATATCGGCCTTTGGTCGTAAGTTTCATACGCTTAGTCTACATTACCAAGTAAATTAGTCAACTATTCGGCAGGCGGCTGCTTGGCCTGCGGGTTATCGTCCACGGCGTAAGATTCAAGCTGCGGCAGCTTGATGTCTTCCACCTTCCCGCCCAGACTTTTGATGGCCGTGCTCATCGCCTCCAGCTTGGCATCCATCACGTGCACGTGATCCAACAGGCCGTTGATGGCATTCACCACCGGATCCGGCATGTCCTGCGTGGTGCCATAGGCGTCGAAGCCGATTTTCTCGGCAAACTGCTTGCGCCGCTGCAACTCAGAGTCTGCGCGCTTCTGCACCACCCGCCCTGGCACGCCCACCACAGTGGCGCCCGGCGGGACGTCTTTCACCACCACGGCATTCGAGCCCACGCGCGCGTCCTCGCCCAGGGTAATCGGCCCGAGCACCTTGGCCCCGGCGCCCACTACCACATTGTTCATCAGCGTGGGATGGCGCTTGCCCTTCTGCCAGCTGGTACCGCCCAGCGTGACGCCTTGATACAGTGTGCAGTCATCACCAATCTCGGCGGTCTCGCCGATGACCACGCCCAGCCCATGATCGATGAAGAAGCGCCGCCCAATACTGGCACCGGGGTGTATCTCGATACCGGTCAACCAGCGCATCACGATGGACAGCCAGCGCGCCAGCCATTTCAGCCCCATACGCCACAAGCCGTGGTTGACGCGATGCATCAGCACTGCGTGCAGCCCCGGATAGGTGGTCAGCACCTCAAACGTGTTACGCGCGGCGGGGTCGCGCTCGAAGATGCAGGCTATGTCCTCCCGGAGTCGTTGCAGCCACATGGTCGCGTTAAATACTCATTAAATCAATTATCTATAGTGTACTACCAGAGGCCGGGCGAAATATAGGGGGCTAACCTGTCTGCTTGCGCTCGATCTCGGTCAGCATGCCCCGCAGGATGTTGATTTCATTCTGATCGGGGCGCGCGCGGCCAAACAGCCGTCGCAGGCGGCGCATGAGTTTTTTGGGCTGGCGCGGATTGAGGAATCCGATCTGTACCAGTACCTGCTCGATATGGGTGTAAAACAGCTCCATCTGCTCCACACCGACTGGACTGTGCTCTTCGGCGGCGCGCGGCGGCGCGCCGTGGGCCAGCAAAATTTCATACGCAAACACCTGCACCGCAGAGGCAATATTGAGCGAGGCGAAGGCCGGGTTCGCCGGAATACGCGTGAGAAAGTGGCAGCGATCCAGTTCCGCGTTCGACAAACCGGAGTGCTCGCGCCCGAACACCAGCGCCACCGGCGCGTGCGCCGCCTCTTGCACCAGACGCGACGCGCACTCGCGCGGGGTCAGCAGGGGCCACTCGATAGTGCGCGCACGCGCGCTCGATCCTATCACCAAAACACAGCCGCTCAAGGCCTGCTCCAGCGAATCGCACACGCTGGCATTTAGCAGAATGTCGTCCGCACCCGCTGCGCGCGCAGTCGCCTCCTCGCTCGGGAACGTCCTCGGCTGCACCAGATACAGCGCACTCAGGCCCATGGTCTTCATGGCGCGCGCGCAGGCCCCGATGTTGCCGGGGTGACTGGTGTTCACCAGGACGATGCGGATATTAGAAAGCATAGATACAAGATACAAGATACAAGATACAAGGGTAAAGAAAGATGACGAACAGCCGGGCTTACAGCCCAAGTCTGTATTTTTTCCCTTGTGTCTTGTATCTTGTATCTTTTCCCTGGTTCTTAAAGAATGCATCCCCTACTCAACATCGCGGTAAGCGCTGCACGGGCCGCCGGCAACCTCATTGCGCGCTCGGTCGAACGTCTGGACAGCTTCGAGATCACGCAGAAAAGCAAAAATGACTTTGTCAGCGAGGTTGACCTGCTGGCCGAGCAGGCGATCGTCAAGGTGATCCGCAAGGCCTATCCCAGCCACTCCATTCTGGCCGAAGAGAGTGGCCTGCACGAAGGCGATGAGTATCAGTGGATCATCGACCCGCTCGACGGCACCACCAACTTTCTGCATGGCTTCCCCCAGTTTGCCGTCTCGATTGCGCTCACCCACAAGGGCAAGCTGGAACACGCCGTGGTGTATGACCCGATGCGCCAGGAACTCTACACCGCCAGCAAAGGCGCGGGCGCACAGCTAAACGGGCGGCGCCTGCGGGTCACCCGGCTCAAGGGCCTGGACGGCGCGCTGCTCGGCACCGGCTTTCCGTTTCGCAATACCGAGCACCTCGACGCCTATCTGAAGATGTTTCACGAACTCACGCTGCTCACTGCCGGCATTCGCCGCCCCGGATCCGCTGCGCTGGATCTGGCCTACGTCGCCGCAGGGCGCATGGATGGTTTCTGGGAGATCGGCCTCAGCTCATGGGACATGGCGGCAGGCGCCCTGCTGATCCAGGAAGCGGGCGGACGGGTGAGTGATTTCAGCGGTAACGACCAGTTTCTGGAGACCGGCAACATCGTGGCTGGCGCCCCCAAAGTCTACGAGGCCCTGCTGAAAACCATCACACCGCACCTCACCCCCGGCATCCGAAAATAGTCCTGCCGCAGGGCGGAATCTATGGGATACTTTGATGTTGTGCCGTAATGGAGTAAAGCTATGGAAGACAACAAGAAAAAGGCCTTGAGCGCAGCGCTGGGCCAGATCGAAAAGCAGTATGGCAAGGGCGCAGTAATGCGCATGGGCGATGCTGGCGCGGTACGCGACGTGGAGGCCATTTCCACCGGCTCGCTTGGGCTCGATATAGCGCTTGGCATCGGCGGCCTGCCGCGCGGGCGCGTGGTTGAAATCTATGGTCCGGAATCCTCCGGCAAAACCACCCTGACCCTGCAAGTCATTGCCGAGGCCCAGAAACTGGGCGGCACCGCAGCGTTTGTGGATGCCGAGCACGCGCTCGACCCGCAATACGCGCAGAAGCTGGGCGTCAATGTGGACGACCTGCTGGTGTCGCAACCCGACACCGGCGAACAGGCGCTGGAAATCACCGACATGCTGGTGCGCTCCGGCGCCGTAGACATCGTGGTGATCGACTCCGTCGCCGCGCTCACGCCCAAGGCGGAAATCGAAGGCGAGATGGGCGATTCGCATATGGGCCTGCAGGCGCGCCTCATGTCGCAGGCGCTGCGCAAGCTCACCGCCAACATCAAGCGTTCCAACACGCTGGTGATTTTCATCAACCAGATCCGCATGAAGATCGGCGTCATGTTCGGCAACCCCGAAACCACCACCGGCGGCAACGCGCTCAAGTTTTACGCCTCGGTCCGGCTCGATATCCGCCGCATCGGCGCCATCAAGAAAGGTGACGAAGTGGTGGGCAGCGAGACCCGGGTGAAGGTAGTCAAGAACAAGGTGGCCCCGCCCTTCAAGCAGGCAGAGTTTGAAATTTACTATGGCGAGGGCATCTCGCGCGCAGGTGAGCTGATCGAACTCGGCAGCCAGACCGGCGTCGTCGAGAAAGCAGGCACCTGGTACAGCTATGACGGCAACCGCATCGGCCAGGGCAAGGACAACGTACGCAACTACCTCAAGGAACACCCGGATACCGCGCGGGAAATCGAGGCCAAAATCCGTGCCAAACTGCTCGTGAAGGTGCCCGCCGTACAGGAAGCGGTCGAGGTTGAAGACTGAGACCCTCGCCAAGGCCCTGGATCTGCTTGCCCGGCGCGAACATAGCGCACATGAACTGCGTCGCAAGCTGCTGGACAAGGGCCACCCTGTCGCAGATATCGACACCGCAATAAGCGCCCTTGTCCGTGATAAACTGCTGAGCGACGCGCGTTTTACCGAGATGTATGTGCACGCGCGCACGGCCAGAGGCTATGGCCCTTTGCATATCGCGGCGGCGTTGCGTGAGCGCGGCATCGACAAGGCCTTGATCGCACAACATGTACACAGCAGTGACCCGGCCTGGCGCAAGCACGCAGCAGAAGCACGCCGCAAGCGCTTTGGACACCCGCTGCCAGCCAGCCTTGCGGAGCGCGCGCGTCAGACGCGTTTTCTCGCGGCACGTGGATTCACCCGCGAACAGGCAGCAATGGTTTTGAAAGATGATGACACCTGGGACGTAGACTGACAGGCCGAAGGGCTGCACTGCCCCGTTGACGAGCGGTGGCTTTCATCTACAGCACAGCGCGGGACATGGACTAACACCACACGGACAGTAACGTGAAAAACAGCAGCACCGAATTACGCCAGAGCTTCCTTGACTACTTCCACAAGCTCGGCCACGAAGTCGTGGCGAGCAGCCCGTTGGTGCCTGCCAACGATCCCACCCTGTTGTTCACCAACGCCGGCATGGTGCAGTTCAAGGAGGTCTTTCTCGGCCTCGACCAGCGCGCCTGCAAGCGCGCGGTCAGCAGCCAGCGCTGTCTGCGCGCAGGCGGCAAACACAACGACCTCGAACAAGTGGGCTACACCGCGCGTCATCACACTTTTTTCGAGATGCTCGGCAACTTCAGCTTCGGTGACTACTTCAAGCATGATGCGATCCGTTACGCATGGGAGTTTCTCACGGGCGTATTGAAACTGGCGCCTGAAAAACTCTGGGTAACGGTATATGAACAGGACAACGAAGCGGCTGACATCTGGCTCAAGGAAATAAAAATTGATCCGCAGCGCTTCTCGCGCTGTGGCGACAAAGACAACTTCTGGTCCATGGGCGACACCGGCCCGTGCGGACCGTGCTCGGAAATATTTTATGACCACGGCGCCCATATTCCGGGCGGCCCGCCGGGGAGCCCGGACGCGGACGGCGACCGCTACGTGGAAATCTGGAACCTGGTGTTCATGCAGTACGAGCGCAGCGCCGATGGCACACTCAGCCCGCTGCCCCACCCCTCGGTCGATACCGGCATGGGTCTGGAACGTCTGGCCGCCGTCATGCAGGGCGTGCACAGCAACTACGACATCGACCTGTTTCAGAGTCTGATGCAGGCAGCGGCAAAGCTCGCGGGTGCAAGCGACCTCAACAACAGCTCGCTGCGCGTCATCAGCGATCACATCCGCGCCTGCTCATTTCTGGTGCTGGACGGCGTCATCCCCTCCAATGAGGGGCGCGGTTACGTGCTGCGCCGCATTATCCGCCGCGCCCTGCGTCACGGCAGCAAGCTGGGGCTGAAAGAAGCGTTCTTTCACAAACTCGTTGCACCGCTTGCCCGTGAAATGGGCGCCGCCTACCCTGACCTGCCCAAGGCCCGCGAACGCATCGAGCGCGTGCTGCGACAGGAAGAGGAGCGTTTTGCGGAAACGCTGGAGCAGGGGCTGCATATCCTGGAGCAGGACATCGCCCATATGAGCGGCAACATCATTGGCGGCGAAACCGTGTTCCGCCTCTACGATACCTACGGCTTCCCGGCTGACCTCACCGCTGATATCGCACGCGAGCGCGGGTTAACGCTCGACATGGCGGGCTTCGAACAGGCCATGGAAGAGCAACGCAAGCGGGCGCGCGCCGCGAGCCATTTTGAAGCCGACTACTCTGACAAGATTGAAATAGATGCCGACACCGAGTTCACCGGTTATGAAGCGCTGAATGGCGCCGGTCGCGTGCTCGCCATTTACCGCGAGGGCGCAACGGTGTCGGAACTGAAGGCCGGTGAAACCGGCATGGTGATACTCGACCGTACGCCGTTTTACGCCGAATCCGGTGGCCAGGTCGGGGATCGCGGCATCTTGCGCAACAAGGACATGCTGTTTGAGGTCAGTGACACACGCAAGCAGGGCGCAGCGCATGGCCACTTCGGCAGCGTGAAATCCGGGCGGGTGTACAGTGGCGACACGGTCAGCGCCCACGTCAATGCCGAAACGCGCCAGGCCACCATGCTCAACCACTCCGCCACCCACCTGATGCACGCCGCACTGCGCCGCGTACTCGGTGACCACGTGACACAAAAAGGTTCGCTGGTGGGGCCGGAACGGCTGCGCTTCGACTTCTCCCATTTCGAACCGCTGACCCAGGCGCAAATCAATGACATCGAGCGCCTGGTGAATGCGCATATCTGCGCCAATCACGAAGCCGAAACCCGCATCATGGCACTGGACGACGCGATGAAAAGCGGCGCCATGGCCTTGTTCGGTGAAAAATACAGCGACCAGGTGCGCGTACTGCACTTCGCCGATTTCTCCACCGAGTTGTGCGGCGGCACCCATGTGCGCCGCAGCGGCGACATCGGCCTGTTCAAGATCATCTCGGAGGGCGGTGTCGCCTCCGGCGTCCGTCGTATCGAGGCAGTCACCGGAACGCGGGCACTGGCCTGGGTCAAGGAAACCGAGCGCCGCCTGTCCGAGATTGCAGGCCTGCTCAAGGCCGGCCACGACACGGCAGAGGACAAGCTGCGGCAATTGCTCGACAAGACACGCAAGCTGGAAAAAGAGCTGGAACACCTCAAGGCAAAATTTGCCAGTGCCCAGGGCTCGGATATCGCCGATCAGGCAGAGCAGATCAACGGCATCAAGGTACTGGCGGCCCGCCTCGATGGCGCGGATGTGAAGTCGCTGCGCGACACGGTCGATCAGCTCAAAAACAAGCTGGGCTCGGCCGCAGTGGTGTTGGCAGCCGTGGCTGACGGCAAAGTAAGTCTGGTCGCAGGTGTCACCGCCGACTACAACCAGCGCATCAAGGCCGGCGAACTCGTCAATCTGGTCGCCAGCCAGGTGGGCGGCAAGGGCGGTGGCCGCGCAGACATGGCGCAGGCGGGCGGCACCAATCCCGCCGCGCTGGATAGCGCACTGAAATCCGTGAGCAACTGGGTGCGCGAGCAACTGGGTTAAACATAGCACACGCACGCATGTCTTTAATCGTACAGAAATTCGGTGGCACCTCCGTCGGCAGTCCAGAGCGCATCGCCCACGTTGCCGAGAAGATAATCAAATCCCGCGCGCAAGGCCACGAGGTGGTGGTCGTGGTCTCCGCCATGAGCGGCGAGACCGATCGCCTCGCCAAGCTTGCCAAAGAGCTGGATCCGCGCCCCAATGAGCGCGAACTGGACGTGCTGCTGGCCACTGGTGAGCAGGTCACTATCGCACTACTCACCATCGCACTCACCAAGCGCGGCTGCCAGGCACGCTCCTATACTGGCGCACAAGTCTGCATCCGCACCAACAGCGTGCACACCAAGGCGCGCATCATGGATATCGGCGCCGAGCGCATTCTGAGCGACTTGAAAGCAGGCCGCGTAGTCGTGGTGGCGGGCTTTCAGGGTGTGGACGAGCATGACAACATCACCACGCTCGGACGCGGCGGCTCGGATACCACAGCCGTCGCTCTGGCCGCTGCACTCAAGGCCGACGAGTGCCAGATTTACACCGATGTGGATGGCGTCTATACCGCCGATCCGCGCATCGAGCCCAAGGCACGGCGTCTGGAGCGCATTACCTTCGAGGAAATGCTGGAGATGGCCAGTCTCGGCGCCAAAGTATTGCAGATCCGCTCAGTAGAGTTTGCGGGAAAATATAACGTGCCCTTGCGCGTATTGTCCTCGTTCGAGGAAGGCAGTGGCACCTTGATCACCAATGAGGAAGCCAACATGGAACAAGCCCTGATTTCCGGCGTTACCGCCAACCGCGATGAGGCCAAGCTTACTGTGGCCGGTGTGCCTGACCAGCCGGGTATCGCCCATCGCATACTCGGCCCCATCGCCACGGCCAACATCGAAGTAGACATGATCGTGCAGAACGTCGGCGATCATGGCCTCACCGATTTCACCTTTACCGTACACCGCAACGACTATGACAAGGCGCTTGATACCGTAAGGAAAACCGCCAGGGAAATGGGCGCGCGCGAGGTTCATGGCGATAACCATATCATCAAGGTATCGATCATCGGTGTCGGCATGCGCTCGCATGCCGGGATTGCCAGCCAGATGTTCCAGACACTGGCCGCCGAAGGCATCAACATCCGCATGATCTCCACCTCCGAAATCAAGATTTCGGTGGTCATCGACGAAAAATATCTGGAACTTGCCGTGCGCGCACTGCACAAGGCCTTCAACCTCGAGCAGCCCCCCCCAGCTTAGCAACAGAACAACAGCGTGCCGCCAGCATAAGCATACGGGCAGCACAAAGGCAGGCGGACTTGGCACAAGGAGTCAGACGATGCTTATTTTGACGCGACGTGTAGGGGAAACCCTGATGATCGGGAATCAAGTGACGGTGACGGTGCTGGGGATCAAGGGCAGCCAGGTGCGTATCGGCGTCAATGCGCCCAAAGACATAACAGTGCACCGTCAGGAGATTTACGAGCGCATCCGCAACGACGACGCCTCCGAAGCCACCACTCCGGCTCCTGATGGAGACCAGAGATAGGCGAATTTATACGCGCAGACAGGTATAATGCGCGAGCATTACGGAGAGATGGCCGAGTGGTCGAAGGCGCTCCCCTGCTAAGGGAGTATGGGGCTTAAAACTCCATCGAGGGTTCGAATCCCTCTCTCTCCGCCATCTTTACATCCAAAGCTAGAGACGAAGCCTCGGAAAATCGTTAAAATCAGCAGTTCAGTTTTGCACAACGCGCCCGTAGCTCAGTTGGATAGAGTACCTGGCTACGAACCAGGCGGTCGGGAGTTCGAATCTCTCCGGGCGCGCCATTTAATCAAGGGGTTGCTTCTCTGTTAGCCCTTCTTAATTTCTAGCGGGCCAGCGCCAGCAGGCTAGCCATACAGGCCACTTCAAACCATCTGTCTCCCCACACCCGGTCAGCAAATCCCTCGGCCTTACGGCTATGCCGGTCAGATTCCGGCTCCTGGCACCAACTAAAACAATTAGTTATAGAGCTTTTACCAGGTACTTTGAAACGGAAAACAAGGTGCGTGTAAGATGTACAACTAAACGTTTCTGACTTGATGTTTCCTCCCTGACTGGATAAACCTTACGTTTAATACGTTCTTTCCTCAAGCTGCTAAAGAATGGCTCAGCAACCGCGATGGATAGCAGCGGCAACGCGCTGCCATCCATCGCCACATCACCGATGGGGCCACGCGGGTGTAGTCTCGCCTGATTAGCGATGGATGGTGCTGGGTGGAGGGGAGTTGTACCGGGTGTTTTGCTAAACCTGCGGCGCGCCACCGCTGTACAATCGCATGAGCCCGTGAGAAAGAGGGCAGGCTGCGAAGGGGCGTAGCGAAATCCGATGCAAAGAATGAACAAGAACACGTAAAGGTAGCGGTAATATAGTCAAGGAGTAGTACCGTTCAAGTATGGGAAAAATATTGCACAAAGACGAGGCCGTCGCCGCGCTGGCCCGGGCGATCGGGATTGACGCGCAAGAGATCGCCCGGCGCAAGGAATTCCTGGAGTTCGACGAAACCGATATCAGGTTGCTCACGGAGCTGCACGCGCGCCTGCAAAATGTATCGCGGCGCTTCGTGGACGACTTTTACGCCCATCTCATTCAGTTCGAGGAAACCCGCCGTTTCATCTCCGATCCCCAGGCCCTGGAGCGCCTGAAGCAGTCCCAGGCGGCCTACTTCGACAGCCTGACCGCGGGCGACTACGGCCCCGGATACATTCTCCGCCGCCTGCGCGTAGGCGTCGTCCATCAGCACATCGGGCTTGAACCCAAGTGGTACATCGGCGCCTACAGCAAGTACCTCGTTGGACTGCTGCCCGAGCTGTGGCGCTTGCTGGGTGACGACCCGGACCAGTTTCTCGCCACCTACCACGCGCTGCAGAAGATTGTGTTCCTGGACATGGGGCTTGCCCTCGACACCTATATCCAGGCCGACCGGCGCACCATCCTCGGCCTCAAGCGCTACGCCGAGGACATCATTGCCAGCCTGCCCGCCGGGCTGATAGTGGTGAACAACGCCCTCAAGGTGCAGAGCGTCAACCGCTCCTTGCGCGAGATGTCCGGACTGAAGAACGGAGAAGACGTCTCCGGGCGCGAACTCGAAGACCTCCTGCCGCTGCCCGATCTGCGCCAACAGGCGCAATCCGTCCTCGCCAGCGGGATGGCCTTGCACGGCATTGACGCCGCGCTGGGCGAAAAACGGCTGCGCCTTACCATCGCTGGAATCCGGCTTGCGGAAGAAGAAGAAGAAGAAGAAGAAGACCGCCTGCTGGTGGTCGTGGAAGACGTCACCGAGCACAAGCGCGCGGAAGAGGAGTTGCGCCTTGCCGCCGTGGTGTTCGAGCAAAGCACCGATGCCGTGGTCATCACGGACGCCGGGCGGCGCGTCGTCCTCACCGCGAACCGTGCTTTCACGCAGATGACGGGTTATGCGCGCGAAGAAGCGATCGGGAACACGCTAAGCATCCTGAAATCCGGGCGGCACGATGCGACCTTCTTCCGCGCGATGTGGGAACACGTTGCCAAGGACGGCCACTGGCAAGGGGAAGTCTGGAACCGGCGCAAATCGGGCGAGATTCATCCCGTGTGGATGTCGCTTGCCGCCGTGCGCAACGAAAAAGGGGTGATCACCCGCTACATCGGCACCATGACCGATATCGCCGAACGTAAAGCCCATGAGGCGCGCATCGAGCAGCTCGCCTTCTACGACCCGCTGACCGGGCTGCCCAACCGGGCGCTGTTCATGGATCGTCTGAACCAGGCTTTGGCCGATGCCGAACGGCATGGGCAGCGGGTGGCGATCCTGTTTATGGATCTCAACCGT
>CAMTVY010000020.1:0-21191 GCA_947085325.1 uncultured Gammaproteobacteria bacterium | reverse complement strand
GCAACTACCTTTAGAACAAACACGGGGCCGCACAAGACGGCCCCGCTTTTACTTGTATCTTGCAACTTGTATCTGCCTTTAACTTATTTGCCCAGCGAATCGAGCGCCTTCTGGAAGCGGTTGGCGTGTGAACGCTCGGCCTTGGCCAGCGTCTCGAACCAGTCGGCGATTTCACCGAAGCTTTCGTCGCGCGCGGTCTTGGCCATACCCGGATACATATCGGTGTATTCGTGCGTTTCGCCCGCAATTGCGGCCTTGAGGTTGTCACTGGTGGAACCGATAGGCAAGTCGGTGGCCGGATCACCACAGTCCTCCATATACTCCAGATGACCGTGCGCATGGCCGGTCTCGCCTTCGGCAGTGGAGCGGAATACGGCGGAGACGTCATTGTAGCCCTCTACGTCGGCCTTGGCGGCGAAGTAGAGATAACGACGGTTGGCCTGGGACTCGCCCGAGAAGGCGTACTTCAGGTTGTCATGGGTTTTGCTGCCTTTGAGTTGCATAGCACATACCTCACAGTTTAGGTTAAGAAGTTGATGGGGGCCGCCTCAAGGACGGCAAGGGCGGTGTGTATCCTAACTTAGACTATGTCTAAATCACTGTCAAGCCCGATTAACAAACTCAAGTACAGATGCAACGGTCGCTGACCCGCTGCATTCCGGACACAGCCGGTATTTAAAATCATTATAATCCGAGGCCATTCATTTGCGCCAGTTTTCAAGCCGCAGGCGGTGGCGTTTCCACCAGCAGCGCGCCGGTGAGTATCACAAAGGCGCGCACCAGCAGAACGGCCTTGCCTTGGGCGCGGTGATCGGCGTGCAAAATCAGCTCACCGCGCAGCATATGGCGCGCACTCTGAATCTGCATGGCATACAGCATATAGAGTGTGAGCACCAGCAGCAGGTGGGTCCATAACAGGAACGAGGTCAGCTCGCCCTCTACCACCAGCCGCCGGTACCAGTCCTTGGTGAGATACAGATAAAACGGCATCGCGAAGTCGAACACCATCGCTCCGATCATCACGGGCACATGAAAACGACGCCACCGTGCCCAAAAAAAAGCGGCCACCATCAACAGATAGATACCCACGGCGGCCAAAACGGTTCCGGCACTAAACATGGCCGCCATGCTACCACCTTTCACCGCCGCAAATCGGCTGCCTATACCTTGTCTGGTCTTGGTCAATTCTGTTAAAGTCAGAGGGTTATACGCGGGAGGGCACCATGTCTACACGCACCACAATCCAACCTGGCCGCGAGGCCCGCACAGCCTTGCTGCTGGGGGGTGTCGCACTGCTTGGCGTGATACTGACCCTCTACCAGTGGATTGAGCTTTACCTGCTTAACACCCACGGCACTGCGCCCCTGTGCTCGCTCAGCGCAACCTTCAACTGCGCCGGGGTGTGGAACTCACCGCTCGGCCACGCCGTGCATCAGGCCAGCGGCCTGCCCATTGCCGGATGGGGCCTGGCATGGAGCATCGTGGTGTTGGTACTGGCCGCTATGTTGCGCTATCAAACCACCCAAGGAACCCCCATGAACGATACCGTACAGGCCCTGCGCATAGTCACCGGCGCGGGAGCTGTAATAGCAGTTTCACTGCTGGGCTACAGCATCGTCCTCAAGACCTTCTGCCCCACCTGCGTACTATTCTACGTGCTGGTGGCGGCTGCCGCCTGGCTGGCCTATGCACGCCTCAACACCGGCGCCCCCCGCTGGCTGCAGGCCGGCCTCAAAAGCGGAGCCATCCTCCTCGTTGCCTTCTCGGCGCTGATCTACCCCGGCCTGCACACGCCACGCGAGGACATGAGCGTTGCCAAGGTCTCTACTGTGATCAAGGCGGCCAATGCCAACACCCCGGCCAGCCCGTTGGTGGAATTTCTGACCTCACTGCCGCCCAGCGTGCAGCAGGCCACCAGCGACTCGCTCGCCATGTATCGCCAATCCAGTCACATCCCCCTGCAACCCGACGCCAAACGCCTGGTGTACGGATCGGCCAGTGCGCCGGTACACATCACGGAATGGACCGATATTCGCTGCCCGCATTGCCAGCAGCTGGAAGCCGCACTGGAAGAAATCCGCGGCATCACGCCACCCGGTTCATGGAGTGAGGAGGCGCGCCACTTCCCGCTCGACAGCCAGTGCAATCCTGCGGTTCAGCGCAGCGGCGGCGGCATCAGCTGCCTCGCCGCCAAAGTCCAGATCTGCCTCAGCGGCACCCCTGACTTCAGTCGGGTACGCAGCACCCTGTTCAAGAACCAGGGCAGTCTCACCCTGAATCGCATCTGGAACATCGCCACCCAGGACGACAGCGCACGGCGTAAAACACTCGAGGCGTGCGTCAACTCCTCCGCCACGGCGGCCGTACTCAAGGAGGACATCGAGCTGGCTGAAAAATACCAGATCGAGGGCACGCCTCTGGTGGTCATCAACGGCCGCACCGGTACCCCCGTGCCCGCCTTCCTGTTTGGGCTGATCATGGCCGCAGGCAAGGATACCGACCCGGGCTTTCTGGTCTTGCCCGCACCCAGTATGCCCCGGCTGTAAACCGGGGGCACTTTAGACTACACAGTAACGCAATATTCTATGCTCGAATATCAAACCATACCGTCCAGCGTGATGACGCCCGCACCTATACCGTTGGTTCACACTCGATAGCATCTGCCTCTCCAAGGTAAGGTTTATGAAGAAAGATGCCATCCTGCCGTTATTCGCTGTCGCCAACGGCGAGAGCGTAGACGAAATCGTATTGTAAGGGTGCCGATGTTTCACAGCTTGGTCGCGTACCGGTCACTATCAGCCCGAGCGGTCTGGATGACACCCAGGATGTCGGCCGCTTCAAGACACCTACCTTGAGAAATGTCGAGCTGACCGCACCCTACATGCACGATGGCAGCCTGCCGACACTGGAGGCCGTGATGGATCTTTACAACAAGGGTAATGAAAGGAACCCGATGCTGGACAAACTGTTCCGCCCGCTCGGCCTCACCGATCAGGAAAAGGCCGACATCGTGACGTTTAGTAAGGCACTCACCCGCCCGAATTTACCGCAGTAAATTTCCCCCGGCGCAGGCTGAAAAACAAAAGCCCCGTGGATTGCTCAACGGGGCTTTTTTAATGCAACACTTCGATGACGGATTAAACTTTTTAGCGCTTCCCCACTGCCGCCTGGGCCTTGCCTGCCGTGACGCGCGGGTCAAGTTCGCCCTTGCCGTAGCGCTTCACCATCGTATCCAGATGGATGGGCTTGATCTTGGCCGCCTGTCCTGCGCAGCCGAAGGCTTCGTAACGCAGCTTGCATATCTCCATCATGGCCTTGGTGGCGGCCTTGAAGAATTTGCGCGGGTCGAACTCGGACGGGTCTTCCGCCATCGCCTTGCGCATCGCGCCGGTGGCGGCAAGACGCAGGTCGGTGTCGATGTTGACCTTGCGCACGCCGTGCTTGATGCCTTGCTGGATCTCCTCCACCGGCACGCCGTAGGTCTCGCGGATATCACCGCCGTATTTATTGATGATCTCCAGCCACTCCTGCGGCACGGAGGACGAACCGTGCATGACGAGATGAGTGTCTGGAATCCGCGCGTGAATTTCCTTGATGCGCTGGATGGCGAGGATGTCGCCGGTGGGCGGACGGGTGAATTTGTACGCGCCGTGGCTGGTGCCGATGGCGATGGCCAGGCTGTCTACTTTGGTGTCGGCGACGAACTGTGCGGCCTCTTCCGGGTCGGTGAGCAGCATGGAGTGATCCAGCGTTTCGTCCGAGCCGTGGCCGTCTTCCTCACCCATCTTTCCGCTCTCGAGTGAACCCAGACAGCCCAGCTCACCCTCCACCGACACGCCGCAGGCGTGAGCGACTTCGACCACCTTGCGCGTGACCTCGGCGTTGTACTCATAAGAGGATGGCGTCTTCATGTCTTCCTTGAGCGAACCGTCCATCATCACCGAGGTGAAGCCGCTCTGGATGGAGCGTATGCACACCGCCGCCGAGGCACCGTGATCCTGGTGCATGACGACGGGGATGTGCGGATACATCTCGACCGCCGCCCACATCAAATGACGCAGGAACGGCTCGCCCGCGTAAGAGCGTGCGCCCGCCGAGGCCTGCATGATGACCGGCGCGCCGACCGCATCAGCGGCCTGCATGATGGAGTGCATCTGCTCCATGTTGTTGACGTTGTACGCGGGCACGCCGTAACCATGCTCAGCAGCATGATCCAGTAATTGACGCATTGAAATAAGAGCCATAGGAACCTCCTTAACAGATAATGTTTGTACTTTGAGACTGAGTTACTCATATGCCAGAAATTAAGACCACACTTCAGCAGTGTATTCTTAACTTTGTGTCTCTTGATCCAATTCTAGCAGAGCGGCGCATCAACCGCCGCTATCAACCTCTGCCAAATCCCCCACGCGCACTATCTTCATCGCGTTGGTACCTCCATGCACGCCCATGAGATCACCCTTGGTAATGATCACCAGATCACCCACGCGCACGGCACCGCGCCGCACCAGCTCATCCACCGCTTCTTTATTGACTTCAGCGTGATTGGTGCTGGGGATATCGAAACTTACCGGGTAAACACCACGGTAGAGCGTGACCTTGCGCCGGGTTTCGGCATGTTTCGTCAGGGCAAAAATCGGTATGCCGGAGCTGATACGTGACATCCACAGCGGTGTAGAACCTGATTCGGTAAGCGCAATAATGGCCTTTGCACCCAGATGATTCGCCGTGTACATCGTGGCCATCGCTATGGCTTCGTCGATCAGCTTGAATTCGGTATTGATGCGGTGGTCTGAAACACGCGCAATCTGTTGTTTCTCGGACTCACGGCAGATGCGATCCATTGCCGCTACCGCCTTGGCCGGATACTTGCCGGAGGCGGTCTCGGCCGAAAGCATGACGGCATCGGTGCCGTCCAGCACCGCATTGGCAACGTCAAATACCTCGGCGCGGGTAGGAATCTGGTTTTCGATCATCGACTCCATCATCTGCGTCGCGGTAATCACCACCCGGTTCATGTTGCGCGCGAGGCGGATGATGTGTTTTTGCACCGGCGGCAGACCGGCGTCACCGATCTCGACACCGAGGTCGCCGCGCGCAATCATGACAGCGTCGGAGGCCTCAATTATCTCCTCGATGGCGCTGACCGCTTCGGCGCGTTCGATTTTGGCCACAATGCCACCATGCCCTCCCGCGTCGCGCAGCAACTGGCGCGCCTCGTGGATATCGGCGGCATTGCGCGGGAATGATACGGCCAGGTAATCGACCTGCATGCTGGCTGCGGCCTTGATGTCGGCGCGATCCTTGTCGGTGAGCGCACGGGCCGAGAGCCCGCCGCCCTGGCGATTGATGCCCTTGTTGTTCGAGAGGTCGCCGCCCACTACCACGCGACACTTGATCTCACCGCCCACAACATCGTCCACCCACAACACGATGCGCCCGTCGTCGAGCAGCAGGGTATCGCCGCGCTTCACATCATTGACGAGCTCGCGGTAACTAATACCCACGCCCTGCTCGGTACCACCGACAGGATCCCACTCGGTACTGAGGCTGAAACTGGTGCCCTCTTCCAGCACCACGCTGTTATTTTTGAAGCGTTCGATGCGGATCTTTGGCCCTTGCAGGTCTGCCAGCACACCGATGTGACGGCCATAGGCGCGGGCACGGTTAGCAGCATTTTCAGCGCGCTGCCGATGACTCTCGGCGGAGCCGTGCGAGAAGTTGAGTCGTATAACATCCAGACCGGCTTCGATCATCCGATCCAGCACCTTGGGATCATCCGTGGCGGGCCCAAGCGTGGCGACAATTTTTGTTCGACGTTGCATGACTACTGATTTCCCAAGTGACGCATCCCAGACAAAACCGGCCGGTACTGCACCTGCTGCCACTGGCGGACGGCTATTTTCAAACTGTAGCCGCCTGCTTGCCACGCTCCTCCAGAATCTCGACTGCGGGCAACACCTTGCCCTCCAGGAATTCGAGGAATGCGCCGCCGCCGGTGGAGATGTAGGTGATGTGGTTCTCGACGTTGTATTTGGAAACGGCCGCAAGCGTATCACCGCCGCCCGCGAGCGAGAAGGCGGCGCTCTTGGCGATGGCCTTGGCGAGCGCCTCGGTGCCGGCGCCGAACTGGTCGAACTCGAACACGCCCACCGGGCCGTTCCAGACGATAGTGCCTGCCTTGGCCAGTATCTCGGCCAGGCGCGCCGAAGTCTTCGGCCCGATATCGAAGATCATGTCGTCGTCTTCCACCTGATCGACGTTTTTCAGCGTGGCCTGCGCCGTTTCGGAAAACTCCTTGCCGCACACCACGTCCACCGGCACCGGAATTTCCGCACCGCGCGCCTTGGCCTTCTCAGCGAGCCGCTTGGCCGTAGGAATCAGGTCAGGCTCGTACAACGACTTGCCGACGTTGTAGCCTGCGGCTGCGATGAACGTGTTGGCGATGCCGCCGCCTACAATCAACTGATCCACGATACCGGACAGCGATTCGAGCACGGTGAGTTTGGTGGAAACCTTGGAGCCACCCACGATGGCCACCATCGGACGTTTCGGATCCTTGATCGCCAGGTTCAGAGCCTTCAACTCTTTCCACAGCAGGGGCCCTGCGCACGCCACCGGCGCGTATTTCGCCACGCCGTGCGTCGAGGCCTGCGCACGATGCGCGGTGCCGAAGGCATCCATCACAAACACTTCGCACAACGCCGCCATCTTTTTGGCCAGCGCGTCGTCGTTATCCTCTTCACCCTTGTTGAAGCGCACGTTTTCAAACAGCACCACTTCGCCGTTCGCCACCTCCACGCCATTCAGCCAATCCTTGACCAGGCGCACCTTTCTGCCCAGATGCTCGGACAGTTTTTCCGCGATCGGCGCAAGTGAATACCGTTCGTCGTACACACCTTCCTCGGGCCGACCCAAGTGCGACATCACCATCACCTTGGCCCCCGTACTCATCAAAAACTCGATGGTCGGGACGCTGGCGTAGATGCGCGTCTCGTCGGTGATCTTGCCGTTCTTCATCGGCACGTTGAGGTCGGCGCGAATCAGTGCGCGGATACCGGTGAGATTTCTTAACTCTTCCAGCTTGATGATAGACATGAAATGTAATCCTTGTAAAAGACTCAACGCAAAGGCGCAAAGTCGCAAAGAACGCCAGGATGGGCTATGGGCTTTTGCATATGATTCCTTTGCGTCTTCGCGTCTTGGCGTTGGAAGTTTTTACTTGGCGCTCATCAACGCCACGGTAGTATCCAGCATACGGTTGGAGAAGCCCCACTCGTTGTCATACCAGGCGAGCACCTTGACCAGCGTGCCGTCGACGACCTTGGTGAGGGTGGAGTCATAAGTGCTGGAGGCCGGATCGTGGTTAAAATCCACGGAGACGAGTTGCTTGTCGTTGTAGTTTAACACGCCTTTCAGTTCGCCGTTGGCCGCCTCTTTCATAATGGCGTTGATCTCATTCACGCTGGTCTCGCGCGCGGCGACGAAGGTCAAATCCACCAGTGACACATTGATGGTCGGCACGCGCACCGCGAAGCCGTCGAGCTTGCCTGCCAGTTCCGGCAGCACCAGGCCAATGGCCGCCGCCGCGCCGGTCTTGGCGGGAATCTGCGACATGGTTGCGGAGCGCGCGCGGCGCAGGTCGGAGTGATACACGTCGGTCAGCACCTGGTCGTTGGTGTAGCTGTGTACCGTGGTCATGAGGCCGTGCACGAGGCCGATCTTTTTATGCAACGGCGCCACCAGCGGCGCCAGGCAGTTGGTGGTGCAGGAGCCGTTGGAGATCACCGTGTGCGCGGCCTTCAGCGTCTTGTGATTCACGCCGTACACAATGGTCGCGTCTACGTCGGTGGCCGGCGCGGAGATGATGACCTTCTTCGCACCCGCCTTGAGATGCAGGCTGGCCTTCTCCTTGGCGGTGAAGATGCCGGTGCATTCATGCACCACGTCCACGCCGAGCTCGCCCCACGGCAGCTTCGACGGATCACGCTCGGAGCAGACACGAATCTTGTCGCCGTTCACGATCATATAATCGCCTTCCACCGTCACCGTGCCGGGGAATTTTCCGTGCACCGTATCGTACTGCGTGAGATGGGCGTTGGTCTCGGCATTGCCGAGATCGTTGATCGCCACGATCTGAATTTCCTTGTTGCGTTTGCCTTCATACACCGCGCGCAGCACATTACGTCCGATACGGCCGTAGCCGTTGATTGCCACTTTAATTGCCATTTGCTATCTCCAAAATTTAATAAAAAAATCTTTAAAAACTCAACGCTAAGACGCAAAGACGCCAAGAAATATGAGCTTAAGACAGTAGGGACGGGCTATAAACCAGCCTGTACACGCACCATCAGAAAATACTTAAATTTACCTTTGCGTCTTCGCGTCTTTGCGTTGAATGTCTTAGTCTATTAACTAAGGCTCTCGACCGCGCTCAGAAGATTTATCAAAGCAAATCCGTCACCGCGTCGATCACTTTGTCAACGGTGAAGCCGAAGTGCTTGAATAGGTCGCCCGCCGGAGCGGATTCGCCGAAGCGGTTGATGCCGACCACCTTGCCATCGAATCCGACGTATTTCATCCAGCCATCGGTGACGCCGGCCTCGACCGCCACGCGCGCGGTGACGGCCCTGGGCAGCACCGATTCGCGGTAGGCCGCGTCCTGCATGTCGAATAACTGCGTGCACGGCATGGACACGACGCGGATGCCGAAGCCGCGCTTATTCAGTTCCTTTGCGGCATCAACGGCGAGGCCCACTTCCGAGCCGGTGGCGATGATGATCGCCTGCACGAGATATTCGCACTCCAGCAGCACATAACCGCCGCGCGTAATGGCGGCGATCTGCTCCGCGCTGCGTGTCTGGTGCGGCAGATTCTGGCGCGAAAAAATGAGACACGACGGCCCGTCGGTATGTTCGATGGCGGCCTTCCAGGCGACGGCGGACTCCACCGCATCGCATGGACGCCATACCTGCATGTTGGGGATCAGGCGCAGGGTTGCGGTCTGTTCCACCGGCTGGTGCGTGGGGCCGTCTTCGCCGAGGCCGATGGAGTCATGCGTGTAGACGAACAGCACGCGCTGCTTCATCAGTGCCGCCATGCGCAGCGCGTTGCGCGCATATTCGGAGAACATCAGGAACGTCGCGCCGTAGGGAATGAAACCGCCATGCAGCGCGATGCCGTTCATGATCGCGGACATGGCGAACTCGCGCACGCCGTAGTAGATATAGTTGCCGTCGGACACCGTGTTGCTGACGCCCACCGAACCCTTCCAGAGCGTCAGGTTGGAACCGGCGAGATCCGCCGAGCCGCCCAGCAGTTCGGGCAGCAGCGGGCCGAAGCCGTTCAGCGTATTCTGCGAGGCCTTGCGCGAGGCGATGGTCTCGCCCTTGGCGGCAACGGCGCTGACGAAGGCAGCGGATTTCTCTGCCCAGTCGGCAGGCAGTTCACCGCGCAGACGCCGCTCCAGTTCACTGGCCAGCTCCGGATGGGCCTTCTGGTAGGCAGCAAAGCGCTGGTTCCAGTCGGCTTCCGCCTTGGCACCCTTGGCGCGCGCATCAAAACCCTGGTAATACTCGTCCGGTATTACAAACGGCTCGTGTTTCCAGCCTAGATTCTCGCGCGTGGCGGCAATCTCTTTTTCCCCCAGCGCAGCGCCGTGGCAGTCGTGGCTGCCACACAGATTCGGCGCGCCGAAGCCGATCACTGTCTTGCAACAGATCATCGACGGTTTGTCATTTACCGAATGTGCCTCGAGTATCGCCTTCTTCACTGCATCGGCATTGTGCCCGTCCACTCCCGGCACCACATGCCAGCCATAGGCCTCGAAACGCTTGGGGGTATCGTCGGTGAACCAGCCTTCGACATGACCGTCGATGGAGATGCCGTTGTCGTCGTAAAACGCGATGATCTTGCCGAGGCCGAGCGTGCCCGCAAGCGAGCAGGCCTCGTGCGAGATGCCCTCCATCAAACAGCCGTCGCCCAGGAACACGTAGGTGTAGTGGTCGATGATATGGTGGCCGTCGCGGTTGAACTGGCCGGCGAGCAGCTTTTCAGCCAGCGCCATGCCGACGGCGTTGGTGATGCCCTGGCCGAGCGGGCCGGTGGTGGTCTCAATGCCCGGCGCGTAGCCGTATTCAGGGTGGCCCGGCGTTTTCGAGTGCAGTTGGCGGAAGCGTTTGATCTCCTCCATGGGGAGGTCGTAACCGGTGAGGTGCAGCATCGAATACAGCAGCATCGAACCGTGGCCGTTCGACAGCACGAAACGGTCGCGGTCCGCCCACTTGGGGTTGGCCGGATTGTGGCGCAAAAAATCGTTCCACAATACCTCGGCGATATCGGCCATGCCCATCGGCATGCCGGGGTGGCCGGATTTGGCCTTCTCTACGGCATCCATGGACAGCACGCGGATGGCGTTGGCTAACTCTCTACGGGAAGGCATGCGTTTCTCCTGAAAAATTTAAATCAATTTGGATTTCATGTGGCGAGTGGCGAGAAAAAGCAAACCCTCCTCGCTACTAGCCACCAGCTACTAGCCACTTGCATCATTTGACAACGCCGGAGGCTGCCGTCAGCAGGTGATAGGCAATCAGCAATTGTGTGAGCGCAAGCGGATGTGACTTCAACGCCTCACCCGTGGTGCCGGTGATACTGCCGATGTCATCGTTACGCAGGTGATGGTGCTCCCCCGGAATGTAGCTCCACAACAAATCTTCCAGCTGCCTGGATTTCTGGTCTGTAATCGCGCCGGAAATCTCGAGCCGGTCGACTGGCAGCTCCATATCACGATCCAGCTCCAAGCGCAGGCCATGGCCCCCCTCCTCCAGCACATGTGAAAGATCGGGGTGTGTCGGCAACGTCGGGCGCTGCACAATAGAGGCATTCAGGTGCCCGCCGGTCTCTTCCTTGTGCTCCGCTGGCGGATAAAATGAAATCACCATGTCTGCCCACTTGCGCTGCGGGCGAATAAAGGCCTCGGAGTCAGGCTCACGCGCCTGCATCTCCTTGCGCACGTCTTGTTCGGTGTGGCCGCGCTTGAGCGTATCGCGCTTCATCTTCCACTGAAAGCGCAGCTCTTCAGGCGGCGCGAGGTAAAGCTTGACATCGTAGCTGTCACGCATGGCCTTGGTGGAATAACCCAGCAGCCCTTCGACGATGATGAACTCCCTGGCCTCCACATAGTTAGGCGGGTCAAAGTCACCCGTGGAGTGGTTGTAGTGCGGTTTGAGGATGGGCTGGCCGTCCTTCAGCAACCGCAGGTGTTGCTCGATGATGTCGAGGTAATTGCAATCCGGATGCAGCGCGGTAATGCCGAGGCGAGCGCGATCTTTGCGATTATACTTATGGTAGTCGTCGGTGCATACCGTGGTCACACGGTCTTTACCCAGAACCTGGGCAATACCCTTGGTAATGGTGGTTTTGCCTGCGGCAGAGTCACCGACAATGCCCAGTACGATAGGTTTATTCATGTAAACTCACCTTAAGCTTCAATAACTTAACCAAGTGGGACGGGCGTCGCGCGTTGCGCAACCACCGCGCCCCTTGCACACACTCACCTGCGGCGGGCTACGCACGCGCTACGGCGACTGCTGCATGGCAAAAAATTCCCCGGCGCCTTGTTCCTTAGGTAACCCGGCCCGGGGTTGTTGTCCTGTTTGCGGAAGTATTTCGGGGTGCCCGTTACCCTGCATGGGTGATTCCGGGCCCAAACGGCTATTTTGGCTTACCTGCCGGTTTTCAGCAATAGCAGCCTAGGCCGTGGCATCCTGGCTGGCCCACTTGATGGAGCAGCCCATCCCCGGAATCTGCTCACGCGGACCCAGCCCGGTAAGGGCAACCTGCTTCATTGCCTCGAACAGGTCGCGGCGCGCATCGGGCGGGGCAGCCTCCTTGCGGCTTGCATCCAGGCGCCCACGGTACTGCAACTCCAGCCGGTTGTTATAGCCGAAGAAATCAGGGGTACAGACGGCACCATAGGCCTTGGCGACCTCCTGGGTTTGGTCCCACACATAGGGGAAGGGGAACTCGAACTCCCGGGCCACACGCTGCATGTTCTCAAACGAGTCCTCCGGGTAGTCCGCAGGGTCATTGGACAGGATCGCCACACTTTTGACGCCATAGCTCAACAGCTCTTTGGCGTCGCGCACCATGCGCTCTCGCACCGCCTGCACGTAGGGGCAGTGATTGCAGATAAACATCACCAGCAACCCTTTCTCACCCTGGCATTCCGCGAGCGTCCAGCGCTTGCCGTCCACACCCAATAGTGAAAAATCAGGCGCAGGGCGACCGAACTCGCAGACCGGCGTTTCCATCCTGACCATAGAACATCCTCGTTGAGATACCGTTGAGGGGTGCTATTTTACACATTTGGCATGAAAAATTGGGCCAGCCACGCTAAACTAGTGCAGTTATTATGCCGCCAACGTTACAGACCGCACACAAACGAGGAGCAACATGGCCGCAATGAGTTTATTCACCTCTGAATCCGTCTCTGAAGGACATCCCGACAAAGTTGCCGACCAGATTTCGGACGGCATTCTTGACGCCATCCTGGGCCAGGACGCACGTGCGCGCGTGGCGTGCGAAACCTTGGTCACCACTGGCATGGTTGTGGTTGCTGGCGAGATTACCACCACTGCATGGGTCGACATAACTGCAGTGGTACGGGAAACAGTGAAAAACATCGGTTATGACAGCTCCGACATGGGCTTTGACTGGGAATCCTGCGCAGTACTGGTATCGATTGACAAGCAATCATCCGATATCGCGCTGGGCGTGGATGAAACCCAGGAGCACGAACAGGGGGCGGGCGACCAGGGCCTGATGTTTGGCTACGCCAGCAATGAAACCGACGTGCTGATGCCGGCACCCATCACCTATGCGCACCGTCTGGTCAAGCGCCAGGCCGAAGTACGCAAGAATGGCACACTGCCCTGGCTGCGTCCGGATGCAAAGAGCCAGGTCACCTTCCGCTACGAAAACCACAAGCCGGTGGGCATCGACGCCGTGGTGCTGTCCACGCAGCACAGGCCGGACATCTCGCACAAGGCGCTCAAGGAAGCGGTGATGGACGAGATCATCCTGCCGGTACTGCCCGCAGAATGGGTCACCAAGGACACGCGCTTTTTCATCAACCCGACCGGGCGCTTTGTGGTCGGCGGCCCCATGGGTGACTGTGGCCTCACTGGACGCAAGATCATTGTCGACACCTATGGCGGCATGGCCCGTCACGGCGGCGGCGCATTTTCAGGCAAGGATCCCTCCAAGGTGGATCGCTCTGCGGCCTACGCTGGCCGCTATGTGGCCAAGAACATAGTTGCCGCGGGGCTCGCCGACCGCTGCGAGATACAGATCTCCTACGCCATTGGCGTAGCCGAGCCCACCTCGATCGGCGTCGATACCTTTGGCACCGGCAAGGTGAGCGACGCGCGCATCGTGCAACTGGTGCGTGAGCACTTCGACCTGCGCCCGCGCGGATTGATCAAGATGCTGAACCTGTTACGCCCCATCTACCAGCAAACCGCCGCCTACGGCCATTTCGGGCGCGAGGAAGCGAATTTCACCTGGGAACGCACCGACAAGGCCGCCGCATTACGTGAAGCGGCGGGGCTTAAAGCAGCATAGCTCGGCCTAAACTACTCAACGCAAAGACGCAAAGACGCAAAGACGCAAAGACGCAAAGACGCAGAGACGCAGAGACGCCAAGATCACAAAGTACATCGTTCAAGCATTAATTTCTTGGCGACTTTGCGTCCTGGCGTTGAGGCTTTAAAGGAAAATTATTATGAGTAGTCAATTGATAAAAAATCTTACCCCCGACCACAAGGTCGCCGACATCGGCCTCGCCGCCTGGGGACGCAAGGAAATCGCCATCGCCGAGACCGAAATGCCCGGCCTGATGGCGCTGCGTGAGGAATACGGCGCGCAAAAACCGCTGAAGGGCGCGCGCATCGCGGGCTGTTTGCACATGACCATCCAGACTGCGGTGCTGATGGAGACATTGGTTCAGCTCGGCGCCGAGATCCGCTGGTCGTCGTGCAACATCTTTTCCACGCAGGATCATGCGGCGGCGGCCATGGCGGCAGTGGGCATTCCCACCTTCGCCTGGAAGGGTGAGAGCGAAGAAGAATTCTGGTGGTGCATAGACCAAACCATCTTCGGCCCCAACGGCTGGCGCCCCAACATGATTCTCGACGACGGCGGCGACCTCACCCAGGTGATGCACGAGAAGCACGCTGACCTCCTCAGGGATGTGCGTGGCCTCTCCGAGGAGACGACCACCGGCGTGCATCGTCTGTACGAAATGATGAAGGCGGGCACGCTCAAAGTCCCGGCCATCAACATCAACGACTCGGTCACCAAATCCAAGTTCGATAACTTGTACGGCTGCCGCGAGTCCCTCGTGGATGGCATCAAGCGCGCGACCGATGTCATGATCGCGGGCAAGGTCTGCGTGGTGCTGGGTTACGGCGACGTGGGCAAGGGCTGCGCGCAAAGCCTGCGCGGCCTGGGCGCCACGGTGTGGATCACCGAGATCGACCCGATCTGCGCGCTGCAGGCCGCGATGGAAGGCTACCGCGTAATGCGTATGGACGACGTGGCCGATCAAGGCGACATCTTTGTCACCGCCACCGGCAACATCAACGTGATTACGCACGAACACATGCGGCGCATGAAGAATCAGGCCATCGTATGCAACATCGGCCACTTCGATTCCGAGATCGACATTGCGTCGCTGCGCCAATATCCATGGGAAAACATCAAGCCGCAGGTCGATCACGTGATCTTCCCCGACGGCAAGCGCCTGATCGTGCTCGCCGAAGGCCGCCTGGTGAACCTCGGCTGCGGTACGGGACATCCCAGCTTCGTGATGTCCAACTCCTTCACCAATCAGGTCATGGCACAGATCGAGCTGTGGCAGAATTACAATAAATACGAGCGCAAGGTCTACGTGCTGCCGAAGACACTGGATGAAAAGGTCGCGCGCCTGCATCTGAAAAAGCTCGGCGTCAAACTCACCGAGCTTACACCGAAACAGGCGGAGTATCTGAGCATCTCCGTCAACGGCCCGTACAAGCCGGAACACTATAGGTACTAACGGCAGATACAAGATAAAAGATTCAAGATACAAGAAAAACGACGAACACTTTACCCTTGCATCTTTTCCCTTGTATCTTGTATCTGCCTCTCTATGAAATCCCAAAAACAACACGAACGTGTCTTCAGTTTTGAGTTTTTTCCGCCCAAAACCGAAGACGCCGCCCTGAAACTGCGCGAAGTGCGCAGCACGCTGGCGCAATTAAACCCGCGCTTTTTTTCAGTGACCTTCGGTGCGGGCGGTAGCACACGTGATCGCACGCTTGAAACCGTCATCGAGATACAGAATTCCGGCTTGCAGGCCGCGCCCCACCTTTCCTGTATCGCCTCCTCCCGTACGCAATTGCGCGAACTACTAAGCGCCTACAAACAACATGGCATCCGCCACATCGTGGCGCTGCGCGGCGACCTCCCCGAGGGGGAAAGTCAACCGGGAGAGTTGCCCCATGCCAGTGATCTGGTAGCGTTTATCCGGGCGGAAACGGGAAACCATTTCCATATCGAGGTCGCCGCGTACCCGGAATTCCATCCTGAAGCCCGCGATGCCACGACAGACTTGCAGCACCTCAAAAGCAAGGTCGAGGCTGGCGCTGACAGCGCCATGACCCAGTATTTCTACAACCCGGATGCCTATTACCGTTTCGTGGACAGCTGCGAAAAACTGGGCATCACGCTACCCATCGTCCCAGGCATCATGCCGATCACCAACTACACCCAACTCGCCCGCTTCTCAGACCGCTGCGGAGCGGAAATTCCGCGCTGGATACGCAAGCGCCTGGAGACATTTGGCGACGACACTGCATCACTGCGCGCCTTTGGCCTCGATGTAGTCACGGATCTGTGTCTCAAACTGCTGGAGGCAGGCGCTCCCGGACTGCACTTCTACACCATGAACCAGGCTACGCCGGTGACAGCAATCTGGAAAAATCTGAATCTTGGCGCAAAGTTCACACATGAGGGTCATAACTAATGCCCTTCCACTGGAGTATATTGATATTCCTTAAGTTTATGAGAGCCCACTGATCTTCGTGATTCCGATGCTCCGGCATTGGAATATCGCATCAGGAGCCGTCACATCCCAAGCCGAAGGAGGTGTAGGGCATGTCACTCAAGCTTCCATTCCGCAGACTACCGGAGCGGTCGTTAGTACTGGCGCTGTTCGCTGTCATCCCGGGCTTATCACCTGCGCCAACTGCCACATACAGCACGCTGGTAAGCTTTACCCAGATCATGGAGGCGGTACGACATCTGGCGCTATTAGCTGGGCTGAATAAACCGCCGCCTACCCTTGGGCCATACTAGCCGTACTAAAGGAAGACAAGCCATGTCAAAGATGCTGCGTGCCTTGATCGTGGAAGATTCGGCGGACGATGCCGAACTCATGCTGCATGAGCTTCGTCACGGCGGCTACGACCCACAGGTCGAGCGGGTAATTACCCCCGAGGCCCTACACTACGCACTCCGCAGCCAGCCATGGGACATCGTGATCTCCGACTACTCGATGCCGCAGTTCAACGGTCTTGACGCTCTGCGGATCGTGCGAGAGGAGAATTTGGATATTCCGTTTCTCCTTATCTCGGACGTAGTCGACGAAGGTGCGGCCGTGGCGGCCATCAAAGCGGGAGCACAGGACTACATCACAAAGAACCGCATGGAGCATCTGGCATCAGCAGTCAGACACGTACTTGATGAGGCTGAGGTGTTGAGGGTACGCCGACATGCCGAGGAACGTATCCATCATCTCGCCTACTTCGACCCGCTAACTGAGCTGCCGAACCGCCTACAACTCCATGAGCGGCTGGAACAGGCCTTTGTCGACGCGCAGCGAGATAACCAGCCCTTCGCCCTGCTTATGCTGAACATCAACCGCTTCCGCGATGTGAACGAGGCCCTCGGACACGACTATGGCGACGCGCTCCTGCGGCAGGCAGCGGCACAATTAATCAAACAGCTACGTCGTGCCGACATGGCGGCGCACGTTGGCGCCGACGAATTTGCATTGCTGTTCTACCCATGCGACCACACAGATGTCATTGCGCACGCGCAGACGGTTCTTACAGCTTTTCAGCAACCATTCGACGTAGCGGGCTTCCCGCTCGAACTGAGCGTGCGCCTCGGCGCTGCCTTGGCCCCCGCGCACGGGGCCAACCCTCGTCAACTCCTGCAGCACGCAGACGTTGCACTTTCACTCGCGCAACGCGACAGCAAGTCGCTCTCCATATATGACCCGCTGCTCGATCCATCGAGCCCTAAACGCCTGCTGCTCATGGGCGAGTTGCGCACTGCCATCGACAACCGTCAGATCGTCCTGCATTTCCAGCCCAAGGTGAACCTGCGTAATGGTACGGTATGCGGAGCGGAGGCGCTGGCGCGGTGGAACCATCCTGAACTGGGATACGTACCGCCGGACGAATTCATCCCGCTGGCTAAAAAGAGCGGACTCATCCATCCGCTCACGCTGAACGTGCTGGAAACGGCCGTGCAACAAGCCTGGACGTGGCGTGAGCAGGGCTGGCGCGTGCCGATTGCCGTCAACCTGTCGGTACGCAACATGCTCGATTCAGAAATTGTGAACAAGATCGAGACTTTACTCATCGGCCGCACCATGGAAGCCAATATGATCGAGATTGAGACCACCGAGACAGCGCTCATGGAAAATCCAGTGCGTACACTCGGCATCCTGAACAAGCTACGTGATTTGGGCATACGCCTCCACATTGATGACTTCGGCAGCGGTTACTCCTCGCTCGCCTACCTGAAGAAGCTACCAGCCACAGCCATCAAAATTGACGAGTCGCTTGTGCTCGACATGATTTTAAATGCTGACTCGGCGACGATTGTGCGCTCCATAATTGATCTCGCCCACAATCTCGACCTCAAGGTTATAGCCGAAGGCGTGGAGAACAAGGAAACGCTGGAGCGTCTTATCGAATTCGGCTGCGACGAGGCCCAAGGCTACTTCATCGCGCAACCGATGTCGGCAGAAGAGATGCTACCCTGGCTACAAGCTCGCAAGCTGTAGACCGCATCAAAGGATGCCCGATTAAATCCCCTGGTTTGTTTATCATGGCGATACCTGAACAACCATTGTTACCCACACCATGAACAACACCAGCTGGTCCCGCCGCGACCTTGCACGGCTGTGGCACCCCTGCACACAGATGAAGGATCACGAGCAACTTCCGCCCATCCCCATCAAGCGCGGCGCAGGTGTGTGGCTGGAGGACTACGACGGCAACCGCTATCTGGATGCCATCAGCTCGTGGTGGGTCAATCTGTTCGGCCACTGCAATCCACGCATCAGTGCGGCAGTGCAGGACCAGCTTGGGCAACTGGAGCACGTGCTGCTCGCGGGTTTCACACACGCGCCGGTCATTGAGCTCTCCGAACGACTGATTGAGCTTGCGCCACCCGGCCTCACACGCTGCTTTTACGCTGATAACGGTTCGGCTGCCGTTGAAATAGCGCTCAAGGCCAGCTATCACTATTGGCGCAATAGCGGCCAGCCCCGCAAAACCCGTTTCATCAGCCTCAGCAACAGCTACCACGGTGAAACCCTCGGTGCGCTGGCTGTTGGCAACGTAGCGCTCTACAAGGAAATCTACGCACCACTGCTGTTGCAGCCTGTCAGCGTGCCGTCACCCGATTGTTTTTACCGCGGATCCGGCGAGTCTTGCGCCGATTATTCCCGTCGCATGTTCAGCCACATGGAATCGGCACTGGAAGCGCATGCCGAGGAGGTATGTGCAGTCATTGTCGAGCCGCTGGTGCAGTGCGCAGGCGGCATGCGCATGTATGACCCGGTATATTTAACGCTGCTGCGCGAGGCCTGTGACCGCCACGGCGTGCATCTGATCGCCGATGAGATCGCGGTTGGCTTTGGGCGCACCGGCAGCCTGTTCGCCTGCGAGCAGTCAGCCATCACGCCCGATTTTCTCTGCCTTGGCAAAGGTTTAACGGGCGGCTATCTGCCGCTTTCCGCCGTGCTCACCACAGACAAGGTGTATCAGGCCTTCTACGACGATTACGCTACGCTCAAGGCCTTCCTGCACTCACACAGCTATACCGGCAATCCGCTCGCCTGTCGCGCGGCGCTGGCGACGCTGGATATTTTTGAACAGGACAAGGTACTCGAGAATAATCAGGCACTGGCGCAGGCGATGCATGATGCCACAGAGCACTTTTCCGCCCATCCACACATAGCGGAAGTGCGGCAGACGGGCATGATACTCGCGATTGAGATGGTGCAGGACAGGACAACGCGGTCACCTTACCCGTGGCAGGAGCGACGCGGTCGCCGCGTCTGCCAGCATGCGCTCAGCGCGGGTGTCTTGCTGCGACCGCTGGGCGATGTGATTTACTTCATGCCACCCTACGTGATTACGCCAGAGGAGATCAGACAAATGACGGCGGCGGCCTGGGCTGGCATCAAGCACGCGACAGCTGATTGAAACTCTGAGGCAAAAAAAACGGCACTGTGTCTCCACAGTGCCGTCGCAAACTACTGCAATATTACTCAGGTACTGATTATTAGTACCTTCCTGGTGTCAGCTTGTAGCCCTTACGGATGTTGGACATGTAGGCAACCAAATCGACCATGTCCTGACTGTCCGCAGCGATAGCCTTGCTTTCCAGCGGGTTCTCGATGCACCAGTTGGTCATCTCCCACAGCTGCGACACCTTGCCGAGCTGCTTCTGGAACTTGGGATAGGTCTCCGCGTGGGTGTTGGAGGCTTCCGGATGGCACTGAACGCAGGCCACCTCGTTGCTGCTCTTGATTCCGCCGTGGAACAGACCGTCACCGCGATTTACGGAGGCCTTGAACTCACTGTCCCACTTGGCCGTGTCGTTCACGGCTTCGGCATGCGCTGACGCCGTCACGGCAAGGCCCAGAATAAAGGACGCGCCCAGCGCGGCCAATGTGCTTTTACGAATCATCATAGGTTTTCTCCTTATTCTCTTAGTACATCATCTGGGCTTTAGTGGCAGCACCGGCGCCTACTTCCTTGAGCTTGCCATCCCAGGTGACCTTACGCTTGGGATTCTCGCCCCACTGGGTGACCTCGACCTCGAACTTGCCGCCGGTATTAGTGTTGACGATGCTCCAGCCGGTCGCATCGCGGAAGTTGGCCACGTCAGCGCGATGATAAGGCAGGATCAGGTTCGGGTAGTAGTCCGCACCCTTTTCGCAGCCCTTGTAAGCGCCGTCTCCGCACATAGTGGCATCGGCCACGGTGCTCACATGCGGCCACGGCCAAGCAGTCGAGAAGTTGGAGAAGAAGGCAATGTTGCCCTTCTGGCTTGCCATCGGCTGGTGCACGTGGTTGTACAGCACGGTCACACGCTTGATATCCTTCAGTGCAGCCTGGATCTCTTCTGCGTCCTCGGTCCAGAAGTTCCAGCCGTTGTATATCTTCTGTATCGGGGAGTGCGAGCACACGATGGTGTGCTTGTTCTTGTCCAGACCGGCGACGGTCTTCTTCAACCAGGCGAGGCCATCCTTGCCCAGACGGAAGGCAGAACCATCAACATAGTTGTCGATGCGCATCATCTCGTTCATGCGGATCTGGGGATTCTTGGCGTGCCTCGCTTCCCAGTCTTCGGCCCCACGGATGGTGGTCAGCATGATGAACTGCACACCCTTGTGTTCGAAGCTGTAGTTGTCAGAGGGCATGCCGTAGGCGGCGCGTGAGGACTTGCCCATGTCGAGGAAGTAGTCATGCTCACCGTTGATGGCTTTAACTTTGAGGCCGGTCTTGGACCACATGTCCATACCGTGATCCAGTTCGGACTTCAGGCCGGCTTGGGCCAGGTCACCACCGAAGTAGCAGAAGTCGGGCTTCGGGTTGGCGTTCATCACTTCGCTGATCGCCATCTTGAAACCGTCGTCCCAGCTCTTTACGAATTTGGCGCCAGGGCCAGAAATGAGTTGCAGGTGCTGATCGGTGATCCAGGCGAAGGTGAAGGAATCACCTGCTTCGGCCTCGACCGTGACCATGCTCATGGGGATGATACTGCCAACACCGGCAGCAGCAGCGCCCTTGAGGAAATTACGGCGACTGATATTCATCATCGTTACTCTCCTATTTTGGCTT
>CAMTVY010000019.1:0-11318 GCA_947085325.1 uncultured Gammaproteobacteria bacterium | reverse complement strand
GGCCGACCAACAGACTTCCCAACCGCAACATGATGGCCCCGTCGGTGAACGACTCGTGCAGGTTGTTCTTCAATGAAAACGAGCCGTTGTTCGTCCCGACGTTTGCCGCCGCGCCCGCGCCTTGCTTGGCCAGGCTCGCGCGCGTCATCGCGGCCAGCGCCACCGCCATGATGACGGCCGGAGCCTCCATGATCACCAGCGCCACCGCCATGTATCCGCCGTACTCGACGCCGTGGTTGTCCAGGAATTGTCCGGCGGCGATAAAGGTTACCGCGCTCACCGAGCCATAGGTGGCCGCGATCGCGGCGGCGTTGAAGCCGTCGAGCTTGCGGCGCAGCAGGGGGAAGGTATATAGCGGCACGAGGAAGGCCATGAGCAGTGCGATCGCCAGCCCGACCATCATCTGCATATGGATGCCGCTCACGCTCAAGGCCACACCCCCTTTGATACCTATCGCCATGAGCAGGTACAAGGACAGGAATTTGGCGATGGGGGCCGGTATCTCCAGATTGGAGCGCACCAGCGCGGCAAACATGCCCAGAAAAAAGAATAAAATGGCGGGATCGAGCAGGGTGGCGAATGATTTGATGTCCATGGTTCGTTTCCTTTAATTTATCTACAGGATTTTTCGGTGCGGCGGATTCGTACCCGGGGACAGACCCGTCCGGTTCCGGCGCAGAGCTAGTTCATGGAGGCGCCGGGGGCATTCTTGCGTGGCAGGATCGAGATGTCCGTCACGATCGCCTTGATCCGGTAGCCCCGGTTCATCATGTCCTCCAGATCATCGAGCACGGTGATCAGGCGAGCCTCCGAGAGAATAATGTGAATCAGGATGATGGAGTCGCCGTCGAGCATGCCCGACTGGATTCCGGAAGCGCCGGCCCCGCTGGCATTCACCACGGTATAGCCGCCGACACCGCGCCTGCGCACCGCCTCGATAATCATTTTTTCGAGTGCGCGCGAGGTGATGATGGTCAGTAGTTTTTTCTGTTCCAGACGTCTCATGATTCTGTCTCCAAATTTAGGTTGGTTTGCTGCTCAGGGTCAGTGTATGTTGGAAAGCAACAAAATAAAAATTTAACTAAAGAACTCGATTTTTTCCAGGGTGAGCCCTGCTCAGGCTCGCCGGCAGTCTCACTGCGCCCCTGTCTGCTTAGGCGGCTTGCGCGCACCGCCCACCAGAGCGACGAAAGTGAGCAGCAGCTCGATCGCCTCGGGCGGTGCGAGATCCTGATCGGGACGGAAGGCGAGCACGACATTGTTGCGTATCTCGACATAGAGGCCCGGGTGATCGAGTAGCATCTGCTCGATCTCCGTCCCGGCAAAGGCCAGCGCCCGCGCCGGATCGTGCGCATAGAGGCGGTAGTGCCGGGCGAGCGCCGGGCGAGCCGCCATATCCACCTCCTGATAATCGACCAGGTAACGCTCAAGATAGTCTCCGGGCGTGATCGCAAGATTGGGCAATGGCACGCCAGCCTCAAGAGGGTGCAGTTGGATGAGCGTATGGCGGTGCTCGGCATAGTAGTCCGGGGCAGCGGTGTGACTGTAATCGAATATCTTGACCTGGCAGCCGCGATAGACGCCGGTCATCGCATTGCTCTCCTGGCGGTCGGCCCCGCGGCGCAGGTATACGAAGTCGTGGCTGTTGAGCGTGCCCGCCGTGGCTGGCACGAACTGAAAACCATAATGCCGCGCCACCTCGGCCATCTGCTGTTCGCGCGCCGACACCCGCGCCTTCTCCTTGACCAGCTTCGCGTCATGCATGCGCGCCGACAGCGAGTGGGGGGTAAACTGGTAGAAGTTGTCGAGGCCCAGTATCTCGAACGGCCGCCCCGCGTGCAGGCACTCCTCATGGAACTGGTGCAGGTATTCCATCGCGGTGTGATCAATGATGCGCCCGGATTCGGTGACGGCGAGCGTGATGCCCGCCCCCGCCGGAATCGCCTGCAGCAGTTTGTCGAGCGGCAGCAGATTGAAGCACACGATCGAGCCGAGCGAGATACGGTAGTGCGTGCCTTCCGCGCGCTCATCCACCTTGACCTTGATCACCGGGTTGCGGAACAGCCCGGCGAAGTTGCCCCACAGCAGCTTGAACGACTGGGCGAAGGTGAGCCGCCCGGTCAGCACCGCGCGCAACGACGGCGTGAGCAGGTACACGTGCAGCACGATCTTCGCGGCGACCCCGATCAGTATCCCGAACAGCAGATCGGTGGCGAGAATCGCCGCGATCGTCACCGCGAAGATCACGATCTGGTCGCGCCCGATGGCGAAGGTCCTGCTGAACACGCGGAACTCGCACAGCCGCCAGCCGACATACACCAGGATCGCGCCGATGGCCGCCAGCGGGATGCGCGCGATCATATCCTTGGCGAGGAACAGAAACACAATCAGGAACACCGCATTGTAGAAGTTGGCCCACAGGGTGCGTCCGCCGGCGTCAATGTTGACGCGGCTCTTGACGCCGCCGGGGATGATGGTGAGCCCGCCGAAGATGCTCGACAGCGAGTTCGACACACCCATGGCGCGCAGCGTCACGTTGGGATCCGACTTGCGCTGGTAGGGGTCTATCTTGTCCACTGCGGAGATGGTCGCGAGCGACTCGATGCCGTCAATCAGGGTGAGCGTAATCACCACCAGCAGTATGCCCCACCACAGCTCGGTGCGATCCCACACCGCGCCGAAGGCCGGCAGCGTGATGCCGTGCTCGATGATGTTGTGCGGCATGGCGATCAGATACTTCGCATCGAGCTGCAACAGGTAGCCGAGTCCGATGCCGATGCCCGCCACGAACAGCGGCGCCGGGATGCGCCGCAGCCAGGCATGGCGCGTGCGGTTGAAGTAGAACATCAGAAACAGGCAGACGCCGCCGATCACCGCGATGGCCGGATCGATCCTGAGGAAACTTTCAGGCAGATTCGCAATCGTCACCAGCATGCTCTTCGCGGGCGGCACAAAATCGCCCAGCAGCGCCGGAATCTGCTTGACGATGATCATGATGCCGATCGCCGCCAGCATCGCCTCGACCACCGTCACCGGCAGGAACAGCGCGAAGCGCCCGGCCTTGAACAGGCTCAACACGATCTGCGCCAGGCCGGTGAGACAGATCGCCACCAGCAGCAGCGGATAACCCGCCGCGAGATCGCCGCCGCCGAGCATAATCATGCCGGCCAGCAGCGCCGGGGCGAGCCCCGCCGCCGGCCCGCTGATGGTGACGTAGGCGCCGCCCAGGAACGGGAAGATCAGCCCGGCGATGATGGCCGAGATCACCCCGGTGACCGGCGGAGCGCCTGAGGCGATGGCAATACCGAGCGACAGCGGCAATGACACCAGAGCGACCTGCATACCGGCCATCAGGTCATAACGCCAATGCTTCAGGCCTTTGATCCCGTTTTGCGGCTTCTCGTCTGGCAAGGCCTCTGACATGGTTAGGATAATGCCCTCGCCAGACGATAAATTAAATTAAAAAATAACGATGCGTATGATAGATTAACATCTATCATCCACTCTTTGAGAGCGACGGAGGGGCCAGCCATGCGTCATGCCACACTGCGCCAATTACAGGTGTTCGAGGCGATTACGCGCCACTTGAGCTTCACGCGTGCCGCCGAAGAGCTCTATCTCACCCAGCCGACGGTTTCGATGCAGATCAAGCAGCTCACCGATACGGTCGGCATGCCGCTATTCGAGCAAATAGGCAAGCGGATACATCTCACCGAGGCGGGCAAGGAACTGCAAAAGCTGTGTCGCGAGATATTCGACAGCCTGGAGCGTTTCGAGATGAGCATCGCCGACCGCAAGGGGCTCAAGCAGGGACGTCTGCGGCTGGCCGTTATCACCACGGCGCAGTATTTCGCGCCGCGCGTATTGGGCGCATTTTACCAGCGCCACCCCGGGATCGAGGTGTCGCTCAAAGTCACCAACCGCGAACGCGTGCTGGAACGCATGGCACAGAACCTGGACGATCTGTATATTCTTGGCCAGCCGCCGGAAAACCTGGACGCCCACTCCCAGTCGTTCCTGGAAAATCCCCTGGTAGTCCTTGCCTCCAGCAACCATCCGCTGGTGCGCCGCAAACGCATCAGCCTGAAACGTATCGCCGAAGAGCCTTTCTTGATGCGCGAGCCCGGCTCCGGCACCCGCATTGCCACCCAGCGCCTGTTCGACAAGCACCAGATTACGCCCAATATCCGCATGGAGCTGGGCAGCAATGAAGCCATCAAGCAGGCTATCGTCGGCGGGCTGGGGATCGCCGTGCTATCGCGCCATTGCCTGGCGCTGGAGGGAGAAACGGGGCCCTTGCGGATACTGGACGTGCAAGGCTTCCCCATCAAGCGTCAATGGTATCTTGCCTACCCGGAGGGCAAGCAGTTATCGATTGCCGCGCAGACCTTTTATACCTACCTGCTGAACGAAGGCAAAAAGATAGCGGAGGCGCCCCTCTACACGGAGATGCGGTAACACAGCCGCTGCGACACCACGATGACAGCCGCACTCAGCCCTTCAGTAACACCTCTTCGGCGCGCTCAATGTCCGGCGGCGTACCGTACAAGACCAGCACATCACCCTCACGCAGTTGTGTAGCCGGCTCTGGCGCCATACCGCGGATACCGCTGCGGCGTACCGCGGTCACCACCACGCCCAGTTTGTCGAGCCCGAGATCGCCCAAGGTACGGCCCACACCGAAGGCACCCTCCTCCAGCGCCACCGTATGCAGCCGCTCGCGCTGCGCCTCGGGTGAACCCATGGCAGCCTGATCCGCACCGGGGAAAAATCCGCGCAGCAGGCGATAACGGTCGTTATGCACTTCGCGCATGCGCCGCACGATCTTCGACATCGGCACGCCCAGAATCAGCAGCAGATGTGATGCCAGCATCAGGCTCGCCTCAAATGTCTCCGGCACCACCTCGGTGGCGCCAGCCTCTTGCAGGCGTTCGAGATCGGCATCGTCACGCGTGCGCACCAGCACCGGCAACTCAGGGCGCAGGCGTCTCACATGCCCGAGTATCTTGAGGCTCGCGGCAATGTCCTGAAAGCTGATGATAAGCGCACGCGCACTGCCCAGTCCCGCCGCCTCCAGCATGCCCTGACGGGTACTGTCGCCGTAGTTCACTGCATCGCCGGCCTCGCGCGCCTCGCGCACCCGCAGCGGATCCATATCCAGCGCGACAAATTCAAAACCCTCCTGCTCCAGCTGGCGCGCAATATTCTGACCGACGCGCCCGTAACCGCAGATAATAATGTGCTGCGTCATGCTGCGGGTACTGACGCTGATGGCCTCCTCCATCTGCATACGGCTGTGGCCATAGCTGCGCCGGTACACACGCTTGGCCAGCGCACCGTTGTAACGAATCAGCAGTGGCGAACTGGCCATGCTGAGCAACACGGCGGCGAGCACGATCTGGGCGGCATGTCCATCCATCAGGCCGTAGTCGAGCGCCAGCGCCAACAGCACAAAGCTGAATTCGCCACTGTGCGCCAGCACCAACCCACTGCGCAGCGCCACGCCGTGCTCTGCCCCTGCCATACGGGTCAGACGGGTGATGAGCACGGTTTTGAACAGCACCAGCCCGGCAGTCACCAGCAAAGCCCAGAACCAGATGTCCGGTAATACCGTAATGTCCAAACGCATGCCGATAGTGATGAAAAACAGACCCAGCAACACATCCTGAAATGGGCGGATGTCGGCCTCGACCTGGTGCCGGAATTCGGTCTCGCCCAGCATCATGCCGGCCAGAAACGCACCCAGCACCAGTGACAGGCCGGCCTGCTGGGTGGCCCAGGCTGCCGCCAGCGTCACCAGCAGCACGGTCAGCATGAACAGCTCCGTGGAGTGCCGCGCTGCCACCTCGCGAAACAGCGGGCGCAACAGCCAATGACCGGCGGCGAGCAGCAGTGCGGACACCAGCACACCCTTGGCCAGCGCCCACAACAAAGGCATCGCGGTGGAACCACTGTCACTGATGGCGAGCGTTGGGATCACCACCAGAAACGGAATCACCGCCAGATCCTGAAACAGCAGCATGCCCATGGCGTAACGCCCATGCCGCGAGTGGATTTCCATCTGCTCCGCGAGCTGCTTGCCCACAATCGCGGTGGATGACATAGCCAACAGGCCACCCACCACCAACGCACCCTCCGCCGGCATGCCCAGTGCCAGCGCCACCAACGCGCCGACTGCGGTGCTGATCACCACCTGCGCCCCCCCCAGGCCCAGCACCACGCCTTTCATGCTGAGCAGACGCGGCAATGAAAACTCAAGCCCGATGCTGAACATCAGGAACACCACGCCGAGCTCGGCGAGAAAATGGGTATCCTCCGATACTGACATCCCGCCCAGACTCTGCTGGCCGATGATGACGCCGACTGTCAGGTAGGCCAGGATCGGAGGCAGATTAAAGCGCCGGAACAGCGCCACCACCAGCACCGCAGCCGCAAGCAGGATCAAAACATCACCAAAAACGCCCTCTATCATGCCACCCCCATGGAGTCACCCCGGCCACAGACAGCGAATATACCAAACACCACCCACGCCGTGTTGCCCGGATGACCCAGGCAGGGCGACTCCCCTGCCCGACAAGACCCAGCAGTGTTTGCCTTGACCTGCGTTTGAAGTGTAGCCTTACAGAGAAACATAAGAGTAAATAGCCGCGCTATGAATATCACCCCACAGGGTTGGCTGCAGGAGGCACGCGCCTGCCCCTCCCCCAACCATGATGAACGGCCCGCCGGTAGCGTGCCTGACCTGATTGTGATCCACAGCATCAGTCTGCCGCCGGGCGAATTTGGCGGGCCGTATATCGAGGCGCTGTTCACCAACAGCCTGGATCCCGCTGCGCACCCGTATTTCTGCGAGATTCATGCGCGCCAGCTGTCGGCGCACGTCCTGATCCGGCGCGATGGCGGCCTGATCCAGTTTGTGTCATTCGACCAGCGCGCCTGGCATGCAGGCGAGTCGCAATTCCAGGGCCGCACACGCTGCAATGATTTTTCCATCGGCATCGAACTCGAGGGCTGCGACGACCGGCCCTATGAAGCCACCCAGTACACCGCGCTCGGCACGCTGGTTCGCGCCCTCATGGCCCGCTATCCTGACGTCACCCCGGAACGCATTACCGGCCACAGCGACATCGCGCCGGGACGCAAAACCGACCCCGGCCCCGGCTTCGACTGGCCCCGGCTACACCGGCTGCTGGCTGTATGAAGTACGGTTGGCCGTCACCCCACATCAGCACATGCGCAGCCGTGCACATTACGGTATCCTGTTATCATAAGAAAATACGTACCGGGCGCCTGCGTAAGCAGGCACCGTCAATCCAATAATCATCGAGGTTACCATGGTCTTGATCGCCATACTGTTTGCCTTGGGTGCGGAAAGACTGTTCCCCGCACTGTACACGTTGCGTCGCTTCGACTGGCTGGGAGGCTTCAGCGCCTGGCTGCGTCCACGCCTTGGTGCGATGGGGAAAGGCGCCAGCGGCGTCGTGCTGGTAGTGGGTTCGCTGGTACTGCTCACAGGTCTGGTCTGGTTCCTGTTGCTGCAAATACACTGGCTGTTGGGGTTCACATTCAGCGTGGCCGTCTTGCTGCTGTGCCTGGGGCCCCGATATCTGGATGCCCAGGTTGATCTTTACATACAGGCACGCGAAAGCGGCGATGCCGAGGCCGCACACCAGGCGGCGGCCGATCTGCTGCACGCGCAGGTCTCCGGGCCCAGCTTCCAGCTCAACCGCGCCGTGACCGAATCCATTCTGGTGCAGGCAAACGAGCGGTTGTTTGCAGTGCTGTTCTGGTTCGCCGTACTGCCCCCGTTCGGCGCAGCCTTGTATCGCTTGTCACTGGTGTTGCGGCAGGCCACCACCAAGTCACAGGAAAAAAGCGAATTCTCCCAGGCGACTGTGACCCTGCAGGCGATACTTGACTGGGTTCCTGCGCGCCTTGTGGCGCTGGGCTATGCCACCACAGGCAGCTTCATCGACGCCCTTTCGCACTGGCGCAACTCCAAGGCCAACTGGACTGGCAAGTGGGATATCGCCAATACCGGCACCCTGGTGTCGAGCGGCCTCGGAGCCCTCCGCCTGCATGAAGAAGCCGCCCCCGCGCCTGAAGACGTACAGGCCGAGATCCACGAAATCAAATCGGCGCAGGCCCTGGTCTGGCGTACGCTGGTGGTGTGGATAGTCATCATCGCCCTCATGGTGCTGGTCGGCTGGACCCGCTAAACGCGCACCGGAATCTGCCCCTCCGCCTCGGCCAGCGCCCCTTAAACAGGGTCTAATACGCCCACTAGTGGCCTGCTTGCATCCCGCCATCCGCAGGCGTAGTCTGCATTTGAATGTCCGGCAGCATGGCGCCGGACAAGCGGCATATTAGGATTTGCCCATCAGCAGCCCCTATCCACCCACAGGAGGGCCTGATTCATGATGACACTCAGCAAGTATCTCTGTAATCCAAACTCGGTAGGTAATTGGCACGGTCAGGAACAGCGTGCGTCCGAAAACATCAACCGTATTTATCGCGCACTCGACGAACGTCTGTTTCATGTTCTCGTGATGGGCGATGAAGAGCACTACCAGCCTGACATTTATAACGCAGTGATGTCACGCGTATGGAACGACTGGCGCACTAAACCGGCACTGCTTACCCTCACCCCTCAAGCCATAGAAGAGTACATCCAGGCACTCACCGCCAGTTACATACAGCCCACGGAGAGCCGGCCGGCCCAGCCCGGCTCAGGAACCGGCATCCACCACCTGTAACCCTCTCATTGGCCTTGGCCCGCAGGGCCTATCTCTGCTGGCCAAGGCACCTGTTTTCCTCATGCAGGCTGGTGAAACTGCGTCCAGCCGCCCCCCCGGAATTGTGTAAAATAGACACGATCCGCCCCCCTCTGGACTATCATGACCACCACCCTCGCAGCGCAATACAACGACCAGCTCCGCGCCACCATCGCCGACATCCTGCATGAGGCGCGTTCGCAGGGCGCGAGCGCCGCTGAGGCCGCCATCAGCATGGAGACCGGCCTGTCGGTCACCGTGCGCTTGGGCGAGGTCGAGACCCTGGAACATCAGCGCGACAAAGGTCTCGGTGTCACGGTCTATTTCGGCCAGCGCAAAGGCTCAGCCAGCAGCTCTGACCTCAGCCCCCAGGCCCTGCAGGAAACCGTGCGCGCCGCCAGCAACATTGCCCGCTTTACCGCCGCAGACGACAGTGCAGGACTGGCGGAGGCCAGCCTGATGGCGCAGACGCTCCCCGACCTCGACCTCTGTCACCCGTGGGCACCCAGCGCTGAGCACGCCATCACGCTGGCCCAACAATGCGAGGCCGCAGCGCGCAGCGCCGATACGCGCATCACCAACTCCGAAGGCGCGAGCATCACCAGCCATGAAGGCCTGTATGTCTACGGCAACAGCCACGGTTTTATTGGCAGCTACCCCAGCACCCGCCACAGCATCAGTTGCGCGGTAATCGGGCAGGACGGCAATACCATGCAGCGCGATTACTGGTATAGCGTCGCGCGCGCACACACCGACATGGACGACGGCGTCCTTGTCGGTCAACGCGCCGCCGAGCGCACCCTGCGCCGCCTGAACGGACGTCGCCTCAGCACGCGGCAAACACCGGTGATCTTCGAAGCCGCCATCGCCAGCAGTCTGCTGTCGCATTTTGTGAGCGCAATCCGTGGCGGCAATCTCTACCGCAAGGCCTCATTCCTGCTCGATCATCTTGGCAAGCGCATCTTCCCCACCCACGTTCATATTCACGAACAGCCGCATCTCCTGCGTGCCCTGGGCAGCGCACCGTTCGACAACGAAGGCGTGGCAACACAGGCACGTGATCTGGTGCAGGGCGGCATCCTGCAAGGCTATGTACTCGACAGCTACTCGGCACGCAAACTCGGCATGCAGACCACCGGCAATGCCGGCGGCGTGCACAATCTGTTCATAGAGCCGGGCCAGCATGACCTTGACGGACTACTGCGCACCATGCACAGCGGCCTGCTGGTCACCGAGTTACTGGGCTCCGGCGTCAATACCGTCACCGGCGACTACTCCCGCGGCGCGGCGGGTTTCTGGGTGGAAAACGGTGAAATTCAATATCCGGTGGAGGAAATCACCATCGCCGGCAACCTGCGTGACATGTACCAGCAACTGGCCGCAGTGGGCAATGACATCGACCCGCGCGGCAACATTCGCACCGGCTCGCTCCTGATCGAAAACATGACGGTGGCCGGCGAATAGGGTGGGCGCGCAACGCTAGCCGCAATACAAAGCGGTGTCCTCCCTGTATTCCCTGAGCTTGCGCTGCAACTTCTCCTCCTGACCGGCCTTGTAACCTCGACGCAAGTCCTCTTCGGCCCCGGCAAGCTGGCGCTTTGCGGTGCGGCAGCGCTTCTCGTCTTGTTCCGCCCTGCGCTGTGCGACTCGCTCTTCGGCGCGGCGCTGCTTTTCCTGCGCCCTGAGCGCCGCCGCCTCCTTGGCCTCCACACTGCGCAAGCGCTGTTTTTCGCCCGGCCTCAATCCTTGCGCGGGCTTGGCCTTTTTAGGCAACTCGGGCAGTGGCATAGCCTCACCGCATGGCATATCGCCATACACCGTCCCGGCATCCGTCTCGCACTTGTATACCTGCGCCCACCCCGGCCCCGCCATCAGGGACAATATCAATAGCACCCGCATACGCATGCAAAGCTCCAGATCATCGTGGAGGTTGAGGCTTAATAATGGGGAAGAGCGAGAAACAAGGCAACTACTGACCGGCAAAAAATCCGGCGCACCCGCCCATCCGGCAATAAAAAACCCCTGCAAGTTTCCTTGCAGGGGTTTGCTGATAAGACCTGGCAGTGACCTACTCTCGCATGGAGGATGCCCCACACTATCATCGGCGCTGAACGATTTCACTTCCGAGTTCGGGATGGGATCGGGTGGTTCACGTTCGCTATGGCCGCCAGGAAAACTGGCTGCCGACAGCACTTGCTGTCGGCAAAATTCGGGAAGTTGTTGTCAGGTTTGGGTATACGCACATGCCATGTTAACGCCCAAACCACTTGGGTGTTATATGGTCAAGTCTCACGGTCAATTAGTACTCCTTAGCTCAACGCATTACTGCGCTTACACATGGAGCCTATCAACGTTGTAGTCTTCAACGGACCTTTAGGAGAGTCAAGCTCTCAGGGAGATCTCATCTTGAGGTGGGCTTCCCGCTTAGATGCTTTCAGCGGTTATCCCGTCCGTACATAGCTACCCGGCAGTGCCATTGGCATGACAACCGGTACACCAGAGGTACGTCCATCCCGGTCCTCTCGTACTAAGGACAGCTCCTCT
>CAMTVY010000018.1:0-35015 GCA_947085325.1 uncultured Gammaproteobacteria bacterium | reverse complement strand
TTATTTGGTGTTTTAATATTTGGTGTCTATTGACGTCAATGGACAGAAGAAACTTACCACCCCTTTAGCGCTTGTGCAACACTTTTTCTTAAAAAAACTACAGTTTCTGCCCGGAATGTTGCTTTCATACAACATATCTGACAAATGGCGACCCCTCCCCGGATTACGCCGCGCTGCATCCGGGCTACGACACCGCTACGCTTTAATGCACTCTACGGGCTAGACGGGCGATGGGATTTCAGCCAGCGGGTAGGTCACGTTGCATGGCTACGTGACATCCTGAATGTCAGGTAGCGCGGTAGGTCGGATCAAGCGTAGCGGATCCGACGTTTTGTTTGTCGGTTCCGCCTTCGGCTTGAACCGACCTACGAAGCTGCTACGCTTTATGCACTCTACGGGCCGGGCGGGCGATGGGATTTCAGCCAGTCGCGCAGGGCGTCATTCATGCGCGTCTGCCAGCCTTTTCCGGTGGTCTTGAAGGCGCCCACAATGTCCGCATCCAGACGAATGCCGGTGAATACCTTGGGCTGTTCCAGGCGCGGGCGGCCAGGAGTGCGCTTGAACTGCGCCAGTTCGGCATCGGTCAGGGGCAGCGCGTCCGGGTCGGACAGGGCGGCGGCGGTGATGGCCGCGTCTTCTTCAGGCGTGGGTAACTCAATCTTCAATCGTCTGGACATAGCGTTTTGCCTCTCTCAAGTTAGCTCGACGAAGGCTGATGACGCGGCGACTATCAGCCCGATCTACAAATGCACCCGCGTCCCCAGCAGTGCCAGAACCGCCTGACGTGGCTCGCCGCAGTTGCACCGGTCATCGTCCCAGACCAAGGCGGTTTCCCAGGCCAGCTCCACCGCCCTGGACAGAGACAGCCCGTGCTTTTGAAGATTGGCGGCGTCCTTGTCCGGGTCGAAGGTGATTTCCATGTTCTTTATTGTATAAACAATAATTAAACCATGCAAGGGGAATCCGGGCGGCGTAGGTAGTAAGTAGCCCGGATGGAATGCAATGGAATCCGGGGAATCAAAATGGCTACCTCTCCCGGATTACGCTGCGCTGCATCCGGGCTACAATACCAGCGAACCGCTGGGCAATAACCAAAGGGCATTGCGCCCTGCGAGCTACCCAGCGCCCCAAGTGGCGGATAGCGACATAACTTGGTACAGTGAGAACATGACCACCCTGGAAGTGAAATTGAATTTACCCGACCCGCTCGCCGTCGAGGCGCAGGCGGCGGGGTTGCTTGCCCCAGAGCAACTGGAGCGGCTTTTGCGCGAGGCGCTACGTGCCGGGCGCATCGAGAAGCTTGCCGCGGCGCGTGAAGCCTTGGCAGCCACACCGCTGCCGACGATGACACCCGAGGAGATTCAAGCCGAGATCGACGCCTATCGCGCGGAAGTCCGTCGTGCGGCTGGTGCTTGATACCAACACGGCGATCTCAGGCCTTCTGTGGCATGGCGTACCGGGCAGGTTGATTGACGCGGCACAATCCAGAACACTCTCACTCTATACCAGCGCGTTGCTGCTTGCCGAATTGCGTGGTGTGCTCCTGCGTGAAAAGTTCGCCGGGCAGCTTGCAGCGCGAGGCTTGAATGCCGTTACTGTCTTTGACGGTTATGCCTCGCTTACCACGATCATCACACCGGCGATTATCGCTCCCACCATCGCCAATGACCCCACCGATGACGCCGTACTCGCCTGTGCGCTCGCCGCGAAGGCCGATCTCATCGTCTCCGGGGATCGGCACTTGCTCGTACTGCGGAACTTCCAAGACATTCCCATCGTGACGGCAGCGGAGGCGGTGCGTATCGCAAGCAAGTAGCCCGGATGGAATGCAATGGAATCCGGGGATTTAAGCGGCCTCCCCTCTCTACGTTGCTCAAGCCGTTAGGCGGAGCCGGCAGACTTTGACCCGGCACCCGGAAAGGGTATGATTATTCATCATGAGTCCTACCGTGTTCCGTGAGGGTGGCTTCCGGTTTTATTTTTTCTCACGTGAAGAGCCTCGGATACACATACATGTGCATGGACAAAACGGGGAAGCAAAGTTGTGGCTGGAGCCCAGGATTGAGCTCGCACAGAACTATGGCCTCAGCGAGAAGGAGCTGAATAGCGCTCTGCGCTTGGTACAGGAGCATGAAAATGAAATCCGCAACGCTTGGAACATCCACTTCGGAAGTTGAGGTGACGAACGTCTCAACGCATGGATTCTGGTTGCTAATCCATGACCGGGAGGTATTTGTTTCGTTCGAACAGTTTCCATGGTTTAAGGATGCGCCAATCGGCAAGCTCCTCAACGTAGAACTCTCTTCGCCGCATCATCTTTATTGGCCGGAGCTTGATATTGACCTGGCTGTGGAGTCGCTCTATCACCCGGAGCGCTTTCCTCTGGCAAGCAAGCAAGTAGCCCGGACGGAATGAAATGGAATCCGGGGAATCAGAATGGCTTCCCCTCCCGGATTCCGCTGCGCTGCATCCGGGCTACGTTCACTTTTTTTGCATCGGCGGGCTAAACTAGCCTTGCGACTACCCGCGAGGTTTAACAAGGATATCGCCAGGTAACAGCAGGCATGGCTACGTGACAACCTGAATGTCAGGCAGCAAGAACTGGCGGCCGAATAAATTCGGCCCTACCACAATTTTGTAGGTGCGAATTCATTCGCACACTTAACCTTTACTTGCCGGCCAGAGCCACACCGCAGTGGCGCGCGGCCAGACGCAGCTTTTGGTCACGGGTGGCGAGCGGCAAACCCTCACGCAGGGCGAGATCGAGGTAGGAGGCATCGTAGCCCGTAGCCCGGATGGAATGAAATGCAATCCGGGGAATTAAACGGCCTCCCCTCCCGGATTACGACACCACAATTAAGAGGTAGGTCGGATCAAGCGTAGCGGATCCGACGTTTGGTTTGTCGGTTCCGCCTTCGGCTTGAACCGACCTACGAAGCTAAACGCGCATACAGAGATCGCGTAGACCCACATGTTCCACCTTCTATTTCCATTTGGGCAGGCAATGGGCTTCTGCTACAATAAAATCGATGAAACTACCGGGCTTGGATGGCGCCGTTATTGATCCCAAAAAGATAACGGGCTATTTGCTTGCTGAGGCACACCCCAACGGACGGCATAAGGCTCGATACTTTACGGGGCTTGGATTTTCTGTAAGCCCATGGGAGCAGCTTGCGGAAGCCATAATCCGGCATGCGAATGAACATGAGGTCGTCAAGCAGGAAGTTTCACCGTTTGGGATTCGTTATGTCATTGAGGGGAAAATCCAATCTCCAGATGGAAGAAATCCGGCAATTCGTGCGGTCTGGTTTATGGAAACGAATGCAACCGTTCCTTACTTTGTAACAGCTTATCCACTGTAAATCGAGGGTGCGATGATCAAAGAACTTGATAATGTTGTTCTGACTTCGGACATTGCCGAATATGGGCTCGCAAGCGGTGATATCGGTACTGTTGTGATGGTGCATGTTAAGGGTGCGGGTTATGAAGTAGAATTTGTCACGCTGGATGGAGAGACCCTGGCGGTCGCTACCCTGCTTGCCTCGCAGGTTCGCCCCATTGATCACAAGGAAATCGCTCACGCCCGCCGTGTCGCGGCGTAGCAAGTAGCCCGGATGGAATGCAATGGAATCCGGGGATTTAAACGGCTGCCTTCATCCCTGATTGATCACCCTACCCTCAAGGGGGATACCGCTGCGCTGCATCGGGGCTACAATACCAGCGAACGCTGGCGGCCGAATAAATTCGGCCCTACCACAATTTTGCAGGTGCGAATTCATTCGCACACTTAACCTTTACTTGCCGGCCAGAGCCACACCGCAGTGGCGCGCGGCCAGACGCAGCTTTTGGTCACGGGTGGCGAGCGGCAAGCCCTCACGCAGGGCGAGATCGAGGTAGGAGGCATCGTAGCTGGTGAGTTTATGTTCGCGTGCGAGGGCCAGGATCGCACCAAAGATTTGATCCACCGTTCGGTTTGATGTTGAAATGGGCAATGAAGCGAGCAGGGCTGTGAACTGCATCCTCTGGGCCTCATTCACACGTTGCCGGCGCTCGGCCGTGAGCAAGACGTTTGCCACTTCCAGCGCCCAGATGGCCGGCACAAGCGCGCCCTGGGAGTGGAGCGAAGACAACACTGACTCCGAGTAGCTATCCGCTTCGTCTTTGAACAGCCAGGACATGGTGACCGAGCAATCCAATACAAACCGCATTTACGCACGTCCCTCGTCAATCATGTCGCGGATTGATAATCCGCCCAGCGTAATGCCTTTGCGCAACTCACGAATCTGCGCAATCACAGCGGATATATCGGGTTTTTCCTGGGCTGCTATAGGCGTGAGCCTGGCCACGGGCGTGCCGTGGCGGGTTATGGTAATCTCTTCGCCTTTGGCGACTTCATCCAGCAGACTGGAGAGATGGGTTTTGGCCGCGAAAGCGCCGACGGTTTTCATGGGAAGCATCCTAAGACTGGTTGAGACTAGTTTAAATTTTATCAGGCTGATGTCAAGGGCCGGGGGTTGCGGCGGCTGTTTTTATTGAGGATAAATTTTGAACCCAGGACGTAACGACCCCTGCCCCTGCGGCAGCGGCCTGAAATACAAGAAATGCCACGGCGCGGCAGCACCGGCGCCCGCCGCGTCAACCACCGCGACCACCGACACGCGCCCCTGCGGCGACTGTTCGCTGTGCTGCGACGGCTGGCTGAAGACCCACGTGTTGGGGCAGGACATCTCGCCCGGCCACCCCTGCCCCTACAGCGACGGTCATCGCTGCACTATCCACGAGAAGCGCCCGCAGGATCCCTGCCGCGTGTTCTTCTGCGGCTGGGCCAAGGCCGGCAGCCACCTGCCGGAGTGGATGCAGCCCAACCAGTGCGGCGTGATCGTGCTCACCGGCCGCTCCGCCTGGCGCGGCCAGCCGGTGGACGTGCTGGTGTCCGCCGGGCGCGACCCGGAGCCGCGCGTGCTGGAGTGGTACCAGGCGCACTCCATCCGCCATATGCGGCCGTTTATCTACCAGTCCGGGGAACAGTGGTACGGCTTCGGCCCGCCGGCCTTTCAGCAGGAGATTGCGGCCCGCGCATCACGGGGTGAGGCGTTGTGGACTTGAGATGCCGGGCAAAGGGCAAAGGGGAAAGATACAAGGGATTGTCCCTTTGCCCTTTGCCCTTTTCCCTGTTTTTATATGGCTGGGGGACGAGGATTCGAACCTCGGTTAACGGAGTCAGAGTCCGTAGTCCTACCGCTAGACGATCCCCCAATGACGGCAGCTACAAGGGAAAAGATACAAGATACAAGGGAAGGGCGTAAAGCTAAGAGTCAACCGATCGCTTGCTACTGGCGCTTATTTTTTGAATGATGGCTTGCAGCATTCGCGCTATTTCAGTGGCTTCCTGGATGAAGCGCATGGCATCTGATTTATCAAACAACCCCACCTCAATGCCGATGTAAAACTGAGTACGCAGTTCCCCACAAGAGCCTTTCGCAATTTTAAGGAAGCGGGCGTATTCCCTGGCCGAGTTTCTTTCGTAACCTTCCGCTATATTGGAAGGCACTGACAATGCAGAGCGGGTAATTTGATCCTTGAATACCCGATCCTTGCAAACATCCAGAGTCTTGTAGATTTCCGCACAGAGACGAGAACTGCGCTTCCATACCTCAAGCTTCTCAAAGGCATCCACGCACTGACTTGTATCTTTACCCTTGTATCTGCGCTTTAGCGCTTCGAATATTGCGGTGCCTTGCGGGCCTTGTGCAGGCCGACCTTTTTGCGCTCGACTTCGCGCGCGTCGCGGGTGACGAAGCCGGCCTTGCGCAATACCGGGCGCAGGCTTTCGTCGTAGGCCATGAGGGCGCGGGTGATGCCGTGACGGATGGCGCCGGCCTGGCCGGTGGCGCCGCCGCCGCGCACGGTGACGTTGATTTCAAACCGGTCCATCAGTTCTACGCTCTCCAGCGGCTGGCGCACCATCATGCGCGAGGTCTCGCGCCCGAAGTAGTTTTCCAGGCTGCGGCTGTTGACGGTGATGGCGCCCTTGCCAACCTTGAGGAATACGCGCGCGGTCGCCCCTTTGCGGCGGCCGGTGCTGTAATGTGTGGTGTCTGTCATGTGGAATTCCGTGTGGTGTCTAGAAGTCGAGCGACTGCGGCTGCTGCGCGGTGTGCGGATGCGCGGCGTCCTTGTAGATTTTCAGTTTGCGGAACATGGCGCGCCCCAGCGGATTTTTCGGCAGCATGCCTTTTACCGCCTGCTCCAGCACCCGCTCCGGGAACCTGGCGAGCAGCTTGCCCAGGGTGGTGGTCTTCAGGTTACCGATGGTGCCGGTGTGATGCTGATACAGCTTGTCTTTGAGCTTGTTGCCGCTCACCCGCACCTGCCCGGCATTGACCACTACGATGTAGTCGCCGGTATCGACGTGGGGGGTGAACTCGGCCTTGTGCTTGCCGCGCAGACGGCGCGCGATTTCCACGGCCAGCTTGCCCAAGGTCTTGCCGGTGGCATCGACCACATACCAGTCGCGCTGTACGCTCTCCGGCTTGGCACTGAAGGTTTTCATCTAAAACTGCTCCTGACGGCACGAAAGACCGGAAATAATACCGTAATCCTGCCGCCCCGGCAAGGGTGCTGAGGGTCTGACGCCGTGGCACGCCCGCAGCCCACGCCGCGTGTGGCGGTCTTGCCCGCGCGGCAGGCCGCGCCACACCTGCCCGGTTAAATCTTCAACCGCTCCACCACCCGCCCGTGCGCAAGGTGTTCATCGATAATCTCGTCGATGTCGTCCTGGTCCACATAGCTGTACCAGACGCCCTCCGGATACACCACCACCACCGGGCCTTGCTCGCAGCGGTCCAGACAGCCGGCGCTGTTGATGCGCGCCTTGCCCGGCCCTGCCAGACCCAGCACCTTGGTGCGCTCCTTGGCATAGTCGCGCATGGCCTGTGCGCCGCAATTGTTGCAACTGGTCTTGCCCGGCTCGCGCTGGTTGGTGCAGAAAAACACATGGTGACGGTAATAGGTATCGGGCACGTGGATACTCCGGCGGTTTTGGGTGCAGCACGCATTGTAACGTACCGGCGCAGACCGGCGCTGTCCCGCAGGCCCCAAGCGCTCCGGCATGGCCTCAGAGCACCCTCCGGAATCGTTCTATACACGGCGCCATAAGTCTCCGGCATATTCCCCTCCCCCTTGACGGGAGGGCCAGGGTGGGGGTGGGTAAATCGCCTTGCGGGAAGGTTTTCACCCCCATCCCACCCTTCCCCCGTCAAGGGGGAAGGAGGCTGCTGTCAGGCAGCTTGCGCAGCCTGACCTACACTACTTGTGAGCTTATGCGTAAACTGTATTTGTGGATACCCGAAACACATCACCGCTGGATCAGCTGATTACCCGCTTCGATCAGGCGCTGCGCACGGTGTGCGCCCCTGCCCGCGCCGGGCGTGCCTCGCCCGCGCAGGGCCGGAGTGACGCCGCAGTCGGCACGCAGCAAAAATCCGTTGCGGCACGGCTGATGCGCGTCAATCACGCAGGCGAGGTCGCGGCACAGGCGCTGTACCGTGGTCACGCTCTCAGCGCCTCTGCGCCCGCCGTGCGCGCCCAGATGGAGCACGCGGCGCGCGAGGAAAGCGATCACCTGGCCTGGTGCGAACAGCGCGTGCACGACCTGGGCAGCCACATCAGTTTTTTGAACCCGCTCTGGTACGCAGGCTCGTTTGCGCTGGGCGTGGTGACGGGTCTGGCAGGCGACAAATGGAGTCTTGGATTTGTGGCGGAGACCGAGCGCCAGGTGGTGCGGCACCTCGATGGCCATCTGGCGCGCCTGCCCGAGGCCGATGCGCCCAGCCGGGCGATTCTGGAGCAGATGCGCGCCGATGAAGCCGGCCACGCGACCCAGGCCGTCGAGGCCGGCGCAGGCGAACTGCCCCGGCCCGTCAAGATGCTGATGCAGCTGACCGCGCAGGTCATGACGCGCACGGCCTACTGGTTGTAGATGACTACACCGGCACTTTCTTCACTTTTTTCTTTTTCTTCATCTTCTGCACCTTGACCAGTTTTTTCAGGCGCCCCATCTTGGGGATGTTCTGCCCGGAGAATATCTCCGACATCTCGTGCTTCAGGCTCTGCTTCATGTTTTTGCGCTGTTCCGGATCGACCCCTTCCTTGCTGGCGCCGAACAGGTAGTTGTTCAGATCGAATTCCTTGAGCAGCATCTTGGTATGGAAGATGTTTTCCTGATAGACGTTGACGTCGACCATCTGATAGCGGTCGCGCGTCTCTTTCGCGATGAAGTTCTGGATCGAGTTTATTTTGTGATCGATAAAATATTTCTTGCCGCTGACATCGCGGGTGAAGCCGCGCACGCGATAGTCCATGATCACGATGTCGGAGTCGAAGCTGTGCACCAGATAGTTCAAGGCGCGCAACGGTGAGATGCGCCCGCAGGTGGACACGTCGATGTCGGCGCGAAAGGTGCTGATGCCGTTGCCGGGGTGGCTCTCCGGATAGGTGTGCACGGTGATATGGCTCTTGTCGAGGTGGGCGACCACTGCGTCCGGCAGCGGGCCGGGCGTCTCGGCGTTGCTCATGTCCCGCGCCAGGGTAGGCTCTTCGGAGATCAGCATGGTGACGCTGGCGCCCTGCGGGTCGTAGTCCTGGTGAGCGATATTGAGGATGTTGGCACCAATCAGGTTACACACCTCGGTCAGGATATCGGTGAGCCGCTCGGCGTTATAGACCTCGTCGATGTACTCGATATATTCACGGCGCTGCTTGAGCGATGTGGTATAGCAGATGTCGTAAATATTGAAACTCAATGTCTTGGTCAGGTTGTTGAAACCTTGCAGTTTGAGTTTCTTGAGCTGTTTCACCATGCCGTATCAATCTCCAGGTCTATGCCGGCGTGCCGCTGGCCGCCGGAGCGGACAGATAAATGAATTGTACCGTGTTGCCGTCCGGGTCCAGGCAGTAAAAACTGCGCGCGCCGTCGCGATGCGTGCGCGGCGGGGCCTTGATGGTCACGCCTGCGCCATGCAGATAGTCGTGCCAGGCGTCCACCTGCGCCGGGCTGTCGAGCGCGAAGCCCAGATGGTCGAGGCGCTGATGGGCCGGCGGATCAAATGGGGACGGATTGTGGTGCAGGGCCAGATTGTCGTGGCCCGAGGTGAGATAGAGATTGCTGGCATCAGGCCGCCAGTCCACCCGCATGCCGAGCAGGTCGACATAAAAGCGCTCGCAGGCAGCGAGGTCATGCACCTTGAGGGCGAGATGGCGCAGGCCAACGATGGGGCTGGGCTTAGCCATAGGCTTATGCTCTGATCAAATCTAACGCAAAGACGCAAAGACGCCAAAACCATTACTGCCGCCGGTTAAGGCGGTGGCCATTTCAGGCGAGAATGGGTACCTTTGGTGAGTCGAATTACTTATCATAAACCCTTGCGTCTTGGCGACTTTGCGTTGAGTTGTCAGTCAGTCTTCACAATTTCATAGTCGTGGGTAATGACAGCGCTCTTGTTCAGCATCATGGACACCGAGCAGTATTTTTCCGCCGACAGCTCCACCGCACGTCTTACCGAATCTTCCTTCACATTGCTGCCGCTCACTATATAGTGCAGATGTATGCGGGTGAACACCTTGGGTGCGGTGTCTGCACGCTCGGCGCTGAGCTCGACGCTGCAACCGGCGATGGTCTCGCGCTTTTTCTTCAGTATCTCCACCACATCAAACGCGGTGCAGCCGCCCAAACCCATCAGCACCATCTCCATCGGCCGCACGCCGAGATTCCTGCCGCCAGCCTCAGGCGGACCATCGAGCACCACCGAGTGCCCGCTGCCGCTTTGAGCGACGAACGAACTGTCTTCGATCCACTTCACGCGCGCCTTCATCATGGGCGGGTATTATGCGACGTTTGCGGCGCAGAGAACAGGGCCGTCAGGGCCGCACCGGGGTCGGGCGCCACCATGCAGGCCTCGCCCACCAGAAAGGCATGTACGCCGTGCCCTCGCATCAGGGCGACATCCTGCGGCGTGCGGATGCCACTCTCGGTGACCACCAGGCGCTCGGGCGGAATCCGGTCGAGCAGCTCGAGCGTAGTGGCGAGACTGGTCTCAAAGCTGCGCAGGTTGCGGTTGTTGATGCCGATAAGGCGCACATCGAGTTGCAGCGCACGCTCCAGCTCGTCACCGTCGTGCACCTCCACCAGCACGTCCAGCCCGAGGTGCGCGGCGAGCCCGGCAAATTCACGCAGTTGCGCCTCACCGAGGGCGGCGACGATCAGCAGGATGCAGTCGGCGCCCAGCGCCCGCGCCTCGTAGACCTGGTAGGCATCGATGATGAAGTCCTTGCGCAGCACAGGCAGCGAGACCGCCGCCCGCGCCTGCTGCAAATAACTGTCGTCGCCCTGAAAGAAGTCGCGGTCGGTCAACACCGACAGGCAGGCGGCGCCTGCCTGCTCATAGGCCCGTGCGATTGCGGCGGGCCGGAAATCGGCGCGCATCACGCCCTTGCTGGGCGAGGCCTTTTTGATCTCCGCGATCACTGCGGCCGCACCGCTGCCGATTTTCGCCTCCAGCGCCGCCACGAAGCCACGCGGCGCAGACATGGCAGCGGCCCGCCGGCTTAGCTCGCGCAGCGGCAAGGCCGCACTGCGCTCGGTGACTTCCTCCGCCTTGCGCTTGAGTATTTTTTGCAGGATGTCGGGGGCGTTATTCATAAAATTAAAGACTCAACGCAAAGACGCGAAGCTTATACATGCTTAAATAGTTTTGCATTCTCTGCGTCTTCGCGTCTTTGCGTTGGGGTTTTTATTTAAAATTCTGAGTGAAACTGATTAATGCAGCAAGCTTTGTGCGCGCCGCGCCGCTGGCGATCACCGTTTGCGCCTTGCGCACGCCTTGCTCCAGCGTGGGCGTGAGGCCCGCCACGTAAATGGCCGCGCCGGCGTTAAGCGCCACGATGTCGGCGGCAGGGCCCGGCGTGCCGTCCAGCACCGCGCGGATGATATCCAGACTTTGCTGCGGGCTCGCCACCACCAGACTCGCGCCGTCGGTGCGCGTCAGGCCGAACTCCTCCGGCACAATGACATAGGTCACAATGGCGCCGTCCTTGAGTTCCGCGACGTGCGTGGGCGAGGCGATGCTGATCTCGTCCATGCCGTCTTCGGCGTTGACCACCAGCACATGGCGGCTGCCGAGCCGCGCCAGTGCGGAGGCGAGCGGCTCCAGCCACTCGGCGCCCCACACACCGATCACCTGGTTGCGCGCGCCGGCGGGATTGGTGAGCGGCCCCAGCAGATTGAACAGCGTGCGCACGCCCATCTCGCGGCGCGGTGCTACGGCATGCTTCATCGCGCCGTGGTGTCTGGGCGCGAACAAAAACCCTACGCCGGTTTTTGCTATGCACGCCGCGACCTGTTCCGGCGTGAGATCGAGATTCACGCCCGCCGCTTCGAGCACGTCGGCGCTGCCGGACTTACTGGACACTGAGCGGTTACCGTGTTTGGCGACCTTGGCGCCCGCTGCGGCGGCCACCAGCGCGGCGGCGGTGGAGATATTGAAGGTGTGCGCGCCGTCGCCGCCGGTGCCGCAGGTGTCCACCAGATGCTCCGCATGCACCTCGACCCTGGTGCACAGTTCGCGCATCACGCGCGCGGCGGCGGCGATCTCCTCGATGGTCTCGCCCTTCATGCGCAGACCGATGAGAAAGCCGGCGATCTGCGCGGGCGTGGCGGCGCCGCTCATGACGGTCTCCATCACCGCGGTCATCTCGTCGGCTGTCAGGTTGCGGCGCTCGGTCACGGCGCGGATGGCGGTTTGCATGTTCATAAATAAGGCCCAATAAAAACTTAACGCAAAGACGCTAAGACGCCAAGAAGATAATTAATTCCTTAAACACCAAATTCATGGCCATAGCACTGGAGATATTATCTTCATCCACCATCAGATTTTCTTTGCGCCTTAGCGTCTTTGCGTTGAGCTTTTAAGAAAATATCTTAATAATTCATGGCCATAATACTGGCAGGACTTTATAGATTGTTTACCACTCGCTTAATTCCATCTTTCAGCATAGGAACATTGAAATTGATAAGCAACCCGAGCTTTTTATGTGTCAGGCGCAGATATGACAGTAGTCGGGCCTTATGCACAGGTAGCAGGATTTCAACCACCTTCAACTCAACAATCACCTTGTCGGCGACCAATAAATCCAGTCAGTATGCGGTTTCAAATACCAAACCTTTATACCCTGCCGCAATAGGCACTTCCTCGGACAACGGTATATTCCTTACCCCTAATTCATGAACAAGGCAGCTTTGATATACCGACTCCAGCAAACCAGGCCCCAATTCTCTATGCACTTCGATTGCGGAGTCCACAACGATACTGGAAATTTCATCTTCATTCATCATCAAGTTTTTCTTGGCGTCTTGGCGTCTTGGCGTTGAACCTTAAGAAAGTTCGACAATAAATCGTGCCCATACCGGGTCAGGATGGATTCAGGATGAAACTGCACGCCCTCGACCGCGAGCGTCTTGTGGCGCACGCCCATGATCTCGTCCGGCTTGCCTTGCGCGTCCTGTGTCCATGCGGTGACTTCCAGGCAGTCCGGCAGCGTTTCTTTCTCAATCACCAGCGAGTGATAGCGTGTCGCCTCGAACGGGCTCGGCAGGCCCTTGAATACGCCCTTGCCGGTGTGATGAATCATCGAGGTCTTGCCGTGCATCAGTTCACGGGCGTGGACGATCCTGGCGCCGAACGCCTGGCCGATGCTCTGGTGGCCGAGGCACACGCCGAGCAGCGGGATTTTTCCCGCGAACCGCTTGATCGCATCCACCGACACGCCCGCCTCGTTCGGCGTGCATGGCCCCGGCGAGATCACTATCTGCGCGGGCGCGAGTTTTTCCATGTCGGCAATCGATATCTGATCGTTGCGAAACACGCGCACGTCCGCGCCCAGCTCGCCCAGATACTGCACCAGGTTGTAGGTGAACGAATCGTAGTTGTCTATCATCAGGAGCATGGCGTTGCCTCCGCCGTGACATCAGAACCTCTCGACGCCGTCACTGCTGCGCTGATCAAGGCCCGCGCCTTGTTCATGGTCTCCTCCCACTCCGTGCGCGGCACCGAGTCGGCCACTATACCGGCACCCGCCTGTACGTGCAGCAGGCCGTCCTTGAGCACGGCGGTACGTATCGCAATCGCGGTATCCATGTTGCCGTTCCAGCCGAGATAGCCCACCGCGCCGGAGTAGATGCCGCGTTTCACCGGCTCCAGTTCATCAATGATTTCCATGGCGCGGATCTTGGCCGCGCCGCTCACCGTGCCCGCCGGGAAGGTGGCGCGCAGCGCGTCCAGCGCGGTCATGCCGGGCTGTAACTGCCCGGTGACGTTGGAGACGATGTGCATCACGTGCGAGTAGCGCTCCACCAGCATTTTTTCGGTGAGTCTGACGCTGCCGGTTTTGGCCACGCGCCCGACGTCGTTGCGGCCCAGGTCTATCAGCATCAGATGTTCGGCGCGCTCTTTCGGGTCGGCCAGCAGCTCCTGCTCCAGCGCGCGGTCTTCCTCGTCGCTGCCGCCGCGCTTGCGCGTACCGGCAATGGGGCGCACGGTGATGACGCCGTCTTCAAGCCGGGTGAGAATTTCAGGTGACGAACCCACTACATGGAAATCACCCAGCGCCAGATAATACATGTACGGCGACGGGTTCAGCGTGCGCAGCGCGCGGTACAGGCCCAGCGCACTGCCCCGGTAAGGCGCGCTCAGGCGCTGCGACAGCACCACCTGCATGATGTCGCCCTCCACAATGTAGTGCTTGGCGCGCACAACGGCATGCTCGAAGCCCTGCTGCGTGAAGCCGGAGACAAAATCCTCCTCCCGCAGGGGATGCGCGGTATCCGGCGTGCGCGGCGTGGCGCGCTGCAGGCGCTCGGCCAGCTCATCGAGCCGGGCCTGCGCCCTGCCCCAGGCGTTTTCGAGCGCCGGATTGACGTGGATCACCAGATACAGTTTGCCGCCCAGGCTGTCGAACACCACCACTTCATCCGACACCATGAGCAGAATGTCCGGCGTGCCGAGCGCGTCGGGCTTATGCGTCCCCGCCAGACGCGGCTCGATGTAGCGCACCGTGTCGTAGCCGAAATAACCCACCAGACCGCCGGTGAAACGCGGCAACCCGGCGACGGGCGCAATCTTGTAGCGCGCCTGGAATTGCTCAATCCAGCCCAGCGGGTCATCGCTCTGCGTGTGCTCGATAATGGCGCCGTCTTTTTCCACGGTAATGTCATGGCCGGAGACGCGCACGAGGGTGCGGCACGGCAGGCCGATGATGGAGTAACGCCCCCACTTCTCGCCGCCCTGCACCGATTCGAATAGATACGAATACGGCGCGGTCGCTCCCGGCGTCCTGTCTCCCGCGACACTAGCACGTCCATGTGCGTCGTCGGCGAGCTTGAGATACGCGCTAAGGGGCGTGTCGAGGTCGGCACTGACCTCGCGCACCAGCGGTATGCGGTTATAGCCCTGGCTGGCCAGGGTTTGGAACAATTGCGGTGTCATGGTCATTGCTCAAGATAATGGTTAAACAGGTGCAGCAATACGTCAGACTTAAGTCTGTACTTAGGTACGCCATCGTATCGCGAGTATGTCCTGTCTCATCATCTGTTAACAACTTAACGCAAAGACGGAAAGACGCCAAGGTCGCAAAGATTTCCAGTAATAAACAACCTGAAAAACTTTGCGTCTTGGCGTTGAGCTTTTCAAGCAACGGCTCAGCTTGAGTTGAAGAGGTTGGGTAATTCTAGCAGAGAATCTATTACCGCGTCAGGCTGGGCGGCGCGGATGTCGGCGCCGTGGTTGTAGCCGTAGCTGACGCACACCACCTGAAAACCGGCGGCGCGCGCGGCCTCCACGTCGTGCACCGAGTCACCCACCATCAGGGAATCCCCCGGCGTAACGCCAAAAAAATGCGCGGCGTGCAGCAGGGGTGCGGGGTGCGGTTTTTTCTGCGGCAGCGTGTCGCCGCTCACCACGATGCCGAACTCGTCGCGCACGCCGAGATGTTTCAACAGCGGCTCGGTGAAACGCGCGATCTTGTTGGTGACGCAGCCGAGCGGGATGCCTTGCGCCTTGAGCAACACGATGCCTTCGCGTATGCCGGGGTATAAACGGCTGCGCTGCGCGAGGTTGTTCTCGTACAGCTCCAGAAAAACCGGCATGGCGCGCTTGAGCAACGCCTCCTCCGGCACACCGTCGATGTCGCCGCTGAGTGCGCGGCGTATGAGCTTCTCCACGCCGTTGCCGACCCAGTCGCGCACGCGCTCCAAGCCCTGCGGCGGCAGGCCCAGTTGCTTGAGCGTTTCGTCCACGCAAAAGGCCAGATCGGGCGCGCTGTCGACCAGCGTGCCGTCCAGGTCGATCAACACCATCTTGGGGGGGTTTAAGCGCATGGGTTACTTTGAAAAAGTCTCAACGCAGAGACGCGAAGACGCAAAGGAATAATTCATGTGGCAAGGTGGGCCACCGGGTGCTTAAAGTGCGGAAACAATCATTAGATTCTATATCTTTGCGTCTTCGCGTCTTTGCGTTAGGTTTTCAGGCCTTACCCACTTTGGCCAATTCAGCGCGCATCTTGTCGATGGTGGCCCTGTAATCTTTGGTGCTGAAGATGGCCGACCCGGCAACAAAGGTGTCCGCGCCCGCCTCGGCGATCTCACGAATGTTGGCGGTATTCACGCCGCCGTCAATTTCCAGGCGGATGTCATAGCCGCTGGCGTCTATCAGCTTGCGCGCCTCGCGCAGCTTGGGCAGCGTGGCGGGGATGAAACTCTGGCCGCCGAAGCCGGGGTTGACCGACATGAGCAAAATCATGTCTATTTTATCCATCACGTATTTCAGGTGATCGAGCGGCGTCGCCGGGTTGAACACCAGGCCGGATTTGCAGCCCAGGCTGCGCACCAGTTGCAGCGAGCGGTCGATATGCTCGGTGGCTTCGGGGTGGAAGGTAATGTACGTGGCCCCCGCCTTGGCGAAGTCGGGGATGATGCGATCCACCGGCTTGACCATGAGATGCACATCGATCGGCGCGGTAACGCCGTGCTTGCGCAATGCCTCGCACACCAGCGGGCCGATGGTAAGGTTGGGCACGTAGTGGTTGTCCATCACGTCGAAGTGCACGACGTCGGCGCCCGCCTTGAGCACGTTGTCGACCTCTTCGCCCAGCCGCGCGAAATCCGCCGACAGTATCGACGGCGCGATCAGATATTCTGGCATGTTCGTTCCTTAAATTAAGACTGGTGGAATCCGGAGGGTTTCACTTTACCTGATTACAATGGAATTTTCACCCTCCCGGCCAGCATCAGGCGGCGCTTGCAACAGCCCCCACAGCGGCCGTGGCATGGAGATCGCATACCCCTGGGCGAAGTCGATGCCCATCTGTTGCGCGAGCACCAGCGCGGCATCACCCTCCACCCACTCGGCTATGGTCTGCATACGCATCACATGGCCGATATTATTGATGGCCTCGACCATGGCGCGGTCGATGACATCGTCTACCATGTCCTTGACGAAGGCGCCGTCGATCTTGAGATAGTCCACCGGCAGGTTCTTGAGGTAGCCAAACGACGACAGGCCGCTGCCGAAATCATCCAGCGCGAAGCGGCATCCCATGCCTTTCAGCGTGGAGATGAAACGCATCGCGCGCGCGAGATGCGTCACTGCGGCGGTTTCAGTAATCTCAAAGCAGATCTGCGTGGGCTGGATATCCGCCCGCTGCAGCTGTTCGACCACGAAATCAAGAAAGGTGTCTTCGCACAGCGATTGGCCCGAGAGATTAATGGCGCAGGTAACCAGTGGATAGCCGTTGCCACTTCCGGACTGGCGGCTCAGAAAGTCAAACGTGGCGCGGATCACCCAGCGGTCCAGCGTGGTCATGAGGTTGTAGCGTTCTGCTGCGCCGATAAATGCCATCGGCAATACCAGTTGCCCGTCGTACGCCTTCATGCGCAGCAGCACTTCGATGTGATTACCGGCTGTGGCCGCGTTGTTGAGCGGCTGCATGGTCTGGTAATACAGGCAAAACCGGTCTTCTTCCAGCGCCTGACGTATCTGGCTTACCCACTGCATCTCGCCGCGGTGGCGGGCGAGCGCATGGTCGTCGGCCTGATAGACGTGCACACGGTTGCGCCCCTCGCCCTTGGCCACATAGCAGGCGGAGTCCGCCGCAGAAAGCACTTCGGCCAGGCTTGCGCTCTCGCCATGGACCGGCACCAGACCGATGCTGGCGCCCACATCGAAGGTCTTGCCCTCCCAGGCAAAACGGAATTTCCTGGCCATGGCACACAGGTCGTCGGCGATCTCCTGCGCCTTGTCGAGCGGACATCCGTGCAGCAATACGCCGAATTCGTCACCGCCCAGACGCGCCAGAATGTCGTTCCCGCGCACCCGCTCCTGCAGGCGTCCGGCAAGTTGCTTCAGCATCTCATCGCCCGCCATATGACCGCAGGTGTCGTTCACCACCTTGAACTGGTCGAGATCGATGTAGCACACCGCATGCTGTTTGCCGTCTTCGCGCGCACTCTCCAGCGCCCGCTTGACGCTGACTTCGAATTCGCGCCGGTTGAACAGCCCCGTGAGCGGGTCGTGGCGCGCCTGGTAGGCGAGCTGGTTGGCCATCACGCGCGCCTGGCTCACATCATGGAAAACCAGCACGGCGCCTATCACCTCACCGCGCCGGTCACGAATCGGGGCGGTGGAGTCCTCGATGGAAAACTCCACGCCATCGCGGCGGATCAATACTGTGTTGCTGGCAAGCCCGGTAATGCGCTGCTCGCGCAGCACCCGCGTTGCCGGGCACTCCGGGGGTTCGCGCGCATCCTCATCAACGGCACGGAACACATGCATCAGCGGCAGACCCTTCGCCTCTGCCGTAACCCACCCGGTAAGCTGCTCGGCGACAGGGTTCATATAGTCCACCCGCGCCTCTGCATCGGTGGTAATCACCGCATCGCCGATGGATTGCAGCGTGACCTGCGCCCGCTCCTTTTCCTGGAACAGGGTTTCCTCGGCCTGCTTGCGCTCGGTAATATCCTGCACCACCGCCACCAGCACAGGCGTGACTTCGGAATGGGAAAACTGCAGGCGCACCTCGACCGGGTAGGTTGAACCGTTCCTGCGCCGGTGCCGCGCCTCGAAGGACACCTGTTCCCGCTCGGCGGACAACAGGGGCTGCACCAGCGCCTCGAGATACTCCGGTGTCAGGTCGGGCTTGATATCAAACACCGTCATGCGCGCCAGCTCTTCGGCATCGTAGCCCAGATGGTGCTGCGCGGTCTGGTTGGATTGCAGAATGCGCCAGGAGTGCGGTTCAATGAGGAATATCTCGGCGGGCGACTGATCCAGTATGCGACCCATGCGCACGAGCTGTTCCTCGATCTGTTGGCGCTTGCGACGCAACCCGGCCTCGTGCAGCTCGCGCTCGACCACCACGTTCAGGCGCCCGAGCCGGTCCTTCATGATGTAGTCACGGGCGCCCGCGCGCATTGCCTCCACCGCAGCCTCTTCACCGACGTTGCCGGAGATGACGACAAACGGTATGTCGTACCCGCTCTGATTCAGCACATCCAGTGCCGCAGGTGCGCTGAAATGCGGCATGGTGTAATCGGAAAGGATAATATCCCAAGGCTCCGCCAGGGCGGCGACCATCGCCTGCTCCGTATCTACACGCGTATGGACAGTCGCGTAGCCGCCGCGCGCCAGCTCACGCAGCAGCAGCAGGGCATCGTCTTCAATGTCCTCGACGACCAATACCCGGAGTGGTGTTGCCATTTCCACCTCTCACCATGGAGTCACGCTGCCGCCGATGCTACCGGTCACTATCCGGATGACGCGCAGGCTATTTGCAGCGGGGCGCAGATCTCTGTCAGCGCACGCCCCTTCGCAGAGAATGATGCGCCCAACAGATCGGTTATGTCACTGATAAAAACCCGCAATAACCCTACTGTTAGCAGGGCTTGTGGCGCGCTGCGTCAAAACTGTGTTTCCATACCCGATCATGATCCCAGCGTGAAATACAGTGTTGCTCCTTCCTCCACGGCGCCCTCTGCCCAAATGTGTCCGCCATGGCGCCGGACAATGCGCTGCGCCGTTACCAACCCGATGCCTGTACCCTCAAACTCGGCCGCCGTGTGCAAGCGCCGGAAAGGGGTGAACAGTTTGTCTGCATAGGCCATGTCAAAACCGGCGCCGTCGTCGCGCACAAAGTACACCACCTCGCCCTGCTGGCGCACAACGCCAAACTCGATCACAGCCCGCGCATGGCCTGCGGTGAATTTCCATGCATTGCCAAGCAGATTATCCAGCAGGATGCGCAGCAAGCGTGCATCGCCGCGCACTACGATATCCGGTGCAACCACTGTTACCACCTCTCGCGCGCCATTCTGCAGGGCAAGATCGGCCAGGATGTCTGTGGCGAGACCGCTCAGCGAAACCCCACTGTAGTGGACAGGCGCACGCGCAACCTGTGACAGATTGAGCAAGTCCTCGATAAGTTCAGACATGCGCTGGCTGGCATTACTGATGCGCTGCAGATAATCCACGCCGGCGGCGTCCAGACGTGCTGCGTGCTCCTCCAGCAAGGCCCGCGAGAAACCCAGGATGGCACGCAGCGGCGCACGCAGATCATGCGAAACCGAATAGCTGAAGGCTTCGAGATCCTGATTGAGCACGGTGAGCGCCTGGGTGCGCTCGGCGACGCGCCGCTCCAGATCGAGACTGAGCCGCTGCAACTCCTGTTCCGCGCGCTTGCGCTGGGTCACGTCCTGCACCGTGCCGATCATACGCTGCGGCACACCCGCATCGTCATAGGTCACGTGCGCACGCTCATGCACGATGCGCTCACTGCCGTCCGGCAACAGGATGCGATGATCCATGCGCAATACCGCCCCAGAGGCAAGCACTGTCTCTACCGTCTTTTTCAACAGCTGACGGTCATCAGGGTGCGCAGCGTCCAGCAATGCATCGAGGGTCACATGAGGTTTCTGTGTACTGAAGCCAAAGATGCGGCAAGCCTCGTCCGACACATGCATTTCGTTGCGCAGGATGTTCCACTCCCAACTGCCCATGCGCCCGATGCGTTGGGCCTGCGCCAGGCTGGCGCGACTCTGCTTGAGATCGGCAGCGATATGCTCCGCGCGGGCGCGGGCGCGCACCTGAATCCCGGTAATACCAAACAGCAGAATACTCACCAGCGTACCGCTCACCAGCACCAGCATCGGCAGATAGGTCTGCGATCCTGCGCCAAAACCGGGTAACGAGACGAAGTACAGACCCCAGGTCTGGCCGCCGATGCTCACTACGCGCGTTGCTTCAAAGTGAGGATGAACCGGTGCGTTCAAAAAATGCGGGGTATTGTCGTCGTCGTACAACAGGGTGTCTACAGACATGTGCGCGCCATCGAACACCTCGAAGTCAATGCGAGGGTGCTGCTGCGCGTCATAGATGCCCGCCAGCAGGTCAGCTGCATGGAAGACGCCGATGACATAGCCTTGCAGTGCCGCCCGACGCTGCTCCACGCTGTCCGCAGGCATGGCTTTGTAATAGATTGGCACAAAGGCGAGAAAGCCGGGCTGGTTGGCAGGGCCTTCCACCAGGCTTGGAATGCGCGCGCCCAGCGCAGTCTCGGCGGTGTCGCGGGCGCGCGCCAATGCCCGCTGGTTCATCGCTGCACTGCTGATATCGAGCGCCAGCGCCGGCGGCGCAAACGGCTCCATATATTCGATGGGGAAGTACGCCAGCGCCTCGTGCAACGGGCCGTTTCGACCGCCGGCGATATCCCACACACGGTAGCCTTCCAGTCCATCGGCCTTGAGCCGCGCCTGAAACGCCTCCAGCGTGGCAGGCGTAACGCGCGGGGTGTACTGGATGGCCGCGAGGCCTGGGTAGCGCTCCTTGAGCCTGAGGCTGGCGACAAAGGTACTGAATTCTTCTCGCGTGACGTGCTCGCTCGAGACAAACAGGCCGCGCGTAGCGACCAGCGCATCAAAAAAGCGGCCCATGCGCCGCTCCACCCAGACCTGCGTGGTCTGCACCGCGTTGTCGAACTGCACCTGCATCTCTGCGTCCACGCTTCTCTGTTCAAGTCGCCAGACGAGCGCGGTCATGCCCAAACCAATGACCAGCGCGAGATAGGGTGTGGCGCGGTGCCACAGCACAGTCTTGAGACGGTTAAATAGGGTGATCCTGTCAAGCATGGTTCACCTCGATAGGATAATGCGGGAGCGCTTATCCCGGCGTGTTGTGCTCCACCCAGCGCGCACTCTCACCCACCTGCTCATGCTTCCAGAACGGTGCGCGGGTTTTGAGTTCCTCAATCAGATAACGGCAGGCCGCAAACGCTTCGGCGCGGTGCGTGGCCCAGACGGCGGTAAGTACAACGGTATCGTTGGGCGTTACTGTGCCGGTGCGGTGTACGATGAGCGCATCGATAATGGGCCAGCGCTGCATCGCCTCCGCGCGGATGGCGCCGAGGTATTTCTCGGTCATGCCGGGGTAATGCTCCAGCGTCATGGCCGCGACCGCCTCACCCTGATTGAAGTCGCGCAGGGTGCCGACGAAGCAGGCCGTGGCGCCGTAGCGCCCGCACTGCCCCAAGCCCTGCTGATGGCGGGCCAGCACCTGCCAGGGATCGAAGGCTATGTCACGTACATAGATAGCCATAGATGCACCTCAATAAGGGGCCAGGGAAAAACGTGCCAGACCCTAAACCCCTGGCCCCTGCTTCTATCAGCCGCCCGTAACCGGCGGGAAAAAAGCCACCTCGTCACCATCGTACACCTGCTGCTGCGCGCTTGCATATGTGTGATTCACCGCCGCCAGCATATTGACGGGCCACGGCACGCCGCGCGCGACCGTGGCCCACACCTCGGCTACATTCCGTGCGTGGACGGCCTCGACACGATCTTCCGCGCGTCCCATGTGCTCGCGCAGGCTGGCAAAATACTTTACGCTAATCACTTTTAAAGTGTAGCATCACTCACGCGTGCCAAAAACCATACAGAAACTGTCTCATTTCAACCCGCGCGGCGAGGCGCACATGGTGGACGTAGGCGGCAAAGACGCCACCCGCCGCCGCGCGCGCGCCGAGGGGCGCATCCTTATGCAACCCGCCACCCTCGCGCTGATTCTGCAAGGCGCCCACGCCAAGGGCGACGTGCTCGGCATCGCGCGCGTGGCAGGCATCATGGCGGCGAAAAAAACCGCCGACCTGATCCCGTTGTGCCACCCGCTGGCGCTGACCCATCTCGATATTACCTTCGAACCCGCGCCCAACGAGGCTGCCGTGCTCTGCACCGCCAGTGTCGAAACACTCGGCCCGACCGGCGTGGAGATGGAGGCGCTGATCGCGGTGGAGGTCGCGCTGGCGACCATTTACGACATGTGCAAGGCAGTGGATCGCGGCATGACGCTGACCGGCATCCGTCTCATGGAAAAAGCGGGCGGGGAATCCGGCCACTGGCACAGAAACAGCGCCTGATCAGTTACTCGTCTGCCGCAGGCTGTGTTGCGCCCGCCGTGAGGTGAGCGGAGTCTGCCCGAGCCAGGCGGTGAAATCGGCGGTCGCCTGTGGCCGGCCCAGGAAGTAGCCTTGCGCAACATCACAGCCCCAATCCGCAAGCATGTCCCACACCGCCTGATTTTCCACGCCTTCAGCCACAACCTTGAGCCCCAGATGATGGGCGAGGTCTATGGTGGAGTGGACAATCGCAGCATCGCTGTCATCCTGCACCATGCTCATCACAAACGACTTGTCGATCTTGAGCGTATCCACCGGCAGCTTCTTGAGATAGGCCAGCGATGAGTAACCCGTGCCGAAGTCGTCGATGGAAAGGCCTACGCCCATGGCATGCAACTGGGTCAGCACGGCCAGTGCGCGCGCCGGGTCAGTCATGATCACACTCTCGGTGATTTCGATCTCCAGGCTGGCAGGCGGCACATCGTGCTCGGCCAGATACGAGGCCACGAGTTCCGCGAGCTGCGCTTCCTGCAGGTCGCGCGCCGAGAGATTGACCGCAAGCGTGATCCCGATACCGCCCCGGCGCCACTCTGCGCACTGACGTATTGCCTCGTGCAGCACAAATCGCGTTAACTCACATATCAGGCCGGTACGCTCGGCGAGCGGGATAAAATCATCCGGCTGTATCAGGCCGCGATGCGGGTGCTGCCAGCGCACCAGGGCCTCGGCGCCGGCCACTTGCCCGGTTTCAAAGGCAATCTTGGGCTGATAGTGCAACAGCAGCTGCTGTCCTTTAATAGCGTGATTGAGCTCACTGCTCAGCATCAACTGGCGCAGGCTGTCCTGATCCTGCTCCCGGTCATACAGCGCATAACCGCTATGGGTGCGCTTGGCCACGTACATGGCTACGTCCGCACGGCGCAGCAGCGTGACATCATCTGCGCCGTGCTCCGGAAACAGGGCGATGCCGATGCTGGCGCTCGCCTCCAGCACCTGTCCCTGGAGCTGAAATTTCACGCCCAGCGTATTGATCAGCATGTTTGCGGTACGTATGGCTTGCTCGCCCTCCGCGCCGGGCAGCAGCACGGCAAACTCATCGCCCCCCAGCCGGGCGACGGTATCCGATTTACGCAGCGTAGTCTGCAACCGCAGCGCCACCTGTTGCAGTAACTGGTCGCCGTACTGATGGCCGAGGCTGTCGTTCACCTCCTTGAAGCGGTCAAGATCCATCACCAGCAGCGCAAACGGCTTGCTGTCACGTGTAGCCGCATGGATGATCTGCTGCAAACGGTCCTCCAGCAAGGCACGATTAGGCAGATTGGTGAGCGAGTCGTGCAGCGCCTGATGCTCCAGCAACAGCGTGCTTTCGATGAGGCGGGCGTTATCGGCCTCGATCTTGCGCGCCATCTGGTCGAAGGCCTGGCCAATACGCCCGAGTTCGTCCTTGCCGCGCAGGCCGGTCTGCGCAGTGTGGTCACCGGCGGCGAGGCGTTCAGCGGTATGGACGATACGCGCCACCCGTCGCGTCACTATAAAGTGCGCAAATATCCAGAGCAGCGCAGCAAGGCCGGCCATGAACACGGTCGAATCCCGTACATGATTCTGCACCCTGTAGCGTCCGGCCTGCTTGAGATCACGCAGGTCGTAGCGCATGTGCAGGATGCCAATCCGCGATGAGCGCAATTCATCGCTGCGCGCACCCAGCACCACCGGATAATAACCCGCTACCGAATTGCGATCTTCCGCCAATGCCACCTCGCCGGCCAGCGTGTCACGGGCTAGCGCCGCCATGGCCTCGCGAAAGTCCGGCAACGCCTGCTTTACCGGCATATTGATCCAGGCCCTGCGCGTGGCCTGACGAATGATGCCGTTCTCGTCTACCAGCACCGCATGTATCAGGCCGGGGGTCGACCCTGCCGGGGCGATTTCGACCGCAGCCGCCTCCATGCCGCCCAGGCCCACCAGATACTCAAGCACGCGCTGCATGTCCGTCATGTCCTGAATCAGCCGATCCCGGCCCGCAGCTTCGATGCGCCGGTCTTCGAGGCGGGTGTCGTGATACAGGGTATAGCTGCCCCATGCCGCCGTCAGCAGCAGCAGCAATACAGGGATCATGATCCGCAGGGGATACAGGAGCAGCCGTTTCATCACTTGTCTTCTCCAAGCGCGCGGGCATCCAGCAATGCCGTGGCCGCCATGTCATGGCGCAGCAATTTCTGCGCCCGCATGCTGTGTTGCATGTGCCTGAGTGGGGTCAGCAACGCGGCCTCCGGCCCGCGGATCATGCGCACGTTCTGCGCGACATCGGGAATCTGCAATAATTGCAATGCGGCCTGCAACTCGCTCGTACTCAAGGCCATACGTGGCGCCATGCGCGCGGCGGCGGCGTCCGGATGCAGCCTGACATAGGCCAGGGCACGAAACCAGCTCTGCACCAGGCCTGCTACCGCAGCAGTCTCATGTTCCAGATAATCGGACTGTACCACCAGTACGTCAACAACCTCGCCCGGAATCTGGCTGCTGTCAAACAGCGTGGCCGCACCTTGATGCAACAGCCGGGTGCGCACCGGATCAAAAGTCACGACCGCGTCTATCTCATGCTTCAGAAATGCCTGCTCGTGCGCGAAAACGGGCAGCGGCACGACCCGCACCTCATCCAGCGTCATCCCTGCCAGCGTAAGCGCACGGGTAAGCACATACGCGCCCAGCGCACCGTGCTCCACCCCGATGCGCCGGCCTTTGATATCTTCGAGGCGTTGCATGCCCGCCCTACCCAGAATTACGTCGGCGCCATTGGAAACGTCCATGACCAGCACCACGCGTGGCTGCTGGCCTGAATCGACCAGCAGCAGCGCCTCGTCCAGCGTGATTGCTGCGGCCTCAATGGCGTGGTTGCGAAAGGCACGGATGACATCGGTCGCCGAGGCATACTCCACCAGATGCACCGGCCCACCCTCGAAGTAACCGAGATCACGCGCCAGATACAGCGGCTCATACCCCGGCCAGACATTGGTACCGACACGCAACGGCGGCGGTGGCTGCGGCGTACAGCCTGCCGTCATCAGCGCCAGCATGCCGCTAACCAGAAGAGCCACACACCCGACGAACCTGCCCAACGTCATCCTGTGCTCCGCGTGTATTCCTCTGCCTGTCTCTATTATGTATCGGCAGGATACCCTGTCACCATATCCCATAAGACAGCCAATGACGTCTATACTGGTATCCGGCTGAACCCTGTCCTGTCATGCGCCATGTCATTATCGCACCCTCACGCCCCTGCCCACGCACGCTCCGGTCATCCGGCCGCGTACATCAGCGCCATACTGCTCACGCTGGGCTTTGCCCTGGTCGAAGCCGTGGCGGGCTGGTGGTCGGGCTCGCTGGCCCTCTTGGGCGATGCGGCACACATGGTCACGGACAGCGCTGCACTGGGACTGGCCGCCTTCGCGGCCTGGATCATGCGCCGTCCGCCCTCCGCCCGCCACTCCTACGGACTGGGGCGGGCCGAAGTGGTGGTGGCGCTGATCAACGGCCTGTTCATGCTCGTCATCATCGGCGCCATCGGCTGGGCGGCGGTAGAACGCCTGCAGGCGCCGCAACCTGTGACGGGCTCGGTAGTGATGGCCGTGGCCGCAGTCGGTCTGCTGGTCAACGCGCTGGTGGCGGGCCGGTTGATGCGCAGCGAGCAGTCGCTCAACCTGCGCGGCGCACTGTTGCATGTACTGGCTGACCTGCTCGGCTCCGCCGCAGCACTGGTCTCCGGCCTCGTGATCCACTTCACCGGCTGGACGCCGGCCGACCCGCTGCTCGCCCTCGCGATCTGCGGCCTCATCCTGTACTCCAGCCTGCACCTGCTGCGCGATGCGCTGCACATCATCATGGAGGGCGTGCCGCCCGAGCTGGATCTTGCCGAAATCGGCAACGCGCTGGCAGCCGTGCGCGGCGTGGGATCAATCCATGACCTGCACATCTGGACGCTTTCGTCAGGGGTAGTGGCACTCTCCGCCCATGTGGTAGTGGACGACCTGCGCGGCTGGCAGGAGGTGCTTGCCGGCCTGCGCGCGCTGTTGCATGAATGTTACGCCATAGACCACGTAACACTGCAACCGGAACCGTGCACTCACCCGCTCAAGCCCCTGCCCTACCCGCCGCGCACCACCCCTGAGGGATCAGAGCCGCCTTAATCAAACTGTCATTTTTCTCTGTCATTCTGGCGCCAGTTTCAGACTCGGCCAATCCTTCAGGAGGTAGTTTCAATGCAAGTTAAACAGATATTATGCGGCGCAGCGGCGCTGATGTTGGTGCTCCCCGCGCTCGCTGTACATGCCGCAGAGATCATCAAGATTGACGGCTCCAGCACCGTTTATCCGATCACCGAAGCCGTAGCGGAGGAATTCCAGCAGGAGAGCCGGGGCAAAATCCAGGTGACGGTCGGTATCTCGGGCACCGGCGGTGGCTTCAAGAAATTCTGTCGGGGCGAGACCGATATCAGCAATGCCTCGCGCCCCATCCTGAAATCGGAAATGGACGCCTGCAAGCAGGCCGGCTTTGACGGCACGTCGATAGTAACCGGCCCGCGTATCGGCCCCAAGGGCGTGGAATACATCGAACTGCCGGTGGCCTACGATGCATTGACCGTAGTCATCAACCCCAAGAACGACTGGGCCAAAACCCTGACCGTGGCGGAGCTGAAAAAAATATGGGAACCCGCCGCGCAGGGCAAAATCAGCAACTGGAAGCAGGTGCGCGACACCTTCCCCGATGCGCCTTTGAATCTGTTCGGCGCGGGCTCGGACTCAGGCACCTTTGACTATTTCACCGAGGCAGTGGTCGGAAAGTCGAAATCCAGCCGCGGCGACTTCACCGCCAGCGAGGATGACAACGTGCTGGTGCAGGGCGTGTCACAGGATAAGCACGCGCTCGGTTACTTCGGCTATGCCTATTATGCCGAGAACAAGGACAAGCTGAACGCAGTCGCGGTGGACGGCGGTAAGGGGCCGGTGCTGCCCTCAGACATAACTGTAAAAGACGGCAGCTACAACCCGCTGTCACGGCCCATCTTTATCTACATCAACAAGCGCTCGCTGGAGCGCCCGGCGGTGCGGCAGTTCATCGAATTCTATTTCACAAATGCCCCGGCCCTGATCAAGGAAGTGAAGTATGTGGCACTGCCCGCATCGGCCTACAAGATTGCGCGCGAGCACGTAGAGAAGCGCAAACTCGGCACCGTGTTTGGCGGCACACCTGAAGTCGGCATCACCATCGAAGACCTGCTCAAGCGTGAGGCCAAACTTTAGACTGAATCAAGACTGCGCAACTTTAAAGAGGGCGCGCTGGGCGCCCTCTTTTTTGCCTGGCCGGGCTGTAACATAACTGTCATATTGCCCCGCTAAGCTTGCAGCTGACCCCGAATCCCACGCCCCGGAGCTTCACCCACGTGAGTACCCTGGCCTCAGCCCTGACACCTCGTGCGCGCCGCTGGCGCCACCTGCGCGAGCGCGGCATCGAGTTCCTGCTGTTCCTCGCCGCGCTGTCATCTGTGGTCATCACCGCCGGTATCGTCGGGGTGCTGGCGTATGAGTCCTATGCCTTCTTTCAGCATGTACCGATCAGCGACTTTCTCACCGACACCCAATGGACCCCGCTGTTCAATGACGCCCACTACGGCATTCTGCCCCTGCTCGCCGGCACCCTGGTCACCACCATCATCGCCCTGCTGGTCGCCATTCCGCTCGGCACCATCATCGCCATTTATCTGAGCGAATACGCGCCGCACCGCGTGCGCGAAGTGGCCAAGCCCGTGCTGGAGATGCTCTCCGGTGTACCCACTGTGGTGTATGGCTATTTCGCGCTGCTGTTCGTTACGCCGCTGCTGCAAAAGATTTTCCCCGGGCTGCCCGGTTTCAACATGTTGAGCGCGGGCCTGGTCATGGGCATCATGATCGTTCCGTATGTCAGCTCGGTAAGCGAAGACGCCATTCAGGCCGTGCCGATGCAATTGCGTGAAGGCTCGTACGCCATGGGGGCCTCGCGCCTGCGCACTGCGGTCAGTGTCGTGATTCCCGCCGCGCTCTCCGGCGTCGCTGCGGCCTATGTGCTCGGCATGTCGCGCGCAGTGGGCGAGACCATGATCGTTGCCATTGCCGCCGGCATGCAGCCCAACCTGACCTGGGACCCCATGGAACCTGCTGCCACCATCACCACCTACATTGTGCAGGTGAGCCTGGGCGACCTGCCGCATGGCAGCATCGGTTACCAGACTATCTTCGCTGCGGGCTTCACCCTGCTGTTGTTGACGCTCGCCTTCAATATTATGGGCCATGTGCTCAAACGCCGCTTCCGGCAGGCCTACTGATCATGCGCAGCGTGCAGAAAATCATCTCCCGCAACAAACTGGCCGACGGCCTCTTTATCGTGGTCGGCCTGCTCGCGCTGTTCATCAGCATTGGCACCCTGCTTGCCCTCATCCTCGACCTCGCACTCCATGGCGCACCACGCCTGTCGTGGCAATTCTTCACCTCTTTCCCGTCACGCTTTGCGGAGAAGGCCGGCATACTCTCGGCCTGGGTCGGCACCTGCATGGTGATGCTGGTCACCGCCGCCTGCGCAGTGCCGCTCGGCATTGCGGCGGGCACCTACCTTGAAGAATACGCGCCCCGGAACTGGGTCACGGACGTCATCGAGATCAACATTACCAACCTCGCCGGTGTGCCCTCGATTGTCTACGGTCTGATGGCGCTGGGGCTGTTCATCTATCAGTTCAACCTCGGCCAGAGCGTGCTCACCGCCGGGCTGACCCTGGGGCTGCTGATTCTGCCCATGGTGATCATTGCCACGCGCGAGGCCGTCCGCGCCATACCGCGCAACATTCGCGAAGCCGTATATGCGCTGGGCGGCACCCAGTGGCAGAGCATCCGCGACCACGTACTGCCATACTCCATGGGCGGCATTCTCACCGGCGTCATCATCGCCATGTCGCGCGCCATCGGCGAGAGTGCGCCAATCATTACCATCGGTGCGCTGACCTTTATTGCCTTTCTGCCACCGTCGCCGGTGCAGACCACGCCGCCGTTCCTTTCACTGGAGTGGATCACCTCGCCCTATACCGTCATGCCGATCCAGATGTTCAACTGGGTATCGCGGCCACAGGCCGATTTCCACGTCAACGCCGCTGCCGCCGGACTGGTGTTGCTGCTCATGACGCTGGCCATGAATGGTATCGCGATTTATCTGCGCTACCGCTTCCGTAAACGCATCAAATGGTAGAGACCCTCGCTATGACCAACCCCACTCCGGAACTTCAGCGCAACAGCGCGCCAGTGCTCAACAGCAGCCTGCGGGCCACCTCCGCCACCGAGGCGCCAGGCCTCAAGGCGCGCGTGACCGGCCTCAATTTTTATTACGGCGACACCCAGGCGCTCAAGGATGTGAATCTCTCCATCGCCGAGAAGCGCGTCACCGCCCTGATCGGGCCTTCCGGTTGCGGCAAGACCACCTATCTGCGCTGCTTCAACCGCATGCACGACCTCTATCCCAACAACCGTTACGAGGGCGAGATTCTGCTCTACCCGGACGAGGTCAACATCATAGGCCCCAAGGTCGATCCCATCGAGGTGCGGATGCGCATCGGCATGGTGTTCCAGAAAGCCAACCCGTTCCCCAAAACCATCTACGAAAACGTGGCCTACGGCCTGCGGGTGCGTGGCGTACGCAAGCGCAGCGTGCTGGATGAAAAGGTCGAGCAGGCATTGCAGGAAGCGGCGTTGTGGGACGAAGTCAAAGACCGCCTGCATGACCTGGCCTTCAACCTCTCCGGCGGCCAGCAGCAGCGCCTGTGCATCGCGCGTGCGCTGGCCACCGACCCCGAGATACTGTTGTTCGACGAACCCACCTCCGCGCTCGACCCCATCGCCACCGCACGCATCGAGGAGTTGATCACCGAGCTCAGGGGCCGCGTCACCATCATCATCGTCACCCACAACATGCAGCAGGCGGCGCGCGTCTCCGATTACACCGCCTTCATGTACCTCGGCGAGTTGATCGAATTCGGCGACACTGACATCATCTTCACCAACCCGTCCCACAAACAGACCGAAGACTACATCACGGGCAGATACGGCTGATGCGACCAATGCGAGAACCCCTATGAAATCCAACATACATACCCATATTTCACGCCAGTACAACGCCGAGCTGGAGGATATCCGCACGCGCGTGCTCGCCATGGGCGGGCTGGTCGAGAAGCACATCGACCAATCGCTGCAAGCCCTGGTCAAGGGTGACGTAGAACTCGCCAACACCGTTGCCACCCAGGACTATGAAGTCAACCGCATGGAAGTCGCCATCGACGAGGAGTGCAACCAGATCATCGCCCGCCGCCAGCCTGCCGCGAGCGATCTGCGGCTGGTGATGGCGGTCATCAAGACCATCTCCGACCTGGAGCGCATGGGCGACGAGGCGGAAAAGATCGCACGCATGGCAGTACGGCTGGCGGACGAAGAGCGGCCCAAGAACAACTACCTGGAAATCCAGTATCTCGGCAACCACGTGCGCGGCATGGTGCATGATGCGCTCGACGCCTTTGCCCGCCTCGACACCGAAGCCGCGCTGCGCGTAGCGCGTGAAGACCTGCAGGTGGACAAGGAATACGACGGCCTGATGCGCCAGATGATCACCTTCATGATGGAAGACCCGCGCACCATCTCGCGCGCGCTCAACGTGATCTGGGCCGCGCGCGCACTGGAGCGCATCGGCGACCACGCCAGCAACATCTGCGAGTACGTGATTTACCTGGTGAAGGGCAAGGACGTGCGCCACACCAGTCTGGAGCAGATCGAAAGGGAATTACACGAGGACAGCGGGGTTTAGGCTGCTATTTCCAGTTAGGTGCTTATGCGTATACTCACCTCACTGAAGGCCCAGGCCAGGCAACTCAAGCAGCACACCCTCACGGTGTATTTCGCCGCGCGTGATCCACGCACGCCCATTCCTGTTCGGGCCCTGGCGGTGTTCGTGGCTGCCTATGCCCTCAGCCCCATTGACCTCATCCCGGATTTCATTCCGGTCATCGGCTACCTTGATGACCTATTGCTGGTTCCGATTGGCCTGGCCCTGGTTGTCCGGCTTACTCCACCCGAAGTTTTAAAGTCCGCCCGGGCGCAAGCGCAGCAGGCCGCCCACAGACCCGTCAGCTATACCGCCGCCGCATTCTTCGTGGCGTTGTGGCTTGTCGTGGCGTGGATTGTTGTCCGCTGGCTGGGTTAGTTACTGATAAGTCAATAACTAGGACTACACTTCCTGCTGCGTCCCCGCCCCCTGTTCAGGGGGCGGGACAGGGTGGGGGTAGAGTAAACAGGGTTTTTACTCAGGAGTCACACCCTGAAGTAATGTAGCCTTACTTTGTGACTCCTGAGTAAGTAGGTCGGCTCAAGCCGAAGGCGGAGCCGACACGGCCTTATCGTATCCGCTGCACTTGATCCGATCTACATGCTGTATCAGCAGCGAAACGCCACCATATGATCCACGTCATAGCGAATTCCCACCTGCTCCCCAATCGCATGGTTGTGGTGGCTGGGGAACAGCGACAGCACCTTCGAGCCGGTGGGCAGGCGCAGGGTGTACATGATCTCCGCGCCCTTGAACGCCTTGTGCAACACCTCGGCGCGCAGCACCGAGGCATCGTCGTGTACGATATCGTCCGGACGCAACAGCACCTCTACCGGCGTGCCCTGCGGCCACGGATAGGCGCGGTTGCCCTGTATCGCGCCCACCTCGGTCTGCACCGTGTCGGGTGCGAGCAGCGTGCCGCGCATCAGCACGCCTTGGCCGATAAAGTCGGCCACGAAGCGGTTGGCAGGCTCGTGGTACAGATTGTAGGGCGTGTCCCACTGCAACACCCGGCCTTCGGCCATCACGCCGATCTGGTCACCCCAGGCAAAGGCCTCGTGCTGGTCGTGGGTGACGAGTATCGCGGTGCTGCCCTGACCCTTCAGAATGGCGCGCACCTCCTGGCTCAGGCGTTCGCGCAGATCAACATCGAGATTGGAGAACGGCTCGTCCAGCAGAATCAGCGCGGGCTGCGGCGCGAGCGCACGCGCCAGCGCCACGCGCTGCTGCTGGCCGCCGGAAAGCTCGTGCGGGTAGCGCTGCCCCAGCCCTTCGAGCCCGACCACCTCCAGCAGATGGAGCGTCATATTGTCGGCCGCCTTGCGCGTGAGGCCGCGCAGGCCGAAGCAGATATTGTCGGTAACGTTCAGGTGCGGAAACAGCGCGTACTCCTGAAACACCATGCCCATCTGGCGCTGCTCCGGCGGCAGCAGATAACCGGGGCGTGAAATGCTGTGACCGCTCAGGGTAATCTCGCCCTGCACCACCGGCTCGAAGCCCGCCACGGCACGCAACGCCGTGGTCTTGCCGCAGCCGGAGGGCCCCAGCAGGCATACCAGCTCGCCCACATTGACGTGCATGGAAAAATCCCGCACCGCCACCTGCTCCTGGTAGCGGCATTCGATATTTTCCAGCTTCAGCAGGGCGCTCATGCGGCCTATCATAGCAAATTTGCGCAGCCAGCCTGTAGGCGCGCTGCCGCGCCCAATTAAGAGCCTAGTAAGGATTTACTGGGAACCATTGCCGCTTGCGGCTATCATACGGCCATGGTGAATCACTACAGCAGGCTGTCTACGATCCTTTTATTTGCGTTGCTGCAATGTTTTTCGCCGCTGCTGCACGCCCACTTTGACGCGGAGTCGCACGGCTTATCCGGCGTCCACCAGCATGACGCAGTGGAGTTGTACTGCCTCGACGGTGAAAAGACGTACTGCCCCGACGCCAAAGTTCAGGCGCTGGATACCCAGGGCGTCGCGACAACGCTGGCCTTCCCCAAGAAACCTTCCAACGCCGCCGATTCCGGCACACTTGCCTTCAGGCCCTCGCCCGGTCAGACACAGGCCGGCCTTGTTGCCCACCCTCCGTCCAGTACCCCCATTCCACGCTGGCACTTTGCCTCACCCCCCGCGCACGCCCCTCCTTACCTCCTTTAATCTCCAGTAGTTCATAGATTGCAGGGCCGAATTCATTCGGCCGCCGGATTAGTAAACCTACCAAGCAGGCCTGGCCGTTTGATGCCGGGTTACAGGAGTATAGGGTATGCGCAAGCTGCGCGTGATCTGTCTGCTATTAAGCAGTATTTTTAATGTCACAGTGCTGCACGCCAGCGATGATATTGCGCTGTCCGCACAACAGGCGCAGGCGTTGGACATCGTGAGTGCGCCGCTACAGAAACAGGACGCTGCATTGGGCGCCGGTCTTCCCGCGCACGTCGTCATCCCCAACAACCAGATGCACATCGTGAGCGCGCCCACGGACGGCTTCGTGCAGGCCATGCTGGCGGCGGTGAACGAGGAGGTAAAGCGGGGACAGGCGCTGGCACGCCTGCAAAGCCCCGCACTGGTCGAGGCGCAACGAGAATTTTTGCAGGCGCTGACGCGCGCGCAGTTACAACGCGACAATCTCAGCCGCGATCAGGAGTTGTTCGAGGAAGGCATCATCGCGCAGAGCCGCTATCTGACCACCAAAAATGAATACGCTGAAGCCGCCGCCGAGCTGGCCGGGCGCGAACAGTTGCTGGCGCTATACGGCATGAGTGTTGCGGCCATCAAGCACGCACGCGATCAGCGCACGCTGACCAGCACAGTCGAGATCGTCTCGCCTGTCACTGGCGTGGTACTGGAGCAATTGGCGGTCGCCGGGCAGCGCGCCGATGCCTCGGCGCCGCTGTATAAAGTGGCGAGCCTTGCGCCGCTGTGGCTGGAAATCGCCGTGCCGCTGTCGCGTGTTGCGCAGACAGGGGAAGGCAGCAAGATCAGCGTGCCCGCCTATCAGGCCAGCGGCAAGGTGCTGTCGGTGGGGCGCGGCGTGGACAGCGCGAATCAGACCGTGATGGTGCGCGCCGAGGTGACCGAGGGCGCGGAGCGCCTGCGCCCCGGCCAGCAGGTTGAGGTGCTGATCGCCGCGCCCAGTTCAGCGACCGAACAATGGGTGGTACCGAACCAGGCCCTGGTGCGGCAGCAAGGCCGGGTGTATATATTTATACAAACCCCAGGCGGATACCGGGCGCAAGCGGTGACCGTGGTGAACGCGGCAGCGGAGACCAGCACGATTGAAGCCCCGTTGCGCGGCAACGAGCGCATCGCGGTGCGCGGGGTGGTGGCCTTGAAGGGCGCGTGGCAGGGACTCGGGGGTGGCGAGTGATGCTCGCGCGCCTGGTGGAGTTCGCCCTGACCCAGCGCCTGTTGATGTTGCTGCTCATGCTGTTGCTCATCGCAGGCGGCAGCTATGCCTTCAAAGGCCTGCCCATAGACGCCTTCCCCGACGTCTCGTCCACCCAGGTCAAGGTCATCATCAAGGCCCCCGGCATGACGCCGGAAGAGATCGAGGCGCGCATCACCGCGCCCATCGAGGTGGAGATGCTCGGCATCCCGAATCAGAAAATCCTGCGCTCGGTGACCAAATACGGGCTGACCGAC
>CAMTVY010000017.1:0-11910 GCA_947085325.1 uncultured Gammaproteobacteria bacterium | reverse complement strand
TTCCGATGCCTTGGTCATGGCATCCGCCGCTTCAATCGCCGGTACCAGTCCACGCGTCTCGATCATGCCCAACGCTATACCCATCTTTTCATTTGCCATGGTAGTACTTACTCCTGCTGTGTGTCATGCCGACCTTAGGCGGTCAGCTTCTCCGGAAGAATGCCTTCCACTTCGTTGTGCGGACGCGCGATGATGTGCGCCGCTGCCAGGCCATCACCTACTCGCTCGCAGGCATCGGCACCCGCGCGCACTGCCGCGTTTACCGCACCGGTCTCGCCGCGCACCAGCACGGTGACGTAGCCGCCGCCGACGAACTGGCGGCCGATTAGGCGCACTTCCGATGCCTTGGTCATGGCATCCGCCGCTTCAATCGCCGGTACCAGTCCACGCGTCTCGATCATGCCCAACGCTATACCCATCTTTTCATTTGCCATATCAATCTCCTGTTAGTCTCAAATTAAAATCCAGTCCAACCCTTACCGCACGCCAGCCGTACTGTCTGTTGCCCGTCTTATGTGCGCCATTCCGCTTCACTCCAGCTATCGATAATCCCGCCGATCGTCATGTCGGTCGTGATCTTGGGGTTGCCCGCCGCGATACGCGCCGCCGAAATCCCTATCGTCACCACAAAATCACCCGGCTTGCAGCCTATCGGGTCGAGCGCCACCGACAGGTTGCCCTGATGATCCTCGACCACCCGCAACGCCTTGGCCGCCAGCCAGAAGTTGCGCTTGGTCGTGACCAGGTCGCGGACGACGCGCATGATTTCCATTTACTCCTTCCCGTCTTTGCTGTCGTCTTCCCAGTAGTCGATGATGCCGACGATGGTGAAGTCGCTCGGATAGTCCTTGCTGCCGGCGGCATCGCGCGCTGCGGAACTGCCGACCACGATCACCCAGTCGCCCGGTTTGCAACCGACCGGATCGACCGCGACCTGCTTGCCGCTGCTGCCGCGCTCCTTGACCACCAGCAGGCGCCGGTTTCCGAGGCCGCCGATTCGGGCGGTGGCCACCAGGGTGTTTTCAACCTGACAAATCTTCATTGCCTTGACTCCACTTTAAGAAAGCTCTGAATAAGTCCATCCTGGACTTCTCAGAGCACGAAAAGCAAAAAACGTGGCCCTAATGAATTATTAGGGTGCTTTTCTTCATTTTTCAAACACTTTATGTGTTTGAAAAATGGCGGTGCGTCCCTGCACCGCAGGAACCTCTGACTTAACCAGAGGTTCCTTTGCATCCACAGGCGCAACGTTCCTTGCCCGGCGCCTCGTGCGCCGCCACGTCTTCTAGCCGGCTGCCCGGCGCACGATCCTTGACCGTGGTATAGGTATAAAGCCAGCCCTCGCGTACCAGTTCCGGGTAGCGCGCATGAATCGCATGTTCAAGACGCTCGCAGCGAGCGACCGCCCGCTCACGCGCGCCCGGCACACGTCCGTCGTAGCGGAAGTGGATGAATACCGGGACCGGCAGGTCGTGCGCCATATTCACTTTCTTGAAAATCTTGATGCCTACATCCATGTCGGCCGCGCCTTCCTCGATGGTCTCCATCTGCGCCTGATAGGCGAGATTGCGCATCTGCACGTCGTCGAAGCTGTCGCCGACGGTGATGAAGCGCTCGGTATGACCGAGATCCGCGTAACGTCCGTTGTGATAGGCGCGCACATATTCGATCTGCGCCATGTTGTTCTTGAGCAGATAGGCGCAGAACCAGCGCATACCCTCGGTCGCCGCGTCGTCCGGCGATACCCCGGCGGCCTCGGCCACCGCGAGGCGTATTGCTTCTTTCGCTTCCTCCCGCGCCAGCGCGCTCGTGGTATCGAGCAGCGTACGGTTGTCAACGAAACGATCCAGGCTGATCACGCCCTGCGCATCGGGCACATGCACCTTGATCGCATCGGTATCGGTATCGACACCGACCAGCAAGGTCGCCACCGAGGCGCCGCAGCAGTGACTGTTCTCGATCGCGTCGGCAAAGCCGTGCAGCCGTTCGAGCAGCGCGTTCGCCGCCTTACGTTCGTCGCTGCCGTGCGCGGCGCAGCCCTCGTGACCCGGATCCGAGCTGCTGGTGTGATACACGCCGAGCTTGAGGTAACGCGTCGGCTCGCTGGCCGGGTTCGGCAGGCCTTCGCGGTGGCGGCGCAGCTCGACCTCGGTCCAGTTGCGCACGCTCTCCTCGATGTCGAACATGCTGCCAGCAAACGACTTGCGGCTGGTCACCACAGCGGGCGGCACGCGCAGGATGTAATCCACCACCCCGCTCAAGCGGCCATCGGCGCACGGCGTGATATCAATGGCGTGAAAACCCCACTTGTGTATCACTTCTTCCGCCGGTTCGCCTTCCGTGAGGTTGCTACCGCTGCGATCAAAGTCACGCTCCGCGAGCTGGCGGAAGGTCTGGAACACGCTGTAGGCGTAGAAGCCGCGCATGTTGAGCGGCTTCACCCAGCTTGCGTTGAGGCACGACGCCGGCAGTTCGAAGCCCAGACGATTGCGCATCAGGTGCTGGATGCGATCCGCGTAGCCGTCCTGATGCTGCAAGGCGGCGACCTCCTTCAGTGCGGGCGCAATGGCCCCGAATGCCGTGGTGATCGCAGCCTCGCGCTCCAGCAGCCGCTGATTGTGCGCCGCGTCGTAGAGCGGATGCGCGCCGGCAGGCACCGTGCTATTGAGGGCAGACGGCGCATCGCCGAACAGCGTAACGTACGGATCGGTGACCGCGGCGGGCGCATAGCCGTATCCGGCGGGGGCGTACATCCCGGCGCCTGGACGGTGCTTGCTGTTGTGCGCATGCGCGATCATGATCGGTGACTCTTCAACTCCATCTCAAAAAACAGTTAACCTGATTAACCCTGGGCCCCGCCTGACAGCGTGACCCGGGCGGCCGACAAGGCCGACCAGCCGACCATACCGGTCACGTGCTGTGTCGGGGCTTCATGATTACCCTTGCCCTTGAACAGGCTGGCATTGGCGAAGGCATGTGATTTTCCGGTGCGCTCGCTCGGGTTGCGCTCGGCCGCGATATAACCCTCGGTGCCGGTTACGTTCCGCTGCTTGCCCCATGCGCCACCGGTGATGGCCGGCCCTTCCGCCCGGCCCTCGCCGGTGATGCGCGATTTGCTGTCGTCGCGCTCCGCGCGGCCGCGCGGGCTGAAGTGGAACTCCTGGTTGCCGGTGATCTTGCCTTGACCGGCGGCAAAGGTGCCGGAAATGCGCGATTCGGCGCTCGGCGCCTCGGCGGCCTTGGCATCCGTCTGCAGCTGGGCTTCGCGTTGCGGCGTACGTATGCTGAAGCGGCTGTTGAGATAACTGATCGCATCACCTTTCATCGTGGCCTCGGCCTCTTCCCGGTAGTACGACGTGCCGGTGAGCTGGCGTTCAGCGCCACGCTGCGTGCCGGTCACATGCTCGACGTTGCGCGCCGTGTTGCCGCTCACGCGGTTGCCCGCCGACAGGCCGGGCGCCACGCGCTGCGCGGCAGTGACGGCGGCGCCGGTTTCGCAGAAGGCCTCGTACTGGCCCGGGCCGGCGTACGGCGTGCCGGTGACCGGCGCGCAGACGCCGTATTCGTCACCGCTGACGTTGGCGTTGTACTCCACGTCCACGCCGGTGATGCGCTGGCGCGTCCAGGTTTCGGACACCACGACCTTCTCGCCGGTCACGGGATCGGGGCGCGCCCCGTTGTTACCCGGCATGCCCATCGCGCTGCCGGCACGGGCGACAGACTTGCCGCCCGAGGCTGCGCACAATGGCTGCTGGTTGCCCGGCATCAGGTATTGATCGCCGGTGATGGACCGGCACGAGCCGGACTCGTCACCGGTGACGCGCACGCTGCGGCCCACGGCGGTGCCCGAGATCGGCAGACCGCCGTCGGTTTGCTCGGTCGCGCGCTCACGCTCGCGGTCGCGCGAACCGATCGACTTGATGGAGCGGCCGAGATTGACTCCGAACACGGTATGGCCGTGCGGGTTGTTCTGGCGCTGGAACTGCATGCTGGTGTAAGCGCCCTGCTCACGGCGGGTGAGCAGATCGTCGGCGATCTCCTGATCGGCCTCACCCGTTATGCGGATGCCGCTATTGGATTCGTCGCCGGTAATCATGATCTTGCTGCGCACCTGGGTGCCGGTCACGGCCAGGCCAGCCGCCGTGCGCGCGGCGCCGACCTTCACCCCGCCTTCACGCGGGTTGAATCCGGTTTCCTTGCCGATGTACTGCGAACCGGTCACCTGCACGTTCACGCCTGCTTCATCGCCGGTCATATTCACGCCGCGGCCGATGCGCACACCGGTCACTTTCTTGCCGGCGTAGGTCTCGGTGTCCGCGACCTTGGGCGGATATTGGATCGGGGCCGGGGCGCGCACGCGTCCGCTCGGGCGCACCGCTACGGCATCGCCGCGGCCGTTCCTGGCGCGCGATCCACGCAAGGCCTGCGCCGTCTGCCTGCCGCTGCCGCTCATGACGGGCACGGCCGGTGCCGCCTCGGCAGACACGCTCGCCGGTGCCGACGTGGCCAATGTCTGGGTGATGCCGTGCTTGCCCTGAACCAGCCCCGCGCGCCGGGTACGTGAGGCGTCGCGGCCGGCGAGTGCGCTGCCGTTTGGCGTCGTGACCGGCGCAGGCGCGCTCTGGACGGCGGGCAGCGGGGCCGCAGGTGTGGTCTGTGCAACACCCGGCGATGCAACATTGGCAGTCTCGCGTGCGCCAGTACGCGTGCGGCTGGCGGCGGCTGGCAATGCTATCTTGCCCTGCACCAGTTGTGTGCGACGCTCACGGGAGGCGGCGCGCCCACCGGTTGCTTGCATTGTTGTATTCGCTTGGCTCATGCCTTTACCCTCGATACTGGTTCACTCTGCGGCCTGCGGTCACAGAACCGCAGGCTCCATCCATCAATCAATGGTTCATCAACTAGCGTCCGGCGCGGTGCACGATGAAGGCCGTGCCCTGGCTTTGCGTGTAGTTGTCGTAGCCCACCAGGCGCACGTGGTGACCGGGGTTGGCGCGATGGCAGGCGTCAATTTCGGCCAGAACCTTGTCAATCGAGGTCTCGCCGAAAAACGGCAGCTTCCACATGTACCAATAGCGTGAGAAGGACTTCTCCGGCTCGGTGTGCTCGACCGACGGATTCCAGCCCTGGGCTATGAGGTAGGCAATCTGCTTGCGTATCTTGTCGGGCGAGAGCGGGGGCAGATAGGAAAAGGTTTCGCCCTTGCGCTCGGTGGCCTTGTATGGTTGAACTTCTGGCATGACGGTTCTCCTGTGCTTAAAATATCTAGCGGGGTAGGTGGCGGATCGGATCAGGCGCGCTTCTGCGTGTCGAGCTTGTCCACGACATCGAACTCGAACTTGATCTCTTTCCATGTCTCCAGGGCGATCTTGAGTTCGGGGCTGGACTGCGCGGCCTCGTTGAGAATCTCCTTGCCTTCGCGCTCGACCTGGCGGCCCGAGTTACGCGCCTCGACGCAGGCCTCAAGCGCCACGCGGTTGGCGGTCGCGCCGGCGGCGTTACCCCACGGGTGGCCGAGCGTGCCGCCGCCGAACTGCAGGCAGGCGTCGTCGCCGAAGATGGCCACCAGCGCCGGCATGTGCCAGACGTGAATGCCGCCCGAGGCCACCGGCATCACGCCCGGCATCGCGCCCCAATCCTGGTCGAAGAAGATGCCTCGGCTGCGGTTCTCGGGGATGAACGACTCGCGCATGATGTCGATCCAGCCCAGGGTCGCCTCGCGGTCGCCCTCGAGCTTGCCGACCACGGTGCCGGAGTGCAGGTGGTCGCCGCCCGACAGGCGCAGGCACTTGGTCAGTACCCGGAAATGAATGCCGTGGTACGGGTTGCGGTCGAGCACGGCGTGCATGGCGCGGTGGATGTGGAGCAGGATACCGTTATCGCGGCACCAGTTGGCCAAGCTGGTGTTGGCGGTGAAACCGCCGGTCAGATAGTCATGCATGATGATGGGCGCGCCCAGGCTCTTGGCGAATTCGGCGCGCTTGTACATCTCTTCCACGGTCGGCGCGGTGACGTTCAGGTAGTGGCCCTTGCGCTCACCGGTCTCGGCCTCGGCCTTGTGCACCGCTTCCATGACGAACTCGAAGCGATGGTTCCAGCGCATGAACGGCTGGCTGTTGATGTTCTCGTCGTCCTTGGTGAAGTCCAGACCGCCGCGCAGGCACTCGTACACGGCGCGACCGTAGTTCTTGGCCGACAGGCCGAGCTTCGGCTTGATGGTGCAGCCGAGCAGCGCGCGGCCATACTTGTTCAGGCGGTCGCGCTCCATCTGGATGCCGTTGGGCGGGCCGCCGCAGGTCTTGACGTAGGCGATCGGGAAGCGGATGTCTTCCAGACGCAGGCTGCGGATGGCCTTGAAGCCGAACACGTTGCCGACCAGCGAGGTCAGCACGTTCACCACCGAGCCTTCCTCGAACAGGTCGATCGGGTAGGCAATAAAGGCGTAGAATGCGGTGTTGTCGCCGGGCACCTGTTCGATGCGGTAGGCGCGGCCCTTGTAGTAATCCATGTCGGTGAGCAGGTCGGTCCACACCGTGGTCCAGGTGCCGGTGGATGATTCGGCGGCGACCGCAGCAGCGGCCTCTTCGTGCGGCACACCGGCCTGCGCTACGATCTTGAAGCACGCCAGCAAGTCGGTATCGAGCGGCACGTAATCCGGAGTCCAGTAGGACTTGCGGTAGTCTTTAACGCCGGCGGTGTAAGTTTTCTCTGCCATGATCAGCTCCTCAATGTGTAAACCGTATATGCGATAATCGTGCGCCGATGACCGTGCACCGGCACGCTTGCCTGGAAGTCCCGGGCGCATCCCCACGCGACATGCTCAAAGTGCGCAGAGCGCACTGCTCTGTGAGCGGTACTATAGGGCGCATGATAGAGCCTGGTCTAATCAATTGTTAATATCGTCTTAATAGATGTAAATCTATGATCAAACGGCGGGCGTATCGCCGGGCATGGACGGACGGGGCGCATGGCGGGATAATGCGCCTATGACGGGTGCAACCGATGCAGACCGCATGCGCGCATATCCCATGACGAACAGGCGTAAATAAAATAATGAGCAAGCCGCTGGTAGGTCTGGTGATGGGCAGTGACAGCGACTGGGGGGTCATGCAGCACGCCGCGCACAAGCTGGAGGAGTTCGGCGTGCCTTATGAAAGCAAGGTCGTATCCGCCCACCGTACCCCCGATTTATTGTTTCAATACGCAGAATCTGCGGAGATGCGCGGGCTCGCGTGTGTGATTGCAGGGGCGGGCGGCGCGGCGCATCTGCCGGGTATGCTGGCCGCGAAGACCCTGGTGCCGGTGCTGGGCGTGCCGGTACCGTCCAAACATCTGCAAGGCGTGGATTCGTTTTTGTCCATCGTGCAAATGCCGAAAGGCGTGCCGGTGGCCACCTTCGCCATCGGCGAGGCGGGCGCGGTGAACGCCGCTTTATTTGCTGTGGCTATCTTGGCGCGTCAGGACGCCGCGCTGGCCGAAAAACTGCACGCCTTCCGCAAGACGCAGGAGCAAACCGTGTTGGCCATGACGCTCCCGCCGCGTTCATGATCCCGGTCGCTCCCGGCGTCCTGCCTCCCGCGACACTAACACGTCCCTGTGTGTCGCCGGGTGCGACGCTGGGTGTCCTCGGTGGAGGACAGTTGGGCCGCATGTTTGCTTATGCCGCGCGCGTCCTGGGCTATCACGTGGTCGTGCTCGATCCCGATCCGCACAGTCCCGCCGCGCAGTTTGCCGATGCGCACCTGTGCGCCGGTTATGATGACCAGGCGGCGTTGCTCGATCTGGGCAAGCGCTGCGCCGCAATCACCACCGAATTTGAAAACGTCCCCGCCCGGAGTCTGGACATGCTTGCCGCATTGTCCACGGTGCGGCCCGGCGCCGGCGCCGTCGCCATCGCCCAGGATCGCATTACTGAAAAATCTTATCTTGCCGGGCAGGGGTTTCCAGTCGCTCCCTTCGCGGTGGTGCGCACTGAACGAGAACTGCATGAAGCGCTGAGTAACATTCCGGCGCCCGCCATACTCAAGCGCAGCCGCTTGGGTTACGACGGCAAAGGGCAGGCGCCGGTCACGAATCTGGAGCAGGCCGTCACCGCTTTTCACATGTTGGGCGACGAACCCTGTGTGCTGGAGCAGCGCGTTGCGCTGGAAAAAGAGATTTCAGTTATCGTGGCGCGCGGCGCGGACGGCGAGACGGCGTGCTTTCCCGTGGCGGAGAATCAGCATCAAGACGGTATTCTGGATGTCAGCATCGTGCCTGCGCGCATAAGCGCAGCGTTGGCGAAACAGGCGACCGGCATGGCGATCAAGCTGAGCGAGCGCTTGCAGTATTGCGGTGTGCTGACCGTGGAGTTTTTTGTCCTCGCCGATGACCGGCTCCTCATCAATGAAATCGCCCCGCGCCCGCACAACAGCGGTCACGCCACACTTGACGCCTGTGTCACCAGCCAATTTGAGCAGCAGGTCAGAACGCTTTGCGGCCTCCCGTTAGGCAGTACCCGGTTGCTCTCTCCGGCGGTGATGGTAAATTTGCTGGGCGATCTGTGGGTGGACGGCGAGCCGCACTGGGAAAAATTATTACAGCACCCACAAGTAAAACTTCATCTGTACGGCAAGAGTGAGCCCCATCCGGGCCGCAAGATGGGTCACTTTACCTGTCTCGATGAATCGCTTGAGCAGGCCCTGGCCGTGGCCTTGGAAGCCAAAACAGATTTGCTGAACCGTATTACAGCCTCCGCTCAGGGAAGGACAGGCTTGTGATGCTGGAGACGATAGGAACCTGCTTGCTGATTTATGAGTAACGACATCCATTATCCAGAGCGTCTGGAAGACTCGCCTGCAGTAAATGTTTTTCTATACATAGCGCCATAAATCGTAGCGAGCGGCTTGGTCGCTCCCGGCATCCTGCCTCCCGCGACACTAGCACATCCCTGTGCGTCGCACGCGGGGGCGGTGGAGCGCAGGAACCGGAGTGTACATCCAGTCTGCCGCTGCGCGGCCCCGGATTCCGAGCACCGCACGCACCCGACTCAAAGACGTGCAGTAGATTTATGTCGCTGTGTATAAATACGTTATCATTATCCATCTATTCACCTGTCCGGAGTTCCCCCGTGGGCCTGCCAACCTCCTCCATCACCTTGTTCCAGTCGGATATTCGCAGCCTGCCCCTTTTGAACCGCGGCAAGGTGCGTGACCTCTATGAGGTGGATGATAAACATATTCTCATCGTGACGACCGACCGCTTGTCCGCCTTCGACGTGGTGCTGCCCACGCCCATTCCCGGCAAGGGCCGCGTGCTCAATGCACTCTCCAATTTCTGGTTCGGCCGCCTCGACTACATGATGCCGAATCATCTCACCGGCATCGCGCCGGAAGACGTGGTGAAGACCGCTGACGAGCGCGCGCAGGTGGAGGGCCGCGCGGTGGTGGTGCGCAAGCTGAAGCCGCTGCCGATTGAAGCCATCGTGCGTGGTTTTCTCGCGGGCTCGGCGTGGAAGGAATATCAGGCGCAGGGCACCGTGGGTGGCATGAGGATGCCGCCCGGTATGGAGGAGGCGGAGTGGATGCCGGAGGCGCTGTTCACGCCGAGCACCAAGGCGGAGCAGGGGCAGCATGATGAAAGTATCAGCCTGAAGCAGATGGAAAACATCATCGGCGTGGAATTGGCGCGCGAGGTTGAGACCATGAGTCTGACGCTGTATTTCGAATCCATGAAATACGCGTCCGAGCGCGGCATCATTATCGCCGACACCAAGTTCGAATTCGGCGTGAATGAAAACGGCGAGCTCACGCTGATGGACGAGGTGCTGACGCCGGATTCCTCGCGCTTCTGGCCGACGCAGAGTTACGAGCCCGGCCACAACCCGCCGAGCTTCGATAAACAGTACGTGCGCGATTATCTGGAAGGCATCGGCTGGAATAAAAAGCCGCCCGCACCGGAATTGCCGCCGGAAGTGGTGGAGCGCACCGCCGAGAAATATCAAGAAGCGCTGTGGCGGCTGACGCAAAACGCGGATTGAGTATGGTGCGCGCGGCTGATCTTTCCGACGCGCTCGGGACGGGCATCGAAGCCGCCGTCCATGTCCTGCGCGCCGGGGGCGTCGTCGCCTTTCCCACCGAGACTGTCTACGGCCTCGGCGCCGACGCCTCAAATCCCGCCGCAGTCGAACGCATCTTCGCCATCAAGGGCCGCCCCGCGCATCACCCGCTCATCGTGCATCTTGCGGAGGCGGCGCAATTGCCGCACTGGGCGCGCGACATTCCCAGCGCTGCCCACACCCTCGCCGGGCACTTCTGGCCCGGCCCGCTCACGCTTATCCTCAAGCGCACACCGCAGGTGCCGGACTGCGTCACCGGCGGACAGGACACGGTGGGCCTGCGCGTACCCGGCCACCCGGTGGCGCTGGCGTTGCTGCGCGCCTTCGGCGGCGGCATCGCCGCGCCGTCGGCGAACCGCTTCGGGCGCGTCAGCCCGACCACGGCGGCGCACGTGCGCGCGGAATTGGGTGGCGACGTGGCCATGATTCTCGATGGCGGCCCGTGCCGTGTGGGCCTCGAATCCACGATTGTGAGTCTGGCGGGCGAGCGGCCCGTCATTCTGCGCCCCGGCGGAATTTCACGCGCCATGCTCGTACAGGTGTTGGGAAGGGATATTCAAATGGGCGCAGCTTCAGCGGATGCACCGCGTGCACCGGGTACACTGGAGGCGCATTACGCACCGCGCACGCCGTTGCGGCTGGTGCCGGCAGCGCAGTGGGAGCAGGAACTCGCCAGGCAGGCTGTGCAGGGAAAGCGCAGCGCCGTGTTGAGTGCGGTCCGGGAAAGTGGCGCGGCGCCGAAAGCCACGGCACATTTCTTGATGCCCGCAGATCCGGAGGGCTACGCGCAGCGCCTGTACGCTGCGCTACGCGAGGCGGATCACGCGGGTTGCGACGTGATTCTGGTGCCTGAGCCACCGCCGGGCGAAGACTGGCTCGCCATTCGTGACCGCCTGACGCGCGCGGCGGAGGGCGGCGGCGAGGCCGAACCATGAACAGTGCCGCGCTGCCTTCACCTTCGTCTCGCCGCAGGAGGAGGGGGAATTGAAGAGCATCGAGCGTGTGGTCGGCAAACGACTGCCGCGCGTGAACGCGCCCAGCATATCCGTGTCATAGCCCGCCACCGGCGCGAGCCTGCGCTCAGGAGTGCGGCACGGGCGCGCGCGCGGCGCGCACCAGCAGCACGATCAGCGTCACCGCCGTGAGCGGCAGCACGAAGCCGAACATGGCGGCGCTGTACGCCGGCAGTACCGCGTGCTGCGTGGCCGCGAGGATCAGGTACAGCACGTAGGCCACGTAGTAGCCGAGGAACAGCGCCCCCTCCCAGCGCGCGATCAGGTGGCCGCTGGCGAAAATCGGCAGGCAGGCGAGCGCCACCGCGATCATTACCGGGATATCGAAGCGGAGCAGCGCCGGCGCGACCTCGAGTCCGCCCGGCGTGACCACGGCGGCGATGCCGGCGATGGCGAGGATGTTGAACAGATTGCTGCCGACGATGTTGCCGACGGCGATGTCGCGCTCGCCGCGCAGCGCCGCCACGACCGAGGTCGCGAGCTCGGGCAGCGAGGTGCCGGCGGCGACGATGGTGAGGCCGATGATCAGCTCGCTCACGCCGAACAGCCGCGCGATCGCCACCGCCCCGCCGACCAGCCAGTGGGCGCCGAGCACCAGCAGCGCGAGCCCGGCGACGATGAGCGCGATCTGAATCGGCAGCCGCTTGAGCGCGGGGCTCTTGCCTGCGCCGTACTCCTGCGCGTACTCGGCCTGCACCGCCGCGCTTTCCTTGCGGCTCTGGCGCACCGAGAACACCGTGTAGGCGACGATGCCGGCAACAAGCAGCAGGCCGTCGAGCCCGCTGATGCGGCCGTCGAGCG
>CAMTVY010000016.1:0-60891 GCA_947085325.1 uncultured Gammaproteobacteria bacterium | reverse complement strand
GTGAATACAACGAGGAGCGACCAAAGAAAGCATTGGGCGGGTTGACACCCGCTGCTTACGCAAGACAACTTGCCGAGCGATCGGCTACAGTGGCAGCTGGACTCTAAACACAAATGCTACTCAAGATGGGGGGACGTCGCTATATCCCAACGATATTGGTATAGAACCAATCATCAAAATCTTGAAACCGTTTCAGATTTATATCAAGTTTGGACGCATTTTCGCACGCCCTTACCAACATCCAGCAAGCCGCCTCTTCTAGGTCTGCCGTGAATACTTCATCATCGCTATCAAAGTGTTTCAGTATGTTGCGAATTTTGTTTTCTTCAACAAAGAACTTCTTCCGTTCAATGCTCTTGCCATGGAGCAATGAATGTACAACATTCATTTCATTCAGTTTCCAATCAAGTACAGCTACCTTCCCTTGTCGAGTTAATGCCTTGCCAAAGATTTCCTCTGCGGCACCCGCCAAAGTAATTGCGGCTGTATAAGCAGCATGGTCGAGAAACAAAGACAACGCCAATTCAAGCTGTTCTTTGGCAAGGTCAATTCGTGATTAGGTTTGCTCAGTCATTTTTACGCATAACGTGAAGCAGGCCGCCTAAATGCGGCCTTGCATTACGTCACTTTGCGCCCTTGCGTATTTTCTTTCAAGACCAGCAACGCCCCAAGCTCATATGCTCAGGCCACCTGCACCGGAATAGCATTACGGCAACGGGTGATGCGGTTGTGTTCGTTGAGGTAGACGAGGGTGGGCTGGAAGTTGGCGAGTTCGTGCTGGTTGAGGACGGCGTAGGCGGCGATGATGACGCGGTCGCCGGGGTTGGCCTTGTGGGCGGCGGCGCCGTTCACGGAGATGATGCCGGAGTTGTCTTCGGCACGGATGGCGTAGGTGGTGAAGCGCTCGCCGTTGGCGAGGTTGTAGATGTGGATCTGCTCGTATTCGCGGATGCCCGCCGTATCCAGCAGCTTGCCGTCTATGGCGCATGAGCCCTCGTACTCCAGTTCGGAGTGGGTGACGCGGGCGTGATGGAGCTTGGCTTTGAGCAGGGTGTACTGCATGGGGGCCTCCGTCTTTTTTGATGGGGGTGGTATACGAGCATTTCACCCCCACCCTAGCCCTCCCCCTTCGAGGGGGAGGGGATATATCTTCAGCCCTCCCCCATCAAGGGGAGGGGATATGCTCGTTACCCCCATCAAGGGAGAGGGAATATATTTGGCATTATAGCCGATCTTGCGGCGGCTGCGGCAATGCGGCATGCAGGTTGTCGATGAGGCGCGCCTTGCCCAGCCAGGCGGCGGCGAGGATGACGAGGTCTGCGTCCGCAGGCCCCGGCGGCGCAAGGTCACGGGCCCGGCGCACGCTGACATACTCAGGGCGCAGGCCGCCCTGCTGCAAGGCCATCAGGGCGTCATTTTCCAGCGCATGGAAGTCGGTCGCGCCCTGCTCGATGCGGCCTTTGACCTGCATCAGCACCTGATACAGGCGCGGGGCGTGCTGGCGCTCGTCCGCAGTCAAATAGCTGTTGCGCGAACTTAGAGCCAGTCCATCCTGCTCCCGCACGGTGGGCACGGCGACGATATCGACCGGCAGCGCCTGATCATGCACCATGCGCCGGATCACCAGCAGTTGCTGGTAGTCTTTTTCGCCAAACAGGGCGACGTCAGGCTGCATGATATTGAGCAGTTTGTGCACCACCGTCGCTACCCCCCGGAAATGGCCGGGCCGGTGCGCCCCGCACAGGATGTCGGAGATATCCGGCACCGTGACGGTGGTGTGGTGCTGTATGCCCTGCGGGTACATTTCTGTTACGTCGGGGAAAAAGACGATATCTACGCCATTTTTCGCCAATTTGTTGCGATCATCTTCAAACGTGCTTGGATAAGCGCTAAAGTCGTTGGAGTCGTCAAACTGCAGGGGGTTGATAAAAATACTCACCACTACCCGCTGGGCGCAGCTTTTGGCCTCCTCCACCAGCCGCAGGTGACCCTCGTGCAGATTGCCCATGGTCGGCACCAAGGCAATCTGGTCGCCCCGCGCCCGCCACTCGGCCAGTTCCCCCCGCAGGGAGGCGATCGTCTTGATCACGCGCATGACCCGGCTCGCTACTGCACGCCGTGTTCGGCGGCCGGGAACTCGCCCGCTTTCACGGCACTGACATAGGCCGCCACCGCAGCGGGAATATCGGCCACGCCGGTGAGAAAGTTTTTGGCGAAGCGCGGCGGCTTGGCGCTGAGGCCCAGCACGTCATACAGCACCAGCACCTGGCCATCACAGCCCGCGCCCGCGCCGATGCCGATCACGGGGATTGTCAGCGCCTGTGCCACCTGCTGCGCCAGCGCACCCGGCACGCATTCCAGCACCAGCAAGCCCGCGCCCGCCTGCTCCAGCGTGCGCGCATCGGCCAGCAAGGTTTGCGCGCTGCCGGCGTCGCGCCCCTGCACCCGGTAACCGCCAAGCTGGTGCACCGATTGCGGCAGCAAGCCGAGATGGGCGCACACAGGCATGCCGCGTTGCGTCAGCGCACTCACGGTGTCGGCGAGCCACGCGCCGCCTTCGAGCTTCACCATCTGCGCGCCGCCCTCCTGCATCAGGCGCGCGGCATTGCCCAGCGCCTGCGCACTGCTGGCATAGCTCATGAAGGGAAGATCGGCAACCACAAACGCGCGTCGGCTGCCGCGCCGCACACAGCGGGTGTGGTAGATCACGTCGGCCAGTGTCACGGGCAGCGTGCTGTCATGGCCCTGGATCACCATGCCCAGCGAATCGCCCACCATGATGAGATCGACACCGGCACTGTCCAGCACAGCCGCATGGCTCGCGTCGTAGGCGGTGAGGCAGGCGATCTTTTCGCCGCGCGGCTTCATCTCGCGCAGCGTGGTCAATGTGACCGGCTTCATAACGCCCCCGTCATACAGCGGCCATCACAATGCTACGGACAGCGGGTTGAAGTAGTGCCGCCCGCTGCGCACGCTGCCGATCTGCTCCAGCAGCAACGCATAATCCTGCTCGTTGTTGACCGGATCGATCTGGGCGGCGTTGATAATGAGCAGCGGCGCCTCGTCGTAGTGGTGGAAAAAATCGGCATAGGCATTGGACAGACGATGCAGGTAGGCCGACTCGATCAGGCGCTCGTACGGCACGGCGCGGCGCGCAATACGCGCCAGCAGGATTTCCACCGGGGCTTGCAGATAAATCACCAGATCCGGCTGCGGCGCCTGCACCGTCATCTGGGCGTACACCTGCTCGTACAGGCGCAGCTCGTCATCGTCCAGCGTGGCGCGCGCAAACAGGCGATCTTTCTCCATCATGAAGTCAGACACGCGCACGGCGCTGAACAGGTCGCTCTGGCGCAGCGCATTGATCTGCTGCGTGCGCTGAAACAGAAAATACAACTGTGCAGGCAAGGCGGCCTGGCGCGGATTCTGGTAAAAGCGTTCCAGAAAGGGATTGTCGTACGCCTGCTCCAGCAGGGCTTCGCCCGCGAGCGAGAGCGCCAGACGTTTGGCGAGACTGGTCTTGCCTACCCCGATGGGGCCCTCGACGGCGATATAGCTGCGCCGCACGCTTCCCGAAGACGTGTCGTCAGGTCTGCTCATCATGCTTCCTCAACCCCTGCGCCGGGCAGCGCTTTATCAGTTCGGCCAGCGCTCCGTGCCCGGGGATGATCAACGCCGGCGCCAGCTCGTACAATGGATACAGGACAAAATTGCGCTCGTGCAGGCGCGGATGGGGCAGCGTAATGCGCGTTGTCTGCATCTGCACATCCCCATAGAGCAGGAGGTCGAGATCCAGTGTGCGCGGCCCCCAGCGTTCCGCGCCCCGTATTCTCCCATGCTGGCCTTCAATCTCCAACAGACGGTCGAGCAGACGCTCGGGCGGCAGGCGCGTATCCAGCGCACACACGGCATTGATGTAGTCGGGCTGCCCGGGCAGCCCCAGTGGCGCGCTCAGATACAGGCTGGAATACGCAACGCGTGTTGTATCGGGCAGTGCGGCGAGCGCCGCCAGCGCGGACTGCACCTGCTGCAGGGGATCTGCCAGATTGCTGCCCAAAGCCACATAGGCGTGATTCGTCATGACAGTGTGCGACCGCGCACCGGGATGATAAAAGCGGGCTTAAGCGCCTTCGCCTGCGGGCGCCGCATCGCCCGGCCGTCTGCGCTTGCGTCGGCGTTTCTTGGCTGGCCCGGTGGAGACAACCTTGGACAGCAGGGCCTGCTGGCCGGAGGCGTCGGTTTCCTGAAAATGCGTCCACCAGTCCGCCAGTTCCTGCACCTCCTCGCCCGCCGCGGCACGCAACAGCAGAAAATCATAGGCGGCGCGGAAACGCGGATGCGCGGCAAGCCGCAGGGCACGCTTGCCCGCGCGCTGCGGCAGGCGCTGCTGCATGATCCAGATTTCACGCATCGGCACACTGAAACGCTTCGGCAGCGCAATGCGTGTTACCTGCCGCGTCACAACGCTTTCGGCAGCAAGCTGCATGGCCTCGATCGCGCCCATACCCTCGGCCTGCTTCTTTTCGGCCAGTTGCCGCATGGGCTCCCATAACAGCGCGGCGAACAGAAATGCCGGCGTCACCGGCTTGCCCTGCGCAATACGCGCATCGGTATTGGCAAGCGCCTGCGTCAGCAGGGTCAGCGGAAAATGCGCCCGTTCATGGGCCAGGCTCGCCTCGGTATCCGGGAACAAATGGTCAAACAGGCGGTAATGCCGCAACAACTCAAACGTCTGCACACCAACGCCACCCATGAATAATTTGAGCACTTCTTCAAACAAGCGTGCCGACGGAATCTCACCCAGCAAATGGCCCAGCCCGACGATGGGTGCCTCACTTTGCGGATCAATGCGAAAGCCGAGCTTGGCCGCGAAACGCACTGCACGCAACATGCGCACCGGGTCTTCACGGTAGCGTTGATCGGGGTCACCTGCCAGACGCAACAGTCCGGCCCTGAGGTCATCCATGCCGCCCATGCAATCCACCACGGAGAAGTCACGGATGTTGTAGTACAACGCATTCACCGTAAAATCACGCCGGTAGGCATCCTCTTCCAGCGTTACGCCGTACACGTTGTCGCGCAGAATACGGCCGTTTTCGCCGTGCGTCTCATCCTCGCCCCCGGCATGCGTGCCGCGGAAGGTGGCTACCTCGATAATTTCACGCCCGAAGTGCACGTGCGCGAGACGGAATCGCCGCCCGATCAGGCGGCAATTGCGAAACAACTGGGCCACCTGATCCGGCAGCGCATTGGTGGTGACATCGAAATCCTTGGGTTCGCGGCCCAGCAGCAGGTCGCGCACGCAGCCACCCACCAGGTAGGCCTCGAAACCAGCCTCCTTCAGGCGATAAAGCACCTTGAGGGCGTAGTCACTGATCTGGGCGCGTGAAATGGTGTGTTCAGCGCGGGGGATGATATGGGGCGTAATAATGGTTGTCCTGTCGGTACGGCTTTAGGGTGCCTCTAAAAATGCGTCTTTTGCTTCAATACTGCGTTGCAGCTTGTTTCCGCTGCTCACATACTAACTTGTATGCTGTGCTGTACAGGGACGTACGAATGTCGCGCGCGCAGGACGCGCAGGAGCGACCGCTGCTCGACGGCGCCGCGCCTTGTCTTGAAGCAAAATCCATCATTTTTAGAGGCACCCTTTATGCGGAAGCCGCTTGAGTGGGCGGCGGCTTCGCGTATAATACCACGCTCTGCACTCAGTCAGCCCGGCTACCCACGCTCCCTTCGTCTAGCGGTCCAGGACACTGCCCTCTCACGGCGGTAACAGGGGTTCGAACCCCCTAGGGAGCGCCATTTTCGAGCGCGGCGTAATGCGCGTCCAATAGGGCCGGCTCAACAGCACCAGCGCGATCAGCAAAAACAGGGTTGCCGGAAACAGCGCACTGAGTAGCGGACTCAACTCATACACCAGCCCGATATGGGTTGAAATCTGGTTGAACAGATGAAAGCCGACACCGAGCAGACTACCCACCAGCACCCGCTGCCCCACGCCCACAGAACGCAGTGAACCAAACACGAACGGAATCGCCAGAAACACCATCACCCCGGTAGTGAATGGCGCCAGGAGCTTTCCCCACAAGGCCATCTCATACCGCTGTGTATTCTGGTTGTTGGCCCGCAGGTAATCGAGATAACGGTATATATCCCAGAGGGACAACCACTCCGGCTTGACCAGCACCGCGTCCACCACGTCGGGGCTGAGCAACGAACTCCAGTGGGCGCGTGCAATGCGGCGCGTCGTTACACCGGATGGTTGTATCTCGCTCTGTACGATATCTTCCAGCAGCCATTTTCCATCCTCACGCTGCCCTTTAGCCGCGTGCGTGGCAACGCGAAGGTTTTGCTTGTCATCAAATTCATACACGTAGATATCGCTGAACCTGCCACCGGGCAGTATCGTGCGAATGTTGATGAAGCTATGTGCATCACGTGACCAGAAGCCGTAACGGGTATCCAGCGATAGGTGGGAAGACAGCGCCATCGCACGCAGGCTTTGCGCATACTGCTCGCTTTTCGGCGCGGCCAGCTCACCGACCAGCACCACCCCCAGCATCATGATTGCAGCCACCTTCATCACCGACAATACTATGCGAGCCAGCGAAACGCCTGCGGCACGGATCGCGGTCAACTCGCTGCCTGCCGCCAGCGCGCCCAAGCCCAGCATGGTGCCCAGCAGGGCGGCCAGCGGAAACAGCTCATAGATGCGGCGTGGCTGCGACAGAAGCACATACTGTGCTGCTGTCACCACATTGTAATTACCCTTTCCGACATCGTTCAGGTTGTTTACAAAATCAATAAAGAAAAACAGCGCGAGCAGCACCAGCATGACGAGCAGCGAGCTCATGGCGACAGCAGTACCAATATAGCGGTCTAGTATTTTCATGTTGTCGGCCGTCCCGGGCTGATTCTTTCCTTATGTGCCGACCAGCGCTGCCACAGTGTCCAGCGGAATCCCACCTGATGCATAAAGATCACAGCGATCAGCAGCAAGGCGGCAGCATGCACCCACCACATACCGACTACCGGCTCCAACAGGCCGCGATGCAGCCAGGCACGCGCAACGCCCAGCATGTTGTTGTAGATGAGATAGATGAGAAAGGCCACGAACAATTTGGCGTACTTACCCTCACGGGGTGAGGTGCGCGCAAGCAGCACCCCCAGCATACCGAAGGCCAACACTGATAATGGCATGGAAATGCGCCATTGCAATTCAGCGCTGGAGCCAGGGTCGGTGGCACTCCACAACGTCAGCGTAGGCTTGGCATCCAGATCTTCGGTCACCGGCGTCGGATCTACATCGCGTATGCGTAACGAATACTTTTCATAGCTGATTATCTTGTAATTTGCGCTGCCGGGACTACCTTCGTAGCGGTTCCCGCCCTGAAGCACAATGAACTGGTCGCCCGTGCCGGCATCGGTAAACTTTACCCCGCTGCTTGCAGTCACGATGTCCAGGCTTTCTGCGCTGCGGCTCTGGATAAACACATTTTTCAGCACGCGCTGGTCGGCTGAGACAGACTCCACGTACAGGATATGATCGCCCTTGCGCGACTCCTTGAAGCTGCCCGGTATAACACTGGTAATTTCGGAAAGCGCCTCGGCCTGGTGGGCAATCTGGTTGCTACGCCCGGCGGCCCATGGCGCAATCACCAGCGACAGGGCAGCCACCACCAGCGCCAACCCGAGGGTAAAGCGCAGCAGCATCTTCAGCACAGCGGCCGTGCCAGCCCCGCACGCCATAAGGGCAATCATCTCACTGTCCTTGTACATGCGTCCAAGCGCCAGCAATACAGCAATAAAGAAAGCCAGCGGCAGGATGAGCACCAGGGCGATAAGCGACTTGAGCGCCAGCAGATCGAGTATGGCCGTGCTCGACATATTGCCTGCCGCCGCCTCGGCCAGGTAGCGTACAAAGCGGTCGCTCAGAAAGATGAGCAGCAGGATGGGCGTCACGCCCAGCATGCTGTCCAGCACTTCCCTCATCAGGTAGCGATTAAATATCCGCATGGCCTGTGTTCACAGGTCGCCCGGGCTGAAAAAACCCACCGCTTCGAGTACACTTGCTGTCTCTATCAAACCAGATCCTTCAGGAGCCTGCATGGAATTCAGCATCAAGACCGCAGCGCCGGAAAAACTGCGCACTGGCTGCATTGTGGCCGCCATCTTCGAGTCGCGCCACCTCTCTGCCGCCGCCGCGCGCCTGGACAAGCAGAGCGGCGGCTTCTTGTCGCGGCTGCTGGAACAGGGCGATGTCAAGGGCACTATAGGGGAGACGCGCCTGCTGCACAATGTACCTCACATCGCTTGCGAGCGCATCCTGCTGGCGGGCTGCGGCAAGCTCAACGAGTTCAGCGACATGAAGTACCGCAAGGTGGTCGCTGCGGCAGTCAACGCACTGCGCGACACCGGCGCGCGCGAGGCCGCGTTCTATCTGCCAGACCCCGAGACACTGAAACACGATGTGAGCTGGGCGATACGCCAGACAGTGCTCGCCGCACACAGCGCCCTTTACCGTTTTGCGAGCCATAAGAGCAAGAAGGAAACCGCGCCCAGGCTGCGCCATATCATGCTTGCAACGACGGAACGCTATAAGCCTGCCGCAGCGGCGCAAGCCCTGCGCGAAGGCGAAGCCATCGCCGCAGGCGTCCGCTTGGCACGCGACCTCGGCAACCAGCCGAGCAATATCTGCACGCCCTCCTACCTCGCCCGCCAGGCCAAGACCCTGCAAAAGACTCACAAAAGTCTCAAGGTCAGCGTGCTTGAGGTCAGAGACATGCAGCGGCTGGGCATGGGCGCACTGCTCGCGGTCGCGCGCGGCGCAAAAGAGCCCGCCAAACTTATTACACTGGAATATCATGGCGCGAAAAAAACCGACAAGCCTGTGGTGCTGGTCGGCAAGGGCGTCACCTTCGACAGTGGCGGCATCTCCATCAAGCCCTCGGCCAACATGGACGAGATGAAATATGACATGAGCGGTGCGGGCAGTGTGCTCGGCACCCTCGCCGCCTGCGCCGCGCTCGCACTGCCGATCAACGTGGTGGGCGTGATCCCCGCCACCGAGAACATGCCGGGCGGCGACGCGGTAAAACCCGGCGACGTGGTTGAAAGCCTCTCCGGCCAGACCATCGAAATCCTGAATACCGACGCCGAAGGACGCTTGATTCTGTGCGATGCCCTCACCTACAGCGAGCGCTTCAAGCCCGATGTAGTGATCGACATCGCCACGCTCACCGGCGCATGCGTGATCGCCCTCGGCAAGCACCCCAGCGGCCTGCTGGGCAACCATGCGCCACTGGTGCGAGACCTGATACAGGCCGGTGAGACCAGTGGCGACCGGGCGTGGGAGTTGCCGCTGTGGGACGAGTATCAGGATCAGCTGAAAACCAATTTCGCCGACATGGCCAACGTCGGCGGGCGCGAAGCAGGCACCATCACAGCCGCCTGCTTTCTCGCACGCTTTACCCGGAAGTTTCATTGGGCGCACCTTGATATCGCAGGCACGGCCTGGCTTTCCGGCGACAAGAAGGGCTCCACCGGCCGGCCCGTGCCGTTGCTCATGCACTACCTGCTGCAGCGCAGCAGCAACCAATAGCAGGCAATGCCGTGCGCGTTGACTTCTATGTGCTGCCTGCGGGGGATAAAGACGACCGGCTACCCTTCACCTGCCGCCTGGCCGAAAAGGCCTACGACCAGAGCCAGCGCATTTACATCCACGCGGCGTCAGAGGCACAGGCGGCACAACTGGACAATCTGCTGTGGACGTTCAGGCAGGGCAGCTTCATACCGCACGCCTTGTACGAAACAGACGATGATAGTGAGCTGCCGGTGCACATCGGCTGGCGAGGCGAGCCTGCAAGCCGTGACCTGCTGATTAACCTCGCACCGGCTGTGCCGCCGTTTTATGACCGCTTCGCGCGTATTGCCGAGATCGTGGATAATGATGAAACTGCCAGGCAGGCGGCGCGTGAACGCTTCCGGTTTTATCGCGAACACGGTATCACGCCCGAATCACACACCATTGAAAACTGACGACATCAGACACTGCGTTTTCGCCTTCACTCCGAACCGCCCAACCCGATAACCCCCATACACGATGGATAAAATCTACAACCCTCACGGCATCGAACAGCGCTGGTATCAGCACTGGGAGAACAACAACTATTTTGCTCCGTCCGGGGCAGACACACCGTACTGCATCATGATCCCGCCGCCCAACGTCACCGGCACGCTGCACATGGGCCATGCCTTCCAGGACACGCTCATGGACACGCTGACGCGTTACCACCGCATGCAGGGGAACAACACACTGTGGCAGATGGGCACCGATCACGCCGGCATCGCCACCCAGATGGTGGTGGAACGTCAGCTCGCGGCACAGGGCAAGACGCGCCACGACCTGGGGCGCGACAAATTTATCGAAGAGGTGTGGAAGTGGAAGGCGGAATCAGGCAACCACATCACACGCCAATTGCGGCGCATGGGTGCGTCGGTGGACTGGTCGCGCGAGCGCTTCACCCTTGATGAAGGCTTGTCCAAGGCGGTGACCGAGGTCTTCGTGCGGCTGCATGAGAAGGGCCTGATCTACCGTGGCAAGCGGCTGGTGAACTGGGATCCGGTATTGCACACCGCAGTATCCGATCTCGAAGTGATTGCGCAGGAAGAAGACGGCTATCTCTGGCACATCCGCTATCCGCTTGCAGATGGCAACGGGTTTTTAACCGTCGCGACCACGCGCCCGGAGACCATGCTGGGCGATGCCGCCGTCGCCGTGCATCCTGACGATGAGCGCTATAGAAAACTCATCGGCAAAAGCATCAGATTGCCGCTCACCGAGCGCGAAATACCCATCATCGCCGATGACTACGTCGATCCCGCCTTCGGCTCCGGCTGCGTGAAGATTACCCCCGCCCATGATTTTAACGATTACGAGGTAGGCAAGCGCCACAAACTACCTCTCATCTGTATCTTTACGAAAGATGCAAAGATCGTAAGTGATACGGACTGGCCGATGGTTAAAGAAGGTCTTAGGCATGCGCGACTCTCTGTTCGAGGCAACATTATCGATGTGGCATCTGATATCGGAATACCCAAGGAATACTGGGGCCTCGATCGCTACGAGGCGCGCAAACAGATAGTCGCGGATTTAGAGGCCTTGGGCCTCATCGCCGAGATCAAGCCCCATAAACTCATGGTGCCGCGCGGCGACCGCACCCATGCCGTAATTGAGCCCTATCTCACCGATCAGTGGTACGTGAAAGCTGCGCCGCTGGCCGCCGAGGCCATCAAGGTCGTTGAAGATGGCCGCATCCGTTTTGTGCCGGAAAACTGGAGCAAGACCTACTTCGAATGGATGCGCAACATCCAGGACTGGTGTATCTCGCGCCAGATCTGGTGGGGCCACCGTATTCCGGCGTGGTACGACGACGATGGCAAGATATACGTTGCCCGCAACCTGCAAGAGGCGCAGCAGCAGGCCCCGGGCAAAACACTGAAACAGGACGAAGACGTGCTCGACACCTGGTTCTCTTCCGCGTTGTGGCCCTTCTCCACTCTCGGCTGGCCCGACAAAACACCTGAGTTAAAAACCTTTTATCCGACCAGCGTGCTGGTCACCGGCTTCGACATCATTTTCTTCTGGGTGGCGCGCATGGTGATGATGGGGCTCAAGTTCACCGGCGAAGTGCCGTTCCGCGAGGTGTACATCCACGGCCTGGTGCGCGATGCCGAAGGCCAGAAGATGTCGAAGTCCAAGGGCAACGTGCTTGACCCGATCGACCTCATCGACGGCATCGAACTGGAGGCGCTGGTAGCCAAGCGCACCAGCGGTCTGATGCAGCCGGAGATGGCGCAGAAGATCGAGCGCGCCACACGCAAACAGTTCCCCGCCGGCATTCCTCCCTATGGCACGGACGCGTTGCGCTTCACCTTCGCCTCGCTTGCCACCCAGGGTCGTGACATCCGCTTCGATACCGGCCGCATTGAGGGCTACCGCAACTTCTGCACCAAGCTCTGGAATGCCGCACGCTATGTGCTGATGAACACCGAAGACAAGGACTGCGGCCAGACGGGCGGCGCAGTGGAGCTGACGCTTGCGGATCGCTGGATCATCTCGCGCCTGCAAGCCACAGAGCAGACCGTCATCGAATCTTTCAAGGCGTACCGCTTTGATCTCGCCGCGCAGGCGCTATATGAATTCGCATGGAATGACTACTGCGACTGGTACCTGGAGCTTTCGAAACCGGTGCTGCTGTCAACAGAAAGCGACGAGCGCACCTTGCGCGGCACCCGCCGCACGCTGGTGCGCGTGCTGGAAACGCTGCTCCGACTTGCCCACCCGATCATGCCGTTCATCACAGAGGAGATATGGCAGCGGGTGGCGTCACTGGCAGGGAAACAGGGCGACACGATCATGCAACAGCCCTACCCCAAGCCACAACCCGACAAGATAGATCAAGAGACCTTGGGCGAGATGCAATGGCTGCAATCGTTTATTCTCGCTGTCCGCTCTATCCGCAGCGGAATGAACATTTCGCCCGCCAAACCGTTGCCCCTGCTGTTACAGGACGGCGGCGACACTGATCACAGCTACATGACACGCAATCGCGCCTACCTCACCACGCTCGCGCGCCTCGCCTCCATCGAGTGGCTGGAAGACACGGCCACCGCGCCCGAATCTGCAACCACGCTGCTGGGTGAAATGAAGCTGCTCATTCCCATGGCCGGTTTGATCGACAAACACACGGAGCTGGTACGGCTGGAGAAAGAGATCGGGAAACTGCACAAGGAACTGGGACAGCTTGAAGGCAGGTTGGCCAATTCTGACTACCTGCAACGCGCGCCCGAGCACATAGTCAGTGCGGGGCAACAACGCGCGGAGGAAATACGTTCATCACTGGCTACACTGGGGGAGCAGCTCACCCGCGTAGGCAATCTGTAGCGTGCTCCAAACTCAGCTCATACCCAAAGGCACGCACCATAATCACTCGCTTGCAGCCTGGACACTGGAGAAAGCTCTTGATGGTGGGCGATGCAAGGTTCGAACTTGCGACCCCTGCCGTGTGAAGGCAGTGCTCTACCGCTGAGCTAATCGCCCTGACTGAACGGGGAATTTTACGGGGAAGGATGATGCAGGTCAAATTAAGCCTGCTTTTTTGCTAGAATATCACTCCGTCATCAGACTACTCTCTCCCATGAACGTCCGCACCCGCTTTGCGCCCAGCCCCACCGGTTATCTGCACGTAGGCGGCGCCCGCACCGCCTTGTACTCCTGGCTGCACGCCCGCAAGCACGGCGGCGCCTTCATCCTGCGCATCGAAGATACCGACCTCGAACGCTCCACGGCGGAGTCGGTAAATGCAATTCTGGAGGGTATGACCTGGCTCGGCCTCGAATACGACGAAGGCCCGTTCTACCAGACCCAGCACTTTGAGCGCTACCGAGCGGTGATTAAGCACCTGCTGGAAACGGGCAACGCCTATCACTGCTATTGCTCAAAGGAGCGCCTTGAACAACTGCGCGCGGGGCAGATGGCGCACAAGGAAAAGCCGCGCTATGACCACCACTGCCGCAACCTTAGCACGCCGCCGGCGGACATTGCGCCGGTGGTGCGCTTCAAGACACCACTTGACGGTGATGTCGTGGTGCACGACCAGATCAAGGGCGCTGTAATCTTCAACAACAGCGAGCTGGACGATCTCATTATTGCGCGCTCAGACGGCACGCCTACCTATAACTTCACGGTCGCGGTGGACGACTGGGATATGCATGTCACGCACGTCATCCGCGGCGACGATCACCTTAACAATACGCCGCGCCAGATCAACATTCTGCAGGCGCTCGGCGCGCCGCTGCCGCTCTATGCCCACGTGCCCATGATTCTGGGGCCAGACGGCCAGCGCCTGTCCAAACGTCACGGCGCGGTAAGCGTGATGCAATACCGCGAGGACGGCTATCTGCCCGAGGCCCTGCTCAACTATCTGGTGCGGCTCGGCTGGTCACACGGTGACCAGGAAGTATTTTCACTCGATGAACTGATTGCGCTGTTCGACATCAGCAACGTGAACCGCGCCGCCAGCGCCTTCGACCCGCAAAAACTGCTTTGGCTCAATCAGCATTACCTCAAGCACTCCGACCCCGCACACGTAGCGCACCAGTTGAGCTGGCATATGGGCAGGCTCGGCCTCGACCCCACGCAGGGTCCGGAGTTGAGCGAGGTGGTGGTCGCGCTGCGCGAGCGCGCCAAGACGCTGGTGGAGATGGCGCAGGCGAGTATGATTTTCTATCAGGACATCACCGGCTATGACACCAAGGCGGCCACGCAACTGACGCCCGCCATACTTGAGACCCTCAACGATCTGCACGCGCAGCTACAGGCACTCACACCATGGACAACGGAGTCACTGCATGCACTCGTCAGCGCGGTTGCCGAAGCACATCAACTCGCCCTCGGAAAACTGGCCCAGCCGCTGCGCGCCGCCGTCACCGGCAAGACCGCCTCACCGCCTATCGACGTCACCCTGCAATTGCTGGGGCGCGAACGCACCCTGCAACGCATCGGGCGCGCGCTGGACTACATCCGCCAGCAGGGCACCTAGCAGGATGTTGAAAAAGGCCATCCATGGCCTTTTTCAACCTGCAAAGCAAAAAGTGTGATTTTTGTTTTGCTTCGCACGCAGGCTGTTTTTCAACAGCCTGCTGGAGCGAAGGCGCCTCCCCGCTCAGGCCGGCGTCAGGGCGTCAACCTTCGCCGCACAGATAAAGTCATTTTCCGACAAGCCCTTGATCGCATGCGTACTGAAGCGCACGCAGCATTTGTTGTAGCTGACTTCCAGATCGGGATGATGATCTTCCTGATGCGCGATCCAGCCCAGCGCGTTGACGAACGCCAGCGTCTGGTAGTAATTCCTGAACTGGAAGGTGCGGCTGATTTCGTCGCCCTTGTCGTTCAGCACCCAAGCAGGGGCCTGCTTCAGAAGATCGTGCGCTGCACTCAGGGAAAGCGGCATGGCGCCACCTTCGCACGGCTTGCAGTGTCTTGCAGTCAGATCACTCACGGGATTTTCTCGAACTTGTAGAACGACTCATTCAGATACGAAGCCACGTCCTCGATTTGATCTGACGACCAGTGTAAACGGTTTCCTGCCTCACAAAACTGCACACGCTTCTTGAGCCCATCCAGTGAGTGAATAATACTGCTGGGGCGGGTGTGTATCGTAGTATCGTGGCAGCGGGTGCAATTGGCCTGATACAGCGCCTGCCCCTGCTTGGCATCACCCGCCTGCGCCAACGGGGTGCCCAGCACCAGCAATGCGGGAAACAGCATCCATTTTTTCATATCACACCTCCATAAATGTATTACACCAGTTTAGTTGCAAGATGCGCTACGCGCAGCGGGGCTGGCGGGTGCGAGTCGTGAAACGCCGAGTACAGCGCATCCGGCGTCAGCGTACTCGCGTTTTCCTGATACAGCTTGACCAGCGCCCGGATCATTGCGCCCGCATCGGCCTGCTGCGCGGCAAAGTCGTCGGCCTCGAATTCGTCCTTGCGCGAAAACCACGCTGCTATCGGCTGCATGAAAAACCCGAATACCGGTACGGCAATCAGGAACAGTATCAGAGCGGCGTACACAGAGGGCTGATCGACGCCAAGACCCTGGTAAAACCATGGCTGCTGCATCAGCCAGCCGAGCAACGCAAGCCCTGCGAGACTGAATATGGCCATCACAATCATGCGCTTTTGCACATGCCTGCGCTTGAAGTGCCCGAGCTCGTGCGCCAGCACTGCCTCGATCTCGTCCGATGCGAGCGTATTGATGAGCGTATCAAAAAATACGATGCGCTTGTTCGCGCCAAGGCCCGTGAAATAGGCATTGCCGTGCGCCGACCGGCTCGAACCATCCATTACGAAGATACCATTACTGGTAAATCCACTACGCTGCAACAGACCCTGAATCCGCGCCTGAAGTTCCGCATTATCGAGTGCACTGAACTTGTTGAACAAAGGTGCGATAAACGCAGGGTAGGCCCACATCATGAACAGGCCGAAACCTGTCCACACTAACCACACATATAGCCACCACCACCAGCCTGCCTGCCCCATCAGCCACAACACCACTGCGGCAAGCGGCACACCCAGCGCTAATGTCAGTGCAGCATGCTTGAGCAGGTCGATAGTAAACATGCGCGGCGTGGTGCGATTGAAGCCGAAGCGCTGCTCGACAACAAAGGTACGGTAAACCGCAAACGGCAGGTCGAGCAACGCCATCAGCAGCACCACGCTCACGGTGAACCCGACCCCTGTCCACAGCACTGGCAGTTCCATATTACGCCATGTCTGGTCGAGCAGATTCAAACCGCCGCCCAGCGTCCATAGCAACAACCATAGCGCGCCGACAAGCAGCTCCACACCACCCAGGTCGAGTTTCACTACCGTATAGTCCGCCGCCTTCTGGTGCGCGGCCAGCGGAATGTGCGCACTGAAGGCTGGAGGCACACTCTCGCGATGCGACAGCACAGTCGCGGCCTGACGCCGCATCAGCCACAAATCCACACCCAGACCCACTATCAGCGCAGCAACAAACAACATGGAAAGCGTATTCATATCTTGCAGTCTTCGATACTATTTCAGGTAACTCAGCATAGCCTTTGGTACAATGTTGAGCAAGCACACAAATAAAGGACGCCCGTGGCTCAAGACCCCAACAATTTGATCTGGATTGACCTCGAAATGACCGGGCTGAATACCGACACTGACCGCATTATCGAAATCGCGACCATCGTCACCGACAGCAATCTCAATATCCTGGAGGAGGGGCCGGTGCTCGCCATCCATCAAAGCAATGAAATGCTGCATGGTATGGATGACTGGAATACACGCCAACATGGCCACTCAGGCCTGGTCGAACGTGTCCGCACCAGCATGGTAAATGAAATCGAGGCCGAGCAACGTACACTGGAATTCCTGCAGAAGTATGTACCACGCAATAAATCTCCCATGTGCGGCAACAGTATCTGTCAGGATCGGCGCTTCTTGCACCGCTCGATGCCTGATCTGGAGAAATACTTCCATTACCGAAACCTCGACGTAAGCACGGTCAAGGAACTGGCCCGGCGCTGGGCACCAACACTGGCGGATGGCTTCAACAAGAATCCCGCGCATCTCGCGCTTGAAGACATCCGCGATTCTATTCGAGAGATGAAGTATTACCGCGAACATTTTTTAAAGCTATGAAAGCCTGATTAGCTCAGCGTGGCTGACTAATTCCGTCACCAACCGGTCAGCAGAGGGCGCGAGCTGGAATTTCTGGATCAGATATTTTACGGCCACAGCCTGTTCGACTGGAGCATTGCTCTGGCAATAACGGCGGGTTTATCGATAGTGCTGTATACGATACAACGCCTGCTGGTACGACGTCTCTCACAGTTAGCACTCAAAACCGAGGCCGGCATTTATGATTTCATCGCCGGCATCCTTGCTCACATCAAATTTATCTTTAGTACTGGATCCTGGCGGCCTACCTCGGCTTTCAATATCTGGAGTTCGAGCCCAGGCCTGCGCGCCTCATCACCAGTGCAGCCGTCCTTGCTGCACTGCTGCTGCAAACAGCGGTTTGGGGCAACTGTGTCATTGCCCTGTGGCTTGCCCAATATAAGGCACAGCATCAGGATACACCATCGGCTGGCGCCACTGTCCTGCTCGGACTCATAGAAGGTACAGCACCACCTCCCGCGCTTCGGGATTTACAGTAGCCTGACTTGAGTCAATTTTGGCCCCAGGGTAACACCCTTAAGCGCAGCGCGCTTGGCTGCTTCCCAATCTTCCTGCCTGAATATAACACTACCCTTTTGCTGCGGTCACCAGGCTGTGATGTGATGAAATTGTGATTTTCTCGTGAGACCACAGCAAGATATGGAGTCTAATCTGTGCATCGTAGGCCAGCCGCCTACGATCACTCTAACTATCAACCACTTGAACTGGAGCACATATATGAACACTGCAAATGCACTCAAGGGCTTACTCCTTGCCACCGCTGCCGCCGGTATGTTTGCCACTGCGGGCATCTCTGCCGCCGCCACTGAAAGCACTGAAGGAAAAATCCACTGTAATGGCGTGAATTCCTGCAAAGGCACGGGTGACTGCAAGGGTGTGAATGCCTGCCAAGGCCAAAACAGCTGCAAAGGTAAGGGCTTTCTGTTCATGACACCTGAGGACTGCAAGGCTGCACAGGCAAAAATGGAGATGGAGATGCACAAGTAGGCATAGCGACCTGAAACAACCGGCCGGGAATATATTCCCGGCCGGTCACACGCGCACCAATGGGAGATCACCATGTTCAGCAGAGTTGCAGCAGGAATAAATACATTTGTCAGCGGGGCAAATGCACTAAGCCCCCTGCTCAATCTCTTTATACGGTTATGGATGGCCAATATCTTCTGGGCATCCGGGCTGGTCAAAATCAGTAATTTTGACAAGACACTGGATATATTCACCACTGTCTTCAAGGTGCCGCTATTTAATCCCATGCTGGCTGCAGTACTGGCCACTGGCACGGAACTGATCGGATCTGTACTGCTGGTGCTGGGTCTGGCGACAAGATGCGCCAGTGCCGCGTTAATCTTTCTGACGTTCATGGCCGCCATCTCATACCATCTGGACGTGCCCGATGCCGCCACCAACTGGGGCGAAGGCTATTTAGCCCATATCTACTTCGGTATATTGCTCACGGTACTGATGCTGCATGGCCCCGGCAAGCTGTCACTCGATCATTACATCTGGCGACGCTATGCAGCGCAGAACAACTGATCCGGAACCCGTGCCGAGTTGAGCCCGCGTTAATTGCGCCGAAACTCCGTGCCCTTGCATTTTGGGCACTCTGACAAATGCCCTGCATCGGACTGCACCATTAATTCTCCACAAGCAGTACAGGAAAATGTGCCCCCGCTGGTCATCTCACCGGTACGATACGTGAGGTGACCCAGCCTGGTGCCGGCTTTTTGCAGCCACTCTCCAACGGCGACCGATGCCTGCGACAGAAACAGGGTACTGCGATCACGCCACACGCCAAAAAGATCGGCGCTCTTCTCGGAAAAGGCGTCCCATTTCGGCCCCAGTTTCTCCATCGCATAAGCGGCGTCTTTCTTGAGGGCCTCAGATGCCTTGTGCAGCACTTCCGACGTATAGCCACCGGCCTCTTTCAGGCGGCTACCTGCCTTGTCTACGGCTTCACGGATAGTTTCGGCATTCACATTCTCACGCATCTCCGAAAACACCCGCTTTGATTCCTGACGTAGTTTTTCATAGGCCGCCACCTCTTCCTGCTTTTGCTGCGCACTGCCCTCTATTTTCTGCTCCACTCCACTATCCATCCTGTTTTCATCCGCCATGATCTCTCTCCTTCCGCGTTGTAACTACTTTCACCGTCAAAAACAATAATCCTGCCCTGGATAGTATGCGCTGATGCAGACTTGCAGGGGCCGCACCTGTAGTGCGATCCCTGCAGGTTATAGTGCATATCACGTACGGCGCCGGTGTGTAATATAGCTATACAGGAGTCCGCCCAGAAGCATACCCACGACCAGCACACCGAGAATCAGCAAGGCGCGTGACATCGCCACTGTCCACAGCAGTAAGCGTACTTCCACTACTGTTGTGTTCTGGAGAATGAACACTGCCCCCAGGCTAGCCAAAATCAGGATCAGGACAAGTTTCGGCTTCATTGCACACTATCTCCACCATGTACTTGGCTCGGCACGGCACCGATCTCACGCAATAATACACAGGAACGACCCGCGAGCGGATACGCCTGGCCCGGCATTGTGATCCCGTCCCGCTCAAGCCCAGCACCCCGGCTCGTGTCGAACTCCCGCAACCACCCTGTATCCGGCTTGAAACCAGGCACCATAAAGGGCACTACATCATGATGCGCATTGAGCAGGAGTATAAAACTATCATCCTCCAGCGGTATGCCACGCTCATCCACGTCACTCACGCCTTCTCCCGCGATATACAGCCCCAGACTGCGGGCATAAGACGCCTGCCATTCTTCGTCTGTCATTTCTTCACCGTCCGGTTTTAACCAGACGATATCTTTGAGGACGCTGCCGCGAATCCGCCTGCCGTGAAAAAACGAGCGGCGGCGGAATACCGGGTGTGACTTGCTTAAATCGATCACACGACGCACAAACTCAAACAATTGCCTGTCTTCGGGCTTGATGTCCCAGTTTACCCAGCTGATCTCGTTATCCTGACAGTAAGCATTGTTATTCCCCATTTGCGTGCGCCCAGAACAGTCGCCTGCAACGAACATCGGCACACCTTGCGAGAGCAGAAGCGTCGCCATAAAGTTGCGCTTCTGCTGCGCACGCAGGGCCGTGATTGCAGGGTCGTCGGTCGGGCCCTCGACGCCTCCGTTCCAGCTCCGGTTGTTATCAGTGCCGTCGCGGCTATCCTCGCCATTCGCCTCATTATGTTTATGGTTGTAGCTCACGAGATCGTTGAGCGTGAAGCCATCATGCGCGGTAACGAAGTTAACGCTGGCATAGGGCCGGCGCCCACTGTGCGCATACAGATCACTCGAGCCCGTCAACCGGTGTGCAAGATCACCTATGAGACCACCCTCGCCCTTCCAGTAGGAGCGCACATCATCACGGTAGCGGTCATTCCACTCCACCCAGCCGACAGGGAAGTTGCCCACCTGGTAACCACCTTCACCCAGATCCCACGGCTCAGCAATCAGCTTTACCTGCGACAACACCGGGTCTTGGTGAATGATGTCGAAGAACGCGCCCAGTCGGTCCACATCATGCAGCTCACGCGCGAGTGCGCTGGCGAGATCAAAGCGGAATCCGTCCACATGCATCTCCTGCACCCAGTAGCGCAGGCTGTCCATAATCAACTGCAGCACGCGCGGGTGCTGCATGTTGAGCGTGTTACCACAGCCGGTGTAATCCATGTAGTGACGCTGGTTCCCGGCCACCAGACGGTAGTACGCGACGTTGTCTATGCCGCGAAAGCTGAGTGTTGGCCCGAGCTGATTGCCTTCGGCAGTATGGTTATAGACCACATCCAGAATGACCTCAATGCCGGCTGAATGCAGCTTCTTGACCATGGTCTTGAACTCGGACACCAGGCCTGTCGCCGAGTAGCGCGGCTCCGGCGCAAAGTAGCTAATCGAGTTGTAACCCCAGTAATTACGCAGACCCTTTTCGACCAGGTGGCGGTCATCCACAAAGCTGTGTATCGGCATCAACTCCACTGCCGTAATACCCAGCCGCTTCAGGTAATCAATGACGGGGGCGCTTGCAAGACCCAGATAGGTACCCCGCAGTGGCTCCGGCACGTCGGGATGCAGCTTGGTGAAGCCCTTCACATGCATCTCGTAAATGATGGTGTCATGCCAGGGTATGCGCGGTGGTCTGTCGTCGCCCCAGGTGAATGCGGGATCAATTACCTGGCACTTCGGCATACCCGGTGCGCTGTCCCTTCGGTCAAGGACGAGGTCTGCGCCACTGGCGCCGACACGATAGCCGAAATGCGCGTCGCTCCAGCGCAGCGCTCCGACGATATCTTTTGCATAGGGATCGAGCAACAGTTTATTGGGGTTGAAACGATGGCCTTCCGCAGGCTTGTAGGGTCCGTGAACACGGTAGCCATACTGCAGGCCGGGGCGCGCATCCGGCAAATAGCAATGCCATACCTGATCCGTCTGCCAGCGCATGGGGAGGCGGGTGATCTCTCGCCGTCCCCTGTGATCGAACAGGCACAACTCTACCTTTTCCGCGTGCTCGGAGAACAGCGCAAAGTTTACACCCTCCCCGTCCCACGTGGCGCCCAGAGGATAAGGGCGCCCTGGCCAGATACTAAGCTTGCTGGTTGTAAACCGATACATGTGACCGGTGTCTCTGATGAATTTTTCGAAATCAGTGAGCGGTGGCAGGCCCGCTCCACCAGCCGGGCATGTCGGCCACCGCTCACACACTTACAACCGCAACTATATGGGCGCTACCCAGCCAGCTAGCCACCCATCACTTTCAGTCATGCCCGGAATCGCTGCGTTTCGGCCACCAGCGCTCCAGCAGCCCCGCCGCCCATTTCTGGCCACCTATGCCAAATGCTATAGCCAGCCCGAGCGCTACACCCGCCAACAGGATCAGGAAGCTTTGCCGCACTATATCAACGCCGATACTGATCTGGTCCAGCGCTATCAGCACCACAAAGATCAGGGTGGCAAAGCGGGCCAACCTGCCCAAGAGCTCCGCGTCCTGCAACCCAACATTCTTGCCAAACGTGGTTACAGTGGCATCAATAAAGCGGGCAAAATACGCACCGAAGGCCAACACCAGCACCGCCACAATCACATTGGGAATAAACAGCGTCACCTTGCCCAGCAGATCAGTCACATGAGTGAGCCCAAGGCCATTAAAGGCAACCACCAGTGCTGCCAGAATAACCAGCCAGTAAACAAGCAGACCCAGAATATCGACAGTGTCTGTCTTGGCACCGCCCTGCTGCAGAAAACCGTCAACGCCGGCCCGCTCTGTCAGTACCTGGAAGTTAATCGCCCTAAGCGCCTTCACGACAGCGAACTTGATAAACTTCGCGAATAACCAACCCGCCACCAGTATGACTATGGCAACGATCAGCTTCGGCAGGAATTCGCCCAACTGAACAAGAAACACCCGCACCGGCTCAAGCAATATATTGACCTGTTCCATCGCCCTCTCCTTATATTTGGTTTTATATTCATAGCCAGCACCCCGAAGCTAGTTGCACACTCCTGCCGGCCCCCTTCAATACTGCATTGTACTCTTCAAATTTAGCCTTACTTGTTTTGATTTACCACTTTCCAGTATCCCACGCAAGGGGATACCCACCCATTCGGGCCAGTTGGCCAACTCGTAGCGCAGCTCGTATAAAGGCCTTCTCCAGCACAAACAGCCCCAGCAGCTTTCACATCCTCCCACGAGTCATAAGAGGTCTGATTCGCGCGTGGTTGCTTCATAGGCACTCAGGAAAACACGCTGCACCCAGGCTTCCCATATCCTCCCGTGCGGTTGGGGTACGGAAAAATCCTCTGGCCGTTGGAACCAGCGCGGTCATTGCATGCCCTCTTGCCGAGGCGCCTTGAAGCACAGAATTGCGAGCGGTGGCAAGGTGAGCGTGAGTGAGTGGTACCGTTCCTGCACTTGTACCGGCGCGGAATGCACACCGCCATGGTTCCCCTGGCCACTGCCGCCATAATGGCTGGCATCGCTGTTCAGCAGTTCCGTCCAATACCCTTCGCGCGGCACGCCCACACGGTAGTTGTGACGCGTCAGAGGCGTAAAGTTGCACACGATCAGTACCACATCGCCGGGATGACGCCCCTTGCGCAGGAAGCTCACAATACTCGACTCCCAACCATGCAGGTCAACCCACTCGAAACCTTCGGCCTGAAAATCCTGTTCATGGAGTGCCCGTTCGTTGCGGTACAGGTGGTTCATGTCCTTCACGAAGCGTTGCAAACCCTGGTTCGGTGCATAATCCAGCAAGTGCCAATCAAGACTCTCATCGTGATTCCATTCGCGCCACTGGCCAAACTCCCCGCCCATGAACAAGAGCTTCTTGCCGGGGTGAGAATACTGATAACCAAATAACAGCCTCAGGTTTGCAAACTTCTGCCAATCGTCGCCCGGCATCCTGCGCAGCAGTGAACCCTTGCCGTGCACGACCTCATCATGCGACAGCGGTAACGTAAAATTTTCATTAAAGGCGTACCAGATGCTGAAGGAAATCTGGTCGTGGTGGTATTTGCGGTATACAGGATCGCGTCCGATATAGGCCAGCGTATCGTGCATCCACCCCATATTCCATTTCATGCCAAAGCCCAAACCACCCAGATAAGTGGGCCGCGACACCATCGGCCAGGCCGTCGATTCTTCCGCGATGGTCTGCACGTCCGGGTGGTCACGGTACACCGCCTCATTGAGATCACGCATGAATTCAATCGCGTGAATGTCTTCCCTGCCGCCATACTCATTGGGAATCCACTCACCCTCCTTGCGCGCATAATCGAGGTAGAGCATGGAGGCCACGGCATCAACCCGCAACCCATCAATGTGATAGCGATCAAGCCAGAAAATCGCACTCGAAATCAGGATCGAACGTACCTCGTGGCGACCGTAGTTGAAGATGCTTGACTTCCATTCCGGATGGTAACCACGCTTGGGATCAGCGTGCTCAAACAGGTAGGTGCCATCGAAATAGACCAGCCCGTGTTCGTCGGTAGGGAAGTGCGAAGGTACCCAGTCCAGCACCACGCCAACGCCATTCTGGTGCAGACAGTCCACAAGGTACATAAAGTCCTGCGGCGTACCATAGCGTGCCGTGGGTGCGAAATAACCGGTGGTCTGATAACCCCATGAGCCATAAAACGGATGCTCCGTTACCGGCATCAACTCCACATGGGTGAAGCCCATGTCGCGCACATAGTCGGTCAGCTGCTGCGCCTGTTCGCGGTAGGTGAGAAAACGGTTGCCTTCATCCGGCATACGGCGCCATGAGCCCAGATGCGCCTCGTATATCCCCCACGGCGCGTCCAGTGCATTCGCCTGTGCGCGCGATTCCATCCACGCATCGTCAGCCCATTCGTAATCCAGATCCCATACGATCGAGGCAGTCTTTGGCGGCATCTCGCTACGCATGGCAAATGGGTCGGCCTTGCTCACCTGGTAGTCGTTGTAGCGCGAAGTGAGGCGGTACTTGTAACAGGCCCCCGTCCCGACGCCCGCCACAAAACCCTCCCAGATTCCGGAACCATCATCGCGTATACGCAACGGGTGCGCACCGTCATCCCAGCCGTTGAAATCGCCGATAACAGAAACGCTCCTGGCGTTTGGCGCCCATACCGCGAAATGAACACCTCCTACACCCTTCACACTGATACGATGAGCGCCTAGCTTCTCATGCAGACGGGAATGCTTACCCTGACGGAAGAGATAAATGTCATGCTCGGTGAGCAAGCCCACGCCGTATGTCACACGCGCGGCTGAGCCGTGCACTGTTGTCGTTTCCATAATGCCCTCTCCGAAGTGACCCACGGATAAATCAAGGGTCAACGAGCTTGGGTATAATTGTGACACATTGCACGGCTTTCCTGCCATGTGCAGGGCGCCCTGCTGTACTCGGATTCATGGTAAGTCACTGCCGTAAAAACATCGACAATGAACTGGGGAGAGTGGTTTTTCTTCTTGCTGTCGGCGTTAAACTCGCCAGTGTGAGCGATGGCAAAATAAATTTCACGCGTAGCCAACTACCTTACATATCACAGTGAAATTCTACACTACAGCACTGCTCTGGTCAAATTACGAACGGTGCACTTTATACGTTACAAATAAGTAACCTTAAAAAAACAAATTATACTCGCACGTTAGCTGTTGTTGTCATCCTTTTTGCCTGCCAGACTCGACAGTGCAGAAAATAAATTTATTGGCAGCGGAAAAACAATAGTGGATGACTTATCGCCCGCAATTGCGGAAAGTGTCTGCATGTACCGAAGCTGCATGGCCTCCGGCTGCTGCGCCAGAATCCTGGCTGCCTGCAACAGTTTCTCGGACGCCTGCAACTCACCCTCGGCATGAATGATCTTGGCACGGCGCTCACGTTCGGCCTCCGCCTGGCGCGCGATGGCGCGCACCATGGATTCATCAATATCAATGTGCTTGATTTCAACATTGGAAACCTTGATTCCCCAAGTGTCAGTCTGGCTATCAAGCACCTGCTGTATATCAAGATTGAGCCGCTCACGCTCAGCCAGCATTTCATCCAGCTCGTGTTTGCCGAGCACGGCGCGCAAGGTGGTCTGCGCGAGCTGGCTGGTGGCGTTCAGGAAGTCTTCCACCTGAATGATGGCGCGCTGCGGATCCATCACGCGAAAGTACAGCACCGCATTCACTTTCACTGAAACGTTGTCTCGCGAAATCACGTCCTGCGTAGGCACGTCGAGCACCACGGTGCGCAAATCAACACGCACCATTTGCTGAATGCCGGGAATGATGATGATGAGGCCCGGACCCTTCACCTTCCAGAAGCGTCCCAACTGAAAAACCACGCCACGCTCGTATTCCCGCAGGATGCGAAACAATGACATGCCGAGTACGACAAGCAGAATCAGCAGGCCGGCCAAACTAAAGTTGAGCTCCATGATCATTCTCCTTTTGCTACCGTTGCAATTACCCTCAGTATAAGACCTTCCTCGCCGGTCACCGTGATGCGCAACCCCGGCGTCAGCCGGGCCGTGCTTCGCACCTGCCAGAGCTCACCGCGCACCTGCGCCCAGCACTGGCCGTCTGAACATGTCATCACCTCGCCCTCGCTGCCGATGATTTGCTTGCTGCCGCTCACCACCGGTCGGCGGTAGGATTTCACTGCAAGTCCTCCAATGGCTGCAAGGGTCACAGCGCTGGTCACAGCCAGCGCACCGATCAGATAGGGCGATACACCGAAGCCGGGCACGTCGGTGTCAATCAAGACCACGGCGCCGATCACAAAGGCGACAACACCCCCCAACCCCAGTACGCCAAAGCTGGGAACAAAGGCCTCCGCCACCATGAAGGCGAGGCCCAGCAGGATAAGCGCAAGACCGGCGTAGTTCACCGGCAACATGTGCAGGGCATACAGGGCCAGCAGGAGACTGATGGCGCCAATCACGCCCGGCACGCCGGCACCGGGATTGGCCAGTTCGAAAAACAGGCCGTACACGCCGATCATCATCAGAATCAGCGCGATATTGGGGGCGGTAATGATAGAGAGGAATTTGGTACGCCAATCCGGTTCGTGCTTGATGCTGGGCGCCGTGGCCGTATCCAGTACGACCTCACCACCTTGCACGCTGATTTTGCTGCCATTCACCTGAACCAGCAGTTGGCTGAGGTCAGGCGCAAGGTAGTCGATGACCTTGATCTGCAAGGCCTCGGTGGCGGACAGACTGACTGCCTCACGCACCGCCTGCTCCGCCCATTCGGCATTGCGTCCCCGCAGTTGCGCGAGCCCGCGGATATAGGCTGCGGCGTCGTTCACTGCCTTTTCGGCCATGGCGTCTTTGGGGATATCGGCAGGTGGCCCGGTTTTGTCCGTGTCGCTGCCGGGTTTTTGCGGCGATGCGCCGGTGCCGGGCGCCCCTATCGCCACCGGCGTGGCCGCACCCAGATTGGTGCCGGGCGCCATGGCGGCGATGTGGCTCGCATACAGGATATAGGTACCGGCGCTGGCGGCGCGCGCGCCACTCGGTGCGACATAGCTCGCCACCGGCACCGGAGAGGCCAGTATGGCCTTGATAATCTGGCGCATCGAGGTATCCAGACCGCCCGGGGTATCCATGCTCAACACGACGAGCTGCGCCCCTTCCCGGGCGGCGCGTTCGATCCCGCGAGTAACGTAGTCGGCGCTGGCAGGGCCTACTGCGCCGTCCAGTTGCAACAGCATGACCGGCGGCGCGGGTGCAGCGAGTGCAGAACCGCAACCGAGTGCCCACAACAGACCCCACAACCACGCAGTCTTGGCCACCCTCATCAGATGCCTCCCGTCACGCCCGGCGGCCTCGGATATTCCGCCAGCCCGGACCATGATTCAGCACACCATCATCAGCGCTTTTTCAGCATAAGGCAAATCAGGAAGACCATTTCCAGTCGCGGATTTCGGGCATGTCCTGACCATGACGCCGGATGTATTCACCATGTTCAATCAGGCGATCGCGCACAAACTGCTTGAGATAGGCCGCCTTGTAGCCCAGCGCGGGCACGCGATCTACCACGTCCGCCACCAGGTGAAAGCGGTCGAGATCGTTGCGCACCGTCATGTCGAACGGGGTCGTGGTAGTGCCCTCTTCCTTGTAGCCGCGCACGTGCAGATTATCGTGGTTGGTGCGGCGATAGGTAAGCCGGTGTATCAACCAGGGATAACCGTGATAGGCGAAGATGATCGGTTTGTCGGTGGTAAACAGCGTGTCGAAATCCTTGTCGGATAAACCGTGCGGGTGCTCTTCACTCGGCTGCAGGGTCATCAGATCCACGACGTTGATCACGCGCACCCTGAAATCAGGCGCATGCTGGCGCAGCAGATCGACGGCGGCGAGCACCTCAATCGTCGGCACGTCACCCGCCGCCGCCATGACCACATCCGGCTCACCGTCGCGGTCATTACTCGCCCACTCCCAGATGCCAATGCCCGCCGCACAGTGTTTGATTGCGGCGTCCATCGCCAGCCATTGCTCCTGCGGCTGCTTGCCCGCGACGATCACATTGACCAGATTGCGCGAGCGCAGGCACTGATCCGTGACACAGAGCAGCGTGTTGGCGTCGGGCGGCAGGTAGACACGGATAGTATCGGCCTTCTTGTTGACCACGTGGTCGATGAAGCCGGGATCCTGATGTGAAAAGCCGTTGTGATCCTGACGCCAGACGTGCGACGTCAGCAGATAATTGAGCGAGGCGATGGGCCGCCGCCAGGGAATCTCACGCGTGACCTTGAGCCACTTGGCGTGCTGGTTGAACATCGAATCCACAATGTGGATGAAGGCCTCGTAGCAGGAGAAAAATCCGTGGCGGCCGGTAAGCAGGTAACCCTCGAGCCAACCCTGGCAGGTATGCTCGGACAGGATCTCCATTACCCGTCCATCCGGCGCGAGATCATCATCCCCGGGCAACTGCTCGGCCATCCAGGCGCGATCGGTCACCTCAAACAATGCACCCAGCCGGTTCGAGGCCGTCTCGTCGGGGCCTACCACACGGAAGTTGCGCGCCTTCAGGTTGAGCTTCATCACGTCGCGCAGCAACATGCCCATTACACGTGTGGCCTCGGCCTGCACTGCGCCGGGTTTTGGCACCTCCACCGCATAGGCGCGGAAATCCGGCAGCCGCAACTCCTTGAGCAACAGGCCGCCATTGGCGTGTGGATTTGCGCCCATGCGCCGCGTGCCGTCCGGCGCGAGCGCGACCAGTTCGGGCTTGAGCGCACCGTCTGCGTCGAACAGCTCCTCGGGCCGGTAGCTCTGCAGCCACTGCTCAAGCAGCTTCAGGTGCCCGGATTTGGCGGAGAGATCTGAAAACGGCACCTGATGCGAGCGCCACGAGCCCTCGGTTTTCTTACCGTCCACTTCCTTCGGCCCGGTCCAGCCCTTGGGCGTGCGCAGAATAATCATCGGCCAACGCGGGCGCTCGCGCCTGCCGTGCGTGCGTGCGTCGTTTTGAATGGTTTTGATTTCGGCAATCACCGTATCGAGCGTTGCCGCCATCTTCTGGTGCATCGCTGCGGGATCATCGCCTTCGACAAAATACGGCCGGTAGCCGTAGCCGATAAACAGACTCTCCAGCTCGGCGCGCGGGATACGCGCGAGGACAGTGGGATTGGCAATCTTGTAGCCATTCAAATGCAGAATCGGCAGCACCGCGCCGTCAAGCGCGGGGTTGAGAAATTTATTCGAGTGCCAGGCCGCCGCCAGCGGCCCGGTTTCGGCCTCGCCGTCGCCTACCACGCAGGCGACGATGAGATCGGGGTTATCAAACGCCGCGCCAAAGGCATGCGCCACCGAATACCCCAGTTCGCCGCCCTCGTGAATTGAGCCGGGCGTCTCCGGCGCCACGTGGCTCGGTATGCCGCCGGGAAAGGAAAACTGGCGAAACAACTGCCGCATGCCTTCGGCATCCGGCGATACATTGGGATAGACCTCGCTGTAACTGCCCTCCAGCCAGGTGCTCGCCACCAGCCCCGGCCCGCCGTGACCGGGCCCGGCGATGTAGATGACATCCAGGTCGTGCGCCTTGATTACGCGATTGAGATGCGCGTAAACGAAATTCAGCCCCGGCGTGGTGCCCCAGTGGCCGAGCAGGCGCGGCTTCACGTGCTCGAGCGTCAGCGGCTCGCGTAGCAACGGATTGTCCAACAGGTAGATTTGCCCGACCGACAGATAATTCGCGGCGCGCCACCAGGCGTGTATGTTCTGCGCCTGCTCGGTGGAAAGCGGGGTTTGAGCTTCCAGCGTCTGCGTCGTAGTCTCGCTCATGGCATCCTCTCTCCTGTCAGGTGATCACACTGGGCCGGTCTCTGCCCGTGCGGCTGCGCAGTTGCGCGATCTCATCCGCCAGCGCGATGAGTCCGGCCAGCGCGGCCTGGGCGTCCTGCGTGTGGTGCGCCGGGTCTGCCTCGTAGCGTTCGATGTAGACCCGCAGCGTGGCGCCCTCGGTGCCGGTGCCCGAGAGCCGATAGACGATGCGCGCGCCGTCCTCGAACAGGATACGCACGCCCTGGTGTTCACTCACGCCGTGATCGACCGGATCGGTGTAGGCGAAATCATCGCTCTGTTGCACCACATACTCGCCGTAACGTTTTCCTGGAAGGCTGGCACTCTGCTCGCGTACTGATTGCAGCAGCGCCTGCGCCGGCGCAGCGGGCAAGTCTTCGTAGTCGTGCCGGGTGTAAAAATTGCGGCCATAGCGCGTCCAGTGCTCGCGCACGATCTGCTCGACCGGCACGCGACGCTCGGCCAGCAGATTGAGCCAGAACAGCACCGCCCACAGGCCGTCCTTTTCCCGGATGTGGCTCGACCCGGTGCCGAAGCTCTCCTCGCCGCAGAGCGTGATCAGATTGGCGTCGAGCAGATTGCCGAAAAATTTCCAGCCGGTCGGTGTTTCGTAGCACGCAATCTTGAGCGCCGCCGCCACCCGATCCACCGCCTGGCTGGTCGGCATGGAGCGCGCCACACCCGCGAGCCCGACACGATAGGCCGGCACCACCTGCGCGTTCGCCGCCAGCACAGCCAGGCTGTCGCTCGGCGTCACGAAAAAGCCACGCCCGATAATCATGTTGCGGTCACCGTCACCATCGGCGGCCGCGCCGAAATCCGGCGCGTCGGGGCCAAACAGATGCTCGACCAGTTCGTGTGCGTAGGTGAGATTGGGGTCAGGGTGGCCGCCGCCGAAATCCGGCAGCGGTTCGCCGTTCACCACGCTGCCGGACGGCGCACCCAGCTGCGTCTCCAGAATTCCCCTGGCATACGGCCCGGTGACGGCGTGCATGGCGTCAAAGCGCATGCTGAATGTGCCCGACGTCAGCAACGCGCGGATGCGTTCGAAGTCGAACAGTTGCTGCATCAGCTCCGCGTAGTCCGCCACCGGATCGATGACCTGCACCGACATGCCGCCGAGCGCCACGCTGCCTGCGGTATCAATATCCAGGTCGTCGCTGTCGAGGGTGCGGTAGCGCGTCAGCTCACAACTGCGGCGATAAATCGCCTCGGTGATCTTCTCCGGCGCAGGCCCGCCGTTGCCGGTGTTGAACTTGATGCCGAAGTCGCCGTTGACGCCGCCGGGGTTGTGGCTGGCCGAGAGTATGATGCCGCCAGCAGCGCCATATTTGCGGATAACACACGATGCCGCAGGCGTGGACAAAATGCCGCCGCGCCCGACCATGACCTTGCCGATGCCGTGGGCCGCCGCCATGCGCAGGATGATCTGGATCGCCTCGCGGTTGTAATAGCGCCCATCGCCCCCCAGCACCAGCGGCCGTTCGCCGGCCGTGCCGAGCGTGTCGAAAATCGCCTGGACGAAATTCTCCAGATAGTGCGGCTGCTGAAATACGCGCACCTTCTTGCGCAGCCCCGACGTGCCGGGCTTCTGGTCGGCAAAGGCCTGTGTCGTTACTTCCCTGATCTTCATGCGTGCTCCTTACAGTCGCGCAGCGTGATGTCGATTTAAGCGCTGCGGTCTGCCACAAGCACAGTTGCGGCCTCTTCCGCCAGTATGACGGCTTCGTCCACAGGCGTCACCCACAGCGCCGTCCGGCTGTCGTGCGCGCCGATGCAGGCCTCGGCACCAAGAGCGGCATTATTGGCCGCGTCATCGAGCACAATCCCGGCCCACTGCATGCCCGCCAATATCTTCGCACGCACCTCGGGCGCGTGCTCGCCCACGCCGCCGCCGAACAGAATCGCATCCGCGCCGCCCAGCACGGCCAGATACGCGCCCAGATATTTGCGCGCGCGATGGCAGTAAACCTCCAGCGCCAACCGTGCCGCCGGCTCCGGTGATGCCAGCAGCGTGCGCATGTCGGCGCTGATACCCGAGACGCCGAGCAGGCCCGAGTCTTCGTTGAGCATCTTTTCCAGCGCCGCCGGTGTCAGGCCCTCGGCACGCTGGAGAAACAGCAGCAAACCGGGATCGACATCACCCGCGCGCGTCGCCATCACCAGCCCTTCGAGCGGTGAAAACCCCATGGAGGTTTCCACCGGCCTGCCGTCGCGCAACGCAGTGACCGAGCAACCCGCACCCAGTTGCAGCGATATCACGCGTCCGCCGTCTTTCAACTCCGGCCGCAACGCACGCCAGCGCCGCCACATCGCCTGATGCGCAAGGCCATGAAAACCGTAACGCCGCAGCCCGTGCCTGGCGCACAGCGCGCGCGGCAGTGCGTAGGTGGCCGCAGCGTCGGGCAGCGTGGCATAAAACGCCGTATCGAATACCGCCACCTGCAGGATGGTATCGCCCAGCACCTCGCGGCACGCGCCCAGCCAGCCGAGCGCAAGCGGGTTATGCAAGGGCGCCAACGGCGCAAGGCGCGCGATCTCCGCTTCGACCTCGGCATCAATCAGGCACGGACGCACCAGCCGGGCACCGCCGTGGACGATGCGGTGTGCCACGGCATCGACCGCATGCAGGCCGGCGTGCCGCAGAAACTCACGCAACACGCCGGCCTGAGCGCGTCCCGCATGCACGGCATGGTGCGACGCCACCACGCGCGGCACGCCCGCCTCCAGCACAAAGGCTGCAAGACGGATCGAGGAACTTCCGGCATTGACGGTCAGCAGCTTCATCTACACGCATACTCCTGCGTCATCTCACGCTTACCGTGCGCTGCGAAAATCAACACGCACGGTCTTAAGGCCATTGTTTCCCCAAAGCGCTTCTTCTGCAACCAAAAATTCCCCCAATCGCTTTGCGCTGGGCGGTTCTGGTGATGATGTGTTTTGAGTGGAGCAGCAATGTAGACAACGCTGCCGGGATTACGTGCGGCTTACAGCAGACACTGGAGCAAAGCGCAAAAAAAACGGAGCACAAGGCTCCGTTTTTCGCGCAGGAAAAAGCTGCTTACTTCTTGCCGGCGATCATGCCGTGAATGATCGGCGCCAGAATCAACTCCATGGCAAAGCCCATCTTGGCACCGGGGACAACGATGGTGTTACGGCGCGACATGAAGGCATTGGGGATCATGTTCAGCAGGTAGGGGAAATCCACGCCCTCCGGGTCGCGGAAGCGGATCACGATGAAGCTTTCATCCGGCGTCGGGATGTCGCGCGAGATGAAAGGGTTGGAGGTGTCCACCGTGGACACACGCTGGAAGTTGATGTCGGTGCGCGAGAACTGCGGGGTGATGTAGTTCACGTAATCCGGCATGCGGCGCAGGATGGTATCTACAATCACCTCGGCGGGATAGCCGCGCTCGGCGCCGTCGCGATGGATTTTCTGGATCCATTCCAGATTGACAATGGGTACCACGCCTATGCCCAGATCGACATGCTCCGACACATCCACATCGTCGCTCCTGGCCAAACCGTGCAGACCTTCGTAGAACAGCAGGTCGGAACCTGCCGGCACGTCTTCCCACGGGGTGAACTCACCCACATTCAGGCTGGTGTTGAGGCGCTTGTTGTGATGTGCCGCCTCTGCGTCGCTGTGGATGTAATAGCGCTTCTTGCCGCCCCCGGTCTTGCCGTAGGTCTGGAACAGTTCGGCCAGTTTGTCGAAATGGTTGGCCTGTGGCCCGAAATGGCTGAAGTGATGATTGCCTTCGGCCTCGGCCTTTTTGACGGCCTCCTTGAATTCGACCCGTGACAGGCTGTGAAAGCTGTCGCCCTCGACCACGGCGGCATTGATCTTTTCGCGCAGAAAGATGTGCTCAAACGCGCGCTTGACGGTCGTGGTGCCGGCACCGGACGAACCCGTCACCGCAATCACGGGATGCTTCTTGGACATACTGGAACTCCCTAAGTCTTCAAGTTAAAAGCGAGAATTGGCCAATTGTACCGGTGGGGGGCGGGGCTTGTCATCCAAGACCGTGCTATCGAGACACATTTTGAGCAGGGCGGCTCGGATGAGGGCGTATTTCACAGCCCTGTCTTTCCGACCCATCCGCAGTTACGATATATCATCGCCGCTGCGCGAGATGCGGCAGTAGCGCGGCGCCGGGCACCACCACAGAGCAGGCTGGGTGAATACGTCTCTCGGTAAATCAGAAGGCTGGTGGGGATGGGGAAGCGTCCCGCCTATATCAGCCGGCCGCTTTTAATGCTTCCCATATGGTAACATATATGTTACTTTATAATGACTGAAATAAAGCTTGTAGAATTTCTTGATGCCGACGGAACATCGCCGTTCGGCAAATGGTTCGACCGTTTGGATGCTGTTGCTGCCGCCAAGGTGACGACATCACTTTACCGACTGAGCCAAGGCAACACCTCGAACGTCAAAGGGGTTGGTAAAGGCGTTGCCGAAAGCAAAATCGACTTCGGGCCGGGCTACCGCGTTTACTTCGGCTGGGACGGCGATGTGCTGGTCATCCTGCTCGGTGGCGGCACGAAGAAAAGCCAGCCCACGGACATACGGCTCGCTCAAACACACTGGGCCGAATACAAGGCCAGAAAGAGAGGATAAGTAGATGGCACCACTGACACGAGCATTCCGCGAAACCGTAGTGGCGCGTGCCGGACGCGACCGCCGCTTCCGCCAATCCATGCTGACCGAAGCGATCAACGAATTGCTGAGTGGCGATGTCGAAGCGGGCAAATTCCTGCTGCGCGACTACATCAACGCCACCATCACCTTTGACGGCCTCGCCGCCGCGCTCGACAAACCAAGCAAGAGCCTGCAACGCATGCTCGGCCCACGCGGCAACCCCACCGCCGAAAATATCTTTGCCATACTCAAAGTGCTGCAAGAAGAAGATAACTTGCAACTCGAGGTCAAAGTGGGCCGCAAGGCCGCCTGAACTTTACTTACAGTCGGCCAACAGGAAATTAACTCTTGAAACAAAGAAAAAACATGTTGCCACAAGCAACAGAAGGAATAAGCTCAATGATTGACCAGCAGCATCGCGACACTGCTTGGGTGGGGCGCAGGCTGAGTCCAGTAATGTTGCAATGCAAGACTGAACCCCCAGAATTTTTTGACCCCAGAGTTTTGCTCGCGAAGAAAGAAGCCGCCGTGGAGTGGTGCGTAAATGCCTCGGATCATGCGGCGATCAATGGCGGCAAGCCGTGGCGCTACGTGCTGATTCCGCATGATGAGACTGCGGAGAATATTACCCTCGCCGGTTTGGCGGCGCGGTTTGGCGCGTGAATGATTTTAGGAATTGTGGCCGCGACAAGACCGTAGGGGATAAACTTAAAGAAGCTCTGAATAAGTCCATCCTGGACTTCTCAGAGCACGAAAAGCAAAAACGTGGTTTTTGCTTTTCTTCATTTTTCCACTTCCGTGTTTGAAAAATGGCGGTGCGTCCCTGCACTGCGGGAACCTCTGAATTAATCAGAGGCTCCCTAAATCAATAACCTGTGCTCATACCTTCAGGATTCCGCTGAATTACCGTCCGGGGCAGGCACTGCCGGGTTTCCCACGTAGCGGTCGAGAAAGACGCCCAGCTCCCGGACCCAGGCTTCCCGGCTGAACAGGAAGCTGTCGTTGTGGCCCCCGCGCATCTCCAGGAAGGTCTTGGGCTCGCGCGCCGCCTCGAACAGCGCCCGGCCGTGGCGGTAGGGAATGATGTCGTCCTCGCGGCTGTGGGCGATGAGCACCGGGGCTTCCACGTTCTTGAGGTAGGCGCGGGTGTTGTAGTCGAAGCGCGACAGCAGCCGCACCGGCAGGAACGGATAGACTTCGGCCCCCATGTCCGGCACCGAGGTGATGACGGAGGCAAGCACCAGCGCCCCGGGCGGTTGGCGTGACGCGAGCCACGCCGCCACCGCGCCGCCGAGGGATTCGCCCAGCAGCGCGATGCGCCGGGGCTCGATTTCCCGGGTCACGGTAAGGTAACGCCACGCCGCTTCGGCGTCCCGGTAGGTTCCCTGCTCGCTCGGGCTTCCGCTGCTCTTGCCGTAGCCCCGGTAATCGAAGATGAAGCTGGAATAGCCCAGCCGGTAGAGCATGGACAGGTATTCCAGGCGGTGGGAGATGTTGCCGGCGTTGCCGTGGAACAGCAGCACGGTTCCCCGTGACTGCGGCGGTCGCTCCCGGCATCCTGTGCCGGGCAGGACGCTCCAATGTCGCGGGCGCAGGGACGCGCAGGAGCGACCCTCCCGCGACACTAGCACATCCCTGTGCGGCGCCGGGACGAACCAGGCGTGCAGGCTTTCCCCGTCGCCGGTGTCGAGTCGCACCTCTTCATACTCGAGGCCCACGTCCCGCGGCGTCGCGGAGAACTCGCGGCCCATGTCGGGGAAATAGACCAGCCGCGACTGAAACAGGAACACGCCAATGAGCAGCGCCGCATAGACGGTTGCCAGGATTCCTACAACGTTCCACACCATGCGCACGATGGCCTCGGCGAGTTCGCGAATATAATAATAGCTGCTTTACACCTTGGCAGGCTTAAGCAAAGTGCGCAGGGTCAGATACCGTCTTGAAAAGCAACCCTCGCCATAGCCTTCACCTAATGTTGGTTGTTGGCCATACTTTTCCGGCAGCGCCTGCTCCGTGGCTGTCAATTCATTCGGGATCACCTGCAGGTACGCGCCCAGCCCGATGATCTTAAGCTGCCCGGAAAACAATGAGCCGGCGATGCTGCTGTACAGCGCGCAGGATGGGTAGAGTAATGTTGCAATGCAAGACTTGGCCCCGGAATTTGGAGCGTGAAGTGCAGGATACCCCTGACCGCGTTATCCGCTCCAGTCCAGCGCCAGGGGCTGTCCTGAAGCACATGCAACATCAGGTAATGCCTGATTGTACCGAGGGTCGGAATCGAACCGACACGGTGTCACCACCACCGGATTTTGAGTCCGGCGCGTCTACCAGTTCCGCCACCCCGGCATATCGCTTATTATAAGGCTTTCTTGCGCATGGCGATAGATTGCACCACCCCTTAGATATGCGCCGCAGTGAATTTTACTATGACCTCCCGCCCGAGCTTGTCGCGCAAGCGCCCCTGCCCGAGCGCACGCAAAGCCGGTTGCTGACCCTCGATGGCGTTACCGGTGCGCTAGAGGATCGCTCGTTCAGCGCGCTGACGGAGCTGCTCAACCCGGGCGATCTGCTGGTACTCAACGACACGCGCGTCATTCCCGCCCGACTGTTCGGCAGCAAGGCCTCCGGCGGACGTATTGAGGTACTGGTGGAGCGCGTGCTGGATCATAACCGCGTGCTGGCCCAGATACGCGCCAGCAAGCCGCCCAGGCCCGGCATGCAACTGATGCTGGAAGGCATGGCCACCCGTGTTCTGGCGCGCCACGGCGACCTGTATGAGCTGGCGTTTGCAGGCGGGCAGAGCGCTATCGACCTCCTCAATGCCGTCGGCCATGTGCCGCTGCCGCCCTACATCGAGCGTGCCGACCAGCCCGCCGACCGCGAACGCTACCAGACCGTGTACGCACAAACGCCGGGCGCCGTTGCCGCCCCCACCGCAGGGCTGCACTTTGACGCCGCGCTGCTGCGGCGCCTTGCAGAACGCGGCATCGAGTGCGCCTTTGTGACCCTGCACGTGGGGCTTGGCACTTTTCAGCCGATGCGCGTGGACAACATCGAAGACCATGTCATGCACACTGAGCAACTTGAAGTATCAACACGTGTATGTGAGCAGGTACGCGCCACGCGCGCACGCGGCGGGCGTGTGGTCGCCGTCGGCACTACCAGCGTGCGGGCCCTGGAAAGCGCGGCGGCGGACGGGGAGATTCAGCCGCTGACGGGCGAAACCGGCATTTTCATCCATCCCGGCTACCGCTTCAAAACCGTGGACGCCCTGATCACCAATTTCCACCTGCCGGAGTCCACACTGCTGATGCTGGTGTCTGCCTTCGCCGGCACCGCAAACGTATTAAACGCCTACCGTCATGCGGTGCAGCAGCGTTACCGCTTCTTCAGTTACGGTGATGCGATGTTTGTAACACCAGCGGCAAGTAGCGAGTAGCGAGGTTATAAGGCACTTACCTGATCAACCCTTGACCACAGAGCAAAGATAAATCAGATGTCCTTCTTTATTCTTTCCTTGTATCTTGTATCTTTCCTCTTGTATCTGTTTTTATATGAAATTTGAATTACTCCACACCGACGCTGCGGCTCGTCGCGGCCGCTTGTCCTTCGCGCGCGGCACGGTGGAAACACCCGCCTTCATGCCTGTCGGCACCTACGGCACGGTGAAGGCGATGACACCGGAGGAGGTGCGCGCCACCGGTGCCGAAATCATCCTCGGCAACACCTTTCACCTGATGTTGCGCCCCGGCATTGAAGTGATCCGCGCACATGGCGACCTGCATGACTTCATGCATTGGGACGGCCCCATCCTCACCGACTCCGGCGGCTTTCAGGTGTTCAGTCTGGGCGCCCTGAGAAAGATCACCGAGCACGGCGTGACCTTCCGCTCGCCGGTGAACGGCGACACGGTGAACCTCGACCCCGAACGCTCCATGGAGGTGCAACGCGCGCTGGGCGCGGACATCGTGATGATCTTCGACGACTGCACGCCCTACCCCGCCGACACAGACACCGCGCGCGCCTCGATGGAGCTTTCGCTGCGCTGGGCCGCGCGCAGCAAACAGGCACACGGCGACAACCCCGCCGCCCTGTTCGGCATTGTGCAGGGGGGGGTCTATCCGCATCTGCGGGCGGCTTCGCTCGCAGGCCTTACCGGTATCGGTTTTGACGGCTATGCCATTGGCGGTCTTTCGGTGGGCGAGCCCAAGGCCGACCGGCTACAGGTGCTGGAGTCATTACTGCCGTGCATGCCCACCGGCAAACCGCGTTATCTTATGGGCGTCGGCACACCGGAGGATCTGGTCGAAGCGGTGCAGCGTGGCGTAGACATGTTCGACTGCGTGCTGCCCACACGCAATGCGCGCAACGGCCATCTGTTCGTCAGCAGTGGCGAAATCCGCATCCGCAACAGCCAGTATCAGTCTGACACCCGCCCGCTCGACCCCGACTGCAGCTGCTACACCTGCCGCCACTACAGTCGCGCCTACCTGCGCCACCTCGACCGGGCCAATGAAATCCTGGGCGCACGCCTCAACACCCTGCACAATCTGCACTATTATCAAAGCCTGATGCAGGGTCTGCGCGACGCCATCAGCCAGGGCCAGCTCGGTGATTTTGTGGCCGATTTCCACGCAAAACGCGCGCAAACTGCGTCGGCTGTGTCATAATTGGCGCCATTCAACTGCTTACCCGGAAACCATCATGAGTTTTTTTATTTCTGACGCCATGGCCCAGGCAGCACCCGCTGCCGCGCCGGAATCCACGCTGCTCAGCTTCATACCGCTGATCGCGATATTCGTACTGTTTTACTTCCTGCTCATCCGGCCACAGATGAAGCGCGCCAAGGAACACAAGACCCTGTTGGGCGCCCTCACCAAGGGGGACGAAGTCGTCACCACCGGCGGCCTGCTGGGGCGCATCACCGAAGTGGGCACCGATTTTGTCAGCATCGAGATTACCGGCAACACCGTCGTAAAGGTGCAGAAACACTCCGTGGCCGGCATCATGCCCAAAGGCACTATCGCATCCGCTTGATGGCTTCGCTGTCATACCCCTTACGGCCATGATAAACCAGTACCCTGCCTGGAAATACCTGCTGATCGTGGTTGTTGTCGCCACGGGCGCGCTGTTCAGCATGCCCAACCTCTATGGCGAAGATCCGGCCTTGCAGGTTACCGGCACGCGCACCACCAAGGTCGATGCCGCTACCGAGGAACAGGTGCTTGGCTTGCTGCAGCAAAACACCCTCACCTACAAATCCACCGCGCGCGACGGCCATAGCCTGCTGGTGCGCTTTCACGACACCGAATCCCAGCTCCGGGCCAAGGATATTGTGAAAGAAACACTGGGCGGCGGTTACGTGGTGGCGCTGAACCTTGCCCCCGCCACGCCTGCCTGGCTCAGGGCCCTCAATGCGCAGCCCATGTACCTCGGCCTTGACCTGCGCGGCGGCGTGCACTTCCTGATGGAAGTGGACATGGAAGCCGCCGTAGCCCAGGCGGAGGAGCGCTACGTAAGCGACATCCGCAGCCTGCTGCGCGACAAGAAGCTGCGCTATTTGAGCATTGCCCGCGGCACCAACGGCCTTGAAATCAAGTTCCGCAGCCCGGATGAGCGTAACCAGGCCCAGGATATAGTGGGCCGGGATTTCCCTCTGCTGGTGCTGAAAGATATCGACGGCACCGACAGCCATGATCTGATTGCCACGATTTCCGAGTCTGAGCAACGCGAGGTTCGCAAGTTTGCCTTGCAGCAGAACATCACTACGCTGCGCAACCGCGTCAACGAACTCGGTGTCGCCGAGCCCGTGATCCAGCAGCAGGGTGACAGCCGCATCGTGGTGCAACTGCCGGGCGTGCAAGATACTGCGCGCGCCAAGGAAATACTCGGCGCCACCGCCACCCTCGAATTCCGCATGGCGAATGAGGAGCACCTGATCGATGATGCCCTGGCGGGGCGTGTCCCGGCCGGATCCAAACTCTACAATCGGCGCGAGGGCGGCCATGTCCTGCTCAAGAACCAGGTCATGCTCACCGGCGACTACATCATCGATGCCGCTTCCGGCATCGAACAGCAGACCGGCGAGCCGGCGGTATTCATCACCCTCGACGGCAAGGGCGCCAATATTTTCAGCAATGCCACCAAGGAAAATGTCGGCAAGCTGATGGCGGTGGTATTCATCGAAAACAAGAGCGAAACGCGCGTCGTCGACGGCGTCCAGACCAAGGTAAAATCCAAGGTCGAGGAAGTCATCAACACTGCCGTCATCCGCGAACAGCTCGGCAAGCGCTTCCAGATCACCGGGCTCGACAACACCGACGAGGCGCGCAATCTGGCACTGCTGTTGCGCGCTGGCGCCCTGACAGCGCCGATTGAAATTGTCGAAGAACGCACCGTCGGGCCCAGCATGGGCGCGGAGAATATCGCCAAGGGCTTCAACTCGACCATGATCGGCTTTGCCGCCATCGCGGTCTTCATGACCGCTTACTATTATTTCTTCGGCGTCATCGCCAGCCTGGCGCTCGGCATCAACATGCTGTTGCTGGTCGCCGTGCTGTCCATGCTGCAGGCAACGCTCACGCTGCCCGGTATTGCAGGTATCGCACTCACCATCGGCATGGCGATAGATGCCAACGTGCTCATCTTCGAACGTATCCGTGAGGAATTGCGCAACGGCAACAGTCCGCAGGCAAGCATTAATGCGGGCTATGACCGGGCCTTCGACACCATTCTCGACTCCAACATCACCACGCTGATCGCGGGCTTCGCCCTGTTCTGGCTCGGCTCCGGGCCGATACGCGGTTTTGCGGTGACTCTGTGCATCGGCATTCTGACCTCGATGTTCAGTGCGGTGATGGTGTCACGCGGCATGGTGAATCTTCTCTACGGGCGCAGGCGCAAGCTTGCCAAGCTCCATATCTAGCGGGTCGGACGATGGAATTTTTCCACATTACAAAAGATCTCCGGCTCATGCGTCATGCCCGGATCACGTCGATAGTCTCGGCGGTCATCTTTCTTGTCGCTGTGGTGCTGCTCATTGCCCGCGGACTCAACCTCGGCATCGAATTCACCGGCGGCACCATGATGGAAGTCCGCTATCCCCAGGCAGTCAATCTGAATCAGGTGCGCGATACGCTCGAAGCCGGAAACTTCCGTGATGCCAGCGTGCAGAACTTCGGTACCTCGCTCGATGTATTGATACGGCTGCCGGTCAAGGCGGGCGTATCCAGCGCGCAATTGAGTGAACAGGTGCTGCAAGTGTTGCGCGCCCAGAACGACAAGGTGGAAGTCAGACGCGTGGAATTTGTCGGCCCGCAGGTGGGTGCCGAGCTGGTCAACGATGGCGGGCTGGCCCTGATTCTGGTATCCATCGGCATCATGGTTTACCTTGCCATTCGCTTCGAATGGCGCTTTGCGGTGGGCGCAGTCGTCGCCACCGCACACGACCTGGTGATACTGCTCGGCCTGTTCTCGCTTTTGCAGTGGGAGTTTACGCTCACCGTGCTTGCCGCCATGCTCGCCATTCTCGGCTATTCGGTGAATGATACCGTCGTGGTATTTGATCGTATCCGGGAGAATTTCCGCAAGATGCGCAAGGGCACGATTGCGGAGATCATCGATAACGCCATCACCAGCACCCTGAGCCGCACCATCATGACCAGCGCGACGACGCTGCTCATGGTGCTTGCCATGCTGTTCCTCGGCGGCGAGACATTGTTCTACTTCGCGCTTACACTCGCCATCGGCATTGTGGTAGGCACCTACTCCTCGGTGCTGGTGGCCAGCCCCATCGTCATGTGGCTGGGTATCTCGCGCGCTGACATGATGCCGGTGGTCAAGAAAGACGGCGAGGTCGATGACCGGCCCTGACAATTTTTAAAAATGGTGGCAGAACCCTTCGCTTCGCTCTTCCCTGTGTCGCGCGCAGTCTGTTTTTCAACAGACTGCTAGGCCAGATCGAACAACAGAAACTCCGACGTACAGGGAAGAGCGATAGCGAAGGGTTCTACTAGTGTCGCGGGAGGCAGGATGCCGGGAGCGACCGATTCCGCCGCCACGCCGGCAATCTCAAGCACTGTTTCATCACTCACTGCGGCGCCGTCACCGGCGACCAGCCTCACACCCTGTAAATCGACTGCACCGCGCGCCACCTGAAGCCATGCATGGCGCCGGGCCAGCGTATGTGTCACGCGCTCCTGCGCGGCGAGAATACCGGCATACACATCCGCATCCTGCTGTAATGCCACCGCATTGCCGCGCCCGCCACCCGCAGCGATCAGGCACAGTCTGCCGCGCTTGTCCTCAACGCTGAAACTGCGCTGCTCGTAGCCCGGCGCAATGCCGTCTTTGTCCGGCAGTATCCATATCTGCAACAGGTGCACCGGCTCGGTTTTTGAGTGATTGTATTCGCTGTGGGTAATACCCGTGCCTGCGCTCATGCGTTGCACGTCACCGTAGCGCATCACCGCACCTGTAGTACCGAGGCTGTCTTTGTGCTCCAGCGCGCCTGCCAGCACATACGTGATTATTTCCATGTTGCGGTGGCTGTGCGCGGCGAAGCCCTGCCCCGGCTGTATCCGATCCTCATTGATCACCCGCAAGGCGCTGAACCCCATGTGTTCAGGGTCGTGATAATCAGCAAATGAAAAACTGTGCCAGCTGTCGAGCCAGCCGTTCTGGAAGTGGCCGCGTTCCGCGCCTGGCCGCAGTGTAATCATGCCTGTATCCCCTGACAAAACCCCGGCTTGCGCATCAGTTCCACTATAATAACATCATGCACTCGCTCGCCCGCATCTTCGGCCCCGATGGGCCGCTCGCGCATACCCTCCCGGGCTTTGCGCCGCGCATATCGCAGCAGGAAATGGCCGCTGCCGTTGCCCGGACGCTGGCAGACCAGGACGTGCTCATCACCGAGGCCGGCACCGGCACCGGCAAGACCTTTGCCTATCTGGTGCCTGCGCTCCTGTCCGGCAAGAAAATCATCATCTCCACGGCGACCAAGACCTTGCAGGATCAGTTATTCCAGCGCGATCTGCCCGCCGTGCGGGCGGCGCTCGCTGTGCCGGCACGCGCCGCCCTGCTCAAGGGGCGCTCCAACTACCTGTGCCTGCACCGGCTGGAACTGGCGGAGCAGCGCCACCACGCGCCCGCACAGACCGCCGACCTGGGCACGATCCGCGCATGGGCCGGACACACCCGTAGCGGCGACATTGCCGAACTGACCGGAATACGCGAGGACTCCCCGCTCTGGCCGCATGTCACCAGTACTGCGGATAATTGCCTGGGACAGGAGTGCCCGTCACTGAAGTCATGCCATGTGCTGCGTGCGCGCAGCGAGGCGCAGACGGCAGACCTGCTGGTCATTAACCATCATCTGTTTTTTGCCGATATGGCATTGCGCGCGGAGGGTTTTGGCGACCTGCTCCCCGGCGTCGAGGGCATCATCTTCGACGAGGCACACCAGTTGGCGGAAATCGCCGCCGGATTTTTCGGGGCCGCGCTCGGCAGCCGTCAACTGTTCGGGCTTGCCCACGACACCGTTGCAGAACAGGTCAAGGAGGCAGGCGACATGGCCGCACTCGCCACCGCCGCAGACAGCCTGACCAAGGCCACCCGTGATTTTCGCCTGGCATTGGGTGTGGATGAGCGTCGCGGCAACTGGCATGAGATACAGCAGGAGACTGCCTTGACTCCCGCGCTGGGCGCATTGCAGCAGGTCTTGAACCAGCTGCACGATTTACTGGAGGCCGCAGCGGTACGCGGCAAAGGGCTGGAAAACTGCTGGCGGCGCTGCATCACCCTGCAAGAGCAGCTGGATTTGTTCACCACCACGGTGCCCGAGAATCACGTCGCGTGGTTCGAGACCCATGCGCATGCCTTCGCCCTTAATCTCACACCCGTCGATATTGCACAGCAGTTTTACGCGCGGATTCTGGCGCAGCGCTGTGCATGGGTATTCACCTCAGCGACCCTGGCAGTGGGGGACAATTTCGATCACTTCAGCGCGCGGCTCGGCCTGACCGATGCCATTACCCGGCAATGGGCCAGCCCCTTCGACTTTGCCCGCCTTGCCTTGCTGTATGTGCCGGACACGCTGCCTGACCCGGCAGAACCACACTACACCGCCAGCGTGATTGAAGCCGCGCTGCCGGTCATCCACGCCAGCGGCGGCCGCGCCTTTCTGCTGTTCACCAGCCACCGCGCACTGCGTGAGGCCACCGCTCTGCTCAAGGGCAGGCTTGATTTCCCCCTGCTGATACAGGGCAGCGCGCCGCGTGCCGAACTGCTTGAGCGCTTCCGCACACTGGGGAACGCCGTGCTGCTGGGCAGCGCCAGCTTCTGGGAGGGCGTCGATGTGCGCGGCCCGGCACTGTCGTGCGTTATCATAGACAAACTCCCCTTCGCCTCACCCGGCGACCCGCTGATGCAGGCCCGCCTCGAGGCCTTGCGCACAGCAGGCAAGAACCCCTTCATGGACTACCAGTTGCCGCAGGCCGTACTCTCCCTCAAGCAAGGCGTCGGCCGGCTGATCCGCGACACGCACGATCGCGGCGTATTGATGCTGTGCGATCCGCGGCTGTTTACCAAGTCGTATGGCAAGAGCTTTCGCGCCAGCCTGCCGCCGGTGCCGCTGACGCGCGCGCTGGAAGATGTCAGGGCTTTTTTCGCGGCCGAGAGCGCCCACACCACAGGTATCGCATCGTGAACATTCTCGCCATTGAAACCTCCACCGACGCCTGCTCCGCTGCCTTGTCCGTCGCGGGTGACATACGCGAGCGCTTTGAGCTGGCGCCCCGCAACCACGCCCGGCTGATTTTGCCGATGGTGGAAGAACTGCTGGCGGAGGCGGGCCTGGCGCTGGGCCAGATCGATGCGCTGGCCTTCGGCTGCGGGCCCGGCTCATTCACCGGGGTACGCATTGCCGCCGGCGTCGCGCAGGGTATCGCCTTCGGCGCCGATCTTCCGGTGGTGCCGGTGTCCACACTGGCAGCGCTGGCCCAGGGTGTGCACGAACAGTTCGGCGCTACGCATGTATTATCGGCGCTGGACGCGCGCATGAGCGAAGTCTACTGGGGCGCTTACCGGATGAGCGACAGTGGCCTGATGCAGTTGCAGGGTGAAGAAGGCGTCTACCCGCCGGAGCATGTCCCTGTTCCTGCCTCGGAACACTGGCAGGGCGCGGGCAGCGGCTGGCAGAGTTACGCAGCGGCACTGCATGCCCGCCTGTCAGACAGACTCAGCGCCACGTATGCAGACTATCATCCGCATGCACGCGCCGTGGCACAGCTCGGCGCGCACGGATTCACGCTCGGTCTGGCAGTCAGCGCCGAACAGGCGCAACCGGTATACCTTAGAAACGAGGTCACCTGGAAAAAACTGTCGGGCGAAATAGCATAACTAACTACAGGCAACGACCTCCATGACCAACAAATCCATCGCCCTGACTGATGCCTTATATGATTACCTGACGCGCGTCTCCCTGCGCGAACTGCCCCTGCTCACGCGCCTGCGCGAAGAAACCGCGCGCGACCCGCTCGCCAACATGCAGATTGCGCCCGAGCAAGGCCAGTTCATGGCGCTGCTGGTGCAGCTCATGGGCGCCAAAAAGACCCTGGAGATCGGCGTGTTCACCGGTTACAGTGCCCTGTGCGTGGCACTGGCGCTGCCGCCGGAGGGCAGGCTTATCGCCTGCGACGTGAGCGATGAATGGACGCAGGTCGCCCGGCGTTACTGGCAGGACGCCGGGGTCGGGCACAAAATCAAGCTGCATCTGGCACCCGCGCGCGACACTCTGGATCAGCTGCTGCGCGACGGCGAGGCGGGCACGTTCGATTTCGCCTTCATCGACGCGGACAAGACCGGCTACGATGATTACTATGAACGCACGCTGCAACTCATGCGCCCGGGCGGGCTGATCATGTTCGACAACATGCTGCGTAACGGCGATGTCGCCGACCTCACGCTGCACGACGAATCCACCGTGGCCATACGCGCACTCAATGAAAAACTGTTGCATGACGAGCGCATCAGCTTGAGCCTGCTCCCCATGGCGGACGGCATCACGCTCGCGCTGAAACGCGACAGCACATGACCATGCCTGCATGACACAGACGGGAAGCCACCTGAGCCTGCTCTACCCCGGGCAGATGCCGCCGGCAGTACGGCGCTCCGACCACAAGACCCGGGCGCTCCACACCCTGTGCGCGCGTGCCGAAATCTCAACCTGTGCCGTTGGCCGCAACCATGTGCTGTTCGAGTTATTTGCAGCAGAGAGCAGCCGCCTGTCAGGGCTGCCCATCGCTGCGGTCACGCATGCCTATGACAGCGCGAACCCCGCTGCCGCCCACGCCGGCTGGTGGCTGCGCGCCGACCCGGTCGTGCTGCGCCCTGACGGTGACCGCCTGCTACTGCTTGGCAATCATGCCCTCAGCCTCGGCACCGACGAAGCCGCCGCCCTGGGCACAGAACTGCACACACTGTTTGCTGACTACGGTATGGCGTTCTCCGCACTACAGCCCAAGCGCTGGTACCTGAAGCTGGAGAGTGATCCCGGCCTGACACTGACCGGGCTGGAAGATGCCGTGGCGCATGATATTTTGCAGCACCTGCCACAGGCCGGTGATGCGCAGACGGCCGCGCGCTGGCGCCGCCTCCTGAATGAAGTACAGATGCAACTCCATGCCTCTCCCGTCAATCAGGCACGCCTTGCGCGCGGTGAACTGCCGGTCAACAGTGTATGGTTCTGGGGCGGCGGATCTGCGCCCGCCGTAGCGCCCCACCGCTTCCGGCAGGTCTGGAGCGAGGAACCGGTCAGCCTTGGGCTTGCCTGCCTGAGCGGCGCGGCGTACGCCACTGTACCCGAGAACACTGCTGACTGGCTGCATCATGTCACACAACCCGGACACCGCTTGCTGTCCCCCTCTTTTCCGGCAGCGTCCGATAGCGACGACTGTGCCGAACTCTTCAGCAACACGTGGTGTGCGCCACTGCTGGGCGCAGTCAAATCTGGTGCGCTTGCCACACTGGATATCTACACGGAAGACGGCAGGATGTTTCGCAATACGCCGCAGACACTACGCCGCTGGTACGACAGGTTCATATGAAAATCATACGGCGTACCGCGACCACCCCCTCCCTGCTGCCGGATCATTTACATCCGGTACTGAAGCGCATTTATGCCGCACGTGGCATCCGCTCCGCACAGGAACTCGACTATGCGCTTGCACATCTGCACAGCCCTGCGGCGTTCGCGTCCACGCAGCCGTTACTCGGCGCGTCCGGCACAGGCCCAGGCGGCATGGAGCATGCCGTCGCGCTGCTGGCTGCTGCGCTGGCCGGCAATAAGCGTATTGTCATCGTTGCCGACTTTGACGCTGACGGCGCTACCAGTTGTGCGCTCGCGATACGGGCCTTGCGTCTCATGGGCGCGCAGGATGTACACTATGTAGTACCTGACCGTTTCAAATACGGCTACGGCCTCACTCCGGAAATTGTGACGGCCACTGTACCCATGGCGGCCGATCTGCTCATCACCGTGGATAACGGCATCTCCAGCATCGAAGGCGTACGCGCCGCCAGACAGCTCGGCATGCAGGTCATCATCACCGATCATCACTTGCCCGGCGCCGAACTGCCCGCGGCTGACGCCATCGTCAACCCCAACCTGCCCGAAGAGGATTTTCCGCCGCACAAGGATGTGCCAGTGTCGCGGGAGGCAGGACGCCGGGAGCGACCGAGCAAGCACCTTGCGGGCGTCGGCGTGATTTTTTACGTGATGCTGGCGCTGCGCGCACACCTGCGCACGCTGGGCTGGTTTGAACAACGCAAGCTTGCCGAGCCCAATCTGGCGCAACTGCTCGATCTGGTCGCGCTCGGTACCGTCGCGGACGTCGTCCCCCTCGATCACAATAACCGCATACTGGTTGCACAGGGCCTGCAGCGCATCCGCAGTGGCCGCTGCATTGCCGGCATCCGGGCACTGCTCACCGTGGCGGGGAGAAACACAGAGCGTATTTGCGCCTCCGATCTCGCATTTGCCGCCGCGCCGCGCCTTAACGCCGCAGGCAGACTGGAAGACATGGCACTCGGCATTGAATGCCTGCTGTGCGATGACTACACAGCCGCGCTGGATATGGCCCAGCGTCTCGACACACTCAACCGCGAACGCCGCAGCATCGAAAGCGAGATGCAGGAGCAGGCCTTAAGCGCGCTCAAATCGATGCGCCTGGATACTGAAGCCGCATTACCGCATGGGCTTTGCCTGTTTGATCCCGACTGGCACCAGGGTGTTATTGGCATCCTCGCAGCACGCATCAAGGAGCGCACACATCGGCCGGTCATCGCCTTTGCCCCGGCCAGTGAACACGACATCAAGGGTTCGGCACGCTCTGTGCCGGGGCTGCATATCCGCGATGTGCTGGACAGCGTGGCGGCACGGCACCCGGGGCTGCTCACCAAATTTGGCGGCCATGCCATGGCTGCCGGGCTGAGCCTGCGGCGCGCCGATTTTGAAACCTTCAGTACAGCCTTCGATGCCGAAGTACGCCGCCACCTTTCCGCAGACGCGCTACAGGGCAGCGTCCAGAGTGACGGTGAGCTGTCTTCGGATGAGCTGCGGCTGGAAGTCGCCGAGATGCTGCGCAATGCCGACCCCTGGGGTCAGGGCTTCCCGGAGCCCTTGTTTGATGGTGAGTTTGAAGTACTCAACCAGCGCAGGCTGGGGGAAAAGCATCTCAAACTGAGTCTACGGCACCCGCAGGGTCAACAACCCCTGGACGCCATTGCCTTCAATATTGCGGAGGACGATCGCCTGAGACTGGAAAACAGCACGCGCGCGCACCTGGTCTACAAGCTGGATGTGAATGACTACCGTGGGCAGCGCAGCCTGCAGCTCATTATTGAGCATGCCGTGGATTGATAAGGGATTATCGAAGTCGCCTGGTCGGGAACCAAAGCGGTTCAAACAGCAGCGGAAATCTCTAGAAGATTTCGTGCAGGGCGATGGTAGTGTACGTCGCTGCCAGATTCTTCTGCCCCTGCACGGCCAGCGTATTCGTCGCTGCCGCCTTTTCGATCCAGCTCTTGATGCGGTTGGAATCTGACACGATAGAGCTCCGCCCTGCGGCATCTAACAGGACAATAACGAGCGGACGGTCAGCGATGCGGGCCTGCATGGCGACACAATGTCCAGCCGGTATGATGTAGCCGGTTTTGCTGAGCCCAATCTCCCAGTTGTCATTACGCACCAGGGGGTTTGAATTACGGTATTTAAGCACGTGCTTCTGGCGTACCTCGTAACTCTCCGTGGTGGTGATCTCGCGTATCTGCGGGTATGACAGACTGGCACTCACCAGATTCACCAGCTCCCCTGCAGTCGAGGTATTCGCACTGTCCAGTCCGGTGGCATCGACGAAACGCGTATGGTGCATGCCCAGCAGCGCCGCCTTGGCGTTCATCGCGGCATAGAAGGCCCGACTCCCCTTGGGGTAGCTGCGCGCCAGTGCGGAGGCGGCACGATTTTCAGACGACATCAGGGCAAGTTGCAGCAGCTCGCGTCGCGTATGTACGGTGCCTACGCGCAGCCGGGAATGGGAGTTGCGCAGTGTGTCGATGTCACTTTCGGTGATGTGGATTTTCTCGTTCATCGGCAGCTTGGCATCAAGCGTTACCATGGCTGTCATCAGCTTGGTAATCGAGGCGATGGGGCGCTCGACATCGGCATTTTTGGAATACAGCACCTGGGCGCTGTCGAGGTCGACCACCATGACGCCATCCGCAGACAGGCTGGGTGCGTCATTGGCAATAGAGTGCACCTCGGCGGTGGCGCTGTAGGCCCACCCCGGCAGACTCACTGCAACGCAGATGCAGCCCGCCTTGAGCAGCCTTGCGATACGTGCCGTGGTCTTGTTATGCATTGCTGTGCCCGCCGCCAAGCTTATATGTTTTTCAGAATACCCTAACAACTGGCTGAATACAATGCACTAAAGGCGTCAGATTATTGCCTCAGCCGTAATGGCATACATAGTCGAGCAATTCGTCCACTTCGATCTCGAAATGCGCGTTGGCCGGCACAAAAAAACTCGCACCGGCCTGATAGTCATCCCAGCCCTGCTTGTCGGCCAGTTTGACGCGGCAATGGCCCTGCGTGATTTCCATCTGCTCCGGCACCTGGGTGGAGAAACGGTAGCTGCCCGGCAGCATTACGCCCAGCGTCTTCATCTCGCCGTCGGCAGTGATGATAGAGCGGCTCGTCACCTTGCCGTCGAAATAGACATTGGCCTTCCTCTGGATTTCCGCGTTCTTGAAGCTCACTTCCCACCTCTCAGGCGGCGCGCAATACGCATGCGTAGCGCGTTCAGTTTGATAAATCCCGCAGCATCGGCCTGATTATAGGCGCCGGCATCCTCCTCGAAGGTAGCGATACCGGGGTCAAACAGACTGTCGGTAGCGGATTTCCGACCGACGGTGCTGACACTGCCTTTGTAGAGCTTCACACGCACCACACCGTTGACGGTGGCCTGCGAGGCATCGATCATCTGCTGTAGCAGCGCGCGCTCCGGACTCCACCAGTAACCGTTGTAGATCAGGCTCGCATAGCGCGGCATCATCTCGTCCTTGAGGTGCGCTACCTCGCGGTCCAGCGTAATGGATTCGATGGCGCGGTGCGCCTTGAGCATGATGGTACCGCCCGGCGTCTCGTAGCAGCCGCGCGACTTCATGCCCACGTAACGGTTCTCGACCACATCCAGCCGGCCGATACCGTTCGCGCCGCCGATGCGGTTCAACGTCTCCAGTACCCTGGCCGGCGTCATCGCCTCACCATTAATAGCGGCGATATCGCCTTTGGCATAAGTCAGCTCGAGATACGTTGGCTTATCGGGCGCCTTTTCCGGCGCCACCGTCCAGCGCCACATGCCCTCTTCCGCCTCCGTCCACGGGTCTTCCAGCACGTCGCCTTCATAGGAGATATGCAGCAGATTGGCATCCATCGAATACGGCGATTTTTTGCCGCGCTTCATCTCGACGGGAATGGCGTGCTGCTCCGCATAGGCCAGCAGTTTCTCGCGCGAGGTCAGATCCCATTCGCGCCAGGGTGCGATCACGTGCACGTCGGGTTTCAGCGCGTAATAACCCAGTTCAAACCGCACCTGGTCGTTGCCCTTGCCCGTCGCGCCGTGTGACACTGCATCCGCGCCGGTTTCGTTGGCAATCTCGATCTGGCGCTTGGCAATCAACGGCCGCGCGATGGAGGTGCCGAGCAGGTACTCGCCCTCGTAAATCGCATTGGCGCGGAACATGGGAAACACGAAGTCGCGCGCGAACTCCTCGCGCAAGTCGTCGATGTAGATTTCCTTCACCCCCGCGCTCATGGCCTTGGCGCGCGCAGGCTCGACCTCCTCACCCTGGCCAATGTCCGCAGTAAAGGTCACCACTTCGCAGTGATAATTTTCTTGCAGCCATTTCAGTATCACGGAGGTATCAAGACCCCCGGAGTAGGCAAGCACGACTTTTTTCACATCAGACATATAAAATATGATTCCCTCACTTGAGACTTACCACCCCTCATCCCCGCCTTCTCCCCACAGGGGAGAAGGGGTTTAAGGACGTGCACCCTTAAGTAACCCACGCTTAAATAAAGTCTCCACAAAATATAGCCATCCCCTCGCCCTTTCAGGGAGAGGGCCAGGGTGAGGGTGTTTTTAATTCACGATTAATATGTTCCAACACCAGATCCAATTGAGCCAACACCTCATGGTTCCAGAATCGCAGCACCCTAAAGCCTTTGCTCATCAGAACATCAGTACGTTTCTGGTCGCTTGCAGCATCCACCACATGCTGGCCACCATCAATCTCCACGACCAGTTTTTGCTCCAGACAGCAGAAGTCTACTATATAAGCGCCAATAACACTCTGGCGCCTGAACTTTGCGCCGCTCAATCCCCTGTTTCGCAAATAGACCCATAATTTGCGCTCGGCGTCTGTTTGGTTACTTCTTAAGCGTCGTACAGTAGCTCTTTGAGTTGGGATTCGTTTTCGCATTTTCCCCTCATCCCCGCCTTCTCCCCGCCGGGGAGAAGGCATCAATCTGCATTCGATTTACGTGGCGGCTACTTTTTCCGTGCGCCGCAGGCGCGACAACAAGCGCCGGGCCAGATCACCAAACAATTCCGTTTGGGTGGGGTGCGGATGAATGGCGTGCGCCACCTGTTCCAGGGTCATGTTACCGGCCACCATCATGACCGCTTCGCCGATCAGGGTGTCGGCATGGTCAGCGAGGAAGTGCACGCCGATGATGCGGCGCGTCTTTTTGTCCGCGACCAGCTTGATCAGGCCCAGCGTCTCATCCGTGATCATGGCCTTGGCGTCTATGCTCATGGGCACCTTGACTTCGACCGCGTCGATGTTTTTGGCCTTGGCCTGCTCAACCGACAGGCCGACAAACGCGGCCTGCGGACGGGTGAAGATAACACCGCAGTCCTTGTCCTGCTGGTATTGGGCTTCTTCACCGATGATGTTCGCCGCCGCCACCCGCCCCTGCGCGCCCGCAGTGTGGGCGAGCATGTAGCCGCCGATCACGTCACCCACTGCGAAGATGTGCGGCACACTGGTGCGACCGCGCCCGTCGGTTTTGATGGCGCCCTTTTCCGCAACGACTCCGGCCTTGTCCAGCTTGAGCGGCTCCAGCACCGGGCGCTTGCCGGTCGCCATCAACACGTAGTCACAGGCCAGCGTGTGAGTTTTATTTTCCGCATCGGCGAAACTCAGCTTCATCGCGCCGGGTTTGCCCTTGATGTCCTGCACCCTGGCGGAGACCTGCACGGTGAGGTGCGGGTCTTTGTTCAGAATCTCGGCGAGATTTTTGGCGATCTCCGGTTCGACTTCGGCCAACAGGCGCGGCTGGCCTTCGAGCAGCGTGACCTCGGTACCGAAATCCTGAAAAATCTGCGCCATCTCGACACCAATGGCGCCGCCGCCGACGATGGCGAGCTTTCTCGGCGCTTGCTTGAGTGTCCACACCGTATCGGAGGTCAGCACACCGCCGTTTTGCAGGCCCTCCTGTGCGCCGGGTATCGGCGGCACAAACGGCGGCGCACCGGCGGCGATTACCGCGCAGCCGAACGTGATGCGCTCGCCCTTGGAACCGTCGCCCAACGGCGTGCGCGGATGCGGGTCGCTACTGTTGACCGAGGCATCTATGAACAGGCGGTGGTCGGTTTCAAAGCTGGCAAAACCCTGCACGAGTTTGACCTTGACCCCGGTGTCGGTCTTTTTTGCCATCTCGCCGCGCGTTTCCAGAATACCGCGTCGGGTTTTTTCCAGCGCTGCGAAATTCAATTCGCCGCCGGTAGTGCCCTCCACCCCGAGATGTGCGTCGTGGGCACGGTCACGCAGGCGATCTGCTGCTGCACGCCAGGCCTTGGACGGAATGCAGCCGCGCCACAGGCATTCACCGCCGGGCAACGGCGCGTCATTGATCATGGCGACCTTGATGCCGTGCTCGGCCAGTTCGCGCGCGCAGTCTTCGCCGCCCGGCCCGCCGCCTATCACCACGACATCGTAGTCCCATTTGCCTTCAGGTATTGCAGGGCCTAGCGTTCCCATCCAGATCTCCGGTTGTTCGATATGGCCTTTCAGGGTATTGAGGAACAGGGCGACTTCCGCGCCGCTCACCACGCGATGATCGGCGGTGACGGTGAGCGGCATGCCCTGCTCCTGCGCGGTGGCAATGGCAAGGATGGCCGCCGTGCCGGGCGTGGGAATGGCGTCGAAGTAGCTCACACCCAGCATGCCCATGTTGGAGATCATGAAGGTGGGATTGGCATATTCCTCCGGTTTCAAACGCCGCACGCGTGCGCGCTCGACCATATCCTTCCACGCCGTATTTAATTCTTCAAGGTTACGCGACTCGCAGTGCCTCAACACCGGCACTACCAGGCCGCCACCCTCGGCCGAAACCGCGATGCCGATATCGACGTCATCACGCTCGACCAGTTTGTCCACCGGCTGATAGGCCCAGTTGATGGTCGGATGTTTCTTGATGGCCTCGGCACAGGCCTTGGCGATCAGCACCGTCAGCGATACGCCTTTGCGCTTGGCTGCCCTGGCAAGCTGCTCCGGCCGAGCGTGCACCGTGACATGGAAGGTCGGCATGGTCAGTGCGGCCGTCATGGAGTGGCTCACCGCACGCTCCATCGCCGTCATGGCGCGGCCATGCCCCGGCACCTGCACTTCGGGCATGGTATGGGCGGGAATATGTTGGGCAACTTCGCTCGGGCGCTCCAGCGGCTGTGCGCGACGGACATCCTGCGCCGTAATGACGCCCTCGGGGCCGCTGCCCTTGAGCGTATTCAGATTCACATGCAGTTCAGCGGCAAGCTTGCGCGCCTGCGGCGTGGCTTGCTTGTTGTCAGGGCGCTGCACGGGCGCTGCCGTCACCGCACCCATCACCGGCGCCCTGTGCCCTGGCGCAGGATGGGCCTCGGCCAGACGGTGGCGCTGCTCCTGCGCCGAGGGGCTGGTCACATTGTCCACCGCGCCCTTGCCGACGACAGCAAGATGGGTACGCACCACCTCTTCCGCCTTGTCCACCAGATAGGCCAGCGCGCCGCCGACCGCCACCACACTGTCTACCGGCGCAACCGGGCCGGACAGAAACCCGGCGCGGAACACCTCGACATCCATGATCGCCTTGTCGGTCTCGACTTGCGCCACCACATCGCCACGCTCAATCCTGTCACCCACCTTGCTGCTCCACGCCACCACCACACCGTCAGTCATGGTGTCGGAGAGCTGCGGCATCTTGATCACATGCGTCGCCGCAGGCGGTGCGACAGGTTGCGCGGATTGTGTCTGTGACGGCGCAGGCTGGCGGGTCTCAGGCGCAGCATGCGCAGGCTCGGGCTCGGCACGCGCTGCCGCCGGTTGAGGCGCAGCGGCGCTGTCGGGCTGCACCTCGGCGGCAGTTGCGGCCAGATAGGCAATCGCCGCGCCCACCGCCACCACACTGTCCGGGGCTGCGCGCGGGCCGGACAGAAAGCCGTCGCGAAACACTTCCACGTCCATGATGGCCTTGTCGGTTTCCACCGTCGCCACCACGTCGCCGCGCTTGACCTTGTCGCCGATATTCTTTTCCCAACTCACCACCACACCTTCGGTCATGGTGTCGGAGAGTTGCGGCATTTTTATGGGATGGGGTTCGGACATTATTTTTTAGCTTATTTAAAGTGCGAATATTTAGCGTCAGGGGAATTAAAGCCCATGGAGCTTTAATCTGATTTTATTAAAGGGGAACATCTACCAAACCATCCCTCCCCCTTGATGGGGGAGGGATAGTGTGGGGGTGAGACTTTCAAGCACGGCCATACTGTTCACTCTCCCCCTCACCCACACCCTTCGCTACGCTCTTCCCTCAAGGGAGTGGGATCTCGATATTATTATGCTTTCTCTTACGCCTTGCCGCACAATTCGAGCACGGCATTCACCACGTCCTGCACATCCGGAATCGCGGCCTTTTCCAGCGTGTGATTGTAGGGTATCGGCACACTGACGGCGGATACACGCAGCGGCGCGGCGTCGAGTTCGAAGAAGCATTCCTCGTTGATGATCGCCATGACCTCAGCGCCCACGCCCACCGCCGGTTCCGCCTCTTCCACAATTACCGCCTTGTGGGTTTTCGAAACGGAGGCCTTGATGCCTTCACGATCCAGCGGCGAAAGCGCGTAAAGATCGATGACCTCGGCGTCGATGCCGTGCTCGCCGGACAGTATCTCGGCGGCCTTCAGGCACCAGTGCACAGAGATATTGTAGCCAAACAGGGTGACATCGCGCCCGGCGCGGGCAACTTCGGAACCTTCCAGCGGGTGGAAATATTCACCGTCCGGCACCGGCCCTTTCATGTTGTACATGAGTTCGTGTTCATTGATGAACACAGGGTCGTTGCAGCGCAGCGCGGATTTAAGCAGGCCATACGCCTGCCGCGGATTCGAGGGCGTTACCACGCGCAGGCCGGCGATGCCCATGAACACCTTCTCCATGCGCGCCGAGTGCTGCGCGCCCAGCTGGTGCGCGGTGCCGCCCGGCGAACGTATCACCACCGGCGCCGTGAGCTGTCCGCCCGACATGTAACGCACCTTGGCGGCGGAATTCGCAATCTGGTCCAGCGCCAGCCAGGCGAAGTTCACCGACATGATTTCGATGATGGGACGCACACCGGCAAACGAAGCGCCGATGCCCAGCCCGGTATAACCGTTTTCGGAAATGGGGGTATCCATCACGCGCTCGGGGCCGAACTTGTCGTACAGGCCCTGGGTGGCCTTGTAGGTGCCGCCCACCACACCGATGTCCTCGCCCATCGCGATCACCAGCGGGTCGCGCGTCATCTCTTCATCGTGCGCGCGGCGGATGGCCTCCCAATACATGATGTCCTTGCTGCCGCCCTTGGCTGCGGGTTTGCCGCGCACCCACGGATCGTTTTCGGCCAGCACATATTTCTCCAGCTCTTCTTTTTTGGGCTCAGGCGATTCTTCAGCGAATTTGATAATGTCATCTTCAATGTGCTTGATGATCTCGTCATCCAGCGCCTGATAGTCCTTGTCCGTGTACTGCTTGTCCGCGATCAGGCGGTCACGCAGCAGAATGATCGGGTCGCGCTTGTTCCAGGCGCGTTCTTCGTCCTTGACGCGGTAGGCGTTGGAGTCGGACATGGAATGCCCGCGATAGCGGTAGGTCATCAGCTCCAGAAAATACGGGCCGTTGCCGCCGCGCACATGATCTACTGCCTGCTTCGCCGCCGCGTACACCACCTCGATATCCTGGCCATCCACCTGCTGCGCGGGAATGTCGTACGCCGCAGCGCGCTTGTACTGATCCAGCACTGCGGTCGAACGGTCGATGCGCGTACCGATGCCGTACAGATTATTTTCACACACGAACAACACGGGCAGGTTCCACACCTTCGCCATGTTGAGCGTCTCGTGGAAGGTACCCTGGTTGTTGGCGGCATCGCCGAGGAAGCAGATGGCGATTTCGTCGCTGCCCTTGAGCTGGCTCGCCTTCGCCATGCCCGCCGCGAGCGGGAACGGCCCGCCCACCAGCGCATAACCGCCCATGAAGTGGTGCTTGGTGTCAAAGATGTGCATGGAGCCGCCGCGGCCTTTGCACACGCCGGTCTCCTTGCCAAACAGCTCTGCCATCACGGCCTTGGGGTCAGAGCCGCACTTGATCGCGTGTACGTGGTCGCGGTAACCGGTAATCACATAGTCATGGCCGGGGCGCGCGGCCTCCAGCACACCGTGCGCACACGCCTCCTGCCCGGGATAAAGATGCAAAAAGCCGCCGATCTTGCGCTCCACATACGCCTCGTAGCAGCGCTCCTCGAAACGGCGCGCAAACAGCATCTCGCGCAACAGGCGTTTCTTGTCGGCAACGCTAAGCGCGTGCGCCACGTCCTCCGCTGAACTGATGGCTTTCGTGATAGGCATGGCGCAGGATATCCCCAAGGTGGCAACCGCGCTATGATCGGTGTTTTAATCCGGGAGGTCAAGGGAAACCCCTCCTCCAACTCTTTGATTGAGAACCATAATGAACAGCAAAATCAAGGTAAAACAACACGCTAAGCCCCTCGTCCGGCTGGGCGACACAGAGGGTCTGATCGTCGTGCTGCCGGTGGGGGGCGGCAAAACCACCTGGCCGCTGTTTCCCTTCAGTGACGTGCTGCAAAAACGCCTCGCACGGCGCGCCGAACAGGATTGCGCAACCACCCCCTACACCGCCGATCTGCCTGACCCTGCCGGCACGCCGGTGGCGCTCGGTGTTGTCGCCGTAACGACCGGCAGTTTCGAGTTGTTGACCCTGGCACGCAAACTGGCCGCCGCCGCATCGGCCCACAACCCCCGCCACCTCACCCTGTGCATGGCAGGCCTGAGTGATGCGCTCGCCGCCCGCATGGCAGAGGCGCTGGTGGCAGCATTGCTGGCCGTCAGCCACCCCCTGCCCCACCTCAAAAGCAAAAAGGACAAACCGGTCAAGCTCGCAGTGCTCGAGCTCTATGGCGTGCAGAAAAAACTTGCGCTCAGCCGCACCTTTGCCGAGGCAGAAGGCAACAATCTCGCCCGCCACCTCACCGCGCTGCCGCCCAACGCACTCACCCCCACACTCTACCGCCAGCGCATCGCCGCACTCGCTAAAGAACACGGCTGGCGCATGGAATTTCTCGACGTCAAAAAACTCAAGCGGCTCAAGGCCGGCGCATTTCTCGCCGTAGCGCAGGGCAGCAGCGTGCCCGACGCCGGCATCGTACACCTGCGCTATACTCCCTCGGCGCGCACCTCCAAACCAGCCCTGGCGCTGGTCGGCAAAGGCATTTGCTTTGATACCGGCGGCACCAACCTCAAGCCTGCCAAACACATGTACGGCATGCACGAAGACATGGAAGGCAGCGCGGTCGCGCTCGGCACGCTGCTGGCACTTGCCCGACTGAAGGTGGATTTCCCGGTGGACTGCTGGCTCGCGCTGGCGCAAAACCACATCGGCCCCAACGCCTACAAACAAAACGATGTGGTGCGCGCCTGCAACGGCACCAGCATCGAAGTTGTACACACCGACGCCGAAGGCCGCATGGTGCTCGCCGACACGCTCGCCCTGGCCTGCAAACGCAAACCCGCACTCATGATCGACTACGCCACCCTCACCGGCACCTGCGTCTACGCGCTGGGCACCACCTACAGCGGCGCCTTCACCAATCGCCCGCAATGGATTCCCACCCTCATCGAGGCCGGCCGCGCCAGCGGCGAACGCGTGTGGCCCTTCCCCATGGACGAAGACTACGACACCCAACTCGAAAGCAAAGTGGCTGACATCAAACAATGCAGCACGGAAGGCGAAGCCGATCACATCCTCGCCGCAAGATTTTTAAACCGTTTTGTGGAAAAAGATATTCCCTGGATACACGTGGATCTCGCGAGCGGCAATCACAAAGGCGGCCTCGCGCATATCCCGACGGACATCACCGGCGTCGGTGTGCGCCTTACGCTCAATTTATTACTGGAACAAAACGTGTTGACTCGCCCGCGTGGCGGGTCATAATGATCGCGGATTCTATGGGAACGAGCTAAATAGGGACCCCTTAAATGACCCTCATGGGTAACGTTGGGCCTTATGACTGACGAGTTCGAAGAAAAACGTGCGGAGTATGCCGAGAAATTCCAGGCTGCACGCTACAGCTTTTGGTCGGCACTCCTCACTGTCAACGCGGTTCTCCTAACTGTGCCCGCCGCACTACTTTCGGTGCGCCCTGAAATTGCTGCTTGGCCGTTCAAGATCGTAGGCGTTTGCTCCATCGGTTCAATGGTCGCGCTCGTATTCAACTTCGCAGCATCGAAGGCTCAGTATGAGTTCATTTGCAAGCGCATGGCGGGCTCAGAAAGAGACCTTTCTGACAATGAGCGCCGTAAAAACAGTCAGCAGGCACTCGGCCGCCATGCATGGATTCAACGTAGCGAGATGCTTGTTATTGGGCTCTTGCTTATTCAGATGGTTGCCCTCGGTTATGTGTTTGCCTATGCATAAGGGGTCGCATTAGGCTTACCTCTTAAATGCATGACCCCTGTGGTGTGACCATGCTAGCGTTAGGGCTTGAAGAGAAACTTGGGAGTAAACATGATTGCTACTTCTGTGTTGACCTTGCTCATTGGTTGTAGCGTTGCCTACTCCATCAGTAGGACGGGTTTGGCTTGGTGGCGAACTATTCTTGGTTTCGTGGTGGGTCTTGTCGCCGCATGGATTGGTGGTGGCCTTACTGCAGTATACTTATTAGTTTCAGATAACTATGCCATGGATCTAGGTAGCTTAATCGGCAGAGTTTTTTGGGTGGGGCTGGTCTGTGCAGGTGCTGGCGTATTTTCCGGTCGTCGCGCGGCTCAACGAAGCAACAAAGAAGCCATGTAGATACTCTGTTCGTTGTCAACAATTTTTCCGGTTTTTTTGTTTCATGCGGGAAGCGCATAAAACCGCGTATTGTCGAACACCTGATCATGCAGAAAGCAGAAAGGGGTCACATCTTGACATCACGGTTGCCAGCAAGCTAATCTGCCCCCCATGGCTCGCTCCCTTCGGCTTGAGTTTCCCGGCGCAATCTATCACGTCACTGCGCGCGGCAACGCGCGGAATGCGATCTTTATTGATG
>CAMTVY010000015.1:0-73461 GCA_947085325.1 uncultured Gammaproteobacteria bacterium | reverse complement strand
CGTCGCCATGCTGCGCGACATGCTGGTGCCGCGCGACGACGTCACGCCGATCCCCGTCGAAGAAGTCGAAGCGGAAGAGGCCATCCTGCCGCGCTTCGACAGCGCTGGCATGTCGCTGGGCGCGCTGTCGCCCGAGGCGCATGAGGCGCTGGCGGTCGCCATGAACCGTCTCGGCGGCCGCTCCAACTCCGGCGAAGGCGGCGAGCACCCGAGCCGCTACGGCACCGAGAAGACCTCCAAGATCAAGCAGGTCGCGGCGGGCCGCTTCGGCGTCACGCCGACCTACCTCGTGCACGCCGAGGTATTGCAGATCAAGATGGCGCAGGGCGCCAAGCCCGGCGAGGGTGGCCAGTTGCCGGGTGGCAAGGTGAACGAGATGATCGCCGAACTGCGCTACTCGCGCCCCGGCGTCGCGCTCATCTCGCCGCCGCCGCACCACGATATTTATTCCATCGAGGACCTGGCGCAGCTCATCTTCGATTTGAAGCAGGTGAATCCCGACGCACTGGTGTCGGTGAAGCTGGTCGCCGAGGCCGGCGTCGGCACCGTGGCTGCGGGCGTGGCCAAGGCCTACGCCGACCTGATTACCATCTCCGGCTACGACGGCGGCACCGGCGCAAGTCCGCTCTCCTCGGTGAAATACGCCGGCAGCCCATGGGAGCTCGGTCTCTCCGAGACCCATCAGGTGCTGCGCGCCAACAACCTGCGCGACCGCGTGCGCCTGCAGACCGACGGCGGCCTCAAGACCGGCCTCGACGTGATCAAGGCTGCGATTCTCGGCGCGGAGAGCTTCGGCTTCGGCACCGCGCCGATGATCGCGCTCGGCTGCAAATATCTGCGCATCTGCCATCTCAACACCTGCGCCACCGGCGTGGCGACGCAACACGACGGTCTGCGCAAGGAGCATTTCATCGGGCTACCGGAGATGGTGGAGAATTATTTCCGCTTTGTCGCGCGTGAGACGCGCGAGTGGCTGGCGCGGCTCGGCGTGAAAAATATCGCGCAGCTCATTGGCCGCACCGATCTATTACGCATCCTGCCGGGCGAAACCGCCAAGCAGCAGTGCCTCGATCTCACGCCGCTGCTGTCCAAGGCCGGCGTGCCGGACACGGCGCCGCAGTATTGCCTGTCCGAACGCAATCAGCCGTTCGACAAGGGCGAGCTGGCCGAGCACATGGTGAGCGACACGCTCGACGCCATCGAGCATAAACGCGGCGGCGTGTTCAATTACAAGATACGCAATATCAACCGCTCCATCGGCGCGCGCCTGTCAGGCGAGATTGCGCGCCGTCACGGTAATCAGGGCATGCATGACGCGCCTATCACCCTGCATCTGACGGGCAGTGCTGGCCAGAGCCTGGGCGTGTGGAATGCCGGCGGCCTGCATCTGGTACTGGAAGGCGACGCCAACGACTACGTCGGCAAAGGCATGGCGGGCGGCAAGATTGTGATTCACCCGCCGCGCAACAGCCGTTTCAAGTCCAATGAAACGGCCATCATCGGCAACACCTGCCTGTATGGCGCCACCGGCGGCAAGCTGTATGCCGCAGGTCTGGCCGGAGAGCGCTTCGCCGTGCGCAACTCCGGTGCCCGTGCAGTGGTGGAAGGCATCGGCGACCACGGCTGCGAATACATGACCGGCGGGGAAGTCGTGGTGCTCGGCCCCACCGGCCTCAACTTCGGTGCCGGCATGACCGGCGGCTTTGCCTATGTGCTCGATCTCGATGACCAGTTCAGTGTGCGCTACAACCCCGAACTGATCGACACCCACCGGATCAATGATCTGGAGGCACACTGCAATCATTTGCGGCAGTTGCTTGAGGAGTTCGTCAGCGAGACCCACAGCGCCTGGGGCAAGACCCTGCTCGATAATTTTGCCGGATATGCCGACAAGTTCTGGCTGGTAAAGGCCCAAGCCACCGCGCTTGATACACTGCTTGCGCCACGCCCGGCCTCCATCCACGATGCACCGATACGTGCACATGCCCGTCCGGTGCGCGCTACCGGCACAGCCGCTTCACACGCCCACTGAAACCAAGATTACTGATCATGCCGAATCACTTCCAGTTTCTCGACATTCCGCGCACCGATCCGCCCAAGACGCCTGCCGTCATCCGCATCCACAAGTCGAATGAGATCTATGGCCAGTTCGACGCCAAGGGCGCGGGCGAACAGGCCGGGCGCTGCCTGGCCTGCGGCAACCCGTATTGCGAGTGGAAGTGTCCGGTGCACAACTACATCCCGAACTGGCTGAAGCTGATTGAGGAAGGCAACCTGTTCGAAGCCGCAGAGCTGTCGCACAAAACCAACTCCCTGCCCGAGGTATGCGGGCGTGTGTGCCCGCAAGATCGCTTGTGCGAGGGCGCCTGCACGCTGAACGACGGCTTCGGCGCAGTCACCATCGGCTCGATCGAGAAATACATCACCGATGAAGCCGTGAAGCAAGGCTGGCGACCCGACATGTCGGGCGTGGTGAAGAATGGCAAGCGCGTGGCCATTATCGGTGCGGGCCCGGCAGGCCTCGGCTGTGCCGACATACTCACGCGCAATGGCGTGCAGGCCGTAGTGTACGATCGTCATCCTGAAATCGGCGGCCTGCTCACCTTCGGTCTTCCGGAATTCAAACTGGAAAAACACGTGGTGAAGACGCGGCGCATGCTGCTGGAAGGCATGGGCGTTGAATTCCGCCTCAACACCGAAATCGGCAAGGATATTTCCTGCCAGCAACTGCTCGACGAGTACGATGCCGTGTTTCTCGGCATGGGCACCTACAAATACATGAAGGGCGGTTTCGCCGGTGAAACCCTGCCCGGCGTACATGAGGCGCTGCCCTACCTGGTCGCCAACATCAACCGCCCGTTGGGTTTCGAAAAGAATGCCGCTGACTTCATCGACATGAAGGGACAGCGCGTCGTGGTGCTGGGCGGCGGCGACACCGCCATGGACTGCAACCGCAGCGCGATCCGCCAGGGCGCGGCAAGCGTCACCTGCGCCTACCGGCGTGACGAAGCCAACATGCCGGGCTCCCGGCGTGAAGTGGCGAATGCGAAGGAAGAAGGCGTGCAATTCCTGTGGAACCGGCAGCCGGTCGAAATCGTGGGCCATGGTAAAGTGGAAGGCGTGAAGGTGGTGACCACCGAGCTAGGTGCACCCGATGCGCGCGGCCGCCGCACCCCGCAACCTGTTCCGGGCAGCGAGGAGATCATCCCCGCCGACCGGGTTGTCATCGCCTTCGGCTTTCGCCCCAACCCGGCAGCGTGGTTCGCAGACTTCAACATCCAGCTGGATGCGCATGGCCGTGTACAGGCACCTGCCAAAGGCGCATTCAAGCATCAAACCGCCCACCCCAAAATCTTCGCCGGCGGCGACATGGTACGCGGCTCGGATCTGGTCGTTACCGCCGTGTTCGAAGGCCGTGAAGCTGCCCAGGGGATTCTGGATTATCTCGACGTATAACTACACGACGGGTCTCAACACCCCACTGTCCATGACTGAACTTAAAAACGATCGTTTTCTGCGCGCCCTGCTGCGCCAGCCCGTGGATGTCACGCCCGTATGGATGATGCGTCAGGCCGGCAGGTATCTGCCCGAGTATCGCGCCACCCGCCAGAAGGCAGGCGATTTCATGACGCTGTGCAAGACACCCGAGCTGGCCTGCGAAGTGACGCTGCAACCGCTGGATCGGTTTCCGCTGGATGCCGCCATTCTGTTTTCCGACATTCTCACCATTCCCGATGCGATGGGGCTTGGATTATATTTTTCCGAAGGCGAAGGCCCGCGCTTCAGGAATCCGGTGCGCACGGCGCAGGACGTGGCTGCACTTGCCGTGCCTGACCCGGAAGGCGAACTGCGTTATGTGATGGACGCGGTGCGCCTGATTCGCCGGGAACTCGATGGCCGCGTGCCACTGATTGGTTTCGCAGGCAGTCCGTGGACGCTCGCCACCTACATGGTGGAAGGCTCCGGCAGCAAAGAGTTTGCGCACGTCAAACGCATGCTGTTTGACGCACCGCAGCTCATGCATCAGGTGCTGGATGTGCTGGCGCGGGCGGTGACGGTGTATCTCAATGCCCAGATCGCGGCGGGCGCACAGGCGGTCATGGTGTTTGACACCTGGGGCGGGGTGCTCACGCCACGCGACTACAGGGAATTCTCCCTGCGTTACATGGAGCAGATCGTGCGCGGGCTCACGCGCGAACACGAGGATCGCCGTGTACCGGTCATCCTGTTCACCAAAAACGGCGGACAGTGGCTGGAGGCGATGGCCGCCACCGGTTGCGACGGACTGGGCGTGGACTGGACCACCGACCTCGCCGACGCGCGCAGACGCGTGGGGGACAAGGTCGCACTGCAAGGCAACATGGATCCCTCGGTACTGTACGCCGCTCCGGCACGCATCCGCGCCGAAGTGGCGACCATATTGGCAAGCTACGGCAGCGGCAACGGGCACGTGTTCAATCTCGGCCACGGCATTCATCAACACGTCAATCCCGAACATGCGGCAGCCTTCATCGCTGCGGTGCATGAACTCAGTGCGCGCTACCACCCGTAATTGCGGGCAGCTCTTCCCTGGCGCCAGAAATCCCGGCGCATAGTCAAACGGATTTGCGGCGGCGCGGCAAACCTGATCTTGAGCGCGCCATCATGCACGCCGCTGATTTGATTCTTCGCAGCGCGCGGCTGTATCCTTGCGTTGAACGTGATGCCACCCTGTTTTTCCGTGTAGCGAAGCATAAGCGATTATAAACAGGAATTTCCGCAAAATTATGAGCAAAACCCTCGAACTGGACTACGAAGGCGTCGAGCGCCTGCCGCTCGCCACCTTTACCGAGAAGGCGTATCTGGAGTACTCCATGTACGTGATTCTCGACCGCGCCCTGCCGCACATCGCTGACGGCCTCAAACCGGTGCAGCGGCGCATCGTCTACGCCATGTCCGAGCTTGGGCTGTCCGCCACCGCCAAATACAAAAAGTCCGCACGCACCGTGGGTGATGTGCTGGGCAAATTCCATCCGCACGGCGATACCGCCTGCTACGAGGCGATGGCCCTGATGGCGCAGCCGTTCACCTACCGTTATCCGCTCATCGATGGTCAGGGCAACTGGGGCTCGCTGGATGACCCGCACGCGTTCGCTGCCATGCGCTACACCGAGGCGCGGCTCGCACCCTATGCCGAGGTATTGCTGGACGAACTTGGGCTGGGCACGGTGGACTGGGTACCGAATTTCGACAGCACCCTGGAAGAGCCTGTGTTGCTGCCCGCGCGCCTGCCGAATGTGCTGCTGAATGGCGCCACCGGCATTGCCGTCGGCATGGCCACCGATATCCCGCCGCACAATGCCCGCGAGGTGGCCAATGCCTGCATACGCCTGCTGGATGAGCCCAAGGCGACCGTACAGCAACTGTGCGAGCATGTCCTGGCCCCCGATTTTCCCACCGACGCCGAAATCATCACCCCGCGCACGGACATCCTGCGTCTGTACGAAACCGGCGCCGGCTCGATACGGCTGCGCGCGCGCTACGAACTCGAAGGCAGCGACATCATCATCACTGCCCTGCCCCACCAGACCTCCGGCGCCAAGGTACTGGAACAGATCGCCGCGCAGATGCTGGCCAAAAAGCTACCCCTGGTAGAAGACCTGCGCGACGAATCTGATCATGAAAACCCGACCCGGCTGGTTATCACGCCCCGCTCCAATCGCGTGGATGTGGAAGCCCTGATGGCCCACCTGTTCGCCACCACCGATCTGGAGCGCAGCTACCGCGTCAACATGAACATGATCGGTCTCGACAACCGCCCCGGGCTGAGAAACCTGCGTACGGTGCTGGTTGAGTGGCTGGCATTCCGCACCGCGACGGTGCGCCGCCGCCTGCAATACCGCCTCGACAAGGTACTCGCGCGCCTGCACCTGCTCGACGGCCTGCTGATCGCATTTCTGAATATCGACGAGGTCATCGCCATCATCCGCCGCGAAGACCCGCCCAAGCCGGTGCTGATGCAGCGCTTCAAACTGAGCGACGCGCAGGCCGAGGCGATTCTGGAGTTGAAACTGCGCCATCTCGCCAAACTGGAGGAAACCAGGATCAGGGCCGAGCAGCAAGAACTCGCCACCGAACGCAGCGGCCTGGAGAAAACGCTGGCCTCGAATCCGCGCCTGAAAACGCTCCTGCGCAAGGAGCTCACAGAGTGCGCCGAGCGCTACGGCGATGCCCGCCGCTCCCCACTGGTGGAGCGCGCAGCGGCACAGGCGATCGCCGAGACCGAGCTGATCCCCACCGAGCCTGTGACGGTAGTCCTGTCCGCCCAGGGCTGGGTACGGGCGGCCAAGGGCCACGATATTGATGCGCGCGCACTGGGCTACAAGGCGGGTGATGCCTACAAGGCAGAGGCACGCGGGCGCAGCAACCAGCTCGCCGTGTTTCTGGACTCCAGCGGCCGCTGCTACTCATTGCCCGCCCACACGCTGCCCTCGGCCCGCAGCCAGGGCGAACCGCTCACCGGGCGGCTGCAAACACCCCCGGGTGTGAATTTCGCCGGGGTCATGCTGGGCAGCCCCGACGCTCTTTTCCTGCTTGCAAGCGATGCCGGCTATGGCTTCGTTGCCAGGCTCAGTGACCTCTACAGCAAAAACAAGAGCGGCAAGGTGGTACTGAACCTGCCCAAGGGCGCGGCGGTGCTGGCGCCTGCGTGCGTCACCGACCTGCAAAGCGACCGGGTCGCCGCCGTAACGCGCGAGGGACATCTGCTGGTGCACCCGCTGGCCGAGCTGCCGCAACTCGCCAAGGGCAAGGGCATCAAGATCATCGGCATACCCACGGCGCGGCGCGCTGAACGCACAGAGTTTGTGGTGGCCGTGGCTACGCTGCCCGCCGGTGCAAATCTTACGCTATATGCCGGTCAGCGCCACCTGACGCTCAAACCCGCCGACCTGGTCCACTACCAGGCGGAGCGCGGCCGGCGCGGGTTGAAGCTGCCGCGTGGATTCCAACGAGTGGAGAGGATGGCCGCCGGAGACAGGCCAACGTAACGGCGAGTGGCGCACGAATGACAAAAAAACAGGCTGGAACCCGCCCAGCCTGATAAAATGCAGCAGGGCTTTGGGAGAGTAACCTTGCTATAACCCATATATCGGCTATCACTGCCGGGGGCTTGAGCCCCATTGAACTTGTCTCTCACCCACCCCATCTAATGCTGCAACCTACAAACTCCCAAGGGAACCCAACATGAAGCGTATTGCGCTGTTTCTGATTACCAACATTGCCATTTTGCTGGTGCTCAGCATCGTCATGAGGCTGCTTGGCATCGACAGCGTGCTGGACCAGCAGGGCGTCGGCCTGAACATGAATGCCCTGCTGGTGATGGCGGCCGTGATCGGCATGGGCGGCTCCTTTATATCGCTGGCGATCTCCAAGTGGAGCGCCAAGCGCATGACCGGCGCCGTGGTCATCGAGCAACCCGCCAACCCGACCGAGGTGTGGCTGGTGGACACCGTGCGACGCCAGGCTGAGCGCGCAGGCATCGGCATGCCGGAGGTCGCTATCTATAACGCGCCCGATATCAACGCCTTTGCCACCGGTATGTCGCGCAACAATGCACTGGTGGCCGTCAGCAGCGGCCTGTTGCAGGCCATGAGCCGGGACGAGGCCGAAGCAGTCCTGGCCCATGAAGTCAGCCACGTTGCCAACGGCGACATGGTGACGCTGGCGCTGATCCAGGGCGTCGTCAACACCTTCGTGATCTTCCTGTCGCGCGTGGTGGGCCATGTAGTGGATCGTGTGATACTCAAAAATAATCGCGGGCACGGCGTGGGCTTCTTCGTCACGACGATGGTCGCCCAACTGGTGCTGGGAATATTGGCCTCCATGATTGTGATGTGGTTCAGCCGGCAGCGTGAATTCCGCGCCGACGCGGGCAGCGCGCGACTCGAAGGGCCCCACAAGATGATCGCCGCGCTGGAAAAACTCAAGCTCTCCCACCAGGCGCCGCTACCGGATCAGCTTGCGGCGTTTGGAATTTCCGGCGGCCCCGGCGACGGCCTCAAGCGTTTGTTCATGTCACACCCGCCGCTGGAGGAACGCATCGCAGCGCTGCAAAGCGGCCAGTGGCGGACTTGATTTCGCGCCAGCCATTCAACCACCAACAATTCAACGCAAAGGCGCCAAGATAAATGCGTTAAAGTCTTGGCGTCTTTGCGTTAAGCATCCAAATATAAGGGGTATGCTGTGTCTTTAATTCGCAGTTTCGCCGGGCTGCGCCCGGCGCCTGAGTATGCCGCCGCAGTCGCGGCGCCGCCGTATGACGTGTTAAACAGCAGCGAGGCGCGGGCGCGCGCCAAAAACCGTCCCTACAGCTTCCTGCACATCTCCAAGCCGGAAATCGACCTGGCACCGGACATCGACCCCTACAGCCCGGCGGTCTACGCCAAGGGCGCGGAAAATTTCACTGCCCTCATCAAGCAGGGCATACTGCAACGCGACAAAAAACCCTGTTACTACGTGTACCGGCTGGTGATGGGCGACCATACCCAGACCGGCATCGTGGCCGCCGCATCGGTCGCGGCGTACGACAACGGCCACATCCGGCGCCACGAGCTCACGCGCCCCGACAAGGAAGATGACCGCGTGCGCCAGATCGACGCGCTCAATGCCCAAACCGGCCCGGTGTTGCTGACCTATCGTCATGTGGCGGCAATCGATGCCCTTCTGGACAGCATCAGCAGCGTCGCACCCGAGGTGGACATCACCGCCGACGATGGCATCAGACACATGCTGTGGGTAGTGCGCGATGCCGAGCCCAGCCTGCGTCTCGCCGCCGCGTTCGAGGCCGTACCCACGCTCTACATCGCCGACGGCCACCATCGGGCTGCGTCGGCTTCACGCATTGCAGCTACCCGCCGTGCCGACAATCCCGGACACACGGGCGTGGAAAGCTACAATTATTTCCTCTCCGTGCTCTTTGCCGACAACCAGATGCAGATCTTTGATTATAATCGTGTGATCCGTGACCTGAACGGCCTGTCACGCGAAGACTTCCTCCGGCAACTGGAGCAGTGCTTCAGCGTACACGCCAGCAGTGAACCCGTAAAACCCGTCGCTGTTGGCGAGTTCGGCATGTATCTGCCGGGACAATGGTATCGCCTGAACTTGAACAGCGATCTGCTGGCGGTGCGCGATCCGGTAGCGAGGCTCGATGTCAGCCTGCTCGCGACGCATCTCATCGAACCCGTGCTCGGTATCCATGATGCGCGCCGCGACAAACGCATCGATTTCGTCGGCGGCATCCGCGGCCTGTCCGAACTCGTCAAGCGCGTTGACAGCGGGGAGATGGCCGTCGCATTTTCACTCTATCCCACCGGCATGGGTGACCTGATGGCAGTAGCGGATGCGGGCGAGATGATGCCACCCAAGTCCACCTGGTTCGAGCCCAAGCTGGCCGACGGTCTGGTATCGCACCTGCTGGACTGAGGCACGCAGAACCGGGCCTGATACCCGCGCTCAGCCCTGATCGGCCGTGAAGTCGTACGTCAAGGCTTCCGCAGGCTTCTGGAAGTAGTAGCCCTGCACATAGTCGATGCCGTATTGCCACAACAGCGCCAGCGTTGCTGCATCTTCTACACACTCGGCCACCGTGAGAATCTTTGCGCCGTGGGCGGCTGCATTGACCAGCTTTACTGCCGCCTGATTATCGGGCCTGCTCATTAAACCCGGCATGAGCGCACCATTGACCTTGATATAATCGACCGGGAGGTGTTTAAGGTAACTAAAGTTGGTGCTTCCGCCGCTTGAAGGCGAGTGGTTAAGCGCGAAGCGGCAGTGCAATTGTTTCAGGCCGTTGACGAACTCCTTTGCCTCCCTGAGATTATTCGCCACAGAAGTCTCGCGCACCTCAAATACCAGGCCTGCACCTGGAAGGCTCATTGCCTTGATGGTCTGGCTGATCCAGGGTAGCAAGGTCTTGTCTGCCATGGTATCCACGAACAGCTTGATAAAGAAGCTGGTCTTGTGACCTGCCTGCCGCCGTGCGGCGAGCAACTTGACTGCACGTTCTATCACCCAGCGGTCTATCGCACCCATCAATCCTACCTGTTCCGCGTCCGGCATGAACTGCTCGGGCTGTATTTCGTTGCCCTGCTCATCGAGCAGACGCAACAATACCTGGTAGTTTTCATCGGTACCACCGCGCAGACTGACAATCGGCTGATACAGAAGACGAAAGCGGTTACTGTCGATTGCGGCCTGTAACTGCACGGTCCAATGGCGTATCTTCTCGCGTATTACGTACGCCTCCGCCACCGGGTTGTATATATGCACCCGGTTATCACCGGCATTTTGCTGTGCCACACAGGCGCGTGAAATACCAAGCAGCAGCTCGCGGCTGTTCGTGATGTCACCACTGAGGACACAGGCGCAAATAGTGCATGTGAGAGTAACCGGCTGGCCGTCAGCCTCAAACACAGTATCCTCAACAGCCTTGCGCAGTGTCTCCGCCAATTTCTGCGCCCGCGCGATGTCCATCTTTGGCAGCAGGACGGTGAAGACCTCGTCACTGAGGCGTGCAGCCAGCCCGACACTGCCGATCTTCCCATGCACCAACCTGGCGATATCACCCAGCGTCATATTACTCGCCGAAATCCCAAGGCTTTCCTTGATATTCGGCAGGCTGTCGATGCCTATATAAAGCATCGCACTCGTCTCACCGTTCATTGCCTTGCTTACCGCATGATCCAGCTCCTCCATGAAATAACGGTGATTATATAGCCCGGTCAGCAAATCCTGTCTGCTCAACTGCCTGATCTTGTCCTGCAACTCCTGGTTCTGTGACAGATCCCGAATAATGATTTGCGTACATGCCTCATCTTCGACCTTGATGGAACTGAACTCCATCTTGAGCTTGAACTCCACACCCCCACTATGTCGCCCCAGCAACTCCAACTCACCAGGCTGGTCGCCCTTGCTGTAGTTGCGAAGAAAATCCCTGAAGCACGCGTGATCCGTAGACGCCACCATATCCAGCACCGGGACACCTTTCACATCTTCGGCGTTGACATAGCCGAACAGGGACAGATAGGCGGCATTGGCGTAAATATGCATGCCGTCATGCACATGGGCGATCGCATCGCGCGAACTGTCCAGCAACTGATGATTGCGCTTTTCCGCCTCCCGCAGTGATTCCTCACACAAGCGGTGATTACGGCGTAACTTGAGGTCGGCAAGTTCGCGCAGCATGATGAGCTGCAGCCGTTCTGGCTGATCTTTCTGTGCCAGGTCGCGCGCACCATTACGCAACGCCTCCAGGGCCGGCTCCTGGTCTTCCGCCCCCCGGGTGACCACTATCAGCGGGATGTCCCGGCTCGCCTCGCGCACCAGCGTAAGCACCTGCTGCACGTCCAGCTCCGCCAGCCTGGGAAGGCTGACAATCAGATCAAATGCCTGATCTTCCAGCTCTGTCCGAACCTCCTCCAGCTTTTCCACCCGCGTCACACGCACGCCATGGCCGGCGCGACGCAGCAGGCTGGCTGTCATCTCGGTATCATCGGAGGAACTGTCAACAACGAGCAAGTGAACTGCGCTTTCTTTTTTCATCTTTGCATTATACCAATGAAACAGTATTGTATGCTGGCTACCCCAGCACCAGCTTGAACGGAGCACCTGCCTGCTCGCGCACCAGGCGCGGCACGAGGTAGCCCGGCAGGCGCGTGCGCAGCTGGTGCATCATGTCATGCGCCTGTGCCTCACCCACCTCGAAGTGCGCCGTACCCTGCACTCTGTCCAGAAGGTGCAGGTAATACGGCGTGACGCCGGCGCCGAACAGGGCCTGGCTCAGATCCGCCAATGCCTCTGCCGAATCGTTAATCCCGGCAAGCAGCACCGACTGGTTAAACAGCGTCACCCCTGCCGCCGCAAGCCGTCTGAGCGCATACCGCACCGTATTATCGATCTCATTCGCATGGTTGGCATGCACCACCATCACCGGCCTGAGCCGACTCTCACTCAGCCACCCCAGCAAGGCATCGTCTACACGCTCAGGCAACACGATGGGCAGGCGGGTATGTATGCGCAGATAGTCGAGATGCGGGATGGATTGCAGTTGCCGGGACAGTGCGGCCAGCCGTGCATCACTGAGGCTGAGCGGATCCCCGCCGCTCAGTATCACTTCGCTCAAGCTCGTATCCGCAGCGATATAGTCGAGCGCCGGGATCCATTGCTCCTGCGCCGGGTTGGCATCTGCATAGGGAAAGTGGCGGCGGAAACAATAGCGGCAATGGATGGCACAGGCCCCGGTCATCACCAGCAGCGCCCGGCCCCGGTATTTGTGCAACAGCCCGGGCACCGGCATGGCGCCGAGGTCGCCCACGGCATCGTAGCGGAACCCTGCTGTTTCGATCGCCTCCGCTGCAACAGGCAGCACCTGGCGCAGCAGCGGGTCGTGCGCATCGCCCTTGCGCATGCGCGCCACGTAGCCGCGCGGCACCCGCAGCGAGAAGCTGCCAGCCCCCTGAAGCCCGTCCAATGCCAGACTGGCAGGCAATTCCAGCATCTGCGCCAGCTGCAACGGATCACTCACGGCCTGCGCCAGTTCGAGCTGCCAGCGTGCTGGCGGCAGTAGTGTCATGGCCCGGGCACTCATGTCAGTCGCAAGGCTTGCCGCAAGGGGCGTTCTGCACGCTGGTTCCGGCACGCGATACCGCAGCCTCCAGCCTCACCGTCCGCAACGGCGGGGAATATACCGGATAAGGTAGACTTCCTGATAAACTTGTCAGTAATATTTTCACACTTGGGATTATGCAGAGGCATACAACACGATGGCTACCTTCAGTACCAATGAATTCAAAAGCGGTCTCAAAGTGATGCTGGACAATGATCCGTGCGCCATCGTCGAAAATGAGTTCGTAAAGCCCGGCAAGGGACAGGCCTTTAACCGAGTTAAAATCCGCAACCTCAAGACCGGGCGCGTTATAGAGCGCACCTTCAAGTCAGGTGACACGCTGCCAGGCGCCGACATCGTCGATACTGAAATGCAGTATCTGTACAGTGACGGCCAGTTTTGGCACTTCATGGTTCCCGATTCCTTCGAACAGCACGTCTCGGATAGTAACGCAGTCAGTGATGCAAAAAAATGGCTCAAGGAGCAGGATATCTGCACCGTGACCCTCTGGAATGGCCAGCCCCTGCTGGTCACCCCGCCCAACTTTGTCCTGCTCAGGGTCGCCGACACGGATCCGGGCCTGCGCGGCGATACCTCGGGCGGCGGCGGCAAGCCGGCGACGCTCGAAACAGGCGCCGTGGTACGGGTACCATTATTCATCGAAATTGGCGAACTGCTCAAGGTGGACACCCGCACCGGCGAGTATGTGTCGCGCGTCAAGGAATAGCTTCGTTAATAAGGAGACACTCAGCAAGAATACACACGGCTGGATGTAGTCTTAATTGACCGACTTACTCACGTCAGGATGAAAAATGCTCAACGCCAGGACGCCAAGACGCAGAGATTTTTATTTTCTTAGCGTCTTTGCGGCTTTGCGTTGAGATTTTAGTAATTTAGTAACAGCACCCATTGAATTCCACCCCCTCCTGGAAGCCCGCCGCCACGCTCGAGGCCCTGCGCCTGCGGGCGCGGCTCGTCACTGCGATACGTGAATTTTTCGCGGCGCGCGGCGTACTCGAAATCGACACCCCGGTGCTGGCGCATGCCGCCAGCACCGCCCCGCAGCTGCACAGCCTGGTGACCCGCTACACCGGGCCACTGGCACCCCAGGGAACGCCGCTGTACCTGCACACTTCCCCCGAGTTTGCCATGAAGCGCCTGCTCGCGGCCGGTAGCGGTGCGATTTACCAGATCAGCAAGGCCTTCCGTGATGGCGAATACGGGCGCTGGCACAACCCGGAATTCACCCTGCTGGAATGGTACCGTCCCGGCTACGATCACCATGCACTGATGGATGAGGTCGCAGCATTCATTACATGTTTACCCATGCTGCAACAGACTGGCAGCGAGCGCACCCCCTACGGTACCCTGTTCCAGCGCCACGCCGGCATCAACCCGCACACGGCGAGCGTTGCCGAACTGCGGGCGTGCGCGCTCAGCCACGGCGTGACGATGGCCGGGCATAGTCCCCATGAACGTGATACCTGGCTGGATCTGCTGCTCACCCATAGCGTCATCCCGCGGCTTCGGCCAGACTGCCTGCACTTCATCTACGACTATCCGGCCTCGCAGGCGGCGCTTGCGCGCATTCGTCCAGCGGGCCCAGGACAGGCGCATGCGCTGGCAGAACGGTTTGAACTTTATATCAATGGTATTGAGCTCGCCAATGGCTTCCATGAGCTGGGCGACAGCGTGGAGCAGCGTCGACGTTTCGAGCACGACAATAGCCAACGTGCGACACACGGCCTGCCGCCGATGCCGATAGACGAGCGTCTGCTTGCCGCACTTGCGCACGGCCTGCCCGCCTGCGCCGGTGTAGCACTTGGCATAGACCGGCTGTTGATGCTGGCAGGCGGCTATGCCCACATCAACGAAGTCATTGCATTCCCCTTCGAGCGCGCCTGAGAAGACACGCCAACGGTGCTCATACCACTGCTTGTTTTTGGCTGCAACATCCTTTACCATCCGGGCCAACACATCTTTTTTTGATGTGTAAAAGTACCTGCGGCTATTAAAATATTTTCAGTGCAGAAATTTAATCCGGCGGTTCTCCGCTCAATTTGCGAGTAAAGACAGTCATGAAAAATGGTACTGTGAAATGGTTTAACGACTCTAAAGGCTTCGGATTCATCTCGCCCACTGACGGTGGCGATGATATCTTCGTACACTACTCCACTGTGCAGGGCGAAGGATTCAAGTCGCTGGCCGAAGGCCAACAGGTGGAGTTTGAAGCCACCCGCGGCCCCAAAGGGATGCAGGCCACCAAGGTGGTCATCAAGTAGTCGCTGAACCTTTAAAATAAAAACCATAACTCCGTAACCCGGATGCGGGCATTGCGGAATGCTCGCATCTCGACCCTCCCCGCTCATTATGCTCCACCTGGTGCAGGTGCTGGTTTGCGCCCAACGCGGCGACTAACGCTGGCATCGCGCACAATAATAGGTGGCGCGCTGCCCCTGCCTGACCAGCTGCACTGACCGCCCACAGACCGGGCAGGGCAGTCCGGCACGTCCGTACACGCTGAGCTGTTGCTGAAAGTAGCCGGGCGTGCCGTCGCTGTTGCGAAAATCGCGCAGCGTAGTGCCGCCGTGCGCCAGCGCCTGCTGCAATACCTGCCGGATCGCTTGCACCAGACGCTCACAGCGCGCACGCGAGAGACTGCCGGCGGCACGTCCGGGACGGATGCCTGCGCCAAACAAGGCCTCATTGGCATAGATGTTACCCACACCGACCACCACATGGCTGTCCATAATAAACTGCTTGATCGCCGCGCGACGTCCCTGCGCACGCCGATACAGATAGGCCGCATGGAAGTGCTCGTCCAGCGGTTCCGGGCCGAGCTTGCTCAGCAAGGGATGCAGCAGTGGCTCATGGATCGTCCAGAGCGCCGCTCCGAAGCGGCGTGGATCGCGCAGCCGCAGGCAGGTTTGGTCATCGAGCACGATGTCGAGATGGTCATGTTTCTGCACACGTGTCGCCGTGGGCACCACGTGCAGACTGCCTGACATGCCAAGGTGCATGATCAGCGTGCCGGCCTGGGTACGCAGCAGCAGGTATTTTCCACGCCGCTCGACGGCCTCAATCACCTGCCCCGGCAACTGGCGCACCAGTGCCTGCGGCACCGGCCAGCGCAGCCGGGCATCCCGCACCACGACGCGGACAACCCTTTTCCCTGCGCAATAACGCGCAACACCGCGCCGCGTAGTCTCGACCTCCGGCAGCTCCGGCATTGCTCAACGTGCGCTGTGGGCGCTGAGGCTGAACAGGCGCTCGGCGGCGGCACCCGGAAGGCGATACTGGACACCGAGGTCGGCCCGCGCCAGCACCAGTTCCGGCGCACGGCTCAGGATATCGAAGCGCAGCGGCGCCTCCGCGCCCTCTACACTGATAAACACGACCTCGTCCGCCGCCGCAGATTCATGCTCCGCAGCCACATAAGGCCTCACCTGCACGGCGCGCACTAAACGCCAGGCGTCGTGCAAGGCGTTTATCATGTCCATCGAGATATCTGGCGCAGGCGGCATTTGGGCGCGATTGGGGGCCTGCATCCAGCCGCCTTCACGCAACCGCACCAGACGCAAGGCGGGAAGATCGATCTGGATCAGGCGGGCATCCGCCGCCAGCAGTGCCGTATCGGCAAACGCCGTAAACTCCCCGACCAGATCGAAGTAACCGGTATCGGTAATGAGCGCCACACTGTCGCCGGTCTGCACGTAGCGGCGGCCACTGAGCGGCTCGGTACCGCCAAAGGCGATCCCGGTGGTATCGAGCCACAGCCGCGCGCGCGGCTGGTCCAGTTTGAACTCGGCCAGTGACACCTCTGCCGCCTGCATGCGCGCATGCACCGGGGCCTGGGCCGTCTGTAATACCGCCTCGACACGAAAGTTGTTGGCAGGCATCGCCACCGGGGCCTGCAACACCCAGCCTGACGATTCTTTTTCGAGCAGGATGGTGTCGCCCGCACTGCGCTCAATGCGTATCCGGGTAATCTGCGCCGGCACCAGCGTCGTCAACTGTTCCAGCGGCGGCGGTTGTTGCAGGCCGGGTTGATACACAACCACCAGTACCAGCAGCAGCACGCCGCCGAGCAATACCAGATTCAGCCCATTACGGGGCGTCATGGCTTAGCGCCTGCGCCGCCGCAGCCAGATCAACAACCCGCCGGCAAGCAGCGCCAGCGGCACTATAAATAACAGGCCGATTCCGATCAGCAGCGAAGCCGTGGGCGACAGATTCAAGGTGGTATCGGGCGCGGTGGTGGCGCGAATGGCTATCAGACTGTCATCCTCTGCCAGCCAGTTGACCAGCCGCAGGCCAAGATCAAGATTGCCGCCGTTGCCAAGATAGGTATTGGAGAGAAAGTCGCCGTCGCCGATGACCACGATGCGTTGTTCGGGCTGCTCCCGCGCAGCCGCAGCCGCCTCGTCCACCTCGCGCACCAGCGCCCATCCGAGACTGAGCGGGCCACGCATGTCAGCCGCGTCCGGCGTAAGGGCTATGGCACCGCTGAGCGGGCCGGTTTCGGCCCAGCTGCTCTCGCCTGTCACCAGAAACCCAGCGCCACGCCAGTCTGCGGGCTGCCCTGGATTCCCTGCCTTCCAGTCGATACCCTGCGCGCGCGGGAACAGGGTGAGGTTGCGAAAATCACGTGTGATCGGATGTGCCCCGTACTCCGCCACCAGCACAAACCCGGGCTGGCTTACGCCGAGCAATTGCGCGCTGGGGTCGACGATGACGCCGGGGACAAACTCTACGCCCAACTGCTCGGCCAGCGGCCTGAGACCATGCAACGGCTCCGGCTCGGCCAGCCACAGCAGCTTACCCCCGCGCCTGACATAGTCTTGCAGCAGTTTCACCTCGCCCGGCAGCACGTCGGTCTGCGGTGCCGCAATCACCAGCACCGTGGTCTGATCCGGGATCTGCGGATTGATGCCGAGGTTGAGCGTTTGTACCTTGATACCTTTGCTCTCCAGTTGCCGCGCCCACAGGCTGAGGTCATGATTGGCCTCGCCGTGCGGGTCACGTTCGCCGTGGCCGGAGAGAAACACCAGGCTGCGCCCTCCCGGACGCGACACCCGCACCAACGCATTAGTCAGCGCCTGCTCTGACAGCTCGCGCAGGTTTTCAACGCGCCCGCCGCTTTCTATCACCAGCTCGCCATCCACGGTGATGTTTAGTGCGCGCGTTTGCTCGGGCGCACTATCGGGGTTGATGAAGTCCAGCTGCAAATCCGGCTTGTAACGCTGGTAGCGTGCCAGTAGTTCGCTGATGCGTTTGCGCAGTACGGCGTCCTCGCGTGCGTAAGCCGTGATATGCACCGCCCCGTCCAGTTCCTTGAGCAGTGACTGGCTGGTCGCCGACAGCGTGTTACGCGCGCCTGCGGTCCAGTCCGCCTGATAGACATAACGCGTACTGAGCCACGCGAGCAGGCCCATGACACCAAGGAACAGCACCACAAAGGCGATGTTTTGCAGCCTGATCTGGAGTTGGGATTTGGGTGTGACCTGCATGGTGCCGAATCAGTCTTGCAGCCGGTCGGCGTCGAGACGCCTGATAGCCAGCACCAGAAAGGTGATGATGAACAGCAGGTAGTAGAGCACGTCCGCGCTGTTGAATACGCCCTTGAGAAATGATTCGTAATGCCGCACCAGCGAGAGATAACCAAACAACCCGCCCGTCGCCCCCTTGTCACCGGCCCAGTCGATAATCCACAGCAGCAGCAACACCCCGAAACTGCTGACGGCAGCCACGCCCGGATAACTGGTCAGCGCTGACATGAACAGACCCAGCGCGGCGAAGCTTGCAATCATGAGCGCCAGCCCCATCACGCCGGCGACGAACTTTCCCACGTCGATGGCATTGCCGCTGAGCAGCAGCGTCAGCGGCATCAGCACAATCAGCGCCAGCATGACGAAGAAAAACGCGACGATACCGGTATATTTTCCGAGAATGATTGCGGTCATCGATACGGGCGCGCTGAACAGCAAGGCCAGGCTTTGCGAGCGCCGTTCTTCGCTGATCAGGCGCATGGTGAGCAGGGGCGCCACCAGCAGCAACACAATAGCGGCATTGCCAAACAGCGGTGCAATCACGATGTCGGTCAGTCCGGGGGCGCCCTCGCGCGCGGCGAGTTGCGGCTGCAACTGCACGAAGGCGTCCAGCTGGATCAGAAACATGTAGGCGATGATGACCTGCACCACGGCCAGCATCGTCCATGCCAGTGGTGACAGAAACAGGCTCTTGAATTCACGTGCAGCTATGGTCGCGATTGCCATCAGGCCGCCTGCTCGCTGCGTGTAAGCTCCATGAATACCTGCTCCAGCGACAGTCGTTCAGGGCTGAGTTCATACAGCCCCCAGCCCTGTTCCGCCGCATGCATTGCCAGCATCTCGGCCACCTCCTGCCCACTGCAATACAGGCGCACAGCACCGTCCTCAAGCAGCTCGGCACCCTGCACCCCGGCAATGGCCTCCAGCACCGGCAGCGCGGGCGGACAGCGCAAGCCGACGCGCAGGCTGGCGCCCTGCATGCGGCGCACAAGGCCTTCAATGCTGTCTTTCAGCACCAGTTCGCCGCGATGGATGATCTGCACCCGATCGCACACCGCCTGCACCTCAGACAGGATGTGCGTAGAAAGAATGACACTATGCTCGGCGCTCAGCTCACGGATCAGCAGGCGCATCTCATGAATCTGGTTCGGATCGAGGCCAGCCGTGGGCTCATCGAGTATTACCACGGCCGGCATATGCAGTATGGCCTGCGCGATACCCACCCGCTGGCGATAGCCCTTGGACAGGTTGCCAATCAGACGCCGGCCTACGGCGGCAAGCCCGCAGCGCTGTTTGGCGGTATCGAGTGCGGCGCGCTCGTGTGGCCGCGGAATGTGGTGCAGGCGCGCGCAATATTGCAGGTACTCGTCTACCGTAAGCTCGCGGTAAAGCGGCGGCAACTCGGGCAGAAAACCAATATGTGCCTTGGCACGTCTGGGCTCGTCCAGGATATCTATGCCATTGATCCACACCCGCCCGCGCGTGGGCGCCAGATTGCCGCTGATAATCTGCATGGTGGTGGACTTGCCGGCGCCATTGGGGCCGAGAAAGCCCAGCACCTCGCCGCGCAGCACCTCAAAGCTCACATCCTGCAGGGCGCAGAGCCCACTGTAGTAGCGCCACACATGCTCAACACGGATCAGGGCATCATCACTCATGGGCATCATCCGCACATCGGTCAACGGCGGGCGACGGGCGGCGCATCATTCTCAAGTAGCAACGCCTGCCCCACCTGCTCCGCCCATGCGACGGAATCGAGATAGGCCTGGGCGACGCCGGCAGTATCCATGACCGGACAATGCACGTCATCCCACTGCCCGCGGTCATAGGCAAGCACGCACTTCAGCGTCTTGCCGATCGGCCCTTGATAATGCAGCAGCGCATTACTCACCTCATCCGCCAGCGGCAACATCTTGAGCAGGTCCTCCAGCGGCCTGTCCATCAGGGCATCCAGCACCGAAAACAGCCCCGCAACGAAGAAACGCTCTGATCCTTTTTGCCCCGCCGCCGTTGCCAGCAACTCGCACATCTTGGCACGCACCATCGCCGTGACCAGCAACTCACGCGGCTTATCGTCAATATTGGTAAGCACCATGAGGCTCACCCAGGTTCTCAACCACTGGCTACCCAGGATGATGATAGCCTGCCGGATCGACTCCACCTTGCGCGGCAGACTGTAAAACGCCGAGTTGATGCAGCGCATCAACTTGTAGCTCATGGTGACATCGCGCTCCACCAAGGTTTCCAGCTCGGTCACGCTGATATCCGGGTTCTGCAACCCGGCAAGCAACTGCAAGGCGGCGATTCGATTGGCCGGCATGCGGCTGCCAGAAATAACCTTGGGCTTGCAGAAGAAATAACCCTGATAATAATCAAATCCCAGCTCGCGGCAAAAATCGAGCATCTCCTGGGTTTCCACCTTTTCCGCCAGCAGCTTGGCCCCGTACTTGCGCAACAAACTGACATCGCGCTGCACCTCGGCATGACCCTGCGCCAGTACGTCGATTTTTATAATGTCTGCGATTTCCACCAACGGACGCAACGTCTCGTGATAGACAAAATCATCCAGCACTATCGTATAACCCTGGCTCGAAAGGTGGCGTACTGCTGCCACCACGGCATCATCCATCGCGACACTCTCCAGTATCTCAAGGCAACCCCGGCCAGGCGGAAACGGCAACCTGTAGTGGCCGACAATAAAAGCATGCGTGAGGTTGAAGAAGGCCAAGTGTTCACCGACGATATTTTCCAGGCCAATTTCCATGAAAACATTGAGCATGACCTGCGACGTCGCCTGGTCGGCGTCGGCGAAGTCCGCATGCCCACTCTCACCACTGCGAAACAGCAGCTCGTAACCGATCACGTCAAGCGCACGGTCATAGATCGGCTGCCGGGCGAGAAAGGCATTGGGCATAAGTTCAGCTACCTGTTTACAGAAAGACGGACAGAAACGGTGTCGGCTACAGCCAGCCCTTGCGCTTGAAATACCAGTAGGGCGCAGCACCAAACAGAACCATCAACACAATGGCCATAGGATATCCCCACTCCCAGCCCAGCTCCGGCATGAGCCTGAAGTTCATGCCGTAGATACTGGCGACCAGGGTCGGCGGCAGAAACACCACCGCCGCAATCGAGAATATCTTGATGATCTTGTTCTGCTCGATATTGATCATTCCCATGCCGGCGTCCATCAACAGGTTTACCTTTTCATACAGAAAGGCAGAATGCGCGATGAGCGATTCGATATCCTTGAGAATTTCCCGCAGCTGCTGTGTCTGCACGGCGCTGAAATCACCGCGCCGCAGCAGAAATGACAGCGTACGCTGTTTGTCCATCATGCTGAGGCGGGCTGTGCCATTCATGTCTTCACTCGCCGCAATGCGCGTGAGCACCACCCCCATGTCTTTCTCCGCAGTGCTGAACACCGTCTGGCTCAGCACCTCAAGATCGGCCTGCAACCGCTCCAGCGTATCCGCCAGGCGCTCCACTTTGGTCTCGAACAGGTTGAGCATGATCGTCATGGCATCATCCGCCAGCCCGGCCTGACGGCGAGCACGCATACGATAGACGCGAAAGGTGAGCAAATCTTCGTCGTGCAGCGTGAACAGCCGCCCCTGATTCAGGGTAAAAGCCACCGTGATGTTGCGCGCACGATCCTCGAAGTCATGCAGAAAATAGGAGTGGATATGGAGACCGTCTTCATCCTGGTAAAAGCGTGCGCTGGCCTCAATCTCGGCGACCTCGTCCGGCGTGGGCAAGGCCTGATTATAGACCTGTTGCACCCAGGCAAGCTCGGCTTCTGTAGGCTGGACAATGTCCACCCACAGCGCCTGGCGATCAAGCTCGTCCATGCCGCCTATCTGCCGCTGCTCCAGACGCCCCTCATGCAGTACAAATGTGGTAATCATGTGCTCTACCCTGGTAGTGCTCTGGGATACAGTCTGTTGCTGGCGCCCTGCTGGAAACAGACTGTCTGTCGCACAATGCAGTGTCGCCGCTTGCTCGCGTCATGGTAAGCGGCCCGCGCAGGTGAGGCAATACTTTAGCGGCAGTTACGCCGCTTTTGTTGACACATAATGTCCGTTTCAATCGGTCTCGCCAAACCGCTCGCCGATGAGCTGTTCCAGCTGCTCCAGCGCAAGCAGCTCGTCCGCGCCGGAGGCAACGAGGTGCAGCTGGGTACCCTGGCTCGCCGCCAACATCATCACGCCCATGATGCTTTTGCCATTGACCTCGCGCCCACCGCGCTCCAATCGCACTTCACACGTAAATTGTGCCGCCAAGGTGACAAACTTCGCCGCCGCGCGGGCGTGCAGTCCGAGCTTGTTGCAGATGACCACCTCACGCCGCAGCAACGCCTATCCTCCGCACTCAGGATTGCAGCACAACACACCATCCCTGCCGCCGGAGAGGGCTTTTTCCGTCAGTTCCGGCAGACTGAGCTGCGGATAATTCAGGATGCGGATCAGCATCGGCAGATTGACACCGGACACCACCTGCACACGCTCGCCCTCAATCAGCTGGCAGGCGATATTACTCGGCGTGGAGCCGTAGATATCAGTCAGCACCAGTACACCATTACCCTGATCGAGCGTCTCGACGCATTGCCGTGCCTTGCGCAAGGTGGCCTCCGGATCGGCGTTCTGCGTGACCGCGAGCGCTTCGGTGGACAACGGACACAGGCCCAGCATGGCCGTGGCTGTGGCGATCAGGTCATCGCCAATGTGGTTGTGGGTGATGATCAGCAGGCCGATGGTCATGTGAGGTCTCGATGTCGCACCTGCACATTATCGCGCATTTTGCTGAAATGATCGGCAAGACATTGCGCCATATACACCGAACGGTGCTGGCCGCCGGTACACCCCAGCGCCACCGTCATATAACTGCGATTCTCCGCCTCGAAAGCAGGCGCCCAGTGTTCGAGAAAGGTTACCAGCTCGGCACGCATTTGCCCGACCCGGGGTTGCTCGTCCAGATAGGCCGCAACCGGGACATCCAACCCGCTCAATGGGCGCAGCGCCTGCTGCCAGTGCGGATTGGGCAGGCAGCGCAGGTCAAACACGAAATCGGCATCCGCTGGTATGCCCTTTTTGTAGGCGAAAGACAGGAACAGCACCGCCATGACACTGCGCCCTGTCTTGCCCATCCGGCTACGTATCAACTCCCGCAACTGATGCAGATTGGTGTCACTGGTATCGAGATTGATGCTCGCATGCGTGAACATGGACGTCAGCAATCTGCGCTCATAGGCGATGGCCTCGGCCAGCGGCATGCCTAAGCGCGACAGCGGATGCTTGCGCCGTGTTTCACTGAAACGCTTGAGCAGTATCTTGTCGTCGGCATCCAGGAACACCATTTCGCACAGCAGACCGCTGTGCGAAATTTCTTCCAGCAGCTGCGGCACGAGCTGCAGGTCATCCGCGAGGGTGCGGGCGTCGATACCGACCGCAGCATTCTCATACCCATGCTGCATCTCTTTTGCCAGTTGCGCGGCAAAGGCAGGCAGCAGGCTGACCGGCAGGTTGTCGATGCAGTAGTAGCCCAGGTCTTCGAGCGACTGCAGGGCGGTGCTTTTACCGGAGCCCGAAAGCCCGGTAACGATGACAAGCTTCATGCCTCCCCCATACGCCTCAGGCACGTGTGCTGGCGCTGGACGAAATCCTCGGCGGCGTCATAGCCCGCGCGGCGCAGCCTGAAGTCACGTACCAGGGTTTCAACCAGCAGGGCGGCGTTGCGTCCCGGCAGGAGCGGCAGCACGATCTCCGGCAGAGTATGGCCCAGCACCTGGCAATCGCGGCAATCCGGCGTCAGCGAACGCTGTGCGCCGGCTACAGCACGCTGCAGCCGCACCACGAGCGCCAGCGTCGCTTTAGGCGCAACGGCACGCTCACCAAACAGTGCGCGGATATTGAGCACCCCCAGGCTGCGCACCTCCAGCATGTCCTGCAGCAGCGGCGGGCACAAGCCTTCCGCCACACCACCCTCGGCCCTGAATTCCGGCGCATCGTCGGCCACCAGACGGTGTCCGCGCGTGATCAACTCCAGCGCCAACTCGCCCTTGCCGGTACCACTGGCGCCGCACAGCAATACGCCCGTATCCAGGATATCCATGAACACGCCGTGCAGCGTCACGCTGGATGTGCGCAGGGGCATCGTGCCTCAGGCGGCGGGGCGCCAGTCCCTGATAATATCGTACAGGGCTGCGCTTGAATCAGCGGCCCGCAACTCGGCACGCAGGCCCTTATCGTTGAACATCTCCGCCAGCAGGGCGAGTATCCGCAGGTGCTCCTCGGTGCATTCCTCCGGCACCAGCAGGGCAAACAGCAGGTCGACCGGTTGTTTGTCCGGCGCATCAAAGTCAACCCCGTCGACCAGCTGGACAAAGGCGCCGATGGGCCGCAGGCCCCCCTGCATCCGCCCATGCGGCAGCGCAAAGCCATGCCCCAGACCGGTGCCACCCAGACGCTCACGCGCCACCAGACTATTGAAGATGTCCTGTGCGTCAGGCCCGGTCTCCGCATGGGCCAGCAGCTCGCTCAACAGTTCCAATGCGCGTTTTTTGCTCGCACCACGGGCGTGACAGGCGATGCGTTGCGGGATAATGAGGTCGGTAATCTGCATGTGGCTCCGGAACCAGACCTCGCCACGAACGGCGAGGTCTGGGCCGCCCTTAGCTGTGCTGCTGGTTTTTCAGCGCGCCTTCGGAGCGGTGGTGATCCGTAAGCTTTTCCTTGTGCTTCTTGATCTGGCGGTCGAGCTTGTCCACCAGCGCGTCTATCGCCGCGTACATGTCGCCGTCTTCCGCGTCCGCATGCAGGCTCGCACCACTCACGTGCAGGGTGGCCTCCGCCTTCTGGCGCAGCTTTTCGACTGACAGCACCACGGTCATGTCGGTCACATGGTCGAAGTGCCGCTGCACACGTTCAAGCTTGTTCGTAAGATAGGCGCGTAAGGCGGGGGTAATCTCAACATGATGGCCACTGAGGCTGAGGTTCATGAATCGGGCTCCTTAGGTGGAAGAAAAATCTAGGCCATACGCCTGCGCTCGTTGGAGGGCGGGATGGTCAGCGACTCCCTGTATTTTGCCACAGTTCGCCGTGCAACGTTAATGCCCTGCTTGACCAGTATCCCGGCGATCTTGTTGTCGCTCAGGGGCTTGGCCGTGTGCTCGGCCGCCACCAGCTTCCTGATTACCGCGCGTATGGCGGTGGCGGAGCACTCGCCGCCGGTGTCGGTGCTGACACAACTGGAGAAGAAATACTTGAGTTCAAAGATGCCGCGCGGAGTGTGCATGAATTTCTGCCGGGTCACGCGTGAGATGGTCGATTCGTGCATGCCCAGCGTCTCGGCTATGTCGCGCAATACCAGTGGCTTCATGGCCTCTTCGCCGTGTTCCAGAAAGCCCTGCTGCCGCTCTACAATGCAGGTTGCGACCCTGAGCAGGGTTTCGTTTCGGCTTTGCAGGCTCTTGATAAACCAGCGCGCCTCCTGCAAGTGGTTTTTCAGGGTGGAATTGTCCGTACTGTTGTCGGCCCGCCGGATCAGGCCTGCATACTGGTGGTTGATGCGCACGCGTGGTGACGCGCCCTGATTGAGAAATACCTGCCAGGCGCCCCGATGCTTCTTCACGTAGACGTCGGGCGTAATGTATTCGGCCTGGTTTTCAGTCACCTGTTCGCCCGGGCGCGGATTGAGACCATGCACAAGTGCAATGACCGCGCGCAGCTCATCCTCGGTGACGCCAAGACGGCGACGCAACTGGGCATAGTCGTGGCTGGCAAGCAGTGACAGATCGTCGCCGACCAGGCGCTTGGCCTGCTCCAGCCAGGGGGTATCCTTGGGACATTGATACAGCTGAAGCAACAGGCATTCACGCAGATCGCGGGCCCCCACGCCGACCGGGTCATAGTTCTGCACCCGGTGCAGCACGGCCTCGATAGCTTCCAGCGTCACGTCTTCTTCGGCCAGCATACTCAGCAGGCCTGACTGGATATCCTCGATCGAGCTGTTGAGGTAGCCGCTATCGCTGATGGAATCAATGAGGGCGGCGGCAATCATCATGTCGGTATCGGAAAACGGTGTCAGCCGCATCTGCCACGCGAGGTGATCGCGCAGGCTTTCCGTGGCAGCGTCCTGGGGCTCATAGCCGCGGCTATCCGGATCCTGAGCATGCGTGTAGGCGGTCTTCACGTCATAGGCATCATCCTCCCACAGCGTATCCACTGCCTGATCCTGATGACGTTCCTCGTAGCCGTCGTGCTCGCTCCCGGCAGCCTCCATCCCGGCCTGCGCCGGGGCCTCCATCGCGTAGGCGGACTGTTCCGCGCTCGCAAACCCGGCGCTATCGTCCTCGTCCAGCTCCAGCATCAGGTTGGAATCCAGCGCCTGCTGGATTTCCGTATGCAATTCCATGGAGGAGAGCTGCAACAGGCGTATCGCCTGCTGCAACTGCGGTGTCATGGTGAGGTGCTGTCCAAGACGGAGTTGCATTGATTGTTTCATAGTCAGGTGCCCGTGCCTGCGGTCTGTTATTGAGGGAGTTTACGCAGGTTATGGCAAATCTCATGCCAACTTCAATAGTACCCGATTCAGAGCCGGAAATGCTCCCCCAGGTAGACTTCCTTGACATGGGAGTGGCTGAGGATGTCATCCGGCGTGCCTTCGGCGATCACCCGGCCCTCGTTCATGATGTAGGCGCGGGCGCAGATGCCCAAGGTCTCGCGCACCTTGTGATCCGTAATCAGGATGCCGATACCGCGTTCACGCAAGTGATTGATGATGGTTTGAATATCCAACACCGACAGTGGGTCGACCCCGGCGAAGGGTTCGTCCAACAGGATGAAGCTGGGGTCGGCAGCCAGCGCGCGGGCAATTTCCACCCGTCTGCGCTCGCCGCCGGAAAGGCTCTGGCCCAGGCTGTCGCGCAGGTGCGTGATGTGAAACTCGCGCAGCAGATCCTCGCACACCTCGGCCTGCTCGTCCGGGTTGAGGTCGGGCCGAGTCTGCAGAATCGCCAAAATATTGTCGGCCACCGTCAGTTTGCGGAACACCGACGCCTCCTGGGGCAGGTAACCTATCCCCAGCCGGGCGCGCGCATGCATGGGGTAGTGGGTCAGGTCATACTCGTCCAGCAGTATCTGGCCGCCTGCGCAGGGCACGAGGCCGACGATCATGTAAAAACAGGTGGTCTTGCCGGCGCCGTTGGGGCCCAGCAGCCCGACCACCTCACCGCTCCTGACTTCGATCGAGACATCATTGACGACGCTACGCGACTTGTAGCGCTTGACCAGATGACGGGCCGAGAGCAGGCTCATCAACCCGGCGCTCAGGGCTTGGCCGCAGGCGCGGAACCGTCAGGCGCGGGCTTGTCGCGCGGCTGGATGATGATGCGCACCCGTTCCTTGCCGGTACTCGACATGCTGGCATTCACCACGTCGCGCCGCGTATCGTACTCAATGCGATTGCCGCTGAACTCATCCTTGCCCTGCCAGAGGTGCCCACCCTCCAGCAGAATCAGCTTTCCCTTGTCTGCGTAATACTCCATGCGCTGCGCCTTGGCACGCACATCCTCGTCCTTGTTGTCCGGGCGCTGCTGGTAGCGCGCCGGATTGCCCACGGCAACCACCTTGTCAAGCTCTCGCTTCGGGCTATATATCGTCACAGTATCGGCCTTCAACTCCAGCGTGCCCTGCACGGCGACCACATTGCCCTTATAGATACTCACCCCGGACTTGTCATCGATCTCCACCGTATCGGCCTCGATCGTGAGCGGCTGCTGCTTGTCCGACGACAGCGCCTGCGCGCCGCCCGCGAACCCAAGCCCCAGCAGCAACAGTACCGTCCTAGCGTTTCTTTGCTTCATATCTGCCTCGCACCTTGGACAACAATTTCAACCGCCCCTGCTTGATGAATATCTGCATTCCCACGCCTCGCGTGACGCTGGCCTGTCCGGTGATCGTCACCGGTGCTGCGGTTTCGGCGTACTCTTCCCCGGGCAACAGCGTGAGATCGCGTGTTTCGAGACGCCACATGCTGCTCGCGGGCGCCGCCGGATTTTCAATCAGCACCTCGTCCTGCAGCAGGATGCGCTTGCGATCCTTCGACATCCAGCCGCGCCCGGAACGCACCTCCCACGGCGCCGCGTCCTTCTGATACAGCGTCAGCGCGGGACGCGTGAACTCGGTGCTGCCATCGTCGGCGTAGTGCACCATGAGCGGGGCCTGCAACTTATGCATGGGCTGACCCGTGCTATCCATGGCGGTGATGACAAAATTCTCCATCGTATAATCCGGTTCGTGCCGCAGGGTGGCTTCCTTGCCCGCACGGCCCGCCTCATTCAGGCTGAGCAGCCACTGGCTCAGCAAGGCCAGCAGAGCGAGTATCAGCATCAACACCAGCGTGCGCCGCTCCGGTAACCTGAAGTGCAGTCGGGCCGGTAACCGCATCACAGATAGCGCTGCATTTCCGCATCGAGATGCCCCTGCGCCTCCATGATGAGCTCGCACACATCGCGCGCCGCGCCACGCCCGCCCAGGCTCGGCGTTTGCCAGTGCGCATGCGTCTTGACCAGCGGATGCGCATCCTGCACCGCGATGGCGAGGCCTGCCCGACGCATCACCGGCAGATCCACCACGTCATCGCCCACAAAGGCAGTTTGCTCTGCCGCCAGCCCCAGCTTGGCGAGCAACGCCTCAAAGGCCGGCAGCTTGTGCAGATGGCCCTGATAGACATGCTCCACGCCCAGATTGGCCATGCGATGCACCACCACCTGCGAGGTGCGCCCGGAAATCACCGCGATCTGCACGCCGGTTTGCTTCAGCATCTTCATGCCATGGCCATCGCGCGAATGAAAGGCCTTGTATTCCTGGCCGTCATCGCCGAGATACAGGCTGCCGTCGGTGAGCACGCCGTCCACGTCGAATACCACGAGCCTGATCTGCGCGGCCTTGGCGAGGATGTCTTTCATAAAAACAGGGAAAAGATACAAGATAAAAGATAAAAGTGGAAAAGACTCAATCTTTGCTCTTTTATCTTTTCCCTTGCCTCTGTAGTCATACCACACCCGCCCGCAACAAATCCTGCAGGTTGAAGGCGCCGACCACCTGGTGCTCTGCGTTGACTACCGGCAGCGCGTTGATTTTGTGCTTTTGCATGAGCTGTAATGCCTCGGCGGCCAGCATGTCGGCACGTGCGACCTTGCCGCCGCGCGTCATGACCTGGGTGATAGGGGTTGTATGCACGTCTATCGCATGGTCCAGCGCACGACGCAAATCACCGTCGGTGAAAATACCGAGCAACCGGCCCTCGGCGTCCACGACCGTGGTCATGCCCAGACCCTTGCGCGTCATTTCCATCAGCGCCTCGCTGAGAGGTGCCTGCTCCATGACCTTCGGAATACGGTCATCAGTGTGCATGATGTCGCCGATCAGCAGCAGCAAACGCCGCCCCAGACGCCCACCGGGGTGCGAGCGTGCAAAATCCTCTGCGGTAAAGCCGCGGGTCTCCAGCAGTGATACTGCCAACGCATCGCCCATCACCAGCGCCGCCGTGGTGCTGGCCGTCGGCGCCAGCCCGAGCGGGCAGGCCTCCTCTGCCACGCTCACGTCGATGTGCACGCTGGCCATGCGCGCCAGCGCGGAGCCCGGGTTGCCGGTAAGCGCGATAAGCGGCACGCCGAGGCGCTTGATGAGGGGCACGATGGTGAGAATTTCATCGGTTTCACCCGAATTGGAGAGCGCGAGCACGACATCCCTGGCGGTAATCATGCCGAGATCGCCATGACTCGCCTCGCCCGGGTGGACAAAGAATGCCGGACTGCCGGTGCTGGCCAGCGTGGCGGCGATCTTGCTGCCGATGTGGCCGGACTTGCCCATGCCGATGACCACGATGCGTCCCTCGCAGTCGAGCAGGTACTGGCAGGCACGGGCGAAATCCGCGTCGATGCGCGTGCTGAGCGCGGCCACCGCCTTGGCCTCGGTGTCGATCACGGCGCGCGCCATGCGGTAGAGCGTCACCTCATCCATGCGTCGTCGCTGACTGGACATAGCGTTTCATCGGGCCAAGTGTATAGGAATCCGGGGACAGCCACCAAGCCGACTTTCAGCTAGTATAGTGTGAAAGCCTGGGGCACCCCATGAACTACTGGCTGATGAAATCCGAGCCCGATGCCTTTGGCATTGATGACCTCAAGCGCCGTCCGCAACAGACCGAGCCGTGGGACGGTGTGCGCAACTACCAGGCGCGCAACATGCTGCGCGATGACATGCAGGTGGGTGACCCGGCCTTTTTCTATCACTCCAACTGTACCGTACCCGGCATTGCCGGGGTGATGAAAATCGTGCGGGCGGGGTATCCTGACACCACGGCGCTGAACCCGGAGAGCAAATACCATGACCCGAAAAGTACGCCCGACGACCCGCGCTGGTTCCGCGTGGATGTACGCTATACGCGCAAGCTCAAGCGCCTCATCAGCCTCGCCGAACTCAAGGCGCATCCCGCACTGCGCGATCTCGCGCTGCTCCGGCGCGGTAACCGCCTCTCCATCCTGCCGCTCTCGAAGGCGCACTGGGAGATCATTTTGTCACTGGAGTAAGTGCATGCGCGCGTCCTGTTGGCTGGCTACCCTGCTGGGTTATGGCGTATTGGGGGGGATACCGGCCGCGCTGGCGGCGGAATTACCGTTTGCAACCGCGACAGTAAGTTACCGGGAAGCGCCGCGTGAACAGGCCTTCGACGCCGTGATCGAGGCGACACAGCAATCCACGGTGTCGGCGCAGGTGAACGGGCGCGTGGTCGAGATCAATTTCGACGTAGGCGATGCCGTGCCGCGTGACAGCGTGCTGCTGCGCATCCGCAACGCCGAACAGCGTGCCGGGCTCGCCGCCGGGCAGGCCAGCCTGCGTGAGGCAGAGGCCCGCCTGAGGGAGGCGCAGGCGGAGTTCGATCGCGTCAGCACGATTTACGAAAAACGCCTGCTGCCCAGGGCCGCCTTCGACAAGGCCAGCGCCGACCTGAAATCCGCACAGGCACGGGTTGCGTCAGCACAGGCCGGCATCAGCCAGGCCGGTGAGCAATTGGGCTACACGGTCATCCGCGCACCCTACAGCGGCGTGGTAACAGAGCGTCACGTGGCAACCGGCGAGACCGTGACCGTCGGCCAGCCCTTGATGAGCGGCTACTCGCTGGAGACGCTGCGCGCCGTGGCCAGCGTGCCGCAGGCCGATATGCCGGTGGTGCGCACCCTGCAACAGGCGCGGGTACAGCTCGATGCCCCGGCGCAAACCGTGACCGCCACCCGCCTCACCTTCGCGCCTTACGCCGACCCCGCCAGCCATGTCTACAAGGTGCGCGCCGAGCTGCCCCCCGGCACCGAGTCGGTTTATCCCGGCATGTTCGCCAAGGTGCTGTTCGTCACCGGCAGCGAGCGCCGCCTGCTGGTGCCGGCACGGGCGCTGGTATTGCGCGGCGAGGTGACGGCGGTCTATGTGGTGGGCCCGGACAGCCGGGTCGCGCTGCGCCAGATCCGCGCCGGCCTGCCTGCCGAGCCTGACCTGATCGAGGTGCTCGCCGGGCTGGCGGAAAACGAACGCATTGCGCTCGATCCGTTGCGCGCCGGCGCCTGGCTGAAGCAACAGGGCAGCACCCATGGCCCCTGAACTCGGTCTGGCGGGCCGTATCGCGCAGCGGTTTGTCGACTCCGAACTCACGCTGCTGCTGACGCTCACGGCGCTGCTGCTGGGTGTCTTCGCCGTGCTGGTCACGCCGCGCGAGGAAGAACCGCAGATCGACGTCACCTTCGCCAACGTATTCATTGCCTACCCCGGCGCCTCCGCACGCGAAATAGAAAACCTCATCAGCACACCGGCGGAACAGGTGCTGTCCGAGATCGAGGGCGTGGAGCACATCACCTCACAGTCGTTGCCGGGGCGCGCAGTGCTCACGGTGCAATTCAAGGTGGGCGAAGACCGCACCCGCGCCATCGTGCGCCTGTACAACGCCATCTACTCCAACCAGGACTGGCTGCCTGCCAACCTCGGCGTGGCGCAACCGCTCATCAAGCCCAAAGGCATAGACGACGTGCCCATCGTCACGCTTACGTTGTGGAGCACAGACCCGGCCTACACGGCTTACCCGTTGCAAAAGATAGCGCACACGCTGGAGACCGAACTCAAGCGGGTAAACGGCACGCGCGATATTTATACGGTCGGCGGCTCCCCGGAAGTGGTGCAGATACGCATCGACCCGGTGCGGCTTGCCGGCTTCAACATTGCGCTGGATGACCTGCGCCGGGCGTTACGCGCGGCCAACAGTGCGCAACCGTCCGGGGTACAGGTCATGGACGACCGGGAAATCCTGGTCGAGGGCGGGCAATTCCTCGGCAACGCCGGCGACATCGGCGCGCTGGTGGTGGGCCTCAGCAATCACACGCCGGTGCATCTGCGCGACGTGGCCGACATTGCCCACGGGCCCGCACAACCGGAACAGTACGTGCGCTTCGGCAATCGCACCGGGGCGCACGCAGCACCGCCTGCGGTCACGCTGGCCATCGCCAAGCAGGCGGGCACCAACGCCGTCGCCATTGCCGACGAGGTGCTCAAGCGCGTTGAGCAGCTCAAGGGCGTGGTCATTCCCGCAGGCGTCGAGGTCAGCGTCACACGTAACTATGGCGCCACCGCAAACGACAAGGCGCGGCAGCTCATTACCAAGCTCGTCCTCGCCACCCTCTCGGTCGTGCTGCTGGTGCTCGCCGCGCTGGGCTGGCGCGAGGCCGTGATCGTGGGCGTGGCCGTTGTCGTCACGCTCGCACTCACCCTGTTCGCCTCGTGGGCCTGGGGCTTCACGCTCAACCGCGTGTCGCTGTTTGCGCTCATCTTCTCCATCGGCATACTGGTGGACGACGCCATCGTGGTGGTCGAAAATATTCATCGACAGCGCCCGCCGCAGGGCGGGAGTCTGCGTGAGGCCATACCCCGCGCGGTGGATGAAGTAGGCGGGCCGACCATCCTCGCCACCCTCACCGTGATCGCAGCGCTGCTGCCGATGGCCTTCGTCTCCGGCCTCATGGGGCCGTATATGAGCCCTATCCCGATCAATGCCAGCCTGGGCATGCTGATATCACTCGCAGTCGCATTCACGCTCACGCCGTGGCTCAGCCTGAAACTCATGGGCACCCATCACGCGCATGGCGAGGCGCGTGATGCGCGTCTCGCCGCCCGGCTGCAAACGCTGTTTCAGCGCACTCTGTCTCCCTTTCTCGATGCCACACGCGGCCACGCCCGGCGGCGCTGGCTGTGGGCCGGGCTTGCCCTGCTGATTCTGTTTTCACTGGCGCTGGTCGCGACCAAACTGGTGGTGATGAAGATGCTGCCGTTCGACAATAAATCCGAATTCCAGGTGGTGGTGGACATGCCCGAGGGTACCAGTGTCGAGCGCACCGCGCGGGTGCTGGATGAACTGGGGGCCTATCTCAACTCGGTAGTGGAGGTGCGTGACTATCAGACCTATGCCGGCACTGCGGCACCCATCAACTTCAACGGCCTGGTGCGGCAGTATTACCTGCGTCAATCGGCCCATGCCGGTGACATCCAGGTCAACCTGGTGGAAAAATCGCAGCGCCGGCGCAAGAGCCACGCCATTGCCCGCGCCGTGCGTGCGCCGTTGCAGGACATCGGCAACCGGTTCGGCGCCAACGTCAAGATCGTCGAGGTGCCGCCCGGCCCGCCGGTCATCGCGCCGCTGGTGGCGGAAGTGTACGGCCCGGATTACGCCGGGCAGACCCGTGTGGCCGAGGCGCTGACGCAACTGTTTGCGCGCACCCCGGACGTGGTGGACGTGGACAACAGCGTGGAGGCGCCCGCGCCCAGGCTGCTGCTGCGCGTCGATCAGCAGAAGGCGGCACTCAGCGGCGTGACGCCGCAGGCCGTGGTGGCGGCGCTGGCCACCGTACTCGGCGGCGAAGACGTGAGCTATCTGCACACGGCGCAGGCCAAATATGCCGTACCGATCCGGCTCGAATTCAGCCCGGGCGACAAGGCCCGGCTCTCCACCCTGCTGGCCCTGCGCGTGCGCGCGGCAGACGGTGCGCTGGTGCCCCTGTCAAACTTCACCCACGTCACCGAATCCCGGCGCGAACAGTCGATTTACCACAAAGACCTGCGCCCGGTGGCGTATGTGGCAGGCGACATGGCCGGCCCGCTCGACAGCCCGCTGTATGCCATGTTTCACCTCAGCGCGGCCCTGGCAGGCGGCGCCACCCTGGACGGCATCAACCCCAGCCAGTCGTTCATCCGGGCGCCGCAGGACGTGCATCGTTACGGCATCAAGTGGGACGGCGAATGGCAGGTCACCTACGAGACCTTCCGCGACATGGGCATTGCCTACGCCGTCGGCATGGTATTGATCTACCTGCTGGTGGTCGGGCAGTTCCGCTCCTACCTCATCCCGCTCATCATCATGGCGCCGATCCCGCTGACGCTGATCGGCATTCTGCCGGGGCACGCACTGCTCGGCGCGCAATTCAGCGCCACCTCGATGATCGGCATGATCGCGCTCGCCGGCATCATGGTGCGCAACTCAATCCTGCTGGTGGATTTCATCAACCAGAAACTGCAGGCAGGCATGGCCCTGGGGGAAGCGGTCATCAGCGCGGGCGCAGTGCGCGCCAAGCCCATTGTGCTTACCGGCCTTGCGGCCATGCTGGGCGCGGCCTTTATCCTTGACGACCCGATTTTCAACGGCCTCGCGATCGCGCTGCTGTTCGGCGTGCTGATCTCGACCCTGCTGACACTGCTGGTGATACCGCTGCTCTACTACGGCTACATGCAGGGGCGTACTACAGGCAAGCCGTAACGCGCTGCCGGGAAAAGGCTTGCCTCAGTACCACTCACCCGGCGTGCTGCGGCGGCGCTGCTCACTGACAAACAGCACCAGCGCTGCCGCCACTGCCAGCAGCCCGATCACCACCAGCAGCTGCGGCAACAGCTCCATATACGCCCACAGCATCTGCATGTGTTCGCCAAAATGCAGCAGCGCGGATTGCAGCAGCATAAGCGCATCGGCGAGAAACAGCCCGAGCCATGCCAGCGCGATACCGGCCAGCAGCAGCGACCAACCGAGCGAGGGCGCCTTCTTCATGCGTGCAACTCCTGTCCTGGGTGATACGGCATTCTACAATGCCTCGGAGGCATAGTCTGCAAGGCGTGAACGCTCGCCGCGCATAAGGGTGATGTGCCCGCTGTGGTTCCAGGCCTTGAACCGATCCACCACGTAGGTCAGACCCGAGGTCGTCTCGGTGAGATACGGGGTGTCGATCTGCGCCACGTTGCCGAGGCATACCACCTTGCTGCCCGGCCCGGCGCGCGTAATCAGCGTCTTCATCTGCTTGGCGCTCAGATTCTGCGCCTCGTCGAGGATAATGAACTTGTTGAGGAAGGTGCGCCCGCGCATGAAATTGAGCGAGCGGATCTTGATGCGGTTGCGCAGCAGGTCGTTGGTGGCGGCGCGGCCCCAGTCGCCGCCGACGTCGGACTTGGTCAGCACCTCCAGATTGTCCATCAGCGCCCCCATCCACGGCGTCATCTTCTCCTCCTCGGTGCCGGGCAGGAAGCCGATGTCTTCGCCCACCGGCACCGTCACCCGGGTCATGATGATCTCGCTGTAGCGCTTTTCGTCCAACACCTGCTCCAGGCCGGCGGCGAGCGTGAGCAGCGTCTTGCCCGCGCCCGCCGTGCCGAGCAGGGTGACAAAGTCGACCTCTGCATCCATCAGCAGGTTCAGCGCGTAATTCTGCTCGCGGTTGAGCGCGTTGATGCCCCACACCGCATGCCGCGGATTGAGGAAATCGCGCACCAGCTCGATGGTTGCGCCATCGCCCTCCAGCGTGCGCACGATGGCCTCAAACCCGCTGTCGCCGGCGCCGGACAAGAACTGGTTGGGATACCAGTTTTCCACCTCCGGGCCGTTGAGCTTGTAAAACGTGCGCCCGCTTTCCTGCCACGACGCCATGTCCTTGCTGTGCCTGTCCCAGAAATCCGGCGACAGCTCCGTACAGCCCCGGTACAGCAAACTGACGTCATCCAGCACCTGGTCGTTATAGTAGTCCTCGGCATGCACGCCGAGCACCGCGGCCTTGATGCGCAGGTTGATATCCTTCGAGACCAGAATCACCGTAACGTCGCGGTGCTCCTGTTGCAGCGCGATGACGGTGCCGAGGATGTTATTGTCCGGGCGATGGCCGGGCAGCGCCTCGTGCAATTCGAGCGGCATGCGGCGGGTCTGGAAAAACAGCCGGCCACGGGGGCCGGCGGTCTGACTGTAGGCAGGCAGGGCGAGCCCGTTGTCGATTTCTTCCTTGCTGGCGTTGCGCATCAGGTCATCCAGAAAGCGGCTGACCTGGCGCACGTTGCGGGCTACCTCGGACAGGCCCTTCTTGCCTGCGTCCAGCTCCTCCAGCACCACCATCGGCAGATAGACATCGTGCTCATGGAAGCGGAAGATCGCGGTCGGATCGTGCATCAATACATTGGTATCGAGCACAAACAACCGCTTGCCGGTGATTTCTTTTCTGGTCATAAATCCCGACTGTCCATACCTAAAGATATCCCCCGCACCCTTCGCTTCGCTCTTCCCTCCGGGAGAGGGTTAGGGTTAGGGTGAGGGAAACTCTTGATAGCGCTAATCGGCCAGCGCCTGCACTGCCGCCAGCACCTCGTCCACATGGCCCTCCACCTTCACCTTGCGCCATTGCTGGCGCAACACGCCACTCTTGTCGATCAGGAAGGTGCTGCGCTGCACCCCCACCACTTCCTTGCCGTACATCATCCTGGGCTGGATGACATCAAACAGCCTGCACACCTTTTCGTCCGCATCGGAGAGCAGGTCGAAGGTAAAACCCTCCTGCGCCTTGAACGACTCGTGCAGCGTCACGCTGTCGCGCGACACGCCGAGAATCACCGTATTGAGTTTGGCAAACTGCCTTGCAGCGTCGCGGAAATTCTGCCCCTCCAGCGTACAGCCGGGCGTTTTGTCCTTGGGGTAAAAGTAGAGCACGACGTTCTTCCCTTGCAGTCCGGAAAGCCACACCCGCTGGCCGCCGGTCGCGGGCAACTCAAAATCCGGCACGGGTTTGCCAATAGTTACCTTAGCCATAGACCCCTCCGTGCGCTGTTACTGATCCATTCAGGAAACTCTGAAAAACCCATCCCCGGGGTTTTTCAGAGACGAAAAGCAAAAAACGTGGTTTTTGCTTCTCTTAATTTTTCAAACACTTGCGTGTTTGAAAAATGGCGGTGCATCCCTGCACCGCAGGAACCTCTGAATTAATCAGAGGTTCCTTTACATTTAATCACTGGCCATTCAACCCTCTTCCCCCGTCAAGAGGGAAGGTTAGGGTGGGGGTGAAATGCCTGGCCCTCAACCAGTTCTCATATAACATTAACGCTTCAACGGCTCCAGCACACCATCCAGATTCAGCTCCTCGCACAGGCCCATGAACTCGTCGCGCAGGGCGGCGATGTGCACCTCAGCGGGAATATTGACCGTCATGGTCAGGGAAAACATCGGGGTGGCCGAATGGGCCGAGGTGTAGCCGCTGGTGTAGAGATCCTCGACATTGATACCGCGCGCGGTGAAGAAATCGGCCAGCCGGTAGATGATGCCGGGGCGGTCCACGGTCACGATCTCGGCCACATACGGCAGCAGCGGCGCCTCGCTGGCGCGCGCCTCGGTGCGGCGCGCGTGAATCGCCAGCCCCAGCCGCACCTGCAACCCCGGCAGGGCGCCCTCCGCCTTGGCCACCGCACTCCAGTTGCCGGTCACCATCAGCACGGCGGCACACTCGCCCCCCAGCACCGTCATGCGGCTGTCGGCAATGCTGCAGCCGCACTCCATCAAGGCTTGCGCCAGCTCCTTGAGCAGACCGGGCCGGTCTGTGCCCAGGGCGGAAATAACCAGCAGGACTTTCATGCGATACAGGCGCCCCGGTGCAGTCTGAGTAAAAATGGCAGGATGGTTACGGGGATTATACAGGCAATTGCGGCGGGCGGAAAAAGAAAGCCCCGCGTGAGCGGGGCTTTGGAGGGTTGAGCCTGTGTTTCGTAGTTGGCCCAACCCTTGGGTGTGTATCGATGGGTTGCGCTGCGCTGCACCCCTCCTGCGCGCTGGGATTAGGTCTTAGGCAAGAATTTCGCGGGTATGCTACCAGTCACAGCCCACGTTGCGGCACCCGCGCCACAGGTTAGTGTATAAATTACCGTGTCGCCGGCGGTAACCTGACTACCTATCGCTTTATAGACAATCGTCACCGTACCCGCAGTCGCGCTGGTGCCAACACCGGTGACGCTGGTGACATACGGGCCAGTGAAGTCGGTCGCAGCAGTGAGCCCTAATGTCGCATGGGTGGCGCCATTCAAAGTTCCCTCGCTGCATGCGACACCCAAAGCAGTCAGGACAGGCGCTGCAAGAGCAGGACCCTCCTGTACCTTGGCTCTGATTGTGTAATCCTGATACGCCGGAATCGCTATCGCCGCCAGAATGCCGATGATGGCGACCACGATCATCAACTCGATCAGGGTAAAGCCTTGTTGTATTTTTTGCATGCCATGCTCCTTGAAAATTGTAGTTAAAGTTCTGTCGGCTTCAGGGGTGTCAGCGCCTCGCATCAAGCAGGTCACGGCCGTCCAAAAGCGTGTCGATACAGTTCAAGGCAGGATTCATGCCAACAACCAGTAATAGCCCCGAATATATTACATAACATACTGTTTATAAAAAACTTTACGTTTATTGAGTACAGGGGCATCAGCATCGCCCAGCCGCCCCGCCAGAGGCCATTCAGGGCATAAAGTGACGCACAGAGTCACCTTGACTCTTGCTGCCTGCGTATGATGCCGCCCCTGCTGGCCACCAGGGAATCCATCGTCCAGGGTCGACGCCCTTGCCCGCTGTGCTAAGATTGCCGGAGCGATCAAACAACTATCGGGAACCCCTCCGTGACTCCGTCTGACAGCCGCTTTCCCTCTACCCGGATGCGCCGCATGCGGCGCGGTGCATTCAGCCGCCGTTTGATGCGCGAGACCACGCTCACGGTAGACGATCTTATCTACCCGATGTTTGTGCTTGAAGGCAACGGCAAGCGCGAGGCCGTGGCTTCGATGCCCGGCATTGAGCGCGTGAGCATAGATGAACTGCTGAAAGAGGCGGCTGAGCTGGTACAGTTCGGCGTGCCTGCGGTGGCGCTGTTTCCGGTCACGTCGCCGGAAAAGAAATCGCTCGACGCGAAAGAGGCGTGGAACCCGGACGGCCTGGCGCAACGCGCGGTGCGGACGTTGAAAAAGGAATTTCCTGCACTTGGCGTGATTACCGATGTCGCGCTCGATCCCTTCACCACCCACGGCCAGGATGGCCTGATTGACGCTACGGGCTATGTGCTGAACGACGAAACCGTTGCGGCGCTGGTAAAGCAGGCGCTCTCGCACGCGGAGGCCGGCGCCGACGTGGTGGCGCCTTCGGACATGATGGACGGGCGCATCGGCGCGATCCGCGGCGCGCTCGAAGGCAACGGCCATAGCCACACCCGCATCCTCGCCTATTCCGCCAAGTACGCATCGAGCTTCTACGGCCCGTTCCGCGATGCGGTCGGCTCGGCGGCCAATCTCGGCGCGGGCGATAAATACACCTACCAGATGGATCCGGCCAACAGCGACGAAGCCTTGCGCGAAGTGGCGCTCGATCTGGCCGAAGGCGCCGACATGGTGATGATCAAGCCCGGCCTGCCCTACCTCGATATCGTGCGGCGCGTGAAAGACGAATTCGGCGCACCGACGTTGGTGTATCAGGTGAGCGGCGAATACGCGATGCTGATGGCCGCTGCACAAAACGGCTGGCTGGACGAAAGGGCGGTGGTGCTGGAATCGCTGGTGTGCATCAAGCGCGCGGGCGCTGACGGCATCCTCACCTATTTCGCCAAACGCGCGGCCGAGTGGCTGCAGCAGGGCAGGCCGGATCAAGCGTAGCGGATCCAACATTAGTTTGTCGGTTCCGCGCTGCGCGCTTGAACCGGAAAACTGTGTAACACGCCCGTCACAATTATTTCATATCCTCACGCCATGAGCGATATCGATTTGAGGCAACCCGATCTCTACATCAACCGCGAACTCTCGCAACTGGAGTTCAATCGCCGCGTGCTGGAGCTGGCGGCCGACACCTCCGTCCCGCTGCTGGAGCGGCTGCGTTTTCTGTGCATTTCCAGCACCAATCTGGATGAGTTTTTCGAAATCCGCGTCTCCGGCCTGAAGCAGAAGGTGCAGGCGGGCGCCGCGCAGGCGGCAGCCGATCACCTGAGCCCGCAGGACACACTGCAACGCGTCAGTTCATCCGCGCACGCGCTGGTGGCGGAACAGTACCGCATTCTGAATGCATCCCTGATTCCGGAACTCGCGGCGGAAAAAATCCGCTTCGTGCGCCGCACGCACTGGAGTGCGCGGCAGGCGGCCTGGGTAAAGCGCTACTTCAATGAAGCGCTGTTACCGGTGCTCAGCCCCATGGGTCTGGACCCGGCCCACCCCTTTCCGCGCATTCTCAACAAGAGCCTCAATTTTGCAGTGTCGCTGGAGGGCAAGGATGCCTTTGGCCGCAATAGCGCCGCCGCCGTGGTACAGGCGCCGCGCGCATTGCCGCGCCTGATCCCCCTGCCGCCGGAGTGCGCCAGCGGGCCACACGACTTTGTGTTCCTGTCTTCCATCCTGCACGCGCATGTAGGTGAACTGTTCCCCGGCATGCAGGTGACCGGCTGCTTCCAGTTTCGCCTCACGCGCAACAGCGAGCTGTTTGTCAACGAAGAAGAAATCGATGACCTGCTGCACGCGCTGGAAGGCGAACTGCCCATGCGTCATTATGGCGATGCCCTGCGGCTGGAGGTGGCCGATAACTGCGCGCCTGAAATGACGCAATTCCTGCTGCGTCAGTTCAATCTGGGCACCGACGATCTGTATCGGGTGGAAGGCCCCGTGAACCTGAACCGGCTGCTCATGATCGCCGAGCAGGTCGACCGGCCCGACCTCAAATATCCGGCCTTCACGCCCGGCCTGCCGCGCCGGCTCGCCCGCCCTGCCGATCTGTTTGCCGCGATCCGCCAGGGCGACGTGCTGCTGCATCATCCGTTCGAGTCATTCGCGCCGGTCATCGACTTTGTGCGCCAGGCGGCGGCGGATCCGGACGTGCTCGCCATCAAGCAGACCCTCTACCGCACCGGCGCCGAATCGGTGCTGGTGGACGTGCTGGTGGAGGCCGCGCATGCGGGCAAGGAGGTCACCGTGGTGGTCGAACTGCGCGCGCGTTTCGATGAGGCGGACAATATCAGCTCGGCCAACCGGCTGCAGGACGCTGGTGCACACGTCGTGTACGGCGTGGTCGGCTATAAGACCCACGCCAAGATGCTGCTGGTGGTGCGGCGCGAAGGTAAACAGTTGCGCCGCTACGTGCACCTCTCCACCGGCAATTATCATTCGCGCACCGCCCGCAGCTATACCGATTTCGGGCTGTTCACCTGTGACAAGGCTATCGGCGATGACGTGCACAAGGTATTTCAGCAACTCACCGGTCTGGGGCGGGCAATCACGCTCAAGAAACTGTTGCAGTCGCCGTTCACGCTGTTCAAGACCCTGTGCGAACTGATTGCGCGCGAGGCGGAACACGCGCGACAGGGCAAGCCCGCCCGCATCATCGCCCGCATGAATGCGCTGTCCGATCCGCAGATCATCGAGGCGTTGTATAAAGCCTCGTGCGCGGGCGTCAGGATCGACCTGATCGTGCGCGGCGTTTGCTGCCTGAGACCGGGCCTGCCCGGCATATCGGAAAATATCCAGGTACGCTCCGTTGTGGGCCGCTTTCTCGAGCACAGCCGCGTGTACTATTTCCACAATGACGGCGCGCCCCGCGTGTTCGGCTCCAGCGCCGACTGGATGCCACGCAACCTGTTCCGCCGGGTCGAGGTGTGCTTCCCGGTCGAGGACAAGCGTCTGGCCAAGCGGCTGGTGGATGAGGGGTTGCACGCCTATCTGGCAGACGACACCCAGACCTGGGTATTGAACAGCGAGGGTGTTTATCATCGCGGCGCGCGCAAGGCGCGTCACTCGGGCACAGCCCAGCAGCGCCTGCTGGAAAAACTCGCGGACTGACGCTGCAAGGATGCACCGCCATTTATCAAACACCCAAGTGTTTGGTAAATGAAGAAAAACGAAAATCACATTTTTCGTTTTTCGTCCCTAGGTAAAACTGAGCCTCAGCCTGATACCCGTACTCTTGAGGCAGACCACCTCTGCCTGCAGGTCGGCGCAGGTCAGCGGTTGCCGCACCGCCCATGCCGCGGGCAGCGTAAGCGTCATGCCCTTCCCCGCCGCCTTCAGCAGGACGCGCGGCAGCCGGCGCGCACTCCGGCTGCGGTGCAGCACCAGTGCCAGCCTCAGCAGCACGCACAAACGCATGCCCGCCAGGCGCAGTCTGCCCGGGAGACGCCTGAACGCCTCCACGGGGATCCTGCCGCGCTGCGCCAGTATTAACGCGGCCAGCCATTGCTGGTCGCGGCGTGAAAATCCTGCCATGTCCGACTGTTCCGCGAGGTAGGCGCCGTGTTTATGGTATTGGGCATGACTGACGGCAAGCCCGGCCTCGTGCAGTTGTGCGGCCCACTTCAACATGCGCGCATCCTCCGGCGCTTGCAGGTGCCAGGCCTGCGCCACCTGTTGCAGCAGCAGCACGGCGCTGCGTGCAACACGCTGCGCCTGCGCGGCATCGATCCCGGCGCGCGCCGCCAGCCACTGCACGCTGCGCTCGCGCACATCCTTGCCCCGCGTCCCGCGCCCGCGCATGTCGTGGAGCACGCCTTCGCGCAACGCGCCCTCGGCATACACCATGCGCGTGATGCCCAGACTCTCGAAAATGGCAATCAGGATTGCCACACCGCCGGGGAATACTGCCGCACGTTCGCTGCGCAATCCCTCCAGCTTGAGCCCCTTCACCCGGCGCGCTGCGATCAGCCGCTTGCGCAACTTGCAAAGACCGGCAAGGGTGATGCCATCATCGCTCCAGCCCTGTGCGCGAAGCACTTCCTGCACCGCGTTGATGGTGCCGGAGGCGCCGATCACTTCACTCCAGCCCAGGCTACGGTAGCGGGCCACGTGCGGCAGCAGTTCCTGGCGGGCGGCAAGCTGTGCGCGCTCAAAATTGACGCGACTGAGCGCACCCCCGGGGAAATGGCCGGCGCTGCCCTGCACGCAGCCGATGCCCAGGCTCTCCACATGCAGCGGCTCAAGCCCTCGACCAATGATCAACTCGGTGCTGCCGCCGCCGATGTCCACCACCAGGCGCTGGCCGACACTGTCTCCCAGGCTGTGCGCCACGCCCAGATAAATGAGACGCGCCTCCTCCCGCCCGCCGATGATCTCGACCGGATGCCCCAGCGCACGCTGCGCAGCCGCTATAAACTCAGCCGCATTGCGCGCCTTGCGCAATGTATTGGTGCCGACCACGCGCACACTGCCCGGCGGCAGGCCGCGCAACCGTTCGCCAAAGCGGCTGAGACAGGCCAATGCGCGCTGTTGCGCGCGCTTGCTGAGATTTTCTTTCTTGTTCAGGCCTGCGGCAAGCTGCACCATCTCACGCAGCCGGTCGAGCACGCGCAGCCTGCCCTGCACCACCTGCGTCACAATCATGTGGAAGCTGTTGGAGCCGAGATCAACCGCCGCCAGGACACGCGCGGGCTTGGGCGTGGCGCGCACAGGCCTGGCCCGCCGGCCGTGTTTCGCGCCGGGCGCAGTTTTCATGTGGGTTGATCGACCTGCTGCACGCGCCAATGAATTCTCTGCCTGTTATAATTACCGGACAGCCGGGGCTACTGTAGCAAAAATCCAAAGCCGCCGCCTGTTTCCAGGCACAAGGCGCTCATGTCATCACTCTTTGATTTCAAACCGGAAAAGGCACGCTACGCGGTGATGGGCAACCCGGTTGCCCACAGCAAGTCGCCCCTCATTCACGCCGCCTTTGCGCGCCAGTGCGGGCATACATTGAGCTATGAGGCCATCCACGTCGATATCGGCGGGTTCGCGCAGGCGCTCGGCAATTTCCAGGCCGCAGGCGGCAAGGGCGTGAACATCACCGTGCCCTTCAAACAGGAGGCCTACACCCTGAGCGATGCTGCGAGCCCGCGCGCGCAACAGGCCCAGGCCGTGAACACCCTCCTGTTCAAGGCCGACGGTACGCGTTACGGTGACAACACCGACGGCATCGGACTGGTGCGCGACATCCTGCGCAATCACGGCGGCGTCCTCGCCGGGCGACGCGTGCTGCTGCTCGGCGCAGGCGGCGCGGCGCGCGGCGTGATCGGCCCGTTGCTGGCGGAAAATCCCGCCCGGGTGGTGATTGCCAATCGCACCCCGGACAGGGCTGCCGAGCTTGCCAGCGCATTTGCCGGCGCAGGCGAGGTGACGGGCTGCGGCTTTCCCGCGCTTGCGGGGCAAGCCTTTGACCTCATCATCAACGCCACTGCCGCGAGCCTGCAGCATGAAATGCCGCCCCTGCCGGACGGCGTGGTGGCAACGGGCGGCTGGTGTTACGACATGATGTACGGCTCGCAGCCGACCGTCTTCATGCGCTGGGCGCAACAGCACGGCGCGGAAAAATCGCTGGACGGTCTGGGCATGCTGGTCGAACAGGCCGCCGAGGCCTTCCATCTCTGGCGTGGCGTACGGCCTGACACCGCGCCTGTCATCGCGGCCTTGCGCAACGTCGACGGCTAACAGGCTTTTATTGGAACACACCATGCACAATCCGCTGCTTGATCTCACCACCCTGCCGCGCTTCAGCGCCATCCTGCCTGAGCACGTCGAACCTGCCATCGATACCGTGCTGGCGGAAAACCGTGCGCGCATCGCGCAGTTGCTGTCCGCCACTGACCCCTATAGCTGGGACTCCCTGGTGGCGCCGATCGAAGCGCTGGATGACCGGCTGGGTCGCGTCTGGTCACCCGCCAGCCATCTGAACGCCGTGATGAATTCGGACGCCCTGCGCGCGGCGTACAACGCCTGCCTGCCGAAGTTGAGCGCCTACGCGACTGAGCTGGGGCAAAACACCCGGCTGTATCAGGCCTATCAGGCCCTGGCCGACAGTGCTGAATATACGCAGCTTGATGCCGCCCGCAGAAAAGTGATTGATAACGCCTTGCGGGATTTCCGCCTCTCCGGTGTCGCGTTGCCGCCGGCGCAGCAAGACCGCTACCGCGACATCCAGCAGGCGCTTTCAGCCCTCACCGCCAAATTCGAGGAAAACGTGCTGGATGCCACGCAGGGCTGGGCAAAATCCATCACGGAGGAAGGCCTGCTCGCCGGACTGCCGGCATCAGCGCGCGCACTGGCACGACAGACCGCAGAGCAGGCAGGCGAGTCCGGCTGGCGCTTCACGCTCGACTACCCGCTGTATCTGCCGCTGATGAAATACGCCGACAGCGCCGAACTGCGGCGCGAGATGTATACCGCCTACATGACCCGCGCCAGCGACCAGGGCCCGAACGCCGGCAAGTGGGACAATCAGCCTTTGATGGAGCGCCTGCTCGCGTTGCGGCATGAACTGGCCCAGCTGCTGGGTTTTGCCAGCTACGCCGAGTTGTCGCTGGCAAAAAAGATGGCCCAATCCACACAGCAGGTGATGGAGTTCCTCACCGGCCTCGCACACCGCTCGCGCCCGATGGCCCAACGCGAGCTGGACGAACTCAGACAGTTTGCGCGCGACCGGTTCGGTGCCGCGCAACTCGACGCCTGGGATATCGCCTACTACTCCGAAAAACTGCGCGTGCACCGGTATGCGATTTCACAGGAGGATTTGCGCCCGTACTTTCCGCTGTCCCGCGCGCTGGCCGGCATGTTCGAGATCGTACAGCGGCTCTACGGCCTCGGCGTCACCGAAGTCATGGGCATTGAGACCTGGCACCCCGACGTACGCCTGTTTGAAATCCGCGACAGCGGCCATGAGCTGCGCGGCCGGTTTTATCTCGATGCCTGCGCCCGCCAGCACAAGCGTGGTGGCGCGTGGATGGACGAATGCGTCGCGCGCCGACGCACGCAGAACGGTGTACAGACGCCCGTGGCCTACCTCACCTGCAATTTCAGCGCCCCGGTCGGTGATCAGCCCGCGCTGCTCACGCACGACGAGGTGCTCACCCTGTTCCATGAATTCGGTCATGGCCTGCACCACATGCTGACCCGCGTCGATCATCTCGCCGTGTCCGGCATCAACGGCGTGGCGTGGGACGCGGTCGAACTGCCCAGCCAGTTCATGGAAAACTGGTGCTGGGAGCGGGAGGCGCTGGATATCATCTCCGGCCACTATCAAACAGGCGAGAAGCTGCCGCAGGCGCTGCTCGACAAGATGCTGGCCGCGCGCAACTTTCAGGCGGGCATGCAGATGGTGCGGCAACTGGAGTTTTCGCTGTTCGATTTCCGCCTGCATCTGGAATACGACCCGGCACGGGGCGGGCGTATCCGTGAACTGCTGCGCGAAGTGCGCGAGGCCGTTGCCGTCATTCAGCCGCCGGACTTTGAACGCTTCGCCAATAGCTTCACCCACATCTTCGCGGGCGGTTACGCGGCGGGATATTACAGTTACAAGTGGGCCGAGGTGCTGTCTGCCGACGCCTTCGAAAAATTCGAGGAGCAGGGCGTATTCGACCGCAGCACCGGGCAGCAGTTTCTGCACAGCATACTGGAGCAGGGCGGTGTGCGTGATGCCATGGCGTTGTTCGTCGACTTCCGTGGCCGCGAGCCGCGCATCGACGCCCTGTTGCGCCACAGCGGCATCGCCGCATGATTTTTCGGCTCACATTGCCCAACGGCGCAACAGTGACAACAAGGACACTGAAAATAGTGGATTTTGCTTCAAGACGAGGCGCGAGCCTTCAAGCAGCGGAGCATACGCGCTAGTATGTGAGCAGCGCAGAAGACGAAGCAACGAAGTATTGGAGCAAAAGACGCATTTTCAGCATGAAAATTGCCACCTGGAATGTCAACTCCCTGCGCGTGCGCCTGCCGCACCTGCTGGCCTGGCTCGACGCCGAAAAACCCGACATCGTCGCCCTGCAGGAAACAAAAACCGTAGACGAGGACTTCCCCCTGGCTGAAATTCAGGCGGCGGGTTATCAGGCGGTTTTCTCCGGGCAGAAGAGCTACAACGGCGTCGCCCTGCTGAGCCGGCACACGCCTGCCGACACGGTGCGCGACATTGCAGGGCTCGATGACGCACAGCGGCGGCTGCTGGCAGCCAGCTACAACGGCCTGCGGGTCATCAATCTTTACGTACCCAATGGCTCCAGCGTGGGCTCGGACAAATACGTTTATAAACTATCCTGGCTCGAAAAAGTCTGCGCCTGGATTCAGCAGCAACTCGGCAGGCACGAACACCTCATCGTGCTGGGTGATTTCAATATCGCCCCCGAGGATCGTGATGTCCATGACCCTGCAGCCTGGCAGGGTCAGGTGCTGGTGAGCGACGCCGAGCGCGCTGCGTTCAGGCAACTGCAAGACTCCGGCCTGCTGGATTGTTTCCGCCTGTTTGACCAACAGGCGGCCGTGTTCAGTTGGTGGGACTATCGTGCCGGCGGGTTCCGACGCAACCACGGCCTGCGCATCGACCACATCCTCATCAGCCCGGCGCTGCGTGCACTGTGCACCAGCTGCCGCATCGACACCGCCCCGCGCAAGCTGGAGCGCCCCTCCGACCATGCCCCTGTGCTGGCGGAGTTCACCCTGTAACCGCCTGCGCGGAACCTGACTCATGGCCCTCACCCCCGACCAGGCCGGTCTGCTCGCCGACCTTACCCTCACACTGCATGTCGCCTATGTGCTGTTTGTGGTCGGCGGACAGGTGTTCATTCTCGCAGGCTGGGTGCTGGGCTGGACGGCGGCGCGCAATTTCATGTTTCGGCTGCTGCACCTCGCCGCGATCGGCGTGGTGGTAATTGAAAGCTGGCTCGGCGCGCGCTGCCCGCTCACCGTGCTGGAAAACAGCCTGCGCCGGATGGCGGGCGATACGCCGCAGGAGCTGAGCTTTATCGGTTACTGGCTCGGCCGTTTGCTGTTCTACACTGCGCCCGTGTGGGCATTCACTCTGCTGTATACGCTGTTCGCCGCACTGGTGGCCGCGAGCTGGCTCAAGTACCCGCCGCGCCGCCGCAGGTCTGCACGCAACCTGCGGGATCAGCCGTAGCGGGTTTCACTCAATCGCGCCGGACAGCCCCGCAGCAAGGTTCGGATAACGCAGCACCACCCCCAGCTCCTCGCGCATGCGCCGGTTATCCATGCGCCGCGATTCATTGAGATAGGACAACAGGGCCGGGCTCAGCACCTGCTGCGCCTCGGCCAGCGTGATCTGCGGCGGACGTACCAGGCCCAGCCAGTCGGCGACGGCGTTGAAATAATCCGTCATCGTGCTGTGCTCGCCATCGCACACGTTGTATATGCGCCCGGCACCGCCGTGCTCGGCGGCGGCAAGACACACCTGGGCGAGATCATCGGCGTGGATGCGATTGGTAAACGGCGCGTCCTCGCGCCGCAGCACCGGTTCACCGCGCCGCAGGCGCTCGACGGGCAGGCGTCCCGGGCCATAAATGCCGCCGACACGCAGAATCACCACCGGCACGGCGTGTGTGCGCCCCCATCCCAGCAGTTGGCTCTCGGCATCGAGGCGCGCCCTGGCGCGCGCCGTCTGCGGGTTGGGCGGGGTATCTTCGTCCACCCAGCCACCCTGATGGTCGCCGTACACGCCACTGGTGCTGATGTAGACGATTTTATGCGGTAACGCGGACTGTGTGACGGCGTGCAGCAAACGCCCCATGCGCGGGTCGGTGTTGCCCGGCTCCGGCGGCGGGGTAAAGTAGTATAGCAGTGCGCGCTGCGCCGGCAGCCCGGCAAGCGAAGGGGCGTCGTCCAGGTCGCCGGAAACAGTCACTACGCCCGCAGCCTCCAGCACCGGGATAGGTGCAGCGGAACGCACCAGTGCGCTTACGCTGTCGCCGCGCGCAACACAGCCTGCGGCCACCCGTGTCCCGATATCACCACAGCCTATTATCAGCACAGGCCCGGTCATGGTTCCTCTAGGGCGTGAAAACAGCGATAATGGTGGCAGGATTTACCCAACCCGCAAGCTACCTGCATGAATTTCAATGTTCGTGTCCAGCCCGGAGGTCACGAGTTCAGCGTCGACGCGCACGAGACCATCCTGGATGCCGCACTGCGTCGTGGCCTCGCCTTCCCCTATGGCTGCCGCAGTGGTGCGTGCGGCGCCTGCAAAAGCCGGCTGCTCGCCGGTAGCGTGAATTATGGCACGTTTAAACCGCCGGCGCTCAGCGACGCCGACGTGAACGCCGGATACGCCTTGCTGTGTCAGGCGCACCCTGTTTCCGACCTGACAGTAGAGGTACATGAAACTTCGGACGCCGATGACATCCCGCCAAAAATATTGCCGTGCCGCGTCGAGCGTCTGGAGCAACTCTCGCCCGATGTCATACGCGTTTATCTCAAACTCCCGCCCACGGAGCGGCTGCGATTTCGCGCCGGACAATACATCGACTTTCTGCTGCGCGATGGCCGCAGACGCAGCTTCTCCATCGCCAATGCCCCGCACGACGATGAGCGCATCGAGTTGCACATCAAACGCATCGAAGGTGGACGCTTCACCGGCGGCGCCCAGTTTGAGTTCAAGGAAAAAACGATGTTACGGCTCGAAGGCCCGCTCGGGAATTTCTATCTGCGCGAAGACTCGTCACGCCCGGTAATTTTTGTTGCAGGCGGCACCGGCTTCGCGCCCATCAAGGCCATCCTTGAACATGCCTTTGCCGAGGGCGTGACCCGCCCCCTGCACCTGTACTGGGGCGCTGTTAGCCGCAGCGGCCTCTATCTCGACGCACGCGTGCGCACCTGGGAAACGCAGCATCCGCACTTCCGCTATACGCCCGTGCTGTCGCAGCCGCTGCCCGAGGATGCGTGGCGTGGCGCACAGGGGTATGTGACGGATGTCGTGCTGCGCGACCACCCTGCGCTGCATGCCTTCGACGTGTATGCCAGCGGACCGCCGGTACTGGTGCAGGCCGCACACCGTGATTTCATCGCGCACGGCCTCCCGCAGGAAAATTTTTATGCGGATCCGTTTGAGTTTGCGCAGGATAGCTTGCCAGCAGGGGCAACACGCTGATGCGCTTAGCTGCGCACTGTGGACTGCACACCGCCCTGCGTTAACGTCAATCCGCGCCGGTAGTACTCCAGCGCCGCTGCCTGCTCGCCCAGCTGCTCATGCAGGCTGCCCAGCGTCTGACAGGTCTCAGGCCGGGCAGCCAGTCTGAGGCTGCCTTCAAGGTAGGTGCGCGCCTTGCCCCACAGCCGGTGGCGCATGCACAAGCGCCCCAGTGTCAGCAACAGCGCAGGATTATCATCGTGAGCATGCAGCCAGTCTTCGGCACGGGCAAGCTGCTCCGTGGTATCTTCGCCCTCGATCTGGCCATAGAGCCGGATCAAGTCGTCATCCCACGTACTGCGCAGCGTGCGGTACAGCATGCCCTCCGCCTCGTCACCCCTGCCTCGCGCACTCTGATAGCGCGCATACTGGAACACCAGCCGGGGGTGGCTCTGCAATCGCCTCGGCACCTGGTTCCACACTGCGTGCACCGCGCCGTCATCCTGCGCCTGCACAGACATTTCCAGTAATGCGGTATGGGTATTGACCTCCAGCGCATCTGCTTCCTGCACCGGAATGACTTTGCGCTTGCGCAGATCCGGCAGCAAATTCAACAGCCGCCACCAGTCGCCGCGCGCCAGGGCCAGCTTCATCAGCAGGCGCAGCACGTAACCATGCCGGGGAGCGACCTGATAAAGGTTGTTGACCGTAGTCAGGGCCTGATCCAGTTGTTGATGCTCAAGCTGGAATTTTGCCCGGGCAATCCCGATCGCGATTTCCGCCTGCGGCATGTGGCCACTCGCCAGCCGCAAGTACTCATCGCGGCGTTCGTGTGCGCCGACGTGGTGCGCGGCGCGCGCGGCGCCGAGATAATTCAGCACGGGGGTGTCGCTGTGCTCGACATGCAGTAGCAGCGCGCTCTCCGCACTGCGCCACTCGCCTTCCTCCATCTGGAGCAAGCCTGCAAGCAGCGCATCACGCGCCTGGAGGCGGCGGCGCTCACGGCGCCATGCCCTGACACGCCCCTGCATACCCCAGGCATAGGCCAAAAAGCGCAGCAGAAAATATACCGCCAGAAAGGCAAGCAGCAGCAACGCCACAAACACCAGCAAGGTCACTTCCACTGACCAGTGGCCCCGGCTCAGCAACACGTAGCCGGGGTCGGTCTGTACCACAATGCCGAGCCCCACTGCCAGCATCAGCACCAGAATGATCGATAGCAGAAATTTCATGGCGGCGTAATCGCTGCCTTACTCTCCATTACGACGCGCCCTGCCTCGGTAGGGTCGGTCTTTTGCGCACGCTCACCATTATTCGTGACCGCCGCCAGCACATCGTGCAACGCTTGCTGCAAGCTGGAAAGTTCGGGCAATGCCGGTGGTGCAATATCGATTTCCACCAACGCGTCGAGCTCGGCAAGCAACGCCTTGGTGTTTGCCGCACGCACATCAAAGTAGCGGTTGATCCAGTCGCGTGCCGCGCCGAGACTGGCGCGCAGGTTGCGCGTATCGCGATGCAGCAGGCTGGCTTGTGCCGCCCCCAGTTCCAGTCGCAGGTTTTGATACAGGAAGTACTGCTGTTCGGGCGTGATCAGCGGTACCGCGACCTGATCCCCATGCCGCACCGTAACCAGGCCTTTCAACTCCGCCCAGAAGCCGCGCAGCAAAACCTGCCAGCGCGGACCCGACGGCTCAGTGACAGCCGCCGGTGGCGCGGACGCCGTGGATCTCCGGGCCAATGGCAATTCGTCCACGCGCGCCGCCCATCGTTTCAATTGCAGCGCAAGCCGGGAAATGTCAGGCGCCTTGACCTGGCGCAACACCTGCAGCGTATCGGCAAACTGTCTTTTGACTTCCGCCAAACGCACATCGTCCACGTCGTGCACGATCCACTCTGCAGCCGCAAGCGCGTCCACGGCGCCGGGCAGGTCATACGCAAAAACCAGATGATCATGGGCGATGCGCGCCAGAAAACCGGCCTCGGTCACCGCCCGCACCAACGCACCCCTGGACAGGCCTGTGCGCAGATCGCCAATATCGGCCTGCATCGCCTGCTGCTCATCGCGCAGTTCCTGCAGCATACGGTCTTCCTGCAGAACGCCCGTGCGCAACTCTTCCAGTTGCAGGCTGAGCCCTTCCTGCTGCTGCACTACCCGCCACACACCATAGAGCGCCGCACCTGCGGTCACCACGACAACCAGCACCAACAGCGCCAGCCACCGGCGGGGGCGCCTGCCCGAGGCGGTGACCGGCGCACTGGTCGTGTCAGCCGGCGGATCTTGAGCCGTGTCGTGAACCTGTGCGCTGTCCTGGTTGTTCATGACTCTCCTCTTCTCATGCTCCGGGCGGCGACAAGCGCGGCATCGAGCAGACCCTCATCATCCGCTCGCTCGACGACTACCGGCGATGCGCTGAACCCCAAACTTCGCGCAAGCTCGGCGTTGCGCTTGCTCATTACCACGAGCACGGCGCGCTGCAGCAACGGCTGTCCTCGCGCACCCGCCATTTCAAACAGGTTTTGCAACCCTTCGTTGCTGGTGACAACGATGACCAGAGTGTGATTCTCCTCCAATATCTTTGTCAGCGCCACGCCTTCGCCTGCAGGCCGCACGCGCCGATACACTTCCGCATAACTCACCTGGGCGCCACGCTGGGCCAGTGTATCGCCCAACGCTTCACGCCCGCCGGCGCCACGAAAGATCAGCACGCTCTTACCCTGCATCTCATGCATTTCAGGCATCGCGAGCAAGGCCTCGCTGGTGAAACCTTCCTGGGGCACGATATCGACGCGCAGGCCTTGGGTTTGCAATGCCTCGGCGGTGCGCCTGCCGATCACCGCGACCTGCAGCCAGGCCGGAAAATCCGCACGCCCGTCCAGCATGGGCGCAGCCATCTGCACGGCGTTAGCGCTTACGAAAATTGCCAAGTCGAACTCTTCCAGACGTGCGATCAGTTCGCGAGCAGGGTTGCTGTCCTCGATCTCCGTGATCTCCAGCACCGGGAACAGAACGGCATGCCCGCCGCGCGCCTCAATCAACTGGCACAAACGCCCGGCCTGATGACGCGGGCGCGTCACCAGTACGGTAACACCGGCCAGTGGATCAGTGGGTGTCAGCGAAACGTTCGTCGGCATAGACATCACGCAGAATCGCGCGCGCGCCGCGCGCGAGCAAATCATCGGCCAGCGCAACACCCAGTTGCTCGGCCTGGGCTCGCGGGCCGCTCACTGTCCCGCGCACCACCTCGCTGCCGTCGGGCCGCCCCACCAGTCCGCGCAGCGAGAGCACACCTGCAGCGAGCAGCGCATGACCTGCAATCGGCACCTGGCAACCACCCTGCAGGCGGTGATTCATGGCGCGCTCCGCGCTTACCCGGCTATGGGTTTCAGCGTCATCCAGCATGCCGATGAGGTTTTGTACCCGAACATCACCGCTACGGCACTCGATGCCGATGGCCCCTTGGCCAACGGCGGGCAGGCTCACTTCCGGCTCCAGCAACTGGGTAATACGGGCACCGAAGCCCAGTCGCAACAGGCCAGCAGCGGCCAGAATGACAGCATCAAATTCACCGCCGTCAAGCTTCCCGAGGCGCGTATTGACGTTACCACGCAGGCTCACGATACGCAGATCAGACCGGCGCTCCTGTAGCTGGCACTGGCGGCGCAGGCTGGAGGTGCCGACGCACGCCCCCTGCGGCAGCTCATCCAGCGTAGCGTAGCGGTTGGACACAAACGCATCGCGCGGGTCTTCGCGCAGGCCTATGACAGGCAGATGCAGGCCCGCCGGGAATTCCATCGGCACGTCTTTCATTGAGTGCACGGCAATGTCGGCGGCGCCTTCGAGCAGACCCTGCTCCAGCTCTTTCACAAACAGGCCCTTGCCCCCCACTTTGGCCAGGGGCGTATCGAGAATCCTGTCGCCCTGTGTGGTCATGCGCACCAGTTCCACTTCCAGCCCGGGATGGGCCGCCAACAAACGCTCCCGTACGTGTTCGGCCTGCCATAGTGCAAGCGGGCTTTTGCGCGTAGCTATGCGCAGTATCTGAGTTGCCATGTTAATACCTGAAAATTAAGGAAACTCTGAAAAATTCCATCCCTGGAATTTTCAGAGACAAAAAGCAAAAACGTGGTTTTTGCTTTTCTTCATTTTTCAAACACTTGCGTGTTTTAAAAATGGCGGCACATCCGTGTGCCGCAGGAATCTCTGAATAAATCAGAGATTCCTTAAATTGCAGCACGCTTGAGGCGCAGCGGATGCATATAAAATACCGCGTCCGCCGCGAAAAACGAAAGTGTACACGACACGCTAGCGCTACGCAGCACGGATTTCGGTGCGCGCGCAGCAGGCGCCATCCCTCAGCCTGCCAGCAAGCGCCTGCGCAACTCCGCCACATGGCGGCGGCTGACCTCGAGCGTATCCTCCATGCCACGCAGGCGTACCAGACAATTGCCCGCATGGCTCTTCTCCAGACCGGAAATGCTGGCCACATCCACCAGTGAGTTGCGGTGTATGCGCGCAAAGCGTTCGCAGAATTCCTCTTCCAGCACCTTGAGCGAATCCTCAATAAGCACCTCACCCTCCCGGTAGCGTACGGTGACGTATTTCTGATCCGCCTTGAAGTACACGATATCCGTCACCGGAACGAGCTGGAGGCCCCCTCGCGCCCGGGCACTGATGTATCTGCGCGTGCGCAGCCCCCCGCCCTCGCGACGCACTGCGGAAAGCTGCACCCGGCTCCACTGGCGCGCCTTGCCGAGCGCGCGTTCCAGCTGCTCCTTGCGTATCGGCTTCAGCAGATAATCCGTGGCGTTCGCCTCGAACGCAGCCAGCGCATGGTCATCGTAGGCCGTGGTGAAAATAACGGCAGGCGGTTGCTCCAGTGCGGCAAGGTGCAGGGCGGCCTCCATCCCGTCCATCTCCGGCATACGGATGTCCATCAGCACCGTATCCGGCAGCAGCAGCGTGGCCTGCGCCAGCGCCTGCCTGCCGTTGGCCGCCTCGCCTACGATCTCGTGGCCGCCGAGTTCGGCGACCAGCCCGCACAGACGTTCGCGTGCGAGGGCCTCGTCATCGACAATGAGAATCTTCATGCGTCTGCGCGCATATAAGGGAAGCGAAGGCTGATACTGTAGCGCCAGCCATTGTGCTCCGCAGCCTCCTCAATCGTGAGCCCGGCGCTGGCCCCATAATACGCCGCGAGACGCTCGCGCACGTTGTCCACCCCGATGTGATTGCTGTATGCGCGCGACGGCGCGCCCTGTGGTGTCACGGGATTGCCGAGCCTGATCTCGATCACACCCCCGGCCTCCCGCCCCTGAATGGAGATATCACCTCCCTCAGCCAGCGGTTCTATGCCGTGATAGACGGCATTTTCCAGCAACGGTTGCAAGGTGAGCACCGGGATCAGCGCATCGTCCGGCACCGCATCCATGTCCCACTCCATGCGCAGGCGCTCACCCAGGCGCAGCTGCTCGATATGCAGGTACTTGCGCGCCATGCCCAGCTCTTCACGCAGTGGCACACGGTTGCGCGCATCGGCCAGACTGGCGCGAAACAGATCGGCCAGGTTTTCCACCGCCGCCTCCGCCAGTTGCGGGCGGCTGCGTGTGAGGCTGGCGATGACATTCATGCTGTTGAACAGGAAGTGCGGGCGGATACGCGACTGCAGGGCCTGGATGCGTGCCGTGCTCTCCGACTCGATGTTGCGCCGCCACTGGTGCTGCACGTAAAAGTAGCGCAACGCCACGGCACTCACGACCGCGCTCACCGCGAGGTTGCGCAGCAGAAAATCCCGGCGCCAGCCGGCAGCTACGGGCATGCCAACGACCTCACCTTGCAGCAGCCAGTACACCGCCTCGCTAAGCAATGCCGTCACGGCCAGCAGTAACAGATAACTCAGCACGGCAACCGTGCTGTTGGGCAGGCGGGCCAGCCATCTGCGGCTGAAGCACAGCAGCGCGGCCCCGGTAAGCGCCACCCACTGCACAAACAATGAAATCACCCCGAGGTCTGCCCAGCGATCCCGGCTCTCCAACGACCCCAGCGCCAGCACCAGGGCCAGCAGCTCGGAAATCACCATCAGCGCCAGCACCATGCGCATGCCACAGAAATCGGGCAGGAAGAGTACGTCGTTTGCGGCCCTCGCGGTCTTCAAGTGCATAGCCTCACGTTCACCTGCCCATACCTGTCACCGTCTTTCCCCTGCGCCTGAGCGGGGGGCTTTCCCATGAACCTCGTAGTAATCCTGCCAATACAGCATATAATACTGTGACATCTGGCAACAGCGCGCACGAGATGGCCAAAAACTCACCTACCGACAAGCCTTGGGCAGGCCGCTTCAGCGAACCCACACAAACCTTCGTCGAAGCCTTCACTGCCTCGGTCGGATTCGATCATCGCCTTTACCGGCATGACATCGCCGGTTCGATAGCCCACGCACGCATGCTCGCGCACGTGAGCGTGTTGACGCCCGCCGAGTGCGACAAAATCGTGAGCGGGCTGCAAGCCATCGAACAGGACATCGAGCAGGGGAATTTTGCCTGGTCAGTAGCGCTGGAAGACGTGCACATGAACATCGAGGCGCGCCTGATCGAGCGTATTGGCGAAACCGGCAAAAAGCTGCACACCGGACGCTCGCGCAATGATCAGGTGGCAACGGACATACGCCTGTACCTGCGGGATGAAATTGACGCAGTACAAGCAGTACTGGGCCGCCTGCAAGGCGTGCTGCTGGATCTCGCTGAACGCGAGGCCGAGACCATCATGCCCGGCTTCACCCACTTGCAGATCGCGCAACCGGTCACGTTTGGGCATCACCTGCTGGCCTGGTTTGAAATGCTGGCACGCGATGCCGCGCGCCTTGGCGAGTGCCGTGCACGTGTCAACATCATGCCGCTCGGCGCAGCGGCGCTCGCCGGCACCAGCTACCCGATTGACCGCAATTACACGGCGCAACTGCTCGGCTTTACTGCCCCGTGCGAGAACTCGCTCGACGCAGTCAGCGACCGCGACTTCATCATCGAATTCGTGAGCGCGGCGGCACTGCTCATGACACACCTGTCGCGCTTCTCCGAGGAGCTGGTGCTGTGGTCTTCGACCCAGTTCGGCTTCGTCGATCTGGGTGATGGCTTCTGCACCGGCTCATCCATCATGCCGCAAAAAAAGAACCCCGATGTGCCGGAGCTGGTACGGGGCAAGGCGGGCCGTGTCACCGGCCATCTGGTCGCGCTGCTCATGCTGATGAAGGCGCAGCCGCTGGCCTACAACAAGGATAATCAGGAGGACAAGGAGCCGCTGTTTGACACCGTAGACACGCTCAAGGCCTCACTCCATGTCTACGCCGACATGATCGCAGCCCTGCGCGTCAATCGCGAGGCGATGCTGGGTGCGGCACGCGCCGGCTTCTCCACCGCCACCGATCTCGCGGACTATCTGGTGCGCAAGGGCGTACCGTTCCGCGACGCGCACGAAATAGCAGGCAAGACGGTACGCCACTGCATCGACAGCGGCCGTATGCTGGAGCAACTCACACTGGATGAGTTACGCGCGCATGCACCTGTGATCGGGCAGGACGTATTTGACGTACTGACCGTGGAAGGCTCCGTCGCTGCGCGCAACCATGTCGGCGGCACTGCACCGGTGCAGGTGCGCGCGGCGCTCCAACGGGCACGCGCCCGGCTTGGCCGGTAATATCCCGGTCGTTTGCGCATTCAACCGTCGGAACCGGAGAATAATGCCAATGCAACATCACCCTCTTCTATGTGCGCTGCTCATAACCCTGACCATCGCCCTGCCGACCGGCGAGCTTGCCGCCGGCAAGCTCTACAAGTGGGTGGACAAAAACGGCGAAGTCCACTACGGCGACAAGATTCCACCGGAATATAGCCAGCAAGGCCACACCGAACTCAACCAGCAGGGCGTCACCGTCAAAACCATTGAGAGCCCCAGGACTGAGGCGCAATTGGCCGAAGAACAGCGCAAGCAACACGTCCTGGCGGAGGAAAAACGCCACGCCGCCGATCAAGTCACACGCGACAGGGCATTGCTCAACTCCTACACGTCCGAGCATGACATCACCCAGGCGCGGGACAGTAAGCTGGCAATACTGGAAAGCGAAATCAGCATGAATGCCAGCCATAGCGGGAAACTGGAGCAACGGCTGGCGACCCAGCGCCAGGAGGCAAGCCGGCTTGCAAAACAAGGCGCGCCCGTGCCGGAAAAACTACAGAAAGACATGCTGGAGGCCAAGACCCAGATTGAGAAATACACCGCCTTCATCAAGTCCCGGCAGACCGAGCAGGAAGCCATCCAGCAACAGGCCGGGAACGATCTGCAGCGCTTCCGCGAACTCACGGCCGGCGCGCCCAGCCCCTGATCAGCGCTGGCGTCAGCGGCCTCCTGCCACTAGCTCGGCGCCTGTAATCTCACCGTGCCGATCCAGCGGGAGGCGAAAACGCCCCCAACAGGCGACGCGCCCCGCCTCGCAACCCGAACCTTCCATGATGACTTCATCAAAGGTCACGGCGCACACGATCTGGGTAGCGGTTTCTTCCAGCACTTCGATGCGCATGCTGGCCGGGTCAGGCCAGCCGTTTTGCGTGCACAGCCGGGCAAGTTCCGGGGTGCGGGAAAAAAATTCGCTTAGCCCGGCGCGATCCATGGCGGCCTTACAACCGGAGCAGCGTCCCCACGCCTTCGTCGGTGAAGAGTTCGAGCAGCACGGCATGCTCCACCCGGCCATCGACGATGTGCACCGCACCGACACCGGCCTGCACCGCGTCCAGCGCACAGCGTATCTTGGGCAGCATGCCGCCGTGGATGGTGGCGTCGGCCACCAGTGCCGCGACCTGTTTGGCATCCAGACGCGCCAGCAACTTGCCTGCCTTGTCGAGCACGCCCGGCGTGTTGGTGAGCAACATCAGTTTCTCGGCGTGCAGGGTTTCGGCGAGCTTGCCCGCCACCAGGTCGGCGTTGATGTTGTAGGACTGGCCGTCATCACCCACGCCCACGGGCGCAATCACCGGAATAAAATTGCCGCTGATCAGCACATCGATCACTGACGTGTCGATGCTCGCCACCTCACCCACATGGCCGATGTCGATAATCTCGGGTACTTCCAGCGACGCACAGGGACGTGCTAGTGTCGCGGAAGGCAGGATGCCGGGAGCGACCTCCGGCGTCTTGCGCGTCAGCGTGAGCTTGCGCGCGCGAATCAGGTCGCCATCCTTGCCCGACAGGCCCACGGCCGATCCGCCATGACGGTTGATGAGATTCACGATCTCCTTGTTGACCAGTCCGCCCAGCACCATCTCGACCACGTCCATGGTCTCGCTGTCGGTCACCCGCAAGCCGTCCACAAACTGGCTGGGCTTGCCGATTTTCTCCAGCAGCTTCCCGATCTGCGGCCCGCCGCCATGCACCACCACCGGATTGATACCCACCAGCTTCATCAACACCACATCGCGCGCAAAACCGCTCTTCAGCGCATCGTCCACCATCGCGTTGCCGCCGTACTTGATGACGATGGTCTTGCCCTGAAAGCGCTTGATGTAGGGCAGCGCCTCGGTCAGCACATGGGCAATGTTTTTTGCTGTGGTCGTATTCAGGTTCATGGTCTTGCCATCAAAACGGCAGGTTTAAATTCGGCTCCAGGCTCAATAACGCCGCACGAAACTGGTGCTGGATGCGCGCCAGCGCCGCCGTGTTGTCCGCCTCGAAGCGGATCACCACCGTAGGCGTGGTGTTGGACGGTCGCGCCAGCCCCCAGCCGTCGTCGTAATCCGCCCGCACACCGTCAATGGTAGTCAACGTCGCGCCCGGGAAATACGCGCCTTGCTGCAAGCGCTGCACCAACCCGAACTGCTCGCCTTCGCTCATTTCCAGCTTCAGCTCCGGCGTATTCACGGTCTCCGGCAGCTGCGCAAACACGTCGCCCGGCGTCCGTGCATCGCGCGCCAATATCTCCAGCAAACGTGCGGCAGTATACAAGCCATCGTCGAAGCCGTACCAGCGCTCATGGAAAAAGATGTGGCCACTCATCTCACCCGCAAGCTCAGCGCCCGTCTCTTTCATTTTGGCCTTGATCAGCGAGTGGCCGGTCTTCCACATCAAAGGCTTGCCGCCGTGCTGCGCGATCACCGGCGCCAGGTTGCGTGTACATTTTACGTCATAAATCACCGTCGCGCCCGGTTTGCGTGACAGCACGTCGGCAGCGTACAGCATCATCTGCCGGTCGGGCCAGATGATGCTGCCTTCGGCCGTCACCACGCCGAGCCGGTCGCCGTCGCCGTCGAAGGCCAGCCCCAGATCGGCCTGTTCGGCTTTGACGGCGCGCATCAGGTCCTGCAAATTCTCCGGCTGGCTCGGATCCGGATGATGATTCGGGAAGTGACCGTCCACCTCGCAGAACAACTCATCCACCTTGCAGCCCAACGCGCGCAACAGGCGCGGCGCAAGCGCGCCCGCAACCCCGTTGCCGCAATCCACCACTACGTGCAGCGGACGGTGCAATTTCACATCCGCAACAATGCGCTCGATATAGGCCGGTATGACATCGGCGGTGCTGACACTGCCCGCGCCATGCGTGAATGCGCCCTGCAGGATGCGCGTGCGCAGCGCGGTGATCGCCGCGCCGGACAAGGTCTCGCCGCCCAGCATGATCTTGAGGCCGTTGTAGTCAGGCGGGTTATGGCTGCCGGTGATCGCCACGCCGGAGCCGGTATTGAAATGGTGGGTGGCAAAATACAGCACCGGTGTCGGCGCCTGGCCGATATCGATCACATCGATGCCCGCCGCGCACAGGCCGCTGGCAAGCGCCTGGCTGAAGCCCGGGCCGGACAGGCGTCCATCCCGCGCCACCACCACGGCGGTCTGATGACGCGCCCGCGCCTCGCTGCCAATCGCGTGGCCGATGTCACGTACGATTTCCGCTGTCAGTGTTTTGCCGACAATGCCACGGATGTCATAGGCCTTGAAGATACTGGCAGGGATTTCCGTCGTCATTCTTTTTTTCTGTTGTTGCCTTTTTACTGGCTACTTGTCGCTCGCTACCCGCTGCTTGTTTCTTACTGTGTTCCCGAATGGCCGAAGCCGCCCGCGCCACGCCGGCTGGCATCAAACTCGTCCACCACCTCAAACCGGGCCTGCACCACGGGCACAAACACCATCTGCGCGATGCGCTCCCCGACACCGATGCTGAAAGGCTCCCGGCCGCGGTTCCAGCATGAGACAAACACCTGGCCCTGATAGTCGGAATCGATCAACCCCACCAGATTGCCCAGCACGATGCCATGCTTGTGGCCCAGCCCCGAGCGCGGCAGCAACACGGCGGCCAGCGAGGTATCGGCAATATGGATCGCCAGACCGGTCGGAATCAGGTGTGTTTCCCCCGGCGCAATGGTCAGCGCATCCTCCAGACAGGCGCGCAAATCCATGCCGGCTGCGCCCTCGGTGGCATAGTGCGGCAAGGGAAATTCATTGCCGATACGGGCGTCGATGATTTTAAGCTGGATTTTTTGCATGATACTGCTCTGCGATAATTGAAATGAGTGCACGCGCCAGCCGGGGTTTTGTGGCGCGCGCCAGCTCCCGGGTACCACCTTCCCAGAACAGCTTGAGTTCGTTGTCATCGCTGTCGAAGCCGATGTCCGGGCGGCTGACCAGATTTGCCGCGATCAGGTCGAGTTTTTTCTGGGCGCGCTTGGCCTGCGCATTCAACTCCAGATTTTCCGTCTCGGCGGCAAAACCCACTGTAAACGGCGCATTCGGCATCGCGGCCACCTCCCCCAGAATGTCGGGGTTGCGTACCAGCGAAAGCGCCAGCACCTCCCGGGTCTTTTTGATTTTTTGCGACACGCTGTCGGCCACGTGATAATCCGCCACCGCCGCCGCCGCGATAAAAATAGCGTGACTGGGGGCTTGCGCCAGCACCGCTGCATGCATGTCGCGCGCGCTTTGCACATCGATACGCCGCACCCGCTCGGGCGCGGCCAACACCACCGGGCCGCTCACCAGCGTCACCTCCGCACCCGCTTCGGCGGCGGCCTCGGCCAGCGCGTAGCCCATCTTGCCGGAACTGCGATTGCTGATATAACGCACCGGGTCGATCAGTTCGCGCGTGGGGCCGGCGCTCACCAGCACCCGCAGGCCCGACAGCAGACGGGTCTGGAACAGGCCGGCGGCGAGCGGCACGATGTCCGCAGGCTCCAGCATGCGCCCCGGCCCGGTCTCACCGCAGGCCTGCGTGCCTGCAGCCGGGCCGAACAGCCGTATGCCGCGCTGCTCCAGCACCTCCTTGTTGGCCTGTGTCGCCGGGTTCAGCCACATCTGCTGGTTCATTGCAGGCGCGAGCGCCATCGGTGCCGTGGTCGCCAGACAGAGGGTGCTGAGCAGGTCGTCGCCCCGGCCATGGGTCAAGCGGGCCATGAAATCGGCACTCGCGGGCGCCACCAGCACGGCGTCGGCCCAGCGCGCAAGCTCGATATGCCCCATCGCCGCCTCGGCCTGCGGGTCGAAAATGTCGAATCGTATCGCATGCCCGGACAAGGCCTGCAAGGTCAGCGGGGTAATAAACTCCGTGGCCGCGCGCGTCATCACCACCCGCACCTCGGCGCCCGCCTCGCGCAAACGGCGCACCAGGTCGGCACTCTTGTAGGCGGCAATGCCCCCCGTCACGCCGAGCAGGATGTGTTTGTTGGCAAGCGAGTTCATAGGGTAAAGTTTACCTCAACCATCATGAAATGAGGGATTTCTCATGGCGATCACTGACTGGCCGCAACAAGAGCGCCCGCGCGAAAAGCTGCTGGCACGCGGGCCGGGGGCGCTCTCCGACGCGGAATTGCTCGCCATCTTCCTGCGCACCGGGGTACGCGGCAAAACCGCAGTCGACCTGGCCCGCGACCTGTTGCAGCAGTTCGGCAGCCTGCGCAGCCTGCTGGAGTCAGAGCGTGACACCCTCTACGCCACTGCCGGTCTGGGGCCGGCCAAATACACCCAGCTCCAGGCCATACTGGAAATGACCCGCCGCTATCTGGGGGCGCAGATCGAGCGCGGTGATGTGCTGGCCCACCCCGACGCCACCCGCAGCTACCTCTGCGCACACCTGCGCGCCTACCGTCACGAGGTCTTCGGTTGCCTGTTTCTCGACCAGCGCCACCGTGTCATCGCCTTCGACGAGCTGTTTCATGGCACCATCGACAGCGCCAGCGTGCACCCGCGTGAAGTAGTCAAAAAGGCCTTGGCCCGCAATGCCGCTGCGGTGATCCTGGCGCACAACCACCCCTCCGGGGTGGCCGAACCGAGCCAGGCCGACCACCATATCACCCAGCGGCTCAAGGCAGCGCTGGCACTGGTCGACATCCGGCTGCTGGACCACTTCATCGTCGGCGACGGGCGCGCGGTTTCGCTGGCCGAGCGCGGGCTGGTATAAAGAGCACCTCTAAAAATGCGTCTTTTGCTCCAATACTGCGTTGCAGCTTGTCTCCGCTGCTCACATACTGACGTGTATGCTGCGCTGCTCGACGGCGCTGCGCCTTGTCTTGAAGCAAAATCCATCATTTTTAGAGACACTCTTTAAAACCTTATAGACCTTGTGGCCGGGCCCCTGTTTTTGCTAGAATTGGCGGCTTGCAAGAGATTGTTTAAGGAATTTCACCATGGCCAGAGTCTGTCAAGTTACCGGTAAGCGCCCCGTGGCGGGCAATAACGTGTCGCACGCCAATAACAGAACCAAGCGGCGTTTCCTGCCCAATCTGGGTTATCACCGATTCTGGGTCGAGACCGAACGGCGCTGGGTGCGCCTGCGCCTCACCTGCAAGGGTATGCGCATCATAGACAAGCTTGGCATCGACCACGTGCTCGCCGACATGCGCAGCCGTGGCGAAAAGGTTTAAGGGAGCTACGCCATGCGTGAAAAAATAAAACTCGTTTCCAGTGCCGACACCGGTCACTTCTACACCACCACCAAAAACCGCCGCACCATGCCGGAAAAGATGGAAATCAAGAAGTACGACCCCGTGGTGCGCAAGCATGTGATCTACAAGGAAGGCAAGATCAAGTAGACTCACACCTGCCATCTTTAACCAATAAAAAACCCGCCACTGGCGGGTTTTTTATTGGCCAACTGCCGGAGAACTTATGCCGGTTGCAGCGAATAAGCGCGCAGCTTGCGGGCGAACTCCTGCAGCGCCTTGATACCGGTCGCCTCGGCCTGCTTGCACCAGTCCTGCAACGCATGCAACAGGTTTTCATGGGTCTCGGCGGAACGCTGCCATATCTGCTGCAGCCGCTGCTTGTACTGGTACACCGTCTGCAGTTGCGCGCTCTGGCTCAGCACTGCCTGCAACTTGGCGCGCGCATCCTCGTTCAGCAGCGATTCCTCGCGCACCAGCAGACCACGCGCGCGCTTGAGCAGGGAACGGTATGCGCCCTGGGCAATGCGCACCTCTTCCGCATGCACATGCGCCAGTACGTCCTGCGCATAATGGGCCATCACGCGCATGCGGTGCGTGATCACGGCCTTGACCGTATCCATGTCCACCATATGCTTGGTCTGCACCATCACTGGCTCGACGGCCACCTTCTTGACGCGCGCAAGGCCGAGGGTCTCAAGGGTGCGGATATAAAACCAGCCGATATCGAATTCCCACCACTTGGAAGAAAGCTTGGCGGAACTGCCGAAGGCATGGTGATTGTTATGCAGCTCTTCACCACCGATCAGAATGCCCCACGGCATGATATTGGTGGAGGCGTCCGCAGACTCGTAGTTGCGATAGCCCCACCAGTGGCCGATGCCATTGATGACGCCTGCCGCAGTGACGGGTATCCAGATCATCTGGACTGCCCATATCGCGAGGCCCGCCGCACCGAACAGCATGAGGTCGATAATCAGCATGATGCGGACGCCCCAACCGGTACGGGGAGTATAGATATTGCGTTCCAGCCAGTCATCCGGGGTGTTGTGGCCGTAATTGTCCAGTGTGTCCTGTTTTTTCGCCTCGGCGCGATAGAGCTCGGCACCCTGCAACAGCAGCTTGCGCAGACCGAAGACCTGCGGGCTGTGCGGGTCATCCGTGGTTTCGACCTTGGCGTGGTGCTTGCGATGGATCGCCACCCAGTCCTTGGTCACCATGCCGGTGGAGAGCCATAACCAGAAACGGAAAAAATGGCTGGGCAGGGGATGTAGATCAAGCCCGCGGTGTGCCTGATGACGATGCAGGAAAATGGTCACCGCAGCGATGGTAACGTGCGTCATCACCAGCGTGACTGCGACCAGCTCCCAGACGGACAGCTGCAACAACCCACCCGCCAGCATATCTAACAGACCATCCATCATAAACGGCTCCTCGCAGAGAACTAATAGTTATATTATATAGGAAAGACAAGACATACATCCATAGGTTCAGCACCCCCGCCTTGGAAACCCCATAAATCCTGCATATTTTCACCCTGTTCGACGATTTTAGCGTATTTTAACTACAATTTCACCATTTTTCACACAAATCCCGCCAAGGACACCCCACGGACTCAAACCCCGTAGCGGGAGCGGTAGTTGTGGATGGCCTCAAGATGCGTCCGCACCGCAGCTCGTTGCTCCACGTAACCCAACAGCGTCTCAAGCGTGACGATACTCACCACCGGAATGCCGTAATTGTTTTTCACCTCCTGCACGGCGGACAACTCCCCTGTGCCGCGCTCCTGGCGGTCGAGCGCGATCAGCACGCCCACAGGCTGCGCGCCCGCATCCTTGATGATAGCGACGGCCTCACCCACCGAGGTGCCCGCGCTGATCACGTCGTCCACGATGAGCACGCGCCCCGCGAGCGGCGCGCCGACGATCAAACCGCCTTCGCCGTGGCGCTTCACCTCTTTGCGGTTGAAGGCATAAGGCACGTCACGCCCGTGATGGTCGGCCAGCGCGATGCTCACCGTCGCCACCAGCGGAATGCCCTTGTAGGCCGGCCCGTACAGCATGTCGTACTCCACGCCGGCGTGAACCAGCGCCGCTGCGTAATGGCGCCCAAGCCGGGCGAGGCTCGCGCCGGTATTGAACAGACCGCTGTTGAAAAAATACGGACTCACGCGTCCGGACTTCAGCGTGAACTCACCGAACTTGAGCACGCCGGTGTCCAGGGCAAAGTCGAGAAATTCGTGTTGATAGTCTTGCATCTCCGGAAACCGCCTCTTTTTATATGACTACAGAATGAAGTGCGCCCAGTGTACCGCAGGCGAGTATCACCGGAACCACCCCGATGCGGTACCGGTACAGGGCAAGAAACGCGCCCACCGCAACCAGCAACGCGTACAGATCGAAAGCGCCGCCAAAACCTTGCGGCCACAACACGTGCCCGGCAAAGAACAAGGCGAGATTCGCCACCACACCCACCACCGCAGCGGTAATCGCCGTGAGCGGTGCCGTCAGTCCGATCGCGTGCCGCGTTGACTCCACCAGCGGCGCGCCGAGCAGAATAAACACAAACGACGGCAGAAAGGTAAACAGGGTCGCCACCCCAGCGCCCATAATACCGGCCACCAGCAGCATGTCCGCGCCCAACAGCGCATCACCCCACGCGCCGAGAAACCCGACAAACGCCACCACCATGATCAGAGGTCCGGGCGTGGTTTCACCCAGCGCAAGCCCGTCTATCATCTGCGGCGCGCTCAACCACTGGTAGTGCTCCACGGCGCCCTGATACACATAGGGCAACACAGCATACGCACCGCCGAAAGTAAGCAACGCTGCCTTGGTGAAGAACCAGCCCATCTGCGCCAACACACCGTGCCAGCCATACTGCGCCACCAGCAGGCCCATCACCCCCGCCCAGATCATCGCCGCCAGCGCCACAATCCGCCACGCTCGTGTACGGCTAAACGTGGCGTGCGCGGGCAGCGGCGTGTGGTCATCAATCAGGGCCGCACCGTAATCCCTATGGTTGCTGGCATGTGCCGGTGGCGCAGTAAACAGCGCAGGCGCCATCCGCCCACCCAGATACCCGACCAGCGCCGCGCCCAAAATAATCATGGGGAACGGCACGCCTAACCCGAACAGCGTCAGAAAAGCGCTGACCGCGATCAACCACAGCACACGGTTGTGCAACACTCGCGCTCCTATGCGATAGGCGGCGAAGGCAACTATGGCCGTGACTGCGGGCTTGATGCCATAGAAAATTCCCGCCACCAGCGACACATCGCTGTAGGCGATATATACCCATGACAAGGCCACCAGCAGGACGAGCGAGGGCGCTATGAACAACACACCGGCGCTGATGCCGCCCTTGACGCCGTGCATGAGCCAGCCTATGTAAGTGGCCAGTTGCTGCGCCTCCGGGCCGGGCAACACCATGCAGTAGTTGAGCGCGTGCAGAAAGCGTCGCTCCGAAATCCAGCGCGAACGCTCCACCAACTCCTCATGCATCAGGCTGATTTGACCGGCCGGCCCGCCAAAACTGATGCAGCCGAGCTTGAGCCAGTAACGCAACGCCTGCCTGTACAGTACAGGCGCTGGGGGCGACGATAAGCAGTCGATAGTGATGGTACATCCGCCTTGATTGGCCAGCGAATAACTAGTGTATCATCGCAGCTACGCTCATGCGCATCATCACTCTCAACATGAACGGCATCCGTTCGGCGAACACCAAGGGATTTTTCCCGTGGATGCTGAAACAAAAACCCGACGTCGTGTGCCTGCAGGAGACCAAGGCGCAGGAGCACCAACTGACGGACAGCGCGCTGCACCCGGACGGCTACCACAGCTATTTTCACGACGCGGTGAAAAAGGGCTACAGCGGCGTGGCGCTCTACTGCAAACGCAAGCCGGACAAGGTCATCATGGGCCTCGGCTGGCCGGACTTCGACGCCGAAGGGCGCTACATCGAAGCGCGTTTCGGAAACCTGAGCGTAGTGTCATTGTATCTGCCTTCCGGCTCGTCAGGCCCGGAACGCCAGGCAGTGAAATTCGACATGCTCGAACGCCTGGTGCCGGTGCTCAAAAAAATGCGCAAGAGCAAACGCGAATACATCATTTGCGGCGACTGGAACATCGCGCATAAAAACATCGATCTCAAAAACTGGCGCGGCAACCAAAAGAACTCCGGCTTCCTGCCCGAAGAACGCGCATGGATGGATCAATTATTCGGCAAGCTCGGTTTCGTGGATGCGTTCCGTGTGGTGAATCAGGAACCGGAACAATATACGTGGTGGTCGAACCGCGGCCAGGCGTGGGCTAAAAACGTAGGTTGGCGCATTGATTACCACGTCATCACGCCGGGCCTTGCGGATAAAGTTAAAGCCGCTTCTATTTATAAAGCGGAACGCTTCTCCGATCACGCTCCGTTGACGATGGATTACAATTACACGCTCTGATGCACCTTAGAAACTACCTCACGATCTTCACCAACCAGCGCGTGGGCGTGGTGCTGTTGCTCGGGTTTGCCTCGGGGCTGCCGCTGGCGCTCTCCGGCGGCACCTTGCAGGCCTGGATGACGGTTGAGGGTTTAGATCTAAAGACTATCGGCATCTTTACGCTGGTGGGTCTGCCGTACACGATCAAGTTTCTCTGGGCGCCGCTGATGGATCGCTTCGTACCGCCGTGGCTTGGGCGGCGACGCGGCTGGATGGTCGCCACCCAGCTTTGCCTGATGATCTTCATCACCTCACTGGGCGTCTCCTCGCCGCAGCACGCGCCGTGGGCGCTCGCCAGCCTCGCCCTGATGCTGGCGTTTGCCTCGGCCTCGCAGGACATTGTATTCGACGCTTACCGTGCCGATGTGTTGCGCCCCGCCGAACGCGGCGTGGGCGCGGCGGTGTCGGTGCTGGGTTATCGCATCGCCATGCTGGTGTCGGGGGCGGGCGCGCTGATCATGGCCGACCATCTCGGCTGGCAGACCACGTATCTCTTTATGGCGGGGCTGATGATGATCGGCGTCGGAGCGACGCTGTTCGGCCCGGAGCCGGACGGCACCGTTACACCGCCGCGTACGTTGCGGGAAGCCGTGACCGGGCCGCTGCAAGAGTTTGTCTCCCGCTACACGCTCTCCGGCGCACTGCTGGTGCTGTTGCTGATCGTGTTGTACAAGCTCGGCGATGCCTTCGCGGGCACCTTGAGCACCGCCTTTTTGTTGCGCGGCGTGGGTTTTTCCCTGACCGACGTCGGCGCAGTGAACAAGGGGCTGGGGCTGCTCGCGCTGATCGTGGGCGCGCTGTTCGGCGGCGCGATCCTGCCCCGGCTCGGCCTGTATCGCGCCCTGATGTTGTTCGGGATATTGCAGGCGGTTTCCAATCTGAGCTTCATGCTGCTCGCATGGGCAGGCAAAAGCTACACGATGCTGGTCATCGCGGTGGTATTTGAACAGGTGAGCGGCGGCATGGGCACGGCGGCCTTTGTGGCGCTGCTGATGACGCTGTGCGATCACCGCTACACCGCCACGCAGTTCGCGCTGTTCTCCGCCTTCTCCGCCTTCGGCAGGCAGTATCTGGGGCCGCCTGCGGGCGTGCTCGCCGATTCGCTGGGCTGGGTAATATTTTTCTTTATCACCACGCTGGCTGCACTGCCCGGCTTGTGGCTGCTGTGGAAGATGAAGACCCATATACTACGGCTCGACAACAATAACGCACCACTTTGACACCCGGCTGCGCATCGCACCGCGAAACATTACGCGAACATTACTTATTTCGCCACGTTGAACCAAGTCAAAGCACATCCCCTCCCGAACCTGCTAGGATGAAACTGGTTATGGCATGGCACGCAGCATGCGCCATGCCAGAATCACATCATGTTTCATCCACCCAAAGGAGGATCACATCATGTCGCAGTCATACATTCACTCACCGCAAAAATGGCGCGCCCTGGGAGTTATGGCGCTACTTCTTCAACTCTGCCTGTTTACATCTTATGCGCACGCCATACCGGTATTCGCACGACAATATAATATGACCTGTGTCACCTGCCATGCGGCCTTTCCCAGGTTGAACAGCTTCGGCAAACAATTCATCAGCGACAACTACCGTCTGCCCGGCTGGAAAGACACCACGGCGGATATCGGCGATGACATGCTGGCGCTGCCGAAGTTTCCGCCGCTTGCGCTACGCGCGCAGGCCTACGTGACGGGCCGGCAGGGCGAGGAGATAGATCCCATCACGGGGCCGACAGGCAACAACGCCAGCTTCGATTTCCAGTCGCCGTATCTCATCAAGCTGCTCTCCAGCGCGCCGCTGTCGGACCACATCACCTATTATTTCTACGGCATCTTCGCCGAGAAGGGCGATAACGGCACGGCGGTGATCGAGGATGCCTGGTTCAGACATGACGATCTGGGCGGCAGCGGCATCGGCGCGATGCTCGGCCAGTTTCAGCTTTCCGATCTGATGTACCCGCGCGAGACGCGCATGACCGTGCAGGACTTCATGGCCTATCGCATGGCGGGCATCACCTATGACCGCGGTATCCTGTTCGACCGCGACGTGGGCCCGCTATCACTTTCGCTCGGCGCAGTGAACGGCAGCGGCATAGAGCAAAGCTTCAATGTCAACAGCCCCGGCTTCGACCGCCCGGACAAGATGTTTGACAATGACCGTCAGAAAACCGCGTTCGGGCGCCTCGGTACCGAGCTCGGCCCGGTCAGGGCGGGACTGTTCGGTCTGGCGGGCAAGCAGAAGAGCATCGCGGCGGGCAGCGCGGGCACGATCACCGGCACGCGCGACACCAACAAGTACACCCTGGGGCTGGATGTCTCGGGCGATAACGGCAAGCTGTATTGGTTCGGCCAGGTGCTATGGAACAAGTGGGACAAGTTCCTGGACCAGGATCCGGACAAGTCCTATAACTGGTACGGCGGTTTTGCGGGTGTGGATTACATCTACAATGACCGCTGGGCGTTCTCACTGCTTTACAACTACAACAACGCCAACGACTTCAAAAACACCGGCACGGTGTTCGAGGGCATCAACATGAACGCCCTCACCGCGACTGCATCGTATTATTTCATGCGCAACGTGAAGGGTGTCATGGAGGCGACGGTGGATTTCCAGAAGAAGGATAACGACGCTGACTTTGTCGGGCATGAGACCCAGGAAGGCTATGTTTTGATCGGCATTGATGCGGCGTTCTAGTCCGAGCTCGCACCCGGCGGCCTGACGGCCGCCGGGTTTTTTTCCAACCAGCCTAGATTTTCCGCCCGCGCCGGAAACGATACAGCGCAATCTCGCCCAATAAATTTGGCAGCAGCTTCATTCCCACGCTGGTGCGGTGCGCCTGATCCACCACGCTTCGCCGCAGGATCACGATGTCTTTTTTCGCGCACAGGTTTTCAAAATCCTTGAGCGTGCACAGGTGAATGTTGGGCGTGTTGTACCACTCGTTCGGCAGATTACGCGATACCGGCATGTGCCCGCCGAGCGCAATCTGCACGCGGTTTTGCCAGTGGCCGAAATTGGGGAAGGTGACGATGCCCTCGCGTCCGACGCGCAGCATTTCATCCAGTAGCCGGTCGGGGTAATACACCGCCTGCAGGGTCTGCGAGAGAATCACGTAATCGAACGAGTCGGCGTCGAAGTCGGACAGCCCGGCGTCGAGGTCGGTCTGGATCACGTTCACGCCCGCCTCGATGCATTTTATGATGTTGGCGCCGTCGATCTCCAGCCCGTAACTGCTCACACCGCGCGTGGCATTCAGATACGCCAGCAGTGCGCCGTCGCCGCAGCCGAGATCGAGCACGCGGCTGCCGGGCGCGATCCATTCGCTGATGATTTCAAAATCCGGGCGCAGGGCCATTTGGGTACCTCTAAAAATGATGGATTTTGCTTCAAGACAAGGCGCAGCGCCGTCGAGCAGCGCAGCATACACGCCAGTATGTGAGCAGCGGAGACAAGCTGCAACGCAGTATTGGAGCAAAAGACGCGTTTTTAGAGGTGCCCATTACACGCCCACCTCTCTGGCGACACGTTCGAGATAGGCGCGCAGCAGCCTCTGATAGTGCGCATCGGGGATGAGAAACGCATCGTGCCCTTCGGACGAGGTGATCTCGGCGTAACTCACCTCATGATCGTTGTCGAGCAGGGCGCGCACGATCTCGCGCGAGCGGGCGGGCGAAAAACGCCAGTCGCTGGTGAACGCGATCACAAAAAACTTTGCCTGCGCCGGCTTGAGCGCCGCCGAGAAGTCGTGATTGAACTCTGCCGCCGGATCAAAGTAGTCCAGTACCTTGGTCATGAGAAGATAGGTGTTGGCGTCGAAGCGCTCGACAAAAGACTGTCCCTGATAGCGCAGATAACTCTCGACCTGGAACTCCACGTCGAAACCAAAATTGAGTTTTCCTTCGCGCAGTTCGCGCCCGAACTTGGCGCGCATGGCGTCATCGGAAAGATAGGTGATATGGCCCAGCATGCGCGCGAGCATGAGACCGCGGCGCGGCACGACGTTATGCTCGTAATAATGCCCGGCGTGAAAATCGGGATCGGACATGATGGCCTGACGCGCCACTTCATTGAAGGCGATGTTCTGGGCGGAGAGCTTGGGCGCGGCAGCGATCACCAGCGCGTGGCGCAAGCCCTCGGGGTAGTCGATGGCCCACTGCATGGCCTGCATGCCGCCAAGGCTGCCGCCGATCACGGCGGCCCACTGGCGGATGCCCATCGCATCGCCCAGACGCTTCTGGCTCTTCACCCAGTCACGCACTGTGACGATGGGAAAATCCGGGCCATAGGGCTTGCCGGTGGCGGGATTCACGCTCACCGGGCCGGTGGAACCTTTGCAGCCGCCCAGATTATTCAGCGCCACTACGAAAAAGCGCCGCGTATCAAACGGCTTGCCGGGGCCAATGCAACTGTCCCACCAGCCCGGCTTTTTGTCATCCGGCGAGTGATAGCCCGCGGCATGATGGTCTCCGGAGAGTGCGTGACACACCAGAATCCCATTGGAATGCGCGGCATTCAACTCGCCATAGGTTTCGTAGACGAGTTCGTACTCGTCGAGCGTGCGCCCGCAGTCAAGCGCCAGCGGCTCGCTGAAACGCAGCGTCTGCGGTGTGACTATGCCGACGGAGTCAGCGGGAATGGCGTTGGGCATGCTCTTA
>CAMTVY010000014.1:0-50283 GCA_947085325.1 uncultured Gammaproteobacteria bacterium | reverse complement strand
GCGAACATCATGAACAAGCGCGCGGTATCGGCGCCGTATTTGTCGATCAGCGCCTGCGGGTCAACGCCGTTGTTCTTGGACTTCGACATGGTTTCGATGCCGCCCACCGTTACCGGCTGGCCGTCGCTTTCAAGCATCGCGGCCAGCATGCGCCCTTTGTCATCGCGATCAACTACCACCTCATGCGGAAAGAAATAGTCCTTTTTGCCGTTGGCCTGCACGCGGTAGAACGTCTCGGCCAGCACCATGCCCTGGGTGAGCAACCGGGTGAACGGCTCGTCACCGCTCACCAGACCCTCATCGCGCATCAGCTTGTGGAAAAACCGCGCATACAGCAGATGCAGTATCGCGTGCTCGATGCCGCCTATGTATTGATCCACCGGCAGCCAGTGCCGGGCGCGCCCGTCCACCATGCCGGTGGCGGCATCCGGTGCGCAGAAGCGCGCGTAATACCAGGACGATTCGACAAAGGTGTCCATGGTGTCGGTTTCGCGCCGCGCCTGCTGGCCGCACTGCGGGCAGGGCGTTTTATAAAACCCGGGCAGCCTGGCGAGCGGGTTGCCGCTGCCGTCCGGCACGATGTCTTCCGGCAGCTTCACGGGCAGGTCCTGATCCGGCACCGGCACGTCACCGCACGCGGCGCAATGGATGATCGGGATCGGGCAGCCCCAGTAACGCTGGCGCGAGATGCCCCAATCACGCAGACGGAACTGTATGCGCGACTCGCCGAGTTTTTTCCTCTTCAATACGGCTTCCATCTTGTTAAAGGCCTGCTCGAAATCGAGGCCATCGAACTCGCCGGAGTTGAACAAGATGCCGTACTCGGTGTACGCCGCCGCAAGCGGCTCGGCGAGCGCGCTGTCCGCCGGGCGGATCACCGCCTTGACAGGTAGCTTGTATTGGATTGCAAACTCAAAATCGCGCTGGTCGTGCGCCGGCACCGCCATCACCGCGCCCTCGCCGTAGCCCATGAGCACGTAATTCGCCACCCACACGGGAAGTTTCTCGCCCGTAAACGGATGAGTGACGAACTCGCCCGTCGCCATGCCCTTCTTGTCTTGCGTGGCCAGCTCGGCCTCGGTCACGCCGCCCTTTTTGCATTCCTCTATAAAGGCGTGCAATGCCGCATTGTTCGTTGCGGCCTGTGTGGCCAGCGCATGCTCGGCGGCGACCGCGACATAGGTGACGCCCATCAGCGTATCCGGGCGTGTGGTAAACACCTTCAACACCTCAGCAGCCCCCTCTCCCCTTGCGGGAGAGGGCTGGGGTGAGGGTGCGTACGGAAAATGCACCTCCATGCCGCGGCTCTTGCCGATCCAGTTGCGCTGCATGGCCTTCACCTGCTCCGGCCAGTCCGGCAATTGATCAAGCCCGGCGAGCAGTTCGTCGGCGTAGGCGGTGATCTTGAAGTAGTACATCGGTATCTCGCGCTTCTCGACCAGTGCGCCGCTGCGCCAGCCGCGCCCGTCTATCACCTGCTCGTTGGCGAGCACGGTCTGATCCACCGGGTCCCAGTTCACCATGCCGCTTTTTTTGTAGATGACGCCCTTGCTGAACAAACGCGTGAACAGCCACTGCTCCCAGCGGTAGTATTGCGGGTCACAGGTAGCGAGCTCGCGCGACCAGTCATACGCGAAGCCCAGGCTTTTCAGCTGGCCGCGCATGTAGGCGATGTTGTCCCAGGTCCAGTTCGCCGGCGAGGCCTTGTTCTGCATCGCGGCATTTTCTGCCGGCAGCCCGAAGGCATCCCAGCCGATCGGCTGCAGCACGTTCTTGCCGCGCATGCGCTGATAACGCGCGATCACATCGCCGATGGTGTAATTGCGCACATGACCCATGTGCAGGCGTCCGCTCGGATACGGAAACATCGACAGGCAGTAAAATTTTTCCCGCGCCGGGTCTTCCTGCGCCTTGAATACCTGCTGCTGCTCCCAATAGCGCTGGGCCTCGCATTCTATTTTTTTTGGCGGATAGTGCTCGTCCATGGCGCTTGAATCCAGTACTGCTGTTAAAAGAAGATGGGGTTATTTTACGCGGAATTGGCCGGGTTTTGTTGCCTGCGCCAGCCGCGCAGCGCGGGCCACGCCAGCACCAGCAGCAGTGCGATCACCACCGGGTAGTTGCCCCAGCGCACGTAGGGCGTGGCGCCGGTCATCGGCTGGAAGGCCGCCACCACCACGTCTTCCCTGAACTGCGCCGCCTGTGCCACAACTTCGCCACGGGCGTCGATCACCGCCGAGATGCCGTTGGTGGTAGCGCGCAGCATGTACCGACCGGACTCCAGCGCGCGCATGCGTGACATCTGCAGCGCCTGATGCGGGGCGAATGAGTCCCCGTACCAGGCATTGTTGGTGCCGTTCACCAGCAGCGCTGCCTGCGGCAGAGACTGAATCACCTCTTCGCCAAATACATCCTCGTAGCAGATCGATACACCGGCCTTGTAGCCCGCAACCTCCAGCAACGGCTGCCGCGCCGGGCCGGGGCTGTAGCCCGACATGGGCAGATCGAAGAAACGAACCAGCCCGCGTAACCACCCCTCAAGCGGCACATAATCGCCAAACGGCACCAGATGACGTTTATGGTAAAAGCCTGTGCTGCTGCCCAGACTCACCATGCTGTTGTAGTAGCGGCGCGACTCGTGCTCCCGCACCGAAATCCCGATCAGCATGTCGGTATGGTTTGCGCGCGCCTCGTCCTGCAGGCGGGCAAGATAATTGTCCGCAACCTGATCATAAAACACCGGCAGCGCGGCCTCCGGCCACACGATCAGGTCACTGCCCCAGTGCTGCCGCGTGAGGTCGAGATAGAGATCCAGCGTACGCTGCACCTGCTCCGGTTGCCACTTGATCGCCTGCGGGATGTTGCCCTGCACCAGCGCGGCGCGTAGCGGCGCACCGTCGGCCTGGGTCCACGCCACCCGCCCCGCCGCCAGCGCGACCAGCCAGAGCGTGACCAGCGCCGCCGCCGCATGACGCCTGGGCCTGCCCACTTCCTGCACCAGCATGAGCAGCAACCCGGCAGAGAATGCCACCGCCCACGACACACCGTACACACCGCCGATGGGCGCCAGCCCGGCGAGCGGTGCATCCATCTGACTGTAGCCGGCATTGAGCCAGGGAAAGCCGGTGAGCACCCAGCCGCGCAGCCATTCAAACAGCGTCCAGCCGGCCGGGAAAATCAGCAGGACTTGCACGCCCACCGGCGCCGGGGAAAGGCGTGTCACTGCATATCCGAGCAACGCGGGAAACAGCGCCAGCAGTGCAACAAACATCGCCGTCATGAAACCTGCCAACCCTGCGCTGGCATACCCAAAGTCATGAATTGCGACATACACCCACGACACGCCCACGCCGAACTGGCCCACGCCAAACAGCCAGCCGCGCCAGGCCGCCCGGCGTGGCGGCGTGCACCGCCACACACCGAACAACAGCGCCAGCGATACTATAGAGAGCGGAAACCAGTGAAAGGGGGCGAAGGCCAGCGGGAACAGCGCACCCGCCAACAGCGCGAGCAGATCCGCGCGCCAGCTCATGCCGCCGGCTTGCGTCACACCTGCGGCGAAACGGCGGGCGCGTTGCCCTCTGCAGGCACGCGCAACATCAGCTGCAATAGATGCAGGCGCCGGCTGTCGGCGCGCAGCACCTTGAAGCGCATATGCCCAAGGCTGATGGTTTCGCCGCGCTTGGGCAGGCGACCGAGATGATGGGTAAGCACGCCGCCCAGGGTGTCAAACTCCTCCTGGTTGAACTCAGCCCCGAACTCGCGGTTGAAGTCCTCCACCGGCATCAACGCCTTCACCGTGTAGCTGGTATCACTGTGCTTGACGACGAAGGTCTCGTCTTCAACGTCGTGCTCGTCTTCAATCTCGCCCACGATCTGCTCCAGCACGTCTTCAATGGTCACCAGCCCCGCTACACCGCCGTACTCATCGACTACCATGGCGATATGGTTGCGGCTGTTGCGGAACTCCTTGAGCAACACATTGAGACGCATGCTTTCCGGTATGAACACCGCCGGTCGCAATACATCGTTAAGCTGAAATGTATCCTTGCCGCCCTCGGCAAAATAGGCGAGCAGATCCTTGGCCAGCAATATGCCTGTCACTTCATCCCGGCTTTCACCGATCACAGGAAAGCGCGAGTGGGCTGATTCGATCACCAGCGGCAGAAACTCCTCCGGCCGCTGGTCGCGCGGCACCACCACTATCTGCGAGCGCGGCACCATGATGTCGCGCACCCGCAACTCGGACACGGCCAGCACGCCTTCGATCATGGCCAGCGCGTCGGCATCCAGCAGGCTGCGGCTCTCGGCATCGCGTAACAACGCAACCAGCTGTTCGCGGTCGCGCGGCTCGCCAAGCAGCACCTTGCTCAGGCGGTCAAGCCAGGATCGCTGGGGAGGTTCGGAAATATCGTCGTCGTTCATGCGTTTTTATCTGCCTGATAAGGATCGGGGTAACCCACACCCGCCAGCAGGCGCGTCTCCAGCCGCTCCATGACCCTGGCCTCGGCAGCATTGCGGTGGTCATAGTCCAGCAGATGCAAGATACCATGCACCACCATGTGCGCCCAGTGGGCCTGTACCGGCTTGCCTTGCAGGCGCGCCTCGCGCGCCACCACCGGCGCACAGATCACGATGTCGCCCAGATAGTCCCCGGCGGCCTGTGCGCCCAGCGCGAAGGATAGCACGTTGGTCGCACCGCGCTTGTGGCGGTAGGTGCTGTTGAGCAACGCGCCCTCTGCTTCATCCACGATGCGCAGCGTCACTTCCACCGCCGGGCCCTGCCGTCCATCAAGCGCGGCAAGCGCCCAGCGCCGGATGTCTTTGACAAGAGGCAGGCCGCAGCGCGGCACCGCATATTGCACATGGATGCTATTTTTCCGGCGCGTCTGTATTGCGCTCGTAGTTTTCATAAGCCGTGACAATACGCTGCACCAGAGGATGACGCACCACATCCTGTGCGCGAAAGAAACTGAAACTGATACCTTCTACACCTTTCAATACTTCGACTGCGTGACGCAGCCCCGACTTGCGTTCACGCGGCAGGTCGACCTGCGTGACATCACCCGTCACCACCACGGTGGAGCCGAAGCCGATGCGGGTGAGAAACATCTTCATCTGTTCGACCGTGGTATTTTGCGCTTCGTCCAGAATGATGAACGCCTCGTTCAGCGTGCGCCCGCGCATGTAGGCGAGCGGCGCCACCTCGATCACATTGCGCTCGATAAGCCGCGCCACGCGCTCAAAGCCGAGCATCTCATAGAGCGCATCGTAGAGCGGACGCAGATAAGGATCGATCTTCTGCGCCAGATCGCCCGGCAGAAAACCCAGCCGCTCACCGGCCACGACCGCCGGGCGCACCAGCACCAGCCGTCGCACGTGCTCGCGCTCCAGCGCCTCGACCGCGCACGCTACCGCGAGATAAGTCTTGCCGGTGCCCGCCGGGCCGATGCCGAAGTTGATGTCATGCGCCAGAATGTGTTGCAGATAACGCCGCTGATTCGGATTCTGGCCCTGAATCAGGCCGTGGCGTGTGCGGATGCTGACTTCCGCAAGCGCGGCAGGTGCGTGCGCCGCCGCCGCCGACAGCGCGTCGATCTCACCGCTATTCAGCAACAGATGAACACGCTCCGGCGTCAGCATTCCGCGCTGCGTCTCGGCATACAGCTCCTTCAGCACGGTGGCCGCCGCCTGCACTGCAACCGTGTCCCCAATGATACGGAACACATTGCCGCGGTTATTGATCTCCACACCGAGCCTGCTTTCCATCTGGCGCAGATGCTCATCAAACTGGCCGCACAGACTGGCAAGGCGCTGGTTGTCGGCAGGCTCAAGCGTGATATCGATCAGGTGCGGCTGCTCGGCCTTGACGACGTGCGGTACAAGACGTTTAGCCACGACGTGATCAGGCCCGTGCGCGCAGCGGCGCGGCCGCATGCTGCACCGGCAGGGCGTGCCCCGCCACCAGCTCGCCGCGCAATGAATTTGGCTGCACCTCGGTGATATGCACATCGACGAACTGGCCGATGATATTTTCATCGCTGAAGAAATTCACCACGCGATTATTTTCAGTGTGCCCGGCAAATTGATTTGCATGCTTGCGCGCGGGGCGCTCTACCAGAATACGTTGCACGCTGCCCAGCATGCGGCGATCAATATCGGCAGCCTGCGCGCTGATGCGCGCCTGCAGCTCGGCAAGGCGGCGCTGCTTCACTTCGAGCGGCACCGGATCCGGCAACCCCGCCGCAGGCGTGCCGGGGCGCGGGCTGTAGATAAAGCTGTAGGAATGATCGAAGCCGACTTCATCAATCAGTTTCAGCGTAGCAGCAAAATCGTCTTCGGTCTCGCCCGGAAAGCCCACAATAAAGTCCGATGAAATGCAGATACCGGGGCGCAGCGCACGCAGCCTGCGCAGCTTCGATTTATATTCGAGCACGGTGTGGCCACGCTTCATCAATGCCAGGATGCGGTCAGAGCCGCTCTGCACCGGCAGATGCAGATGATCGGCCAGTTTCGGCACTTCGGCGTAGGCATTGATCAGGCTGTCGGAGAATTCCACCGGGTGTGAAGTAGTGAAACGAATGCGTTCGATACCGTCAACCGTAGCGACATGGTGAATGAGTAATGCGAGGTCGGCGCAGTCACCGTCGTCCATCGCACCGCGATAGGCATTAACATTTTGCCCCAGCAGCGTCACCTCGCGCACACCCTGCGCGGCGAGCAGACCGATCTCCTGCAACACGCTGGCGAGCGGGCGGCTGATCTCTTCGCCCCGGGTGTAGGGCACCACGCAAAACGTACAGTACTTGCTGCATCCCTCCATGACGGATATCAGCGCGGCAGGGCCATTAGCGCGCGGCGCGGGCAAGCGGTCGAATTTTTCTATTTCGGGAAATGAAACATCAACCACTGGCGTACGCGTGCGCCACACACTTTCCACCATCTCGGGCAAGCGGTGCAGAGTCTGCGGGCCAAACACCATATCGACATAAGGCGCGCGGGCACGGATACCCTCGCCTTCCTGACTTGCCACACAACCGCCGACACCAATCACCAGATCAGGCCGCGCCAGCTTCCACTCACGCCAGCGACCCAGGTGCGAGAACACTTTTTCCTGCGCCTTCTCGCGAATGGAGCAGGTATTCAGCAGCAGCACGTCCGCCTCTTCCGGCGTCGACGTGAGCGCAAGACCGTGTGCAGCCGCGAGTACGTCCGCCATCCTGGCGGAATCGTACTCGTTCATCTGACAACCGTGAGTATGGATGTACAGCTTGCGCGTCATGCGTATCAGGAGACACACCGTAAGAATACACCGCTGGCGGGTGTCTCCTGATGAACAACCCTGTTAACTCTACCCCCACCCTGTCCCGCCCCCTCAATAGGGGGCGGGGACGCGTCGGAAAGTGCAACCTTAATTGCTGACGTATGAGTAAGATCAATCATCATACGGAGGTGTAGCGCCAATCTTGTGAATGCTGAGGTCGGCGCCGGCGAACTCCTCTTCCGCGCTGAGGCGCAGCCCGACTGTTTTCTTGAGCACGCTGTACACCACAAAACTGCCCACCAGCGCGATCGCGATGCCGCCTGCCGTGCCGATCAGCTGCGCGGTCAAGCTCACACCACCGCGCCCGCCCAGCGCCTCCAACCCGAAAATGCCTGCCGCGATGCCGCCCCACGCACCGCACAGTCCGTGCAACGGCCACACCCCGAGCACGTCGTCGATCTTCCACTTGTTTTGCGTCAACGTAAACGTCCAGACGAATAAAGCGCCGGCCAGCACCCCGGTCACCAGCGCACCCAGCGGGTGCATGATATCGGAGCCCGCGCACACCGCCACCAGCCCGGCCAGCGGGCCATTGTGCACAAAGCCGGGGTCGTTGCGGCCGATGAACAGGGCGGCCAGTATGCCGCCCACCATGGCCATCAGCGAATTCACTGCCACCAGCCCGCTCACCGCTGCGACCGACTGGGCCGACATGACGTTAAACCCGAACCAGCCTACGGTCAGCACCCACGCGCCCAGCGCCAGAAAGGGGATGTTCGACGGCGGGTGCATGAAGACCTGCCCGTCTTTACCGTAACGCCCGCGGCGCGCACCCAGCAGCACGACTGCGACCAGCGCCATCCAGCCGCCCATCGCGTGCACCACCACCGAGCCGGCGAAGTCGTGGAACTTGGCGCCGAATGTGGCCGCCAGCCAGTCCTGCACGCCGTAGTGGCCGTTCCACACCATGCCCTCGTAAAACGGGTAGATCAGCGCTACGAACACGAAGGTCGCCGCCAGTTGCGGGTTGAATTTGGCACGCTCGGCTATGCCGCCCGAGATGATGGCGGGCACGGCTGCCGCGAAGGTGAGCAGGAAGAAGAACTTCACCAGCTCATAACCGTTTTTCGCCGCCAGCTCTTCCGCCCCCTGCATGAAATACACGCCGTAGGCCACACCGTAGCCGATGAAGAAATAGGCAATGGTGGAAACGGCAAAATCGCAGATGATCTTGACCAGGGCGTTGACCTGGTTCTTGTGCCGCACCGTCCCCACTTCCAGAAAGGCGAAGCCGGCGTGCATGGCCAGCACCATCACCGCGCCGACCAAGACAAACAATACATCGCTGCCCGACTGCAAACTCTCCATTCCCGCCCCCGATTCCACTGGATTACCCCGCCCCCTGCCCAATACGGGCATATTAAGCCCGTAATTCTAAGGCCGGGGCCCCTAAAAGTCGAACCTGCGCCGCCACCAGGATGCTGAAAAAGTCCGTCCAGGACTTTTTCAGCTACGCAAAGCAAAAATGTCATTTTTGCTTTGCTCCATTTTTCAAACGCTTGCACGCTCGAAAATATGGCAGCACGTCCATGTGCTACACCGCAGGTTGCTGAAAAACGAGTTTTTCAGCAACCTGCTACACTGCTATCATGGGCTCATGCCGAAAGACCCCGAGGTTCTGCGCGTTGAAACCCTGGCCAGGACGCGCATCTTTCACGTCGAGCAGGTTGACCTGCGCTTCTCCAACGGCGTCGAAGTGCAGTACGAGCGCCTGCACAGCGCGCCGCGCGGCGCGGTGCTGGTGGTGCCTATGCTCGACGCCGACACCGTGCTGCTCATCCGTGAATACGCCGCAGGCGTGGAGCGCTACGAGCTTGCACTGCCCAAAGGCCGCCTCGAAGCGGGCGAGGATCTGCTTGCCGGCGCCAACCGTGAGCTGATGGAAGAGGTCGGCCATGGCGCCCGCCGCCTGCAACACATCACCTCCCTGACGCTGGCGCCGGGCTATCTCAACCACACCACGCACGTGGTGTTGGCGGAAGACCTCTACCCGCAAAAACTGACTGGCGACGAACCGGAGCCGATTGAGGTCATACCGTGGCGCTTGTCGCAGCTCAGGGAGCTGCTCCTGCACAAGGAGTGCACCGAGGCGCGCTCCATCGCCGCGCTGTTTATCGTGCGCGACAAGCTGTACACCGCGCCGTAACGCAATAACCAGCGCCTACCAGGGCAACTCGGCACCGTCGTAGGCGATAAACCGCCCCGAATCCTTGAGACTGAAATCCGCTATCACCCTACGCATACCGCGCACACTGGTTTCCGGCGTGATTTCGGCGTGCGGTCCGCCCATGTCGGTCTTCACCCAGCCGGGGTGCAATACCAGCGCGCCGATCTTGCGCGGCGCGAGGTCGCGCGCCAGGCTCACCATCACGGCATTGAGCGCGGCCTTGCTGGAGCGGTACAGATAACTGCCGCCGCTGCCGTTGTCCGCCATGCTGCCCATCAGGCTGGAGAGCGCCGCGATCAGCCGTTTTTCGCTGCGCGCGACATGGCCCACAAACGTCTCGGCCATTTTTGCCGCAGCCAGCGTATTGATGCGCAGCTCGCGCTCCCAGACCGGGTACTTCAGGCTGCCGAAACTCTCATCCTCTGCGCCGCCATACATGCCTGCATTGTTGAGCAGGACATCAATCGCCACATCGCGCAGCGTATGCGCCAGCGCATCAACCTGTTTATGATCAGCCACATCCAGTGCGTGCACGCTCACGCTGTCGTGGCGCGCCGCCAGCTGCGTCAGCTCGCGTGCCTGATCGGGATGCCTGCAGCAGGCAAACACCTCCCAGCCATCCTTGGCGTACTGGCGCACAAATTCCAGTCCCAAGCCGCGATTGGCTCCGGTAACAAGTATTGAAGACATAGCAGCCCTCCGCTACGAAGCAAGAAAAATTTAAGTGGAATTATACGCCTGGCAAACCAAACTGGTGGCCAAGGACGGTGCGCATCAACCCCGACCTAAAAGCTGTGAGATTCCAGCCCACCTCAGTTATTTGAGGAGATTTTGAGGGGATAAGGCACCGCCCAAAGAGACCTGTGTGGTGGCCAGGGACGGAATCGAACCGCCGACACGGGGATTTTCAGTCCCCTGCTCTACCGACTGAGCTACCTGGCCTGATGCTGCGGAAAGTCGCGTATTGTACCGCGCGGGCGGCTCTGTGCGTCAAGGTAAATGGGCAGTCACTCCAGCGCGATCTCCGGTGTGTCGGCTGAGCGCGTGTTGGCAAGCGGGTGATTGTCCGCCGCGTGATAGGTGAAAACGACGGAAAACTTGGGCGCATCGGTTTCGTTGCGCCCGGCGGCATGCAGCGTGCGGCAATGGAAGAACAGCACGTCGCCCGCGTCGAGCTCGGCAGTGATGCGGGTGGCGATCAGCTGCTGATTCTGCGGCAGGTCGGCGCGGAAAAACATCGCTTTATCAAATTGCGCCGGGGCAAACTCCATGGCCTGACTGCCGGGCAGCAGCAACAGACAGCCGTTGTCCACGCGCTCAGGGCCGAGCGCGAGCCACACACTCACCAACTCCGGGCGCTCGAACGCCCAGTAGCGGATATCCTGATGCCAGTGGGTAATGCTGCTGAAGCGCGGCTGCTTGGTCATGATGCAGTTGTGGTGCGCCTGGGCAAGCAGGATGGCAGGCCCCAGCAGTTGTTGCAGGCGTGCGGCAAGGGGGGCGCCCAGCGCCCAGTCACGCAACACCGGGTCACGCGCATAGGCCTGCAATAGACGCCGCACCGTGTGTCCGCCCGGCGCCGCGCGCGACGGCGGCGCACCGGGATAATGCAGATCGGCCTCGTATTCCAGCGGCCCCGCTTCGGCCTCCAGCGCTGTTGCAGCGAGCGTGCGCATGGCGTGTACCGTTTCGGGTGCAGCCAGCTGGCGCGCAATCACATAACCGTCTTTTCTAAAACCCTCGACTTCGCGCGCATTGAACATGCGCGGCATTTTACACCCCGGCCAGAGCCGGCGCTTATGTTAAAATTGCTCAGGAGTCACAAGTTAAGGCTACATTACTTTAAAGTGTGACTCCTGAGTAAAAGCCCGGTTTACTCTACCCCCACCCTGTCCCCGCCCCCTCAACAGGGGGCGGGGACGCAGCAGGAAGCGTGGTCTTACTGTGTGACTTAATGAGTATGCTATGGATGTTTCCCGCCTGATTGACTCGCTGAATGACGCGCAACGCGAGGCGGTGTGCGCCCCGCAAGGCCCGCTGCTGATACTGGCCGGTGCGGGCAGCGGCAAGACGCGCGTGCTCACGCACCGCATCGCCTGGCTGATGGAAGTTGATCACGCCACGCCGTTTTCCATTCTCGCCGTCACCTTCACCAACAAGGCCGCCGCCGAAATGCGCGGGCGCATTGAGGAACTGTTGCAGCGGCCTGCGGGCGGCATGTGGGTGGGTACGTTTCATGGGCTGGCGCACCGCCTGCTGCGCGCGCACTGGCGCGAGGCACGCCTGCCGCAGACCTTCCAGATTCTCGACAGCGACGATCAATACCGCACGCTGCGCCGCGTGCTGAAGGCGCTCGACCTCGACGAGGCCAAGTGGCCGCCGCGTCAGGCGCAGTGGTTCATCAATGCGCGCAAGGACGAGGGCGTGCGTCCGCAGCACATCGACGATCGCGGTGACCCGCATGCGCGCCAGATGATCCGCATCTATCAGGCCTATGAGGACTTGTGCGAGCGCTCGGGCCTGGTCGATTTTGCCGAGTTGCTGCTGCGTGCGCACGAGTTGTGGCTCAAGCAGCCGCAGGTGCTGGCGCACTATCAAAGCCGCTTCCAGCACATCCTGGTGGACGAATTCCAGGACACCAACGCGATTCAATACGCCTGGCTGCGCCTGCTCGCAAGTGCCCACGGGCGGATGTTTGCGGTGGGCGACGACGACCAGTCCATCTATGGCTGGCGCGGCGCGCGCATCGAGAATATCCAGCAGTTCGCGCGCGACTTCAGCGGCACCCAAACGCTGCGGCTGGAACAGAATTACCGCTCCACCGGCACTATCCTCAAGGCCGCCAACGCGCTCATCGCCAACAACAGCGGCCGCCTCGGCAAAAACCTGTGGACCAGCGGCGCTGACGGTGAACCGATACTGCGTTACGCGGCATTCAATGACCTGGACGAGGCGCGCTTCGTGGTCGAGCGTATCCGCCAGTGGGTGGCGCAGGGCAGGCAACGCGCCGAAGCCGCCATCCTCTATCGCTCCAACGCCCAGTCGCGCAACTTTGAAGAGGCCCTGCTGCAGGCGGGGCTGCCCTACCGCGTCTACGGCGGCCTGCGCTTCTTCGAGCGCGCCGAGATCAAGGACGCGCTGGCCTATCTGCGCCTGATCGCCAACCGCGACGACGACGCCTCGTTTGAGCGCGTGGTGAACATGCCGACGCGCGGCATCGGCGACACCACGCTGGAGGTGCTGCGCGCCCATGCCCGCAGCCAGCAGATACCGCTGTGGCGCGCCGCACTGGCGCTGACCACCGAAGCCCGGCTGAGTGTGCGCGCGGCCTCGGCGCTGGCGGCCTTCCTCAACCTGATTGAAGCGCTGGCGCGCGACACGGCCCGCCTGGACCTGCATGAGCAGACCGATCACGTGGTGCAGCACAGCGGCCTGCTCGACCATCACCGCAAGGACAAGGGCGAGAAGGGTCAGGCGCGGGTGGAAAACCTGGAAGAGCTGTCGAGCGCCGCGCGCCAGTTCAACTACGAGCAGGAGGAGGGCCTCGACCCCTTGTCGGCCTTTCTCTCGCATGCCGCGCTGGAGGCGGGCGAGGGCCAGGGCAACGCCTGGGATGACTGCGTACAGCTCATGACGCTGCATTCGGCCAAGGGCCTCGAATTCCCGCTGGTATTTCTGTGCGGCATGGAGGAGGGGCTGTTTCCGCACCGGCTCTCCATCGAGGAAGACCGCCGCCTCGAAGAGGAGCGCCGCCTGTGCTACGTCGGGGTGACGCGCGCCAGGCAGCAGCTGTACGTCACCCACGCCGAGCGCCGCCGCCTGCACGGCACCGATACCTACCCCAGCCCGTCGCGCTTCGTGAGCGAGATTCCCGCAGAACTCATGCGCGAGGTACGCCTGCACGGCACTGTGGCCGCAACGGGTCCGGCCTCTTCCGCTCAAGAATTCTCGCCCCCGGCCGATAAACAGAATACGCGTACCGGTCTCCGCCTGGGGCAGCACGTGCGTCACGCCACCTTCGGCGAAGGTGTGATCATGAATTACGAGGGCCGCGGCGAGCAGGCGCGGGTTCAGGTCAGTTTCGCGCGCGCGGGCAGCAAATGGTTGATGGTAGCCTACGCCAACCTGCAGACGGCATAAGTCTTGCACACTGAAGACTAGCGTCAACACGCTGCGCATCAGGATTTTTCGTTGCGTGCTTGCTATTTCTGCGTTAATAAATGAGATAATACGGCGTTGGGTGCTTGCCGAGGGCCTCGGCCCTGTAAAAAGAACCCCTACATTTGTTTAATTCATCACGAAAGGAGAAGATTCATGAAGTCACATTTGTTGATTGCTTCCGCTGCCGCCGCACTGTTGTTCGCAGGCCAGGCAAGCGCCGCACTGGACATGGAAGCAGGCATGGCACTGGCCAAGAAAAGCGGCTGCTTTGCTTGCCACAACATTGAGCAGAAGCGTGTTGGACCCTCTTGGAATGATGTGAGCGCCAAGTACAAGGGCAACGCGGACGCCAAGAAGATGGTAGCGGAGTGGATCCACAAGGGCGGCACTGGCCGCTGGCAGATGGGCGTGATGCCGGCCTACTCGCCGCGCGTTTCCGATGCCGACATCGATCAGCTCACGGACTTTATCCTGTCCCTGAAAAAATAATCATTTTCAACTTTGCCTTACTAAAAGCCAGCCTAACCCGCTGGCTTTTTTTTGTGCTGCACACGGATGTGCGAATGTCGCGGGCGCATGGATGCGCAGGAGCGACGGCTGCACAGGGAAGAGCGCAAGGAAGGGTTCTGCGAATGTCGCGGGCGGTCACTCCCGGCGTCCTGCCTCCCGTGACACTCGTGCGTCCCTGCACGTCGCATGGATGCGCAGGCATGCTACATTGTTACGGACGATCAGCCGCCGTTTGATAACCCTGCGCCATGGATCATGAGGCAGCACTATGGCTGGTACCGCTGTTTTTCCTCGCCGCGCTGGCGTACAGCTCGGTGGGCCACGGCGGCGCCTCCACCTATCTTGCCATCTTTGCCCTGTTCGGCTTTGCACGCGCGGACATCGTGCCGACCGTACTGGTGCTCAACCTGCTGGTGAGCGGGCTGGCATTCATCAACTACCAGCGCGCCGGGCATTTTGAGCCACGGCTACTGCTGCCGTTTATCATCGCCTCCATTCCAGCCGCCTATCTGGGTGGCGTCACGCATCTGTCACCCGAGACCTTCTCTCTCCTGCTGGGTTTGACTTTGTTGGCTGCGGCCCTGAGGTTGCTGCTGCCCCGCCCGCTGGCTGTCATGCCGAAACTCACTACAGCGCGCCTGTACGGCATCGGCGTACCGGTCGGGTTGCTGCTGGGGTTTATGGCCGGGCTGCTCGGCATCGGCGGGGGGATTTTTCTCAGCCCGCTATTGCTGGTGCTGGGCTGGGCGGATGCCAAAAAGACGGCCGCTGTCGCAGCAGCCTTCATTTTCCTGAACTCTGGCGCTGGCCTGCTGGCGCAAACCGGCAAGGCGCTGCCCGACTGGGGCTTGGCCGGGCTGCTTGCCGTGGCCGTAATGGCCGGCGGGGCCTTGGGCTCCTACAGCGGGGCCTTCCGCCTCTCGTCCCCTGTTTTGCTGCGCTTGCTGGCGCTGGTTTTGCTCTTTGCCGGCTTCAAGCTGGTACGAAGCGCCTTGCTGTAAAAATTATCGTCTACCCCTTGCGCTGCTGAATGATAATAATTATCATTACTGTACGTTCACCTTCCTGCATGGAGTCTGGAAATGAAATCTGTGTATCGTATTCTGCTGCCGCTGTTCACCCTGCTGCCGCTCACCCTGCAACCGGTGCAGGCCGCAGACGAGATCGTGGTCTATTCGGCGCGTAACGAGCAGCTCATCAAGCCGCTGTTTGACGCCTACACCCAGGAAACCGGCGTCAAAATAAAATTCGTCACCGGCAAGGAGGGCCCCCTGCTTGAGCGCCTCAAGGCCGAGGGCGCCAAGACCCCCGCCGATCTGCTGCTCACCGTGGACGCAGGCAATCTGTGGCAGGCGGCGCAGGAGGGCTTGCTGGCCAAGGTTCAGTCCAACACGCTCAACGACAATATTCCCGCCCATCTGCGTGACCCCGACGGCTACTGGTACGGCCTCTCGGTGCGCGCACGCACCATCGTCTATAACACCCAGCGGGTAAAGGCCAGCGATCTCTCCAGCTATGAGGCGCTGGGTGGAGCACAATGGAAGGGGCGTTTGTGCCTGCGCAGCTCCAAGAAGGTGTACAACCAGTCGCTCGTCGCCATGATGATCGCGCAGTCGGGCGAGCCCGCGACCGAAGCCACCGTAAAATCCTGGATCGCCAATCTCGCGGCGCCCGTATTCTCGGATGACGAAAACCTGCTCAATGCCATTATTGCCGGCCAGTGTGATGTGGGTATCGTCAACAGTTACTACTTTGGCCGCATCAAGAGAAAACATCCTGAGGCGCCCGTGGGCATCTTCTGGGCCAACCAAAGTGAACGCGGCGTGCACGTGAACATTTCCGGCGCCGGTGTCACCGCCCACGCCAAGCACCGGCAGGCCGCCGTGCAATTCCTTGAGTGGCTGTCGGGCGACAAGGCGCAGCACCTGTTTGCCGACACCAACCTGGAGTTTCCCGCCAACCCGCACGTAGAGCCGGATCCGCTGGTGGCGTCCTGGGGCGAGTTCAAACACAATACCATCAACGTCGCCGAGGCCGGCAAGCGCCAGGTGGAAGCGGTAAAACTGATGGATCGCGCCGGGTACAAATAAGCCAACCTATATTATATCTATGCGATGCCCTGCCGGCGCGGCACGACCCCACGCCAGCAGGGCATCAGACGATAACATCCACCGCACCGGGCCAGCCTTGCATAAACCCGCATGAGCACCTTGTCCAGCACCGTCACTACACGCCCAGCAGTCCGGCGCCGACGCAATGTCTGGCACATGGCGTCTCTGTGTCTCGCGGCACTGGTGGTGCTGCCCATCCTGGTGCCCTTCTTCGCCTGGCTGTCACCGGAGGCCGAGGTCTGGCGTCATCTGGCAGACACCGTGCTGGGCGAGTTGCTCTACAACACCCTGGTACTCTCGGTGGGTGTCGGAGTCGGCGTGCTGGTGCTGGGCGCGGGGCTGGCCTGGCTCACCACCCTGTGCGAGTTTCCGGGCCGGCGCCTGTTTGAGTGGGCGCTGATGTTGCCGCTGGCAGTACCCACCTATGTACTGGCCTTTGTCGCCATCGGCCTGCTGGACTTCAGCGGGCCGCTGCAAACCGCCTTGCGCGCGACCTTCGGCGAGGGGCTACGGCTACCGCCTATCCGCTCGACGGGCGGCATCATCGCAGTGATGGTGCTGGCGCTCTACCCGTATGTATACCTGCTCGCGCGCAGCGCCTTCCTCGCGCAGGGCCGCACCATGATGGAATGCGGACGCATGCTCGGGCTCACGCCCTGGCAAGCCTTTCTGCGGGTGGCGCTGCCCACCGCGCGCCCGGCGCTGGCTGCGGGCGTGGCGCTGGCGCTGATGGAGACGCTGGCCGATTTCGGCGCCGTGTATATCTTCAATTACGACACCTTCACCACTGCGATCTACAAGGCCTGGTTCGGGCTCTTCAATCTCGAGGCGGCGGCACAGCTCTCCACGCTGCTGTTGCTGCTGGTCGCGCTCGCGCTTTATCTGGAACGCCGATTCCGGGGCGCGGCGCGTTATTACAACAGCGGCAAACCGGCCCACGAGCGGCGGCTGCAACTCACTGGCGCGCGTGCCTGGAGCGCCACCGCCGCTGCGGCAACCGTGTTGACGGTCGCCTTCCTGATCCCGCTGGGTCAACTGCTGCTGTGGGCGGGAAGATCCGCGCTGGACGATCTGGATGCGCGCTATCTTGAGTTTGTACTGCACACGCTGGAGCTGGGCGCACTGGCCGCGCTGATCACCGTCAGTGCCGCGCTGCTGCTGGCCGCCGTGCGGCGGCTCCAGCCACAGAACCATCTGAGCGGTATGCTGCTGCGGCTCTCAACCCTGGGGTATGCCCTGCCCGGCACAGTGCTGGCCGTGGGCATCATGCTGTTGCTCACCTGGCTGGATCAGGGCATCGACAGCCTCAGCGAGTCCTGGTTCGGGGCGCCCGCAGGGCTTGCCCTCGCAAGCTCGCTGGTGGCACTGTTGTTCGCCTATCTGGTGCGTTTCCTTGCCGTGGCGCACAGCCCGGTGGACAGCGGGCTGGAGCGTATCACGCCGTCCATCACCCAGGCCGCGCGCAGCCTGGGCGCAGCGCACAAGGAAATCCTCTGGCGCATCTATCTGCCGATGTTGCGACCGGGCCTGCTTGCGGCCGCGCTGCTGGTGCTGGTGGAGGTGATGAAGGAACTGCCGGCGACACTGCTGCTGCGTCCGTTCGGCTGGGATACGCTCGCAGTACGCATCTTCGAACTGACCTCCGAAGGCGAATGGGAGCGCGCGGCCCTGCCCGCACTGGCGCTGGTGCTGGTGGGCCTGATACCGGTGCGGCTGCTGATGCGCTCCACCAGCGCCCAGACCTGAGCGGCCTCTGTAGTTGCAGAGGCCGCATGCGTTCGGAGCCCCGGAGATTACTCCGAATAAGGCAGGCGCAGATGGCCGTAGCGTATTGCCAGCACCGCAAGCGCCAGCACCAGTATGGCGACCGACAGCGCCACCATGGACCAGCCGTCCAGGTCTTTCAGGCCGATGATGATGTAACGCGCTATCGCCACCATGGCGATATAGAGCGGATAGCGCACCGGCAGTTTGCCGCTGCTGAAATAGAGGCCGACCATGGTAAAGATTTCAAGATAGATGAACAGCAGCAGTATGTCCTGTAGCAACACCTCTTGCCGATGCACCATCAGCATGACTTCCTGCCCCACAGCCACCATGGTGGCGGCGGTGATCAGCAACAGGCCGGCCCACTCAATGATGTGCAGGGAGCGCATGACTCCACGGACTGCGGGCTGCGGCATGTCCTTCATAGAATCTCCAGGGTAAAATTTTATCCATCATCGGCGGCGCGCCTACGCCTGTCAACGCCAGCCTCGCAATTTGGCTTGGATTCGCCCGCCGCGCACGGTATAGTAGAGGGGTCTTGCGGGAGAGGGTTGTCGCGGCTGCACGCAGCGACAACCGCCGACGGCGCAAACCGCCCGGAAACGCTCAGGCAAAAGGACCGCGAGACAACAGGGCGCCCTCATGGATAGTATAGTTATGGGCGCCCGCACAATTCTGGAGAGCTCGGCCAGGCGCACACCTGACTGACACCGAAGGGGTTCAATCTCTCAGGTCACAGGACAGAGGGGCGATGGCAGCACGCAAACAGCGCGCGGCCATCGCCTTTTTTATTTTGCGCACGGACAATACCGCCATGGGCCACCAGACACCGCTCTACAACGAACATCTCGCGCTGCACGGCAAGCTGGTTGATTTCGCCGGCTGGGACATGCCCATCCATTACGGCTCGCAGGTCGAAGAACACCATCAGGTACGGAACGATGCCGGCATGTTCGACGTTTCGCACATGACCATCGTCGACCTGCGCGGCACCAGGGTACGCGCCTTCCTGCAGCACCTCATTGCCAACAATGTCGACAAGCTCAAACCGCAGCAGGCGCTCTACACCTGCATGCTGAATGAGCACGGCGGCGTGATCGACGATCTCATCGTCTATTTCATGGATGAGCAGTGGTTCCGGGTAGTGGTGAACGCCGCCACCCGCGAGAAGGATCTGGCCTGGATCAACGCCCATGCGGCGGCATTCGACGCCCACGGATCTGCCAGTGTCGCGGCAGGCAGGACGCCGGAAGCGACCGGCGTCAGCGTGACGGAGCGACCGGAGCTTGCCATGATCGCCGTACAAGGCCCGCATGCGCGCGAGCGCGTGGCTGGCGTGCTGACCGACACCGGCCAGCACGCCCTGCGCGATGCGGCCCTGCAACTCAAGCCTTTTTATGCCGCGTACAGCGGCGACATTTTCATAGGCCGCACCGGCTATACCGGCGAAGACGGCTTCGAGGTGCTGTTGCCGGGACAGGCAGCGGTAACGTTGTGGCGCGCACTGCTGGCCAAGGACGTAAAGCCCGTCGGGCTGGGCGCGCGCGACACGCTGCGGCTGGAGGCCGGCATGAACCTCTACGGCACCGACATGGATGAAACCATCTCGCCGCTGGAGTGCGGGCTGGAGTGGACCGTGGCGTGGGAACCCAAAGAACGGGCCTTCATCGGGCGCGACGCACTGGAAAAACAAAAGACGCAAGGCGTCGCGCGCAAACTGGTGGGGTTGGTGCTCGAAGACAGGGGCGTGCTGCGCAATCATCAAAAAGTGATCGTCGAAGGCGCGGACACGGGCGAAATCACCAGCGGCAGTTTCTCCCCCACGCTGGGCAAGGCGATCGCACTGGCACGCGTCCCCGCCGCCACCGGCGCACGGGTAACCGTTGATATTCGCGGTAGCCTGCATCCGGCGCGCGTGGTGAAGCCGCCGTTTGTGCGCAACGGGCGAGCCGTCGTTGCCCCGGTGGCGAGCGACCCGCCAGGGACGGTGGGGCTGGGCCCTGCACCAGGGATGGGTTCCTGAAGCTGAAGGCTGTAATTAAAAAGACCGCGAGGATTAAATGATGAGCACAATTCCAAAACATCTCAAGTACACCAAAACCCATGAGTGGGTTGATCTGCAAAAAGACGGCACGGCAACCATCGGCATCACGGATCATGCCCAGGATTTGCTCGGCGACGTGGTCTTTATCGACGTGCCTTCGGTCGGCAAGCAGGTCAAGGCCGGCGGCGCGTGCGCCGTGGTCGAGTCGGTCAAGGCCGCCTCGGATATCTACAGCCCCATTGCAGGCGACGTAATCGAGGCCAACCCGGCGCTCGCCGACCAGCCGGAGCTGGTCAACAAAGACGCCTACGGCACGGCCTGGATACTGCGCCTCATGCCCGCCAACGCGGCAGACATCGACGGCCTGCTGGATGCGGCTGCCTATGCAGCCTTCATCGCCGCCGACGCGCATTAAATCAGGAGACACTTAAGATAAGAATACACTACTGCGGAGTGTCTCCTGATTAACAACCTTGATTCCTCTACCCCCACCCTGTCCCGCCCCCTCAATAGGGGGCGGGAACGTGTCGGAAAGTGTAGCTTTAATTACTGACTTACTGAGCAAACTATCATGCCCTTTATCCCGCACACAGAAGCCGATGTCAGCGCGATGCTCGACGCCATCGGCGCGAACAGCATCGATGATCTGTTTGAGGAAATCCCGGCGCAGTTGCGCAACTCGACCCTGATCTCGGTTCCCACGCGTCTCCCGGAAATGGACGCCAGCCGCCTGATGGCGGAGCGCGCCGCGCAGGATGGCGGGCCACTGTGCTTCATCGGCGCAGGCGCGTACGAACACCATATTCCCGCCGCAGTATGGGAGATCACCACGCGCGGCGAATTCTATTCCGCCTACACTCCGTACCAGGCGGAGGCGAGTCAGGGCACGCTGCAATTGCTGTACGAATTCCAGACCATGATGGCGAACCTCACCGGCATGGAGGTCTCCAACGCCTCGCTCTATGACGGCGCCTCGGCGCTGGCCGAGGCCGTGCTCATGGCGGTGCGCACGCACGGCAAATCACGCCGCGTGCTGATGCCCGCCACGGTGCATCCGATCTATCGCGCGGTGGTGCACAGCATCGTGCGCCACCAGCACATAGAGCTGGTCGAGATTCCTTATTGTGCCGGGGAAGGACACACGGTTCCGGAAGCGCTGCACCAGTTCGATCCGGACGAATTCGCCGCACTGGTCATCCCGCAGCCGAACTTTTTCGGCGTGCTGGAAGAGGTGGATGCACTCACCGACTGGGCGCACCAGAATAACCTGCTGGTGATTGCCGTCGTCAACCCGGTTTCACTCGCGCTGCTCAAGCCACCGGGCGCGTGGGGCGAAACGGGCGCTGACATTGTGTGCGGTGAAGGCCAGCCACTCGGCGCGCCGCTATCCTCCGGCGGCCCCTACTTCGGTTTCATGTGCTGCAAGAAAAAATACGTGCGCCAGATGCCGGGGCGCATCATCGGCCGCACAGTCGATCTCGACGGCAAACCGGGCTACGCACTCACGCTGCAGGCACGCGAACAGCATATCCGCCGCTCCAAGGCGACCTCCAACATCTGCACCAATCAGGGTCTGCTGGTCACCGCCGCCACCATCCACATGGCGCTGCTGGGGCCGGAGGGCCTGGAGCGTGTAGCGGCGCAGTGCCATGCCAATACCCAGCGGCTGGTGGAACTGCTCTGCGCCATCCCCGGCGTCAGCCGGGCATTCCAGCGCCCGACGTTCCACGAGACAGTACTGCGCGTGAATAAGCCGGCGCACGATGTGCTTAAGACACTCACCGCAGATAATATCCTGGGCGGTTATGATTTGAGCGCGCACTATCCGGAACTGGGCGATGCGATTCTGGTGTGCGCCACCGAAACCAAACGCGATACCGACCTGGATGCCTACGCCGCCAGCCTGCGGCGTATACTGACGCAAGCCAGTTAGATTTCGCTCCCCAAACGAATCCGTGCCCGCAGCACACTGCGGGGTATTAGTTCCGCTCAACGAAGAAGGAGAACACCATGGCCACCATCACACTCAAAGGCAGCCCCATTCACACCAATGCCGATTTGCCCAAGGTCGGCGGCAAGGCACCTGATTTCAGCCTGGCCGATGTCAATCTGGCCAACAAGACGCTGGCCGATTTTCGCGGCAAGAAAAAATTACTCAACATCGTGCCCAGTCTGGACACGCCGATATGCGCGATCAGTACCAAGAAATTCAACGACCACGCCATGGCCAATACCAATACCGTGATGCTGATGATCTCCGCCGATCTGCCGTTCGCCATGAACCGTTTTTGCGCTGCGGAGAACACCCGCAACGTCATCACACTTTCGATGATGCGCGACCGTCATTTCGCCAAGGACTACGGCGTGCTGATTGAGGACGGTCCACTCGCCGGCATTACTGCGCGCGCGATAGTGGTCATCGACGAAAACGACCAGGTGAAATATACGGAGCTGGTGCCCGAAATCGGACAGGAGCCCGACTACGACAAGGCGCTTGCGGCGCTGAAGTAAGGGCCTACATGCAGCCCGGACCGGGCTTGGCGCCAAAGGCGACCAGGATTCTGGCCAGGGGGCAAAAACCCGTGAACGCCGTTTGCAGAAGATTGGCCCCGACAAACGCGGTAAACCAGAGCCAGTAAGGCGAATGCAGTTGAGACAATACCAGGCTGATGAGAATAAAACTGCCTGCAAAAGCGAGCACCATGCGATCAGTAGTCATGACAGATAACCTCCATTTCATAAACACACTACGCGCCACCAGGAGTGCGGTCAAGTTACCCGCAACTACGCCATGCTGATTTTTGAACACTCACAATCCGGCCGCTTCAATGCATCGCAATCACCGCTCACCAAGGCGGTCGTCAGCGGCATTCCTCCTCACCTGCGCCGCACGCAGCGTCCGCTGCTGCCGGAGCTGTCAGAGATGCAGGTGGTGCGGCACTACACCCGGCTGTCGCAGAAGAACTTCTCCATCGACACGCAGTTTTATCCGCTCGGCTCCTGCACCATGAAGTATAACCCGCGTGCCTGCAACAAGCTCGCGCTGCTGCCGGGCTTTGCGGGCCGCCATCCGCAGGCGCCGGAAAATTTCAGCCAGGGCTTTCTCACCTGCATGCATGATTTGCAGGAAATACTGAAAGACGTCACCGGCATGCAGGCAGTGTCGCTCACGCCGATGGCGGGTGCACAAGGCGAGTTCGCCGGTGTGGCCATGATCCGTGCCTATCACGATTCACGTGGCGACACCGCACGCACGGAAATTCTCGTGCCTGACGCCGCGCACGGTACCAATCCCGCCACCGCCGCGATGTGCGGCTACACGGTGCGCGAGATTCCAACCGACGCCGACGGCGACATCGATCTGGAGCTGTTGCGCGCCGCAGTCGGGCCGCATACCGCAGGCCTGATGCTCACCAACCCCTCGACACTCGGCGTGTTCGAAAAAGACATACTGGAAGTACGCAGCATCGTACACGAGGCAGGTGGGCTACTGTATTACGACGGCGCCAACCTCAACGCCATTCTCGGACTGGTCAAACCCGGCGACATGGGCTTCGATGTCATCCACATGAACCTGCACAAGACTTTCTCCACCCCGCACGGCGGCGGCGGTCCCGGCGCAGGTCCGGTGGGTGTTAACGAAAAACTGAAACCGTTTCTGCCCATCCCCATCGTGGGCAGGGAAAGCGACGGTAGCTACCGCTGGCTCACGGAAAAAGACTGCCCGCAAAGCATCGGCCGACTGTCGGCCCACATGGGCAACGCGGGCGTGCTGTTACGTGCCTATGTATACGCGCGCCTGCTTGGGCGCGAAGGCATGCCACGCGTGGCCCACTATGCGACACTCAACGCCAACTATCTGATGGCCTGTCTCACCCAGGCAGGCTATATCGCCGCCTACCCTAAACGCCGCGCCACACATGAGTTCATCCTCACCCTGAAAAAGCTCAAGGACGAAACCGGCGTGATCGCGATGGACGTAGCGAAGCGTTTGCTGGATTATGGCTACCATGCGCCCACCACCTACTTCCCCCTGCTGGTGCCTGAGTGCCTGCTGATCGAACCGACCGAAACCGAGTGCAAGGAAGAGCTGGACGGGTTCATCAACGCCATGAAAAAAATACTGGACGAAGCCCATACATCTGCCGCTACAGTGAAAGGGGCGCCCTATACCACACCGGTACGGCGCCTCGACGATGTAAAGGCGGCGCGCGAGCTCGACTTGGCGTGGCATAAAATACCCTGACTAACGCAGGGGAATCGCTGCTACCTTAATTAAACTTGCAAGGAGTCTTGTCATGTCTGCACTGATCTGTGGCTCGTTTGCCTACGACACCATCATGGTGTTCAAAGACCAGTTCAAAAACCACATTCTGCCGAGCCAGGTGCACATCCTGAGCGTTTCTTTCCTGGTGCCGGAACTGCGGCGTGAATTTGGCGGCTGTGCTGGCAATATTGCCTACAACCTCAACCTGATCGGCGGCAAGGCGCTGCCTATGGGCACCGTGGGCAACGACTTTGGGCCGTATGAGGATTGGCTGGGCCGCTGCGGCATTAACCGCACCCATATCAAGCTTATCGACCATAGCTACACCGCGCAGGCCTTCATCACCACCGATATGGATGACAACCAGATCACCGCGTTTCATCCCGGGGCCATGAACTTTGCGCATGCCAACTGCGTGACCGACGCATCCGGCGTCACCCACGGCATTGTAGCCCCCGACGGCCGCGAAGGCATGATCGAACACGCGGCGCAATTTCACGCCGCCGGCATTCCGTTCATATTCGATCCCGGCCAGGGTCTGCCAATGTACAACGGCGAGGAACTGATGACCTTCATGCAGCAAGCCACCTGGGCCGCGCTCAATGATTACGAGCTGCAACTCATGCAGCAGCGCACCGGAAAATCAGTCGATGAACTTGCCAAGCACGTCGACGCGCTCATCGTCACCCACGGCGCCAAGGGTTCCAGTATCCATACCGATGGCAGCCAGCTGGAAATTCCGGTGGCGAAGGTGAGCGAAGTCATCGATCCCACCGGCTGTGGTGACGCCTATCGCGCCGGCCTGCTCTACGGCCTGATGAACGACATGGACTGGAAAACCACGGGGCGTGTAGCGGCGCTCATGGGCGCCATCAAGGTGGAACAGGCCGGCACCCAGAATCACAGCTTCACACGCAGTGAGTTCGAGGCGCGCTTCCGGGAGAATTTTGGCTACGCGCTATAGCTGTGCCAACCTCGCCTCAAACGCTGCCTGCGTCCTGATCGGCGCAGAACACGTTACGCCCTCACACACATACGCCGTGACCCCGTCCGCCGGGGCCGGTTGTGCGAGCATGCCGGGGAGATTTTGTTCGGCGGCAGGGATGGCGAAACTGAGCCGGCGCAGGCTGTAATTCTCATGACAGCATTTCAGCCACGGCTGCATTGCCTGCATGTCGCCACGCAGGATGACGATCTGCGGCGGATACAGATGTTCTTCAAGCGCGTTGAGCAGCGTACCATGGGCGTATGGCATGCGCGCTACTTCACCCCATGCGGCCCTAAGCGTGCGGGCGGCGGCATCAAGATAGCGTGGCTCGCCGAGCAGATGACCTAACCGCCCTAACGCTTGCGCCGCAATACCGTTACCCGAAGGCGTAGCGTCATCGCCATACGGCTTGGGGCGCTGAATCAGTTGCTCGTGGTCGTCGGCAGTAAAGAAGAAACCGCCGCCTTGTTTGTCCTCAAAGTGTTCGAGCATGACGTCAGCGATTTCAACGGCGAACAGCAAATCACTGGTGCGCCAGCGTGCCTGCAGCATCTCAATCAGCGCATCCAGCAGAAATGCATAGTCGTCCAGATACGCCGGCAGGTGCGCTCGGCCGTCTTTACAGGTGGCAAGCAGCCGACTATCCCGCCACAGCGTGGTGCGAATAAAATCGAGCGCGCGCCCGGCGGAGACGATGCACTCAGGCATATCGAACAGGCGTCCGGTCAGCGCCATGCCTTTGATCATGAGCGCGTTCCACGCGGTGAGGATTTTCTCATCCCGCCCCGGCCGCACGCGGGCCGCGCGTGCGGCGAGCAGTTGGCTGCGCGCTGCCTCAATAATTTCCGCCACCCGTGCTTCGGCCAGGTTCAGGTCACGCGCAATGGCGGTACTATCCTCCGCCACGTAGAAGTGCCAGGCACTGTCTTCAAAATTGGCCGCCTGATTAAGCCCGAAGCGGCGCGCGATGATCTCATACGCCTGCTCATCCAGCAGGGCACGCACCTCTTCCCGCGACCACACATAGAATTTTCCTTCGTGCCCCTCCGAGTCGGCATCCAGCGCCGAGTAATAGCCGCCTGCGGGGGCCTGCATCTCGCGCATTATCCAGCGCGCAGTGCCCATGGCAATGCGCCTGAACACGCCTTCCTGTGTGAGTGCGTATGCCTGTGCGTACAGGCCGAGCAGCAGACCATTGTCATACAGCATTTTTTCAAAGTGCGGAATCAGCCAGCGCTCGTCCACCGCGTAGCGGCAGAAGCCACCGCCAAGCTGATCGTAGATACCACCGTGCGCCATTGCCAGCAACGTGACCCTGGCCATGCGCAGTGCCTCGGCATCCGGCTCGCTGCTGTATGCGTTATGCCGCAGCAGGCGTTCGATATGCGGCGGGTGAGGGAATTTGGGTGCTGCGCCGAAGCCACCGTGATGCGGATCGAAGCTCGATGCCAGTTGCTGCCTCGCGCTGACCAGCGGCGCGGCGTTGAGCTGTGGGTTTCCGTCCCGCGGCGGGACGGCTGTCAGCGCCTCTATCAACGTCCTGTTTTGCGCCTCGATCCCGGTGCGTTGATCATGCCAGACGCGCGCAATACGTTGCAGCAGGTCGGTAAACGCTGGCAGCCCGTAACGCGCCTCGCGCGGAAAATAGGTGCCGCCAAAAAACGGTGTGTGATTGTCCGGGGTCAGCACCATGGTAAGCGGCCAACCGCCGCCGCGACGGTTAAGCAGGCGGTGCGCCTCCTGGTAAATGCGATCAAGGTCGGGACGCTCCTCGCGATCGACCTTGATGTTCACAAACAACGCATTCATGATCTCCGCAGTAGCCGTGTCTTCAAACGACTCGTGCGCCATCACGTGACACCAGTGGCATGCGGAATAGCCGATGGACAGCAGTATCGGCTTGTCCTCGTGGCGCGCACGCGCCAGCGCCTCCTGCCCCCACGGATACCAGTCCACCGGATTATGGGCATGCTGTAATAAATAGGGGCTGGTTTCATGAACCAGCCGGTTTGCGGGCAGAACTGTCATGGTCATTGATCTTTTAGTAACATCTTTATAGTCAACTATACGCTTGGGCTTGGGCGCCCGCCCCGGCTTGTTGGGTAACACACAGGCGGGGTATACATGCGCGTCCTCATCATAGAAGACAACCCCGACATCGCCGCTAATGTCCGCGAGCGTTTGCTGCGCCTTGAGCGCAGCGTGACAGAAATGTCAGATGCGGTCTCGGGCCTGTTGCTGCTGTCGCGCGCGCCTGAGTCGACTCCCGTGGCAGCGACCTCACGCTACGCCGTGGCGCAGGTGTTGCAGGAGGCCATCGAACAACACCGTTACCTGCTCAGCGACAAGCCGGTTGAGCTGGTGGTAGAAGCCTCGGCACAGCCGCACGTCACCCCCCCCTGCACATTGTGCTCGGCAATCTGGCGCGCAATGCCTTCAACTACACGACCCTGGCCGCATCACGCTCCGCCTGACACAAGGTGGCATCGAAATAGAGAATAACCGGTATCGGCATCCCTGCCGGCGGCAATTGATCCACAATTCCGCTTCACGTCACTGGCCTGCTGGGTCATAATTCCAGACCATGCTGACATACCCTGCCATTGACCCCGTCGCCCTGCATCTTGGATCGCTCCAGATTCACTGGTACGGCCTCATGTACCTCACCGGCTTTGCTGCTGCCTGGTGGCTGGGCATGCGGCGGGCACAGCAGCCGGACTCGGCGCTCACACCGCCACAGGTTCATGACCTCATTTTTTATGGCGCGCTGGGGGTAGTGCTGGGCGGGCGCCTCGGCTACATCCTGTTTTACGACTTGGCGGCCTACATTGCCGAACCGCTGAATGTTTTCAAGCTGTGGCAGGGTGGCATGTCGTTTCACGGCGGACTGGCCGGTGTGCTGTTCGCCCTGTGGCTGTATGCACGCAGGCTGAAACTGGGTTTCTTTGTGTTGACGGATTTCGTCGCGCCACTGGTGCCCATCGGCCTCGGCGCTGGCCGCATCGGCAACTTCATCAACGGCGAGCTGTGGGGCAGGGTGAGCGACGTGCCGTGGGCCATGGTCTTCCCCGGCGGCGGGCCGCTGGCGCGCCACCCGTCACAGCTGTATCAGGCGGCGCTGGAGGGTGTGTTGCTGTTTATTATCCTGTGGCTATATTCGGCCAGGCCGCGCCCCGTGATGGCGGTATCGGGCATGTTTCTCCTGTGCTATGGGCTGTTTCGCTTTGCGGTCGAGTTTGTACGCCTGCCTGATGCGCATCTCGGCTATCTCGCGTTCGGCTGGGTGACGATGGGCCAGGCGCTGTCGCTGCCCATGCTGCTTGCGGGCGCAGGTATGCTGTTATTTGCCCGGCGCAGGACGTGATCGGGTAAAATTTCCCCATGCAGCAATATCTGCAATTTCTGCGGCACATACGCACGCACGGCATCCGCAAGGAGGATCGCACCGGCACCGGCACGCTCAGTGTGTTCGGCTACCAGATGCGCTTTCCGCTTGACGCCGGCTTTCCGCTGGTAACCACCAAGAAACTGCACCTTAAGTCCGTCATCCATGAAATGCTGTGGTTTCTGAGCGGCGACACCAACACCAAATATCTCAACGACAACGGTGTGCGCATCTGGAACGAGTGGGCCGGCCCTGACGGCGAACTCGGCCCGGTGTATGGTGCGCAGTGGCGGGCGTGGAGAACCACAGATGGCGCCAGCATCGACCAGATCAGCGATCTCATCCGGCAGATCAAGACCAACCCCGATTCGCGACGCCTGATTGTGAGCGCGTGGAACGTGGGCGAACTGCCCAAAATGGCACTGCCGCCGTGCCACGCCTTTTTCCAGTTTTACGTGGCCGGGGGCAGGCTCTCCTGCCAGCTCACGCAACGCTCATGCGACGCCTTGCTCGGCGTGCCGTTCAATATCGCGGAATACGCGCTGCTCACCCACATGGTCGCGCAACAATGCGATCTCGGGGTGGGTGACTTCATCTGGTGCGGCGGCGACTGCCACATCTACCTCAACCACCTTGAACAGGTGGACTTGCAGCTGACGCGCACACCCTACCCGCTGCCGCAGCTCGTCATCAAGCGCAAACCGGCGTCGATTTTCGATTACGCGTTTGATGACTTCGAGATCGCGAATTATCAGGCCCACCCGTCCATCAAGGCGCCGGTAGCCGTCTAGCACCGCATGATCTCGCTTATCGCCGCCATGGGGCGCAATCGCGTCATCGGCCAGCACAACACCCTGCCGTGGCGGCTGCCCGCCGACATGCGCCACTTCCGCCGCGTCACGATGGGCAAGCCGGTGCTGATGGGGCGCAAGACCTTCGAGTCGCTCGGCAAACCGCTGGCGGGCCGCGCCAATATCATCATCACGCGTGACCCGGCCTATACCGCACCCGGCTGCCGCGTGGTGCACTCGGTAGATGAGGCACTGGCGGCGGCCAGCGGCAATGACGAGATCATGGTGCTGGGCGGGGCGGATATTTTTGCCCAGTTTATGCCGCATGCCGCGCGCCTGTACCTCACCTGCGTGCATGGCGATTTTGACGGCGATGCCTTTTTCCCCCCCTTTGACACCGATGCCTGGGTGGAGACCGGGCGCACCGAGCACGCAGCGGATGCCGAGAACCCACATGCTTGCAGCTTTTTAACGCTGGAACGATCCTGACCCCCCCCAGGCCTTGCCCCGTCCTACCGTTGGCGCTATGCTGAAAACGTTACTTCGAAGTGGGCCACAATGGCCTCGCCCTTCCACTGCATAGGTCACGGAGGTGCTGTCATGCAGGCAAATATCGGCAACACAGAAAGAGTCATCCGCATCATCCTGGGTCTTGCGCTGCTGTCACTGTTGTTTATTCTGGAGGGCAACGCAAGTTACTGGGGGCTGCTCGGCCTCATACCGCTCGCCACCGCCGCCGTGCGCTGGTGCCCGGTCTGGAAATTGCTGGGCATCAATACCTGCCCGGCAGGACAGTGTACGCACGAGTAAACTGATCTGCCGGGCACTGCATGTCAACGCCACTTGAACAGCGATGGAGGTAGCATTGTGTTACGCACATCCTGTGTCGCGGCATTTCTAGCCCTGCTTGCATCCGCAGCGATCGCTGCGGATGCAACGTCTGCTGCGCCTGCCACAAGCGCGGTTACGGAGGTCCTGGTAGACAATATCAACGCCCGCACCTGGAAGCAGAGCTCATTCAGATCCAGCCCTGACAGCAGACATATTGCCTATGTGCTGCAGGACGGCAATAAACAGCGGGTGATTCTGGACGGCGCCAGGGGCAAGGCCTACGACGACATCGGGGTATACGCCAACTTCTTCAGCCCGGACAGCAGGCGCACAGCCTACGTAGCGCAGCTAAAGGGTAAATGGTATGCCGTGATCGACGGCAAGGAAGAAGGCCCCTACGAGGCGCTGGTCAGTCCGCTGTTCAGCCCGGACAGTAAACGTGTCGCCTACAAAGCCATGACCGCCGACGGCAAGACCGCCATCATCATCAACGGGGCGGCGGGCAACCCTTATGACAGCATTGTCATTCGCTCCATCGTGTTCAGCCCCGACAGCCGTCGTATAGGTTATGTCGCACGCCGGCAGAAGCCAGGGCAGGCACCGGCAGAGTTTGTGGTAGTGGATGGCGCGGAAGGCCGCGCTTACGATGCCATCGGTGAAGGCACGCTCATCTTCAGCCCGGATGGTCAACGCCTGGCCTACCGCGCCATGCAGGGCGAAAAAGAATTTGCGGTGGTGGATGGCAAAGAGCAACCGCGCTATAACGGTATCAACACTATCCACCCGGTCTTCAGCCCAGACAGCAGGCACGTAGCCTATGTGGGCGAAAAGGAGGGCCGCCAGTTTATCGTCCTCGATGGCAAGGAAGGCTCCACGCACGAAGGCATTCTGAGCGCTTTACCACAGTTCAGCCCCGACAGCCGCCACCTCGTCTTTGTCGCCCAGCAAAATGAATACAACTACATTGTCATGGATGACAAGGTGGGGGAGAAATACGATGCCATCAACATTGGCAGCTTGACCTTCAGCCCTGACAGCAAGCATATCGCCTTTGTCGGCAATCACGACGACAAGCATGTGCTGGTGATGGATGGCAAGGTCTATGCTACACACGACTACATCGGCCCGCTGGCGACGCCCTTCAGCGCAGACAATTCACGCTTCGCCTATCGCGCAGGCAACAGCGACAAGATGTTCGCAGTTGTGGACGGCGAGAAGCAGCAGCGCTATGACGCCATAGGTGAAGAGAGTCCCGTCTTCAGCCCGGATGGCAAACACTTTGTCTGCCGCGTGCTCTCCGATACCACGATGTATGTCATAGTTGACGGCACGCCGGGCCCTCCGTATGACCTGATTCTCAATAGCGTCAGATTTGATGGCAACGAAGGGCTGCATTACGTCGCCTTCAAAGATGACAAGGCTTATCTGGTCAGCCACAGCCTGCAGCAGCATGCTGTGGCAGCGCTGGATTCCCTTGCAGCACTGAAATAAGACTAAGGCGTTTTCTTTACTATACCCGGCTAGAATGGAGCACAGTGCGTGCTGCACGCTACCCGCACCCGACGGGGCTCGTTCCCGTCGAGACGCAACGCACTCAGGCTGCCACCCCACACGCAGCCGGTGTCGAGCGCATGCAGGCCGGGTGCGCTGTATTCGCCCAGCGCCGACCAGTGACCGAAGAGGATGTTCAGGTTGCGGCTGCGCCGCTCCGGCACCTCGAACCACGGCAGCCAGGGTGCGGGCGTGCTGCCCGGCGCCCCCTTCTCCTGCAACGCGAGCCGTCCTTGCGCGTCGCAATAACGCAGCCGGGTAAAGCAATTGGTGATAAACCGCAGCCGGGCCATGCCGCTCAACCCGTCCGACCAGACGCCGGGCTCGTTGCCATACATCTGGCGCAGAAACTCGTCGCGCGCCGGCCCGCGCAACACGGTCTCCACCTCCGCTGCGCAGACGCCGGCCTGCACCAGATCCCACTGCGGCGGCAACCCGGCATGAACCATGGTGAAACCCGATTTCGCGTCGTGGTGCAGCAGCGGCAGACGGCACAACCAGTCCAACAGCTCATCGCGGTCAGGCGCGGCCAGCACATCGCCGAAGGTGTCGCTGTCCCGGTAACGCTCGCACCCTGCCGCCACGGCCAGCAAGTGCAGATCGTGATTACCGAGCACACACCGGGCGGGAGGGTCGAGGTTTTTGACAAACCGCAGCACTTGCAGTGATTGCGGACCGCGGTTGACCAGGTCACCCACAAACCAGAGCCGGTCGCGCCCGGGCGCATATTCCACCTGCGCCAGCAGCGCCAGCAGCGCGTTATGGCAGCCCTGTACATCACCAATGGCGTACATCGCCATCTCAGCCTACAGCATGTTCACGGCAGATCAGTTGCAAATCATCGCTGCTCAACGGTTCCGCTGTCAGTCCGCAGCGAAACTTTCTGCCGTCCTCATGCAGAAGGTGCGCACAGGTATTGCAGACGCCGAAGGTGCGTGACTGGTTGGCGATTTGCAGGGCACACAGCAGCTCTGCCATGGCCGCCTCAACCCGGTGTGCTGTCGCCGCGCCGAGATCGGTATTCGCACACCTCCAGACAGCGGGGGGCAACAGCTTGTCCAGCAGGCTGCGCCCCTTGGCGGTCAGAGCCACTCTGGTAACACGGCGGTCATCCTTGTCCTCGCGCTTGGTCACCAGCCTGAACCCCTCCAGCACCATCAGTGTCTGTGAGGCCGTGCCTTTGGTCACGCCCAGATACTCGGTCAGCGCCGCAGGTGTATTGCTGTAGCGGTTGGCACGCGCGAAATACGCCAGCGCCTGCAGGTGCGCCGGTTGCAGGCCGTGCTTCGCGCCCTCCTGCCGCAGCTCGACGCGCAACAGATTGCCGATACGCTCCACCAGTTCATAGCCACGCAGTCCGCTCATGGCGATATAGTAGCGCCTCCATACTGTATTGACAAACGCTGATGCCCTGTATTATAGTATCGACTCGATACCATAATACAGGAGGCCCCGCCATGAACTACCGTATTCCCGCTGTACTGGTTGCCGGACTGATGTGTACCGCCGTCTGGGCGGGTGATGCCGGCGTAAGCTACCCCGATGGCTACCGCGACTGGCATCATGTCAAAAGCATGGTGATCCAGCCCGGCCACCCGCTGGAAAATCCGTTCGGCGGCATCCACCACGTGTATGCCAACAAAAAAGCGCAGCAGGGACTGAAGAGCGGCAAATATGCTGATGGGGCCGTACTGGTGTTTGACCTGCTTCACTACAACGAAGGCGGCAATGCCTTACAGGAAGGCGAACGCAAGCTGGTCGGCGTCATGCAGCGCAACGCCAAGCGCTTCAAGGACACCGGTGGCTGGGGTTTTGAAGGCTTCGCCGGCAACAGCCGAGACCAGCGCCTGGTCAATGATGGCGGCAAATCCTGCTTCGCCTGCCATGCCCCGGAAGAAAAATCTGCATTTGTCTTCAGCAAACCGCGCAATTGAAAATTACCCCTGCCTGCTGCTTGTTGGCCCTCCCACGGGAGGGCCTTTTTCAACGCTGCTCGCCACCCGCAATGCGCAACAATATCCGGTCCAGCATGCGTGTGGTCAACACCCGGCGCAGCACGGCAAAGAGATAGCTCGGGAAAGTGACGTAGTAGCGTAACCGTGGGCGGCGGCTGGTCAGCGCATGCAGCACCTTGCGCAATACGGCCTCTGGCGGCAGGGTGAACGGCGCGACCGGACCGGGCTGGGTCAGGCGTCGTTCGAGCGCGGCATAACGTTCGCGGTGCGCGCTGTGTTCGGCATCAATGCTGCGCTGATAGCTGGCAAAGGCGTTGGCGCGGAACCGGCTGGTGATCGGGCCGGGCTCGATGATGGCAATATGGATGGCGGTGTCCGCCAGCTCCAGCCGCAGTGTATCGGTAAGGCCTTCCAGCGCGTATTTGCTGGCGTTATACGCACCACGGTAAGGCAAGGCGACAAAGCCCAGCAGTGAGCCGATGTTGATGATGCGCCCATGCCCTTGCCGGCGCATGACCGGGATGATCAGATTGGTAAGCTCCAGCCAGCCGAACAAATTTGTTTCAAACTGCGCGCGCATCACCTCGCGCCGCAGATCTTCCACCGCCCCGGACTGGCCGTAAGCGCCATTGTTGATAAGCGCGTCCATGCGCCCGTGCGTACGCCGCAGGATTTCATCCACGGCCCCGCGTATGGAAGCTGAGTCGCCCAGATCGAGTTGCAGGCTCTCGATCCCTTGCGCCGCGAGCCTGGCGACATCTTCCGCTTTACGCACAGTGGCAAACACACGCTGGCCCAGCGCATGCAGATTTTCAGCCAGGCACAGACCAATACCGCTGGAGCAGCCGGTAATAAGAATAATTTTTTGGGTAGCAGGCTCCATGTACGTGTAAATTTATCCCGCGTCAGGTACTGCCTGCTGTTCGCCCTGCCTGCGCCGCTCTTCCTGTTGCAGCGCCCACATATGCGCATAATGCCCAGCCTGCGCCAGCAGGCTGCGGTGCGTGCCGCGCTCCACGATGCGCCCGTGCTCCATCACCAGTATCTCGTCGGCGTCTATCACCGTGGAAAGGCGGTGTGCAATCACCAGCGTGGTATGGCGCGCAGCGACTTCATCCAGCGCCGAGAGGATCGCACGCTCCGAGCGGGAGTCCAGCGCCGAGGTGGCTTCGTCAAAAATCAGGATCTGCGGCCCTTTCAGAATCGCACGCGCGATGGCCACGCGCTGTTTCTCGCCCCCGGAGAGCTTGAGACCGCGCTCGCCCACCAGGGTATCGTAGGCCTTGGGCCATGACTCGATAAAATCGTGAATATGCGCCTGCCGCGCGGCACGCACCACCTCGTCCCGCGTAGCCTCGGGCTTGGCATAGGCGATATTGTAATAAATAGTATCGTTGAACAGCACCGTATCCTGCGGCACGATGCCGATGGCCGCGCGCAGGCTCGCCTGGCTGACATCACGAATGTCGATGCCATTGACCGTGATGCGGCCGCCACTGACATCGTAGAAGCGGAACAACAGCCGTGCCAGCGTTGACTTGCCGGCGCCGCTTGGCCCGACGACGGCAAGCTTGCGTCCCGGCGCGATTTCAAAATCAACCCCGGACAGAATATTGCGCTCCCGGTCATAGCCGAAGCTCACACCCTCGAAACGGACACGGCACTCGCCCACGGCCAGTAGTGCCGCGTCAGGCTTGTCCTTGATGTCGGTCTCAACCGCCATCAGGCTGAACATGCGCTCCATGTCGACGAGCGAGTTCTTGATTTCGCGGTAGACGAAGCCCAGAAAATTGAGCGGGATGAATACCTGCAACAAAAAGGCGTTGATCAGCACCAGATCGCCCAGCGTCATTGCGCCGCTCACCACATCGGCACTCGCAAGCCACATGAGCACGGTCACGCCGACCGCGATAATCGCGCTCTGGCCGAAGTTCAACAGCGCCATCGAGGTCTGGTTTTTTACTGACACGTGCTCCAGTGCGGCGAGGTTTTCGTCATAACGGCGCGACTCGTACTCTTCGTTGCCGAAATACTTCACGGTTTCGTAATTGATAAGACTGTCGATGGCGCGCGTGTTCGCCCTCGAGTCCATTTCATTCTTGGCACGCGTGTATTTCAGCCGCCACTCCGTGACGACCAGCGTGAACACCACATATACCACCAGGGTGGCGAACGTCACCAGCGCATACCAGACCGAATACTTGCCCAGCAGGATTGCCGCCACCAGCGCTATCTCCAGCAGCGTCGGCAGGATGTTGAACAGCATGAACGACAGCAGGAAGCTGATGCCGCGCGTGCCACGCTCGATGTCACGCGACAACCCGCCGGTCTGACGCTCCAGATGAAAGCGCAGCGCCAGGGCATGCAGGTGGCGGAATACCTTGAGCGCGATGCGGCGGATAGCGCGTTGCGTCACCTTGGCGAAGACGGCATCACGCAACTCGCCCAGCAATGCCGCGCTCAGGCGCAGCAGGCCATAGCCCAGCACAAACATGAGCGGCAACACCAGCACCGGGTTATGCGCCACATCCAGCCGATCCACGATCTCCTTGAGCATGAGCGGCACGCCCACATTGGCGAACTTGGCCAGCACCAGGCAGAAAATGGCAAACAGCGCCCGGCCACGAAACTCCCACAGGTAGGGCAACAGGCTGCGCACCGTCTTCCAGTCAGAGCGGTGCCCCGGGGGGAGTGGTGGGGTGGTAGAACCGTGCATGGTGTTATCGTCGCGCCATTGGGCCGGAGAGGGTTTCCGGGCTTAATCCGCCATAGATAGCGTTTCGTGACCCCTGGGTGGGCCGCTTGCCGCCAATCACGGCGTGCGGCTGCAAGCTGGCGCCCACAAAATCCCGGCCGCCCCTCCTATTGCCGCCTCCGAAAAGCTCGACCTGAGGATTTTCCGGGGCTCTCTTTGGAGTATAATACGGTAATAATTTTTCTCACCACCTGTTTATTTAATCGACACACGCAACCGCGGCCCGACTTATGCCCATTTACGATTATGAATGCACCCTGTGCGGGCACCGCGTTGAAGTAATGCAGAAATTCAGTGACGCCCCGCCTGCCGCATGCCCCGCCTGCAGTCAGCCAGCGCTGCGCCAACTGCTCTCGGCACCATCCTTTCACCTGAAAGGCAGCGGCTGGTATCAAACAGACTTCAAGCATGCGGGACAGAAAAAACCCGCCGACCCCGCGAAATCCGATGCAGAGAAACCCGATACCGCGAAGTCCGGTACGGCCGAGGCCGTCAAGACTCCGGCCGAGAAGCCTGCCGCTGACAGCGCGGCCAAACCGGCGGCGGCGCCCGGCACCGACTCTGCCGCCTGACCTCGCGCACCATGTCACATCTGCGTCGTTACGTCATCGCCGGCCTGCTCATCTGGGTGCCACTCGGGGTTACCGTGCTGGTCATCAAGCTCATGGTGGACATCATGGATCGCACCCTGCTCCTGCTGCCCGCCGCCTACCATCCTGACGTCCTGCTCGGCTTGCACATTCCCGGCCTCGGGGTCGTACTCACTATCACTGTGGTGCTGGTCACCGGCATCGTAGTTGCCAACTTCTTCGGGCGACAGTTGGTAGATGCCTGGGAGCGCCTGCTCGCACGCATCCCGCTGGTACGCTCTATCTACTCCGGCGCCAAACAGGTTTCTGAAACGCTGTTTGCGCCCGGCGGCCAGTCCTTCCGCAAGGTGCTGCTGATCGAATATCCGCGCCGCGGGCTGTGGACTGTGGCATTCCAGACCGGCATCACGGTAGGCGAGGCGCAGACCAAAACCCGTGACGAGGTGGTCAATGTCTACATGCCCACCACGCCCAACCCGACCTCGGGCTTCTTTCTCATGGTGCCGAAGCAAGACACCATCGAGCTCGACATGAGCGTCGACGAAGGGCTCAAAATGATCATCTCGATGGGCGTGATCGTACCCGGCCCGCGCACCAAACCCTCCGGCAGCACGGCACCGGCCGCCACACCCGGCGCCTGACACTTCAGCCCTTACATTACCAGGAACCCCGTCATGCGCAGTCATTATTGCGGGCAGGTTAACGAAACACTGCTCGACCAGAACCTCACTCTCTGCGGCTGGGTGCACCGGCGGCGTGATCACGGCGGCGTAATCTTCGTCGATCTGCGCGACCGCGAGGGTCTGGTGCAGGTGGTGTTCGACCCGGCACAGGCCGAGGCCTTCAGGCTGGCGGAGCGCGTGCGCAACGAATACGTATTGCGCATCAAGGGCTGCGTGCGCAAGCGTCCGCCGGGCACGGAAAACACCTCCCTGCCGACAGGCATGATTGAAGTGTTGAGCGCGGAAGTTGAAATACTCAACGCCGCCCAGCCGCTGCCGTTCCAGCTCGATGAAGAGGGCGTGCACGAAGAAACGCGCCTGCGCTATCGCTATATCGATCTGCGCCGGAAGGAAATGCTGGAACGTTTAAAGTTGCGGGCCTGCATCACCCGCACCCTGCGCAGTTTTCTCGATGCGCGCAACTTCCTCGACATCGAAACACCGATGCTCACCAAGGCTACGCCCGAAGGCGCGCGCGATTATCTGGTGCCCTCGCGCACCCATCCGGGCAGTTTCTTTGCGTTGCCGCAATCACCGCAGCTGTTCAAGCAGCTGCTGATGATGTCGGGGCTCGAGCGCTACTACCAGTTCGCCCGCTGCTTCCGTGATGAAGATCTGCGTGCTGACCGGCAACCGGAATTCACCCAGCTCGACATTGAGACTTCGTTCATGGACGAGCACGCCATCACCGCGCTGATGGAAGACATGATGCGCGAGCTGTTTGCGAAAACACTCGAAATCGCGCTGCCCAAACCTTTCCCACGCATGACCTGGCGCGACGCAATGACGCGCTATGGCGTCGACAAACCCGACCTGCGCATACCGCTTGAGCTGGTGGACGTCGGCGACCTCATGTGCAACGTCGAGTTCAAGGTGTTCTCCGGCCCGGCCAATGACCCCGCCGGGCGCGTAGCGGCGCTGCGCCTGCCGGGCGGCTGTGCGCTCACCCGCAAGGAAATCGACGACTATACGCAGTTCGTCACCATTTATGGCGCCAAGGGGCTGGCCTATATCAAGGTCAACGAGTGGTCCAAAGGCCGTGAAGGCCTGCAATCTCCGATTCTCAAATTCCTGCCGGACACCGTCATCACGCAAATCATGCAGCGCACCCAGGCCGTCGATGGCGACCTTATCTTCTTCGGCGCCGATCGGGCCAAGGTCGTCTGCGACGCACTCGGCGCGCTACGCATCAAGCTGGGCCACGACTGCAACCTGCTACAGCATGGCTGGCGGCCGCTGTGGGTGGTGGACTTCCCGATGTTCGAGCACGACGCCGACAACCAGCGCTGGCAAGCATTGCATCACCCCTTCACCGCGCCCGCAGTGGATGACATTAGTGCGCTGGAGCGCGATCCCGGCGCATGCCTGTCGCGCGCTTACGACCTGGTGCTGAACGGCACCGAACTTGGCGGCGGCTCGGTACGTATTCACCGGCCTGAGATGCAGAGCGCGGTCTTCCGCCTGCTGGGCATCAGCGATGAGCAGGCGCAGGAAAAATTCGGTTTTCTGCTTGATGCCCTGCAATACGGCTGCCCGCCGCATGGCGGCATCGCCTTCGGGCTTGACCGCCTTACCATGCTCATGACCGGCGCCAGCTCGATCCGGGAGGTGATGGCCTTCCCCAAGACGCAGACGGCCGCCTGCCCGCTCACCAGCGCACCATCGCCCGCCTCGGAAGCGCAGTTGCGTGAACTCTCTATCCAATTGCGCCCGAATGACCGCCAGCCCAGGCCTTCCGCAACCTGACGGCACAGTGCCGTAGTCTGAACTGACACGCTAGCTTTTGGGTCAAATGCTTATCGGCCCGGGAATACGAGCAATGGCATCCACAGCAACTTCACCGCATGTAATGCATGATGCAATCACCACCCGCGTAGCGCAGGGCGAACGCGGCGCGGCACCCGTGCTGGCCTGGCGTGACGATCAGTTCACCGATGAAGTTGCGCACGCCACCCAGCCGGTGTGGGAGCAACTGCACGGCCTGATCGCCGACGTGGACTGGCTGCTCAAGGCGCCACTCATACACCGTATCAATCAACTCAAGCAGAAAAAGCGCGCACTCATTCTGGCGCACAATTACCAGCTGCCGGAGATCGCCTATGGCGTGGCCGACAAGGTGGGTGATTCACTGCAACTGGCCCAGTATGCCGCCGCCCTCAACCAGGAGGATGCGCCGGTGGTGGTGATGTGTGGCGTACACTTCATGGCCGAGACAGTGAAGGTGCTGGCGCCCGAACGCACCGTGCTGATACCCGACACTGCGGCGGGCTGCTCGCTCGCCGAATCCATCACTGCAGCCGACGTGCGCCTGCTCAAACAGCGCTATCCCGGTGCCCCGGTGGTGAGCTATGTAAACACCTCCGCTGCCGTGAAGGCGGAATCCGACTACTGCTGCACCTCCAGCAATGCGGCGCGTGTGGTCGAAGCGGCGGCGCGCGCATTTGGCGTACAACGCGTAATCTTTCTGCCCGACCGCTATCTGGCCGCCAATGTCGCGCGGCAAACCACCATCGAAATCATCGCCTGGCATGGCGCCTGCATGGTGCACGAGCGCTTCACGCCCGCCCAGATTCGCGCCTTGCGCGTGCAATTCCCCGGCGTACGCGTTCTGGCACACCCTGAATGCCCGCCCGAGGTCTGCGATGAAGCCGATTTTGTCGGCTCCACCTCCGGCATGATCCGTGACGTGCAAAGCTCCGGCGCATCGAAAGTGGTCATGGTGACCGAGTGCGCCATGGCGGACAATGTCGCGGTGGAGAATCCTGCCGTGGATTTTGTCCGCCCATGCGTGCTGTGCCCGCACATGCAGCGCATCACCCTGCCAAAGATACTGGACGCCCTCGAGACCTTGTCACCGCAAGTAGAGGTGGATGCTGCGATCCGCCAGCCCGCTCGCCGTGCTGTAGAGCGCATGCTAGCCGTCAGTGCCCCGACGCCCGGACAATAGTCAGGGTCCTTTTCCTCGACCTTCACCTGACTCCACAACGCATCCATCTCCTCCAGAGCGGACTCTTCCGGCCTGCGGCCGCCTTGCGCAAGCATTGCTTCAATACGGCGAAAGCGGCGCTGAAATTCCGTGACACGCGCGCGAGCGCAGGTGAGGATACATCCACGCCGTCGAGCACGCCCTCCGGCTCCCCACCAGCCTGACTCCCGGTACTGATTGTATTGCTCATAAGTTGTACATCCCGGCTGGTTGCTGGCTCCTGCCTATGCAAATCTCCACACTGCATCAGGCCACGGGCATGGCAACCATCACCTTGAGCCTTGGCTCGAACGGCGGATCATTGGGCGGGACTTTTCTATTTGTCTAAAAAGCGGTACTCTTTCAACACATTATTCTGATCTATCGATGCGATTGACAGATTCCGCAAATGTGTCCGAAATACGGGATACCCATAAAAAGATGAAAGGTTACAAGCCAGGCAAGCCCTGCAACGCACTGCCGCCGCAGGCGGATATCGAGAGCCGGGCGGCACTCAAACCCTGCATCGGCACGCCCCCGCTCGAAGCATGCCAAGACTCCATGATTACTGAAGCCTGGGTCAGGCCACATAAGCGGTAGACCCAACGAAATCAAATGCCGACGTAGCTTGTGTAAATACCATGCTGCTGCATAAAAATATTCAGCATATACAGTACTTTAATCAAGGCCGCCATATGCCGCAACTAGAACAAAAAACAAAGGAAATGATCGCTGGCATCGCCCGGACAGAGCGACCTGAATCCCGGGAATGCTGCAATGCAAGGCTTGACCCAGAGAACTCGCGTGTAACTGTGTGTGCACATCCCCCACTCGCATGGAAAATGTCATGACAAAACCAGTGAATTGGCCCACCCCGCCGCACTTTACATTGCCCCCCAAGGCAGCCAGTGATGCTCCTGAGCCCTGTATAGCCTTTCTTGAGAATGGCAAACAAATATTGGGTGAACTGATCCGCTTTTCTCCTGATGAAGCAGTGCTTGAATTACGCACCAGCGAATCCGGCGCCAACTCCACTATCGACCTGCACAGCGTCAAATATTTGCGGCTGACCCACCCACTACCTCCTAAAAAACAAGATGACCTGCTCAAGACGCAGCTTGGGGATGAGGTGCTTTCCGGCTCAGACAAGCAAAAATGCAACATAGAGTTTATGGATGGTGACAAGCTTACTGGTGAGACCATGGGGTCCATCAGGAAAAAGGCCGGCCTGTATTTATTCATATTGAACCGTGAAGGGAAAATCATTCGCTACTTCATACCCAGCCATGCCATTAAAAACTGTCAGATTGGCGCACCTATAGGCCAGTTGCTCGTCAAAGAAAAATCTGCGACCTCAAAAGATATTGATTTGGGCCTGAAGAAACAGCAGCAACTGCGCAGCCAGCGCATAGGAGATTATCTGACCGGAGAACAACTCGTCACGCGAGAGCAGCTCATCCGGGCGCTGCAAGAGCAGAAGAGCCAGCCCAGCCTGAAATTGGGTGAAATGCTGGTTAATGAGAAGCTGATTACCCAGCAGCAACTGGATGAGGCACTGAGTGGTCAACAGAAAGACCGCAAAATGCCCCTGGGCGAAATTCTGATCAGCATGGGCCTTGTGGACAAGGACACCATCAAGCGCGCGCTGGCGCGAAAGCTTGGTATTCCGGTTGTCAATCTGCGCAAATTCAATGTTGATCCGAATGTCATTAAACTGATCCCCGAAAATATCCTCCGCCAGCATAAGATTGTGCCGCTATACCGGGCGGGAGAAACATTGGTGGTAGCCGTATCGGATCCCATGAAATGGGAGCCATTGGATGCATTACGCTTCTATACAAAATTAACAATTGATCCAGTCATGGCAACCGAGGAAGACCTTTCCCTTACGATAGATAATTTTTATGGTTATGATGGAGGTGGCGGCAATATTGGTGAACTCACGTCGCAGCTAGAGTCTGAAGCCGACACAGAGGAGCCTGATGACACCATCGCGGAATCTGACAATACCCTCGTCAGACTGGTCAATAAAATGATACTGGATGCCCTGCAACAGGGAGCCTCCGATATTCATATTGAATCTTATCCGGGCAAACAAAATACCCGTATCCGTTTTCGCAGTGACGGCACACTGGCTAATTATTTCGAAATTCCGGCCAATTATCGGAATGCCCTGGTCTCCAGAATCAAGATCATGGGCGGACTCGATATTTCTGAGCGGCGCAAACCACAGGATGGCAAGATAGATTTTCAGCAATATGGACCGGCGAAAATAGAATTACGTGTCGCCACCATTCCCACCACCAATAACATGGAAGACGTTGTGATGAGAATATTGGCCGGGGCTAAACCGGTTCCTATAGATCATCTTGGACTTAACTCAACCCTCTTGGAGGCCATTAAAAATATAGCTGTCAAAGCGCATGGTTTATTTCTGATATGCGGCCCCACAGGTTCAGGCAAAACCACTACACTGCACTCCGTGCTCAGCTATATCAACACACCGGAGCGCAAGATCTGGACTGCGGAAGATCCTGTCGAGATTACGCAGCAAGGACTGCGGCAGGTGCAGGTAAATACAAAAATTGGATTGACCTTTGCTGCTGCGATGCGCGCTTTCTTGCGAGCTGATCCCGACGTTATTATGGTCGGTGAAATGCGCGATGCGGAAACAACCAAAGTCGGTATCGAGGCATCGCTGACAGGGCATCTGGTATTTTCCACCCTGCATACCAATAGTGCCCCGGAAAGTGTCGTGCGGCTTCTCGATTTGGGCATGGATCCCTTCAATTTCTCCGACGCATTACTGGGTGTGCTGGCACAACGCCTTGCCAAGCGCTTGTGTGAGAAGTGCAAGGAAGCCTACAGCGCAAGCGCCAGCGAAGCTGATGAGTTGCTGCAGGAATATTGCCTGGACATGCCGGTCGATCCGGCCACTGTATTGCAACATTGGCAAAGCGCCTACGCAATTGAGGGCAAGTTCATGCTTTACAAGGCATGCGGCTGTGAAGAATGCGGAAATACCGGCTACAAGGGACGCCTTGGCCTGCACGAGCTGCTTATCGGCAGCAGCACGATTAAGAGGCTGATCCAGAAGCGTGCGACTGTGGAGGAGCTACGGAACGCGGCCTTCGCCGAGGGTTTACGCACCCTGAAGCAGGACGGGATAGAGAAAGTCCTGCAAGGCAACACGGATATCCATCAGATTCGCACCGTGTGCAATTAACACGTCGCTGATGTTCGCATCTCCCCTCCCGGCCTTCTACCTGCCCGAAGATTGACAAGGATCCAGGAAATCTCCGGCAGGCAGGCGTGAAAATACCCCTTTGACACCCGCTTTAACCTGGTTCAGGCAGGAGGACGTATCATGAAGGCGTTAACCTGTGTAGCAATTATGCCTCTGTCTTCTCGGCCCCGCCTGCGCCGCCGCCTCAGCCAGGTAGCACGCTTGCCTTGCTCTCGCGCAGCAGGGCAATCACCTCTTCATCGTCCACCTGGGGGAAATCGGCGTAAAACTGTCCCACGGCCTGAAAATACTCCGGCGCGTGCAGGCACACCACCTCATCGGCGTACTGCGCCACTTTCCGCAGCGTCTCCGGCGGCGATACCGGCACGGCCGCGATCAGCTTTTGCGGCTGCTTGGCGCGCAGCGCGTGCAGCGCCGAAATCATGGTGGCGCCGGTAGCCAGGCCATCGTCCACCACGATGACGATACGGCCTTCCACCTCGCTGGGCGGATGCACCGGCGTGTACTGCGCGCGGCGCTGGCGCATGGTCGCCAGCTGCTTCTGTTTCTCCTGCTGGATATATTCCGGCGTCGCGCCCGCCGCTGCGGCGTGGTCGGCCACGTAGGTCCAGCCGCTCTCATCCACCGAGCCGACGGCGAATTCCGGATTGCCCGGTGCGCGCAACTTCCGCACCAGCACGACATCCATCTCGCCCTGCAGTGCGGCGGCGATGTCTTTCGCCATCGGCACCGCGCCGCGCGGGATGGCCAGAATCAGCGGATTCTTGTCGCGATACGGTTTGAGTTTTTCCGACAGAAGCCGTGCGGCCTCCTTGCGATTTTGAAACAGCATGGCTCTCCCTCCCGTTAACCCTTGATGCACGCCTTCGGCCGCAGAAAGGCCACGCGGCGTGCCAGCCCGGCCTTCTCCGTTACCTCTGCCACCTGGTCCACATCCTTGTAGGCGCCCGGCGCCTCTTCCGCCGCGCCGCGCATGGAACGGGTGCGGATAATAATGCCGCGCTCCGCGAGTTCATCCACCAGTTGCCGCCCGCTCCAGCGGCGTAACGCCTGATGGCGGCTCATGGCGCGGCCCGCGCCGTGGCTCGCCGAAGACCAGGCGCGGGTTTCGCTCTCGCGCGTACCGGCAAGCACATACGAGCCCGTCCCCATGCTGCCGCCGATGATGACCGGCTGGCCCACCGCGCGGTAACGCTCCGGCAGCGCGGGGTGACCGGGGCCGAAGGCGCGCGTCGCGCCCTTGCGGTGCACGTAGAGCTCGCGTTGCCTGCCGTCCACCTTGTGCTGCTCCACCTTGCAGGTGTTGTGCGAGACATCGAACAGCGTTTCCAGCCGCGCCTCGGGCAGGATGCGCGCGAACACCTCGCGCGTGAGGTGCGCGAGTATCTGGCGATTGGCCAGCGCGCAGTTGATCGCCGCGTTCATCGCGCCGATGTACTGCTGACCTTCGGGTGAAGTGATCGGCGCGCAGGCAAGCTCGCGGTCGGGCAGTGTGACGCCCAGACGGCTCGCGGCCTTGGCGAGCGTGATGAGATATTCGGTGCCGATCTGATGTCCGAGTCCGCGCGAGCCGCAGTGAATGGAGACGACCACCTGCCCCTCAGACAGGCCAAAGGCCTGCGCCGCCTCTGTATCATAAATTCGGTCCACCACCTGCACTTCGAGATAGTGGTTGCCGGAACCCAGCGTGCCCATTTCACCGCGCTGGCGTTTCTTGGCATGATCGGAGACGTTCTCCGGCACCGCGCCCGCCACCTGGCCGCGCTCCTCGATATAGTCCAGGTCTTCCGCCACTCCGTAACCGTGCTTCACCGCCCACTGCGCACCGCCCGCCAGCACCCGGTCGAGTTCCGCGGGCGCAAGCTTGAGCTCGCCTTCTTCACCCACGCCGGCGGGGATGGTGTGAAACAGGATGTCGGCCAGCATCTTCATCTGCGGCAGGATGTCGGTGATCACAAGATTGGTACGCAGGCAGCGGATGCCGCAGGAGATGTCGAACCCCACGCCGCCGGCGGAGATGATGCCGCCCTGCTCGGCATCGAAGGCGGCGACACCGCCGATGGGAAAGCCGTAGCCCCAGTGCGCGTCGGGCATGGTCATCGCGGCGCCGACCAGGCCGGGGAGCCGCGCCACATTGGTAATCTGCTCCAGCACCTTGTCATCCATGCTGGCAAGCAGCGGCTCGCTGCCGTAGAGACAGACCGGCGCGCGCGTTTCGCCCGCGGCGAGCGGCACGCTCCAGCGGTAGTCATCCAGCTTGACCAGGTGACTCAGATCCATGGGCGACTCATGTCCACGTCAGGTTTCCCCTCTCTCACACATCGACCACACAGCGCGCCTCCCACCCTGCGGGGCTGGACTGCACGGACAACAGGGTAAGCGTGGCGCCCTTCACCTCCACGCCCTTTTCCAGCGCATCGCGCCACGACTCGCCCCACGCACCGCCCTCCCAGCGCACGCCGCTGCGGTGCAGATGAAACCGCCCGAAGACGAGTCCGTGCATGCGCGCCTCGGTGAGCAAACGGTTCAGCCAGGTCACGAGCGCAAACTCCACGTCCGCCTCCTCAAAATCGAATTGCACGTGCTGCACTGCATGCACCGTCGTGATATCCACCATGATGGCGAACATGGCCTCGGCGGCGGAGATGAAGGCCTCCTCCGGCGTGTTGCCGCGGCCGATGATGCCGGTGTCGGCATCGTGTTCGAAATAGCCGTAACTCATCATTTATTAAGATTAGCACAAGCACCGGGGCCGCCACTTGATATAGTGCAAGAAATTCCTGTTCATCTGGCCGTCCGCGCTTGATCTTGTCCCCGGGCAGCGTAATATGAAGCCATCAAGTATTCCGGCCCAACAGAGGGCGTCATGTGCCTCGCCGTTCCCATGCAGGTGATAGAACTGGACGGAGTTACCGCGCGCTGCAACGCCAACGGTGTGGAGCGTACGGTCAATCTGTTTTTGCTGGACGCCCCGCTCGCGGCGGGTGAGTTTGTGCTGGTGCACGTGGGTTACGCCATCCAGAAGATTTCCGCGCCACACGCGCGCTCCGCATGGGAACTCCACGACCAGATGCAGACGCACACTCCCCATGCATGAACTTTCCATTTGCCGCGCACTGCTGAAGCAGGTTGAGGCCGTCGCGCGGCAACGGCAGGCGCGCGCCATCGACGTCATCCGCGTGCACATCGGCCCGCTCTCGGGCGTGGAGGCCGCGCTGCTGGCGCAAGTGTTTCCTCTCGCCCGCTGCGGCACGCTGGCGAGCGAGGCGCGGCTGGTGATCCGGCGCGCGCCGGTGCGCGTGCACTGCGCGCAGTGCGACAGCGAGACGGAGGCCACGGTCAATTGCCTGGTGTGCGCGCAGTGCGGCAACTGGCGCACGCGGCTGGTGAGCGGCAATGAAATGATATTGGAAAGCGTCGGGCTGATTATTGCCGATCCACCCACAACAGAAACGGAGGCGGCCTGTGTGTAACACCTGCGGCTGCAACATCACGCCGGGCAACCGGCATCTGATCTACAAACCGGTCGCCGGCACGAATGCGGTGGCGGTGCTCGGCGGCCTGCTGGCCGAAAACGACCGCCAGGCGGCGCACAACCGCGCGCACTTCGACACCCACGGCGTGCTCGCCGTCAACCTGATGTCCGCGCCGGGCGCGGGCAAGACCGCGCTGCTGGAGGCGACCATCGACGCGCTCAAGCATGAATTCAATCTTGCCGTGATCGAGGGCGATCTCGAAACCGAAAATGACGCCGCGCGTATCCGCGCCAAAGGCGTGCCCGCCGTGCAGATCACCACCGGCACCGCATGTCACCTCGATGCGCATATGGTGCACGACGCCCTGCATCACATCCGGCTCGACGGCCTCGACATCGTGTTCATCGAAAATGTCGGCAATCTGGTGTGCCCGGCGAGCTTTGATCTGGGACAGCATCATAACGTCACGCTGCTTTCAGTGACCGAAGGCGACGACAAGCCCGCAAAATATCCCGTCATGTTCCGCGCGGCGGAACTGGTCCTGCTCACCAAGACCGACCTGCTGCCGGTGCTGGACGACTTCGATCCTGAAAAGGCGGAGCACTGTCTGCGCCAACTGGCCAACCCTGCGCCGCTGTTCCGGCTCTCGGCCAAAACCGGTTCCGGTCTCGAAAGCTGGCTGGACTGGCTGCGCGCGCAGGTCGCGGCGCGGTGCGCATCTCCTCCGGCGGCTGTTGTTGCGCACGCGCATGCGGCGGGCTGAATAACGATGACGCTCTCTGCGGCGGAGTGGCTGGAAAAGATTCGCGCCCTGCCGTTGCCGCGCAAGGTGCGCATCATGAATGTGTGCGGCGGACATGAGCGCACCATCACGCACGCCGGCTTGCGCACGGCGCTGCCGCGCAACATCGAACTGATTCCCGGCCCCGGCTGCCCGGTGTGCATCTGCCCCGAGCAGGACATCTTTCACGCCATCCAGCTCGCGCTGCACGAGGATATTATCCTCACCGCCTTCGGCGACATGCTGCGCGTGCCGGTGAATGTTGCCAAGGGCGAAATCCGTTCGCTCGAACAGGCCAGGGCCGCAGGCGCCGACATCCGCGCGCTCGCAACGCCGGGCGAGGCGGTTGCCATCGCGCAGCAGAACAGCGCAAAGGCGGTGGTGTTTTTCGCGGCCGGATTCGAAACCACGATGGCGCCGATTGCCGCCCTGCTGGCACAGGGTCTGCCGCAGAATCTGTTCATCCTGCTCTCCGGACGGCTGACCTGGCCCGCGGTCGCCATGCTGCTCGACTCCGGCACGCCCGGCTTCGACGCGCTCATCGCGCCGGGCCATGTCGCCACGGTGATGGGGCCGGAGCAGTGGCGCTTTGTGGTGGACAGGCATCACATCCCCGCTGCGCTGGCGGGCTTCACGCCCGAGTCACTGCTGGCGGCCACCTATTCCACGCTGCGACAGTTGAGCGAAAATGAATTCTTTCTTGATAATTGCTACCCGGAAGCGGTGCAGCCGCAGGGCAATCCGCGCGCGCAAAAACTGCTCGCCGACACGATGGACGTGGAGGACGCCGCATGGCGCGGCATCGGCACCATCCCCGCCTCGGGTTTTGCATTGAAACCCGCGCTGCAGGCGCACGATGCGCGGCGCCGGTTTCCCGTCGCACAGGAGACGGTGCGCAAACGCAGCGGCGAAATGCCGCCGGGCTGTGACTGCGCGCGCGTGGTGCTCGGCCAGATCTATCCCGACGCGTGCACGCTCTATGGCCGCGCCTGCACGCCGCGCTCCCCGATCGGCCCCTGCATGGTGTCGGACGAAGGCGCCTGCCGTATCTGGTGGTCCGGCGGCGTGCGCGCCGGGCCAGCGCCGGACTCATCGCAATCGCAGCGGATACCTGTGTCGTCCCGCTGAAGATCAGCGGGACAAACACCCTTAATGCCTTGCGACAAGGACATACCCAGAAGACGCGGCGTGGTCACGGTACGCTCCGGTGCACCGCTCAAGCTCTTTCCTCGGACTTTACCTGATTCCACAGGCCATCCATCTCTTCCAGCGTGGAATCGTCCGGTCTGCGCCCGCGTTGCGAGAGCATCTCCTCGATGCGGCGAAAGCGGCGCGCGAATTTCACGTTGGCCCGCTGCAACGCGGCCTCCGGATTCACCTTCATGTGACGCGCAAGATTGACGCACACGAACAGGAGATCGCCGATTTCGTCCTCCAGCCGGTCGTGGCCTGCGGCTTCCCTGATCTCGTGGCGGATCTCCTGCAGCTCCTCCTCGATCTTTTCCAGCACTTGGCTCACCTGCGGCCAATCGAAGCCGACAGCGGCGACGCGGCGCTGAAATTCCATGGCGTGCGCGAGCGCGGGCAGGGATGCCTCCACACCATCAAGCACGCTCTGCGGCCTGGGGGCATCGTTTCCGGTGCGGGGGTTTTCACTCATCGAATCACTCGCGTTATATGGTTATGGGATTAAGCTTATGCTAGTTTGAAAGCGTTTACTCAGGAGTCAGAAATAAAGATGACACAACATATGGACTGCCTCCTGAGTAAATACCCGTTGACTCTACCCCCACCCTGTCCCGCCCCCTAAACAGGGGGCGGGGACGTGGCGGAAAGTATATTCTTAATTCATTACTGACCAGTACATCTCTCAGGCCATGCCCATGACCGCAGCG
>CAMTVY010000013.1:0-87975 GCA_947085325.1 uncultured Gammaproteobacteria bacterium | reverse complement strand
GCGAAGGTGAAGGAATCACCTGCTTCGGCCTCGACCGTGACCATGCTCATGGGGATGATACTGCCAACACCGGCAGCAGCAGCGCCCTTGAGGAAATTACGGCGACTGATATTCATCATCGTTACTCTCCTATTTTGGCTTGTGAATTTTTTGATTTTATGAGGTTAATCAAAGAAATGTCTGCTTCTTAAGATTTTATATTAACCGCGTTAGATGGTATGACGAGGGCGTTTGCCTTGTCAAGCATCTCACTAGAATAAATTTAAACCTCCGTCTGCGGACAATACTGCAATAAAACCAGTTAGAGACTAGCACAGATTTTCCCGCTGTGACAAACCGGCGTTAACCCGCTATTTCAGCCCTCAGATCATGGGCATCAGCAGCCGTGATCCGCACCTTGATTTGTGTCCCCACGCTCAGCCCCTGAGGGCCGGAAAGCCTGATCACACCGTCAATCTCGGGTGCTTCACAGGCCGAGCGGGCAGTCGCCCCGGCAGCGTCCACTGCGTCTATCAGCACCTCGTATATGCGCCCTACGCGGCGTTGCAGCTTGGCCGCCGATATGCCTTCCTGTACGGCCATAAAGCGCTCCAGCCGCTCCTGCTTCACCGCTTCCGGCACCGGGTGCGCAAGGGCGTTGGCATCCGCACCCTCCACTGCCGAATAGGCAAAGGCCCCGACGCGGTCGAGTTCGGCCTCCCGCAGGAAGTCCAGCAAGCGCTCAAAGTCGCCTGCTGTCTCGCCGGGGAAGCCCACAATGAAGGTGCTGCGCAGGGTAATATCCGGGCAGATACTGCGCCAGCGCTGGATGCGCGCCAGCGTGTTTTCGCTGTTGGCCGGCCGCTTCATGGCCTTGAGGATGGTCGGACTCGCGTGCTGCATCGGCACATCAAGATACGGCAGGATTTTGCCTTCCGCCATCAGCGGAATGAGGTCATCCACGTGCGGATAGGGGTACACATAATGCAGCCGCACCCACACCCCCAGCTCCCCCAGCGCCAGCGCCAGCGGTGTGATGTGTGTTTTCGTAGGCCGCCCGCGCCAGAAACCGGTGCGGTATTTGACATCGACGCCGTAGGCGCTGGTGTCCTGCGAGATGACGAGCAGTTCCTTGACGCCCGCATTCACCAGATTCTCGGCCTCCTGCATCACCTCGTTGACCGGCCGGCTCACCAGATCCCCGCGCATCGAAGGGATGATGCAAAACGTGCAACGATGGTTGCAGCCCTCGGAGATTTTCAGATAGGCGTAATGCTGCGGGGTGAGCTTGATGCCTTGCGGCGGGATTAGATGGACAAACGGGTCGTGCGGGGCGGGCAGATGGGTGTGTACCGCACTCATTACCTCCTGCAGTGCATGCGGGCCGGTGACGGCAAGCACCTGCGGATGCGCCTGCTGCACAACACCACTCCTGGCACCCAGACAGCCGGTCACAATCACCTTGCCGTTTTCCGCCAGCGCCTCGCCTATGGCGTCGAGCGATTCCTCCACTGCCGCGTCAATGAAGCCGCAGGTGTTGACAATCACGAGATCGGCGTCCTGGTAGGTCGGCACGACCGCGTAGCCCTCGGCACGCAACTGGGTGAGTATCTGCTCGGAATCCACCAGTGCCTTGGGGCACCCGAGACTCACAAAGCCGACTTTCGGTGGGGTATGCGACATAGTGAAGTGGTGGGCCCGGTAGGACTCGAACCTACGACCAAGGGATTATGAGTCCCCTGCTCTAACCAACTGAGCTACAGGCCCTGTAAGTACAGATACAAGGGAAAAGATACAAATTAGGTAGATGGGCAGTTTGCTGCACCTTGTATCTTGCCCCTTGTATCTTGTGTCTGCCGTCTAGAGGTCCAGGAAGCTCCTCAATTGCTCAGAGCGGCTCGGGTGGCGCAACTTGCGCAGTGCCTTGGCCTCGATCTGGCGGATACGCTCGCGCGTGACATCAAACTGCTTGCCCACTTCTTCCAGCGTATGGTCAGTATTCATGTCGATGCCGAAGCGCATGCGCAACACCTTGGCCTCGCGCGGGGTTAACCCTTCCAGCACATCGAGCGTCGCCTCGCGCAGACCCTCGAACGTGGCGGCGTCACCGGGCGACAGCACATTGATGTCCTCGATAAAGTCGCCCAGGTGCGAATCCTCGTCATCGCCTATGGGCGTCTCCATCGAGATCGGCTCCTTGGCAATCTTGAGTATCTTGCGCACCTTGTCTTCCGGCATGTCCATGCGCTTGGAGATTTCATCCGGCGTCGGCTCGCGCCCCACCTCTTGCAGCATCTGGCGCGAAATGCGGTTGAGCTTGTTGATAGTCTCGATCATGTGCACGGGAATACGGATGGTGCGCGCCTGATCGGCAATGGAGCGCGTGATGGCCTGCCGTATCCACCAGGTGGCGTAGGTTGAAAACTTGTAGCCGCGACGGTACTCGAACTTGTCCACTGCCTTCATCAGGCCGATATTGCCTTCCTGAATCAGGTCGAGGAATTGCAGACCGCGATTGGTATATTTCTTGGCAATCGAGATCACCAGACGCAGGTTGGCTTCGACCATTTCTTTCTTGGCGCGGCGCGCCTTGGCCTCGCCGATGGACATGCGGCGATTGATGTCCTTGATCTCGCCGATGGACATGCCGTACTCCTCCTGCATACCCACCAGCCGGCTCTGCGCGCGCAGTATTTCGTCGCGGAACTGGGCCAATGTGGAGGAGTAGTCGCGCTTTGCCCGGATGTGGCGATCAAGCCAGGTCAGGTCTACCTCGTTGTCGGGGAAGGTGGTGATGAATTCCTTGCGCGGCATGTGCGCCTTGTTGACGCAGATGTCCATGATCACACGCTCCTGAGAACGGATGCGATCCACCACCTGACGCAGGCTGGCGACCAGACGATCGACCAAGCGCGGCACCATCTTGAATTCCATGAAACAGTCGGTGAGCTCCTGCCGCAGCTTCATGGCTTTCGGGTGCGGCTTGCCGTGCCTGGCCAGTGCCGTTGCATGCTTCTGCTGCAGGCCTCTCAATGCCGCGAAACGAGTTCGCGCCTCTTCCGGGTCGGGGCCGGTCTCCAGCGTCTCTTCTGCATCGCTGCTGTCGCTGTCGTCTTCGTCGTCGCTGGAATCATCGTCATCCGACTTCTTGGCAGCCTCGTCCGTAGCCGGCGCGCCCTCCAGCGCGAGCGGATCGATATAGCCGCTGATCACATCGGCCAGACGCTGCTCGCCGGCCTCGGCGCGCTCGTGCTCGCGCAAGAGGTCACTGATAGTACCGGGGTAGGTAGCCAGCGCAGAAAGCACCTGGGACAAACCGTCCTCGATGCGCTTGGCGATCACGATTTCGCCCTCGCGCGTCAGCAACTCTACCGCGCCCATTTCGCGCATATACATGCGCACCGGGTCCGTGGTACGGCCAAAATCGCTGTCCACCGCAGCCAGCGCAGCGGCGGCTTCCTCGGCGGCATCGTCGTCCGTGCTGACGGCGGTATCAGCCAGGAGCAGGGTATCGGTATCCGGCGCCACTTCGTGCACCGGAATACCCATATCATTGATCATGCTGATGATATCTTCGATCTGCTCGGGATCGACGATCTCGTCCGGCAGGTGATCGTTGACCTCACGGTAGGTGAGGAAACCCTGCTCCTTGCCGTGCGCGATAAGGAGCTTGAGTTGGGACTCTTGCTGTTCCTGTTTCATACCGTAGTCGTGACCCCGTCAAATAACTTAATATTATACAACATCAGGCTGCCCACGTCAGCGAGAACCGGGAACAGACCAGGCGGCCATCTCCCGCTTCTCCTCGGCGCTCAGCTGGCCTTGGTGCGCTTTATCGATCAAACGCTCCTTGCGCTGCTCCAGCCCCTGCGTGTACAGGCGCTCAAGGGCGATGCGAAATTCGGCCTCCACCCCCTCTTCCGGTACCGGGTGCCGCCACTGGGCGAGCTTCATCAACTGTCGGCCCTGCTCGGTGTCGCGCCAGTGCTCGAGCAGGGCCGCTGGACTTAGATGCGGATGCTGCTGCAATAATTCCAGCATTGCGCGCAATAATTCCGCGCCTGCCACTTCAAGGCCGGCAAAGCGCTGCGGATCTCCGGCCAGCGCCGCCAGGCTCGGCCGGCTCAACAATAACGCGATCACCAGCCGGGCCTGTGACATGGAGGCCGGTGCAGCGGCCAGCGCCCGCTTGCGGCGCTCCGGCCCACCAGGCGAGGGTGGCGACCCACTTGTCGGCGACGACAGCATGCGCGTCATGTGCTGCGCCTCGATGCGCACCAGTTCGGCGAGCCGAACCACCATCATGTGCCGAAAAGCGCCCTGTGCCAGTTTGGCCAATAATGGGCGCGCAAGTTCCACCAGCCGGGCACGACCATCCATGGTGCTTATATCGGCCTCGGCCATTAAACCTTCATAAAAGAATTCTGATAGCGGTACGGGCCGCGCTGCGCGCGCCAGAAAGGCCTCGCGCCCCTCCTTCTGCACCAGGCTGTCCGGGTCTTCGCCCTCGGGCAAAAACAGAAAGCCGATCTGGCGTCCGTCGCGCATCAGCGGCAGGCTGTTGGTCAGGGCCCGCCACGCCGCCTCGCGCCCGGCACGGTCGCCGTCAAAGCAAAACACCACGTCCGGCACCACGCGGAACAACCGCTCCATGTGCTCGTGCGTGGTGGCCGTGCCGAGGGTAGCAACGGCGTTGTGTATACCATGCTGGGCCAGCATCACCACGTCCATGTAACCCTCCACCACCAGCAGGCGCTCCAGCTGGCGCACCGCCTTACGTGCCTGGTACAGGCCATACAGTTCGCGCCCCTTGTGGAATAACGCAGACTCCGGCGAATTGAGGTATTTGGGGTTCGTCGCTTCCGGCGTCCTGCCTCCCGCGACACTAGCACGTCCTTGTGCGTCGTCAGCCGCATCGATCACCCGCCCACCAAAGCCGATGACGCGGCCGCGCGCATCATGGATCGGAAACATGATGCGGTTGCGAAAGCGGTCATGGGTGCCGCCTTCGTCCTTTTTGATCAGCAGCCCGACCTGGACCAGCGCGGCCTCCTCCGCGCCTGTCGCACGCTTGAGATTGTCCCAGCCCGGCGGCGCATAGCCGATGCCATAATCTGCCGCTGTAGTACCCGTGAGCCCGCGGCCCTTGAGGTACTCCACCGCGCGCCCGGCCTCCGTGTGCTCGCGCAACTGACGCCGGTACCAGGCCGCTGCCTGCTCCAGCACACCGTAGAGGTGCGCCCCTGCTGGCGCGGCGACTGCTTCCTGCGAGGCACGCGGCACTTCCATGCCCACGCGCGCGGCCAACTCCTGCACCGCCTCGATGAAATCGAGGTGCTCATAATCGATCAGGAAGCCGAGCGCGGTGCCATGTGCGCCGCAGCCGAAGCAGTAATAGAACTGCTTGTCCGGACTCACCGTAAAGGAAGGGGTTTTTTCGTCGTGGAAGGGACAGCAGGCGGTGTATTCGCGCCCCGCCTTGCGCAGCGGCACGCGCGCGTCGATCACCTCGACGATATCCACGCGAGTTAATAGTTCATCAATAAACTGCTGGGGGATACGGCCTGCCATGGGCGCAGTATAAGCCTTTGCTGGTTCGTCCCAAAAAACTCAACGCCAAGACGCAAAGACGCAAAGAGAGCCCTGATTAAATCAAAAGTAGTTGCAGGGCAGATGTGACGACTGCTTCGTGATCGCGCTAAACGCCTGAATTTACCCTGGCTGCGGGGCTTCACTCTAGCTATTGTAATGTTTTAAATCTTTGCGCCTTGGCGTCTTTGCGTTGAGATTTAATTAGCCGCCCAGTTTGGCCTTCACTTTGGCGCTGAGCTTGCCCATGTCGGCACGGCCTTGCACCTTGGGCCTGAGCGCGGCGATGACCTTGCCCATGTCTTTCCCGGTCGTTGCACCGGTTTCAGCCAGGGCGGCGTCGATCAGGGTATCCACTTCTGCTTCGCTCAGCGCGGCAGGCATATACGCCTGCAACACGCCGAGTTCGTACTTTTCCTGGTCGGCCAGATCCTGCCGTCCGGCTGCCTCATACTGGCTTATCGACTCACGTCGCTGCTTGACCATCTTCTCCAGCACCACGAGCACCTGACCGTCATCGAGTTCTATACGGTGAAGCGCACCTTCCATGGCGCGCCCCCCTTGGGCACCCTCCGGGTGTCCCGTTCCGCCGGGAGCGGAACGGTCATCGACCTCGCGCTGCTTGATGGCCGCCAGAATGAGGCGGATGATACCCAGCCGCTGCTTCTCGCCCGCGCGCAGCGCGGACTTCATGTCTTCGGTGACCCGCAGCTTCAGCGGGGCATCAGCCATGAGCAGGCACTAGCGCCAGCGTGTGGATCAATAGCCGCCAGAACGACGTGGACGACGCTCTTTCTCCGCCGCCGCTGCGCCGGGGCGCATCATCATCGCCCGCGCTGCCAGACTGCCGCGCAGGGTCTTTTTCTGCTGGCGCTTCACGGCCGCTGCCGCTTTGCGTTTGCGGATAGAAGTGGGCTTTTCGTAAAACTCGCGGCGACGCGACTCCGTCAACACGCCAGCCTTTTCACAGGTGCGCTTGAAACGGCGCAGTGCAATTTCAAACGGCTCATTTTCCTTAATTCTTACGGACGGCATCGAATATCCTGTCAATTATCGGTTACTTAGGATTGAGAACATGCAATGATACTGTACTTGCCCGCATAATTGCAAAACCTGCTCCGAATCTGCCCCATGCGCATCCTAGGCATTGAAACCTCCTGCGACGAGACTGCTGCCGCCATCTATGATGGCGAGCGGGGGCTGCTGGCGCACGCCCTGCACAGCCAGGCAGCATTGCATGCGGAATACGGCGGCGTCGTGCCTGAGCTTGCCTCGCGCGACCACATCCAGAAGACCCTGCCGCTGATCCGCACCGTGCTGGCCGAGGCCCGTTGCCGCCCACAGGACATCGACGCCGTGGCCTACACCGCCGGCCCCGGCCTGGTGGGCGCATTGCTGGTCGGGGCTGCGGTCGGCCACAGCCTCGCCTGGGCCTGGAGCGTACCTGCCCTGCCCGTGCACCACATGGAGGCCCACCTGCTCGCCCCCCTGCTTGAACCTGATCCGCCCGCGTTCCCCCTGGTCGCACTGCTGGTGTCCGGCGGGCACACCCTGCTGGTAGAGGTAACTGACGTGGGGCGCTATCGCCTGCTCGGCGAGTCGCTCGACGACGCCGCAGGCGAGGCGTTTGACAAGACCGCCAAACTGCTAGGCCTCGCCTACCCCGGCGGCCCAGCGCTGGAGAAGCTGGCGCGTCAGGGCAACCCGGCCCGCTTCAACTTCCCGCGTCCGATGACCGACCGCCCCGGCCTCGACTTCAGCTTCAGCGGGCTCAAGACCCACGCCCTCACCACGCTACGCGCCCACACCACAGACGCACAGACCCGCGCCGACATCGCCTGCGCCTTCCAGGACGCCGTGGTGGATACACTGGCCATCAAATGCGAGCGTGCCTTGCGCGCCACCGGCCTCCACCGGCTCGTGGTCTCAGGCGGTGTGAGTGCCAACCAGCGCCTGCGCGCACGCTTTGCGGAAATGGGCGCGGAGGTATCCTACCCCCGGCTGGAATTCTGCACCGATAACGCCGCCATGATCGCCTACGCCGGGTACCGTAATCTCGCCGCAGGCCTGCGCCCGGATACACGGGCCTTTGATGTGCACGCACGCTGGCCGCTTGATCTCACAACCCGATGACTACAGCGGCTGATCGCTTGCGCCTGGTAAGGCGTGAGGCAACTGCGTCATGGCGGCTTCAATCCAGCCTTCCGCCTGCGCGTTGATTGCGCCCGCGTTCTTGCCCGTACTCTCGATCACGGGCCCTATCACCAGCCGGATGACGCCGGAGCGCTTGAGGAAACCGCGCTTGGGCCAGAACTCTCCTGCATTATGCGCGATCGGCAACACCGGATAGCCGGAGCGTTCGGCCAGCATCGCGCCGCCGATCGCATAACGGCGTTTTTCGCCCGGGGCGACGCGCGTACCCTCAGGGAAAATCACCACCGAGCGCCCGCACTTGAGACGATCCATGCCTTGTGCGACCAGTTGCTCCAGCGCCTTGCGGCCCGCGCCGCGGTCGATGGCTATCGGACGCATCATGGCGAGCCCCCAGCCGAAAAAGGGTATCCACAGCAGCTCGCGCTTGCACACCCACGACAGCGGTTGCGGAAAAATGCAGGGCAGTGCATACGTCTCCCAGGCCGACTGGTGCTTGCATAAAATCACACAGGGGCCGGGCGGAATATGCTCACGCCCCGTCACCTCATAACGCAGGCCACAAATCTTTTCCACGCACCAGAGATTGACGTAACTCCAGAGACTGATAAAACGATAGCGGAGGCGAAACGGCAGTATGCCGGCGAGCACGCTGAGCGGGGCGAATACCAGTGTTGAGGCTACCTGACAGAGGGCAAACAACAGTGCGCGCAAAAACAGCATCAATGACTCTCCAGCAATGCATCCACAAAGGCTGACAAATCGTCGTACACATCAACCCCGGCGGGCAACTTGCCGCTCTTCACCACCGCCTCACCCTTGCCGGTACGCACCAGCACCGGCCGTGCGCCCACCGCCTGTGCTGCGTCGATGTCGCGCAGCGAGTCGCCCACGGCGGGAACGTCTGTTAAATCGCAGTTAAACTTTTTTGCGATATCCAGCAACAAACCAGGCTTGGGTTTGCGGCAATCACAATGATCATCCGGCGTATGCGGGCAGAAAAATATCGCGTCTATCTTGCCGCCGACGCGTGCTACTTCCTGCTGCATTTTTTTGTGTATTTGCTGCAAGGTGTCAAGATTAAAAAGTCCGCGCCCGATGCCGGACTGGTTGGTAGCCACCACCACGGTGTGGCCTGCGTGATTCAAACGCGCGATGGACTCCAGACTGCCGGGGATAGGCACCCATTCATCGGGCGATTTGATGTACTCGTCGGAGTCGTGATTAATCACCCCGTCACGGTCGAGAATGATGAGTTTCAAGTGACTCTGGGCTACGCGCCGTAGTGCAGCTTGGAAATATCTGCCACACGCATGAACAAACCCTCCAGCCTGGTGAGCAGCGCGAGCCGGTTATCCCGCAGACCTGCATCCTCTACCATCACCATCACCTTATCGAAAAATGTGTCCACAGCAGGACGCAATGACGCCAGTTGTTTGAGTGCCTGCTCGTATTCCTCACGGTGCAGCATCGGCGTCACCTCCACCTCCATCTGCTCCACCTGACGCGCGAGACTTTTTTCGGCCTCTTCCTGCAACAGTCCATGGTCGATCACCTCGCGCACCTCGCCCTTTCCCTGTTTCAGAATATTGCGGATGCGCTTGTTCGCCGCAGCCAGACTCTCCGCCTCCGGCAGCTTGCGAAATGCCTGTATCGCCGTGAGGCGGGGAATAATCCAGTCCATGCGCGTGAGTTTGAGGCTCAGCACGGCATCGACTTCGTCCGCGCCAAACTCCTGTTCACGCAGATAGGGCTTCAAGCGCTCCAGCATGAACTCGTATAGCTTGGACACGGCGTCTTGGGCGATCACACCCGCCGGGAACTGCGCCTCGGCGATTTCCAGCAATTGCATAAGATTAAGCGACAACTTGTTTTCCACCAGCGTGCGCAGCACGCTTAACGCAGCGCGCCGCAGCGCGAACGGATCCTTGTCGCCGGTGGGCACGAGGCCGATGCCATAAATTCCGACCAGTGTATCGAGCTTGTCTCCCAGCCCCACGCAAATACCCCCAGCTTTGCGTGGCACGCGCTCATAGTGCTCACGCATCGCATTGGCCACGCCCAGCTCCTCACCATCATGGAGCGCGTAGTAATACCCCATCACGCCCTGCAATTCCGGGAACTCGCCTACCATGTCAGTTAGTAAATCGGCCTTGCACAGATACGCGGCGCGCTTAACCTGCTGGATGTCCGCCACGCGATTTATTTCCTTGAACCGCTCAGCGATGGCTACGGCCAGCTTCTGAATGCGCTCCACCCGCTGCAACTGACTACCCAGCTTGTTGTGATACACCACATTGGCGAGCTTCGGCACCCGATCTTCGAGCTTGGTTTTTTTATCCTGTTCAAAAAAGAATTTTGCGTCACTCAACCGTGCACGCAGTACACGCTCATTACCGTGAATGATATGAGCTGAATCATCAGCCTCATTATTACTGACGAATAAAAAATGGGGCAGCAGCTTGCCTTCCTTTTTCAAGGGAAAATAACGCTGATGCTGCTGCATACTGACAACCAGACATTCCTCTGGCACCTCCAGATACGCGACATCGAAACTACCGGCGTATACCACCGGGAATTCGACAAGGCTCGCCACCTCGCCCAGCAACGCGATATTTTCTCCTACTGTCCAGGTAACCGAATCACCCAAGTCCTTTGCAACCCTATCAAGCTGATCAGATATCAAGCCACAACGTACCTCATGACTAACAACTACTTGGCCCTTCTCCAGCATGAGCCGCGTGTAGTCTGTGGAATTCTTTATCTCCACCTCGCCTGTACTTAAGAAGCGGTGACCGAGCGTCTTGTTGCTGCTTTGCAGCCCCAGCACCTCTCCCGGCACAATCTTTTTACCATGCAGCAGCATCAATCCATGCACCGGGCGCACGAACTGCACATCGCTGTCGCCCCAGCGCATCAGCTTGGCGATGGGGAGTTTTTTGATGACGCCCGCGACGATGGCGGATAAGTGCAGCTCCAGCGGCTCGCCGGGTTGCCGGGCGCGGAATACAAAGTGCTCGCCTTTTTTATCACTTTGTTTTTGCAGCGCAGAGATTTCGACGCCGCAGGATTTGGCGAAACCGATGAGCGCGGGCGTGGGCTTTTCGTTTTGATCGTAGGCGCTGGCGAGCGCCGGCCCTTTACGCTCGATGATGCGTTCCGATTGTGTGTGGGCTACGTCTTTAACCAGCACGCCGAGGCGGCGTGGCGTGGCGAACTCGCTGACGAGCCCGGCGTAATCCGCATCCGCCGCAATGAAACCCTGCTCCTTCAGGCCTTCAAATATTCCTTTGCAGAAGGCCTGAGAAAGTTTGAGCAGCGACTTGGGCGGCAGCTCTTCGGTGAGAAGCTCGATGAGTAGACTGTCTTGCATGGTTTTACTTTTTATTCAGGATGGGGAAGCCCAAGGCCTCCCTCGAATCGTAGTAGCTCTGCGCCACCGCGCGGCTCAGGTTACGCACGCGGCCGATATAGGCAGCGCGTTCGGTGACGGAGATCGCGCCGCGCGCGTCGAGCAGGTTGAAGGTGTGCGAGCACTTCATCACCATCTCGAAGGCAGGCAGCGTGAGCTTGTTTTCCATCAAACGCTTGGCCTCGGATTCAAATTCGCCGAATAATCTGAACAGCCACTCGACGTTGCTGTGCTCAAAATTGTATTTGGATTGCTCGACTTCGTTCTGGTGGTACACGTCGCCGTAGCTCACGCTGTCCGTCCATTTCAAATCGAACACGCTCTCCACGCCTTGCAGGTACATGGCCAGGCGTTCCAACCCATAGGTGATTTCACCCAGCACCGGCGCGCACTTGAGGCCGCCCACCTCTTGAAAGTAGGTGAACTGGGTGACTTCCATGCCGTCAAGCCACACTTCCCAACCCAGGCCCCAGGCGCCGAGCGTCGGCGATTCCCAGTCGTCCTCGACGAAGCGCACGTCGTGCTCGCCCATGTTGAGGCCAAGCGCGCGCAATGAGTCGAGGTACAACTCCTGAATGTTGTCGGGCGAGGGCTTCAGCACCACCTGATACTGGTAGTAGTGCTGCAGGCGGTTGGGGTTTTCGCCGTAGCGGCCGTCCTTGGGGCGGCGCGAGGGCTGCACGTACGCGGCCTGCCACGGCTCCGGGCCGATGGCGCGCAGAAATGTGGCAGGGTGAAACGTGCCGGCGCCGACTTCAAGGTCGTACGGTTGCAGCAGCACGCACCCCTGCGCCGACCAATACGCCTGCAATGCAAGGATCAGCTCCTGGAAAGTGGCGGGGGGGCGTCGGGCGTCTGACTCCACGGTGAACTCTTTCGACATTAGGGTCTCTGATTCAGAGCGCCCAGTATAGCCGATAGCGCACCCTTCCGGCACGTGCAGGCGCACGGCATGAATCCTGCTCGCTCAAGTTTCAGGCACCACGTGCCGCTTTCATTAACAGTGACGACACAGGAGAACTCGCATGGCGACCCTGGTGATGCACCCTACTGCTGCTGCACAGTGGTATGAGTTGGTGAGCGAGGCCGAGGCTACCGCGCACTGCTCGCTGGCGGAGGAACTGGAAAGCTATCTGGTGTTTCTGCTGATGCGCTTTGCCAACCGGCCCGAAGTGACCGGCACCACGCTTGCGCTGGAGTATCTGAACAGTGTCCGCGAGACAGGACGCCTGCAACAGGAACAGTTAAAAGATGTCGGCGACCAGTGCCTGCTGCTGTCCGGGCTGTTTCCGCGCCTGGCCGAACGCAAGCGCGTGAAGATCAGCTATTTCGTCGATCTCGGCCGCGTCGCCTATCAACAGCTCTCCACACTGCTACGCAACTCCGCTGCACCGCTTTACGCCCACCTCTCGCATGACTTCGTGCCGCTGATGGATGTGTTGCAGGTCATAGGCCGGGGCAATGGCAACGCAACACTGGAACTGCTGCCTGCCTGCGATCTGTGGCTCGACACCGGCAGCCGTCTGGCCTACGAATCGGTATGCCAACGCACACCGGGCGCGCTCCCCGGGCGCGATACAGGCGTACTCAATATTCACTAACAAGCCTCCCGCCTCTTCGCACCAAAAAGGTGCTTCCCGTCCGTGAGCGCACCGTAAAGGTGCATTTTTGGTGCCCTGCTTTTTAAAAACTCCCGTTAAATTAAGGGATTTCCCCCGTGGCATATTTCATGCAAAAATGGGAGTCATTGTTCAGGTTGCGCCGATTTTGGCCGTGCGGCGCTGCGTATATCACTTGGGAGGCATCATGTCTGCAAAAGTTTTAAAGATGATCAAGGACAACAACGTCAAATTTGTCGATTTCCGTTTTTGTGACACCAAGGGCAAGGAGCAGCACGTCTCCTGCCCCGCACATACCGTGGATGCCTCGCTGTTCAAGGACGGCAAGATGTTTGACGGCTCGTCGATCGCCGGCTGGAAGCACATCAACGAATCCGACATGATTCTGATGCCTGACCCGAACAGCGCCGTGATGGATCCCTTCATGGACGAGTCCACGCTGCTGCTGCGCTGCAACATTGTCGAGCCCTCCACGATGAAAGGCTATGAACGTGACCCGCGCTCGCTGGCACAGCGCTGCGAGACCTACCTGAAATCCACAGGTATCGCCGACACGGCCTACTTCGGCCCCGAGCCCGAGTTCTTCATTTTCGACGACGTGCGCTGGGGCTCCGACATGAGCGGCTCGTTCGTCAAGGTAGACTCCGAAGAAGCCGCATGGAATTCGGAAAAAGTGTTCGAAGGCGGCAACATCGGCCACCGTCCCGGCGTCAAGGGCGGCTACTTTCCCGTGCCCCCGGTCGACTCCTCACAGGATATCCGCTCCGCGATGTCGCTCGCGCTGGAGGACATGGGGCTGATCGTGGAAGCGCATCACCACGAAGTGGCCACGGCCAACCAGAACGAAATCGCCACCCAGTTCAACACGCTCACCCGCAAGGCCGACGAAATCCTGATCCTTAAGTATGTGGTGATGAACGTCGCCCATCAGTTTGGCAAGACGGTAACCTTCATGCCCAAACCGCTGGTGGGCGACAACGGCTCCGGCATGCACTGCCACCAGTCGCTCGCCAAGGCCGGCAAGAACCTGTTCACCGGCAACAAGTACGGCGGCCTGTCCGACCTCGCGCTGTATTACATCGGCGGCATCATCAAGCACGCGCGCGCACTGAACGCCTTCTGCAACCCCGGCACCAACAGCTACAAGCGCCTGGTGCCCGGCTTCGAGGCCCCGGTCATGCTCGCCTACTCGGCGCGCAACCGCTCCGCCTCGATCCGCATCCCGTACGTCGCCAACCCCAAGGGGCGCCGTATCGAGGTGCGCTTCCCCGACCCGAGCGCCAACCCCTACCTCGCCTTCTCGGCGATGGTGATGGCGGGCCTCGATGGCATCCAGAACAAGATTCATCCGGGCGAAGCGATGGACAAAGACCTCTACGACCTGCCGCCGGAAGAGGAAAAGAAAATCCCCAAGGTGTGCCACTCACTCGACATGGCGCTCGAACACCTGGACAAGGATCGCAAGTTCCTCACCGCAGGCGGTGTATTCAGCAACGACATGCTCGACTCCTACATCAGCCTCAAGATGCAGGAGGTCACGCGTCTGCGCATGACCACGCATCCGGTCGAGTACGATATGTACTACAGTCTCTGATCGGACGACACGACAGAAAAATCAAATGCCCCTGCGGGGGCGTTTGACTTGGCGCAGCATAGAACGCACCGGACTGGACGCACGTTTGCGGACAAAAATGTCGCCAGTTTAGGCAAGAAGTTTATACCTGGTCTAGAAAGCTCCCTCATAAGGCTTGCAATCAAGGGGGGGATGTACTTTAATCGCGTGATTGAAAAAACAAACTTGAAAGCCGCCAAGGAGCGGGCTGTGCAACTCCTGCAACAGACTATTACATTTCATGTAAACAGGCTCTTCCCGGAACGACAACTCCTGTACCGCAGTCAGGGGCGGGTGCGCTATATCTCTGTGTCTCGCAATCTCCAGTTGGCGCTGAGTCTGCTGGTACTGATAGCGGTCATTTTGGCGAGCGCAGCCTGGATCAAGGCACTACCCTACTCGGACATGGTCGCTTCCTACCGTGAGGCACTTTCCTCGAAGGAAGCCTTGATTGCCCGCCTCGCTGCCGAACGCGATAGCGCCCGGGCCCAAGCGCAAAATCTGAGCAATGATGTCGATACGCTGCATACACAGCTCGCCGCCGCACTTAACCAGACAACCCAGATCAAGGATGCCCAGGTCAGCCTGATGGCTCAGCTGCAGGAGCGCACCAAGGCAAACGCCGACCGGCTGGAAAGGGCGATCAAGCTCACCGGCCTGGATCTCGGTGTACTGGGTAAAAAGAAAGGCTCCGGTGTAGGTGGGCCTTATCTTAAGGCCAACCCGGACAATAATCCGGACAACAATAAGGCCAGTAGCCTGTTTACCGACATGCACGATGTGTTTGAAGACAGCGTGGCAGAACTCGAAGCCCAGATGAATCGGTGGGCGAAGCTGGAAGGGTTGTTTGAGCGTCTGCCGGTCGCCGCCCCGCTCAACACCGGCTACCTGTCGAGCCGCTTCGGCAAGCGGCGCGACCCCTTCACCGGAAAGTGGGCGATGCACAGCGGTCTTGATCTCTCCGCGCCGCGTAACACGCCCGTTTATTCCACCGCGCCCGGAGAGATCACCTTTGCTGACCGCGATGGTGCCTATGGATACATGGTAGAAATTGATCACGGCCTCGGCCTGACCACGCGTCACGGCCATATGAACAAATTGCTGGTCAAGCCCGGTGAAAAGGTTGCTCTACACCAGAAAATCGGTCTGGTAGGCTCGACCGGTCGCAGCACCGGGCCCCACCTGCACTACGAGATCATGTTCGAGGGCGAGCAGCAGGACCCGACCTCGTTTCTGAAGGCCGGCAAGTATGTTTTTCAAGACTAGCAAGGCCGTTCCCTTGAGCAAGCACAAGCATAGTAGTGCCCCGTCCATTTTGGGCGCGGATCTCACCATCACAGGCGATCTCGCTACCGAAGGCGAAATGCATATTGACGGCACCGTGAACGGCAACATCAGCGCGGACAAGCTGACAGTCGGGGAATATGCCCATGTCATGGGCGATATACGCACTCGAGAGGCCATCATCCAGGGCGAGGTGCGGGGCTTGATAAACTCCGACATCGTGCAGCTTGCCAAAACCGCCAAAGTCAGGGGCAACATCGTGTGGCATAACACGCTGGGGGTCGAAACCGGGGCCTATTTCGATGGCCAGTGCAAGCATGCCGATACACAGACTGATACCGGATATCCTATCACCACACTTGAGACCCCGGATCGCTTCGCCCAGAACGCCTGACACCCAGCATTTACCATCTTTCCACAGGTTTGTTTTTACCTGCCCGTATACGTACCACGGGCATTGTCCCGCAGCTACGACCTGATCTATGCTAGAGCCATGCAAACCTATACACCACGTTTAGTACTGATTCTTGTTGGCATGACCTTGCCGCTGCTCGTGTCTGGCGCTGTGTACAAGTCGGTCGGCCCCGATGGCAAGGTAACTTACTCTGATCAGCCACAGCCGGGCGCGACCGAAGTCGAGTTGCCCAAATTCCCGGCGGCACCGCTACCGGCGCCCGCTACCACCTCCACCACCGCACCTGCCGCCAGCGGGCCGCAGGGAGGGGCACAAAATGCCGCGCCCGCATTCAAAGGCTACAGCACGCTTTCTATTGTGACGCCAGCAAACGATGGCACCATACGGGAAAATACCGGCAGCGTAGAGGTGACGATCGCGTCGGTGCCTGAATGGGATCCGCAGTGGGGCCACAGCATCAAGGTTCTGCTTGATGGCAAGCCGTTGCCAGACCGCTACACCACACCCACATTTCAATTAAAAAATGCCGACCGCGGCACGCACACACTGCAAGCCATCGTACTGGACGCCAAACAGAATGAGTTAATCACTTCACCCACGATCACCTTCCACATGAAGCGGCACTCGGCACAGTTCATCAAGGACAGTCCACTGCTGGCCCCCAACTTCAACTCACCTGCCTATCCCTATCCAAACGCACCATAATGGTGCAACAAGCCCTGTTTTAGTCTATCCTGTCACCTTGCAAGGCCTTGGCCGCAATCCGGTCGTAGCGCTCAATCTACTGTTTATTATAGGTATTACAAGTCCAACTCCGGTGCTGGTTTAGTTCTTGCACTGACGGGGTAACGGCTGCTATCCATATGACACGTACGGCGCTCTATTCAAGCATCATCGAGAACCTCAGTACTGCGGTATTGCTGTTCGACCGTACGCTGCGCCTGCGCTACACCAATCCGGCGGGCGAGATGCTGTTCGCCACCAGCGCCCGCCAGATGCGTGGCATGGCGGCACGTGATCTCATGCCGGATGCCGCCACCTTCACCGGCTCCATGCAGCGCGCGCTCGCCACACTGCATCCGTTCACGGAGCGCGAGCTACAGTTACGCCTCGCGGACGGCACGCTGTCGACGCTCGATGCCGTTGCCACACCCCTCAGCGAGCAGGAGCTGCTGCTGGAGCTCAGCCGCGTCGATCAGCACCTGCGTATCACGCGCGAGGAACATCTGCTGGCGCAACACCATGCCCATCGCGCTGTGTTGCGCGGGCTGGCGCACGAAATCAATAACCCGCTCGGCGGGTTGCGCGGCGCGGCACAGTTGCTGGAGCGCGAACTGCCCTCGGAAGGTCTGCGGGAATATACGCGCATCATCATCGGCGAAGCCGACCGGTTGCAAAACCTGCTCAAGCGCATGCTCGGGCCCCAGGGCCTGCCCCAGCGGCGCACCACCAACATCCATGAGGTGCTGGAGCGGGTGCGCAGCCTGGTACTGGCGGAGGTGCCGGCCGGCGTACACGTACGGCGCGATTATGACGTGAGCATTCCCGAGCTGCATGCCGACCCTGAGCAACTGATACAGGCGCTGCTCAACATCGTCCGCAATGCAGGACAGATGCTCGGCGAACAGGGCACCATCCGCCTGCGCACGCGTATTCAGCGCCAGTCCACCATCGGCCAGAAGCATCACCGCCTGGTGGTGCGTATCGACATCATCGACAACGGGCCCGGCATTCCTGAGCACCTGATCGAGAGCATTTTTTACCCGATGGTCACCGGGCGGGCCGAAGGCTCAGGGCTCGGCCTCTCCATCGCGCAGGGGCTCATCAATCAGCATGGCGGGCTGATCGAATGTACCAGCCGCCCCGGCGAAACCATCTTCACCCTGCTGCTACCGACAGATAACGGAGTATAACCATGACTGACAAAGATCGCGTCTGGGTCATTGATGACGACCGCTCGATCCGCTGGGTACTGGAAAAGGCGCTGCAACAGGCCAACATGGAGGTTACCTGTTTCGACAGCGCTACCCGTGTGGGCGCTGCGCTGGCGCGGGAGCAGCCGGATGCGCTCATCAGCGACATCCGCATGCCGGGCACCGACGGCCTTGCACTGCTGGCCGAGGTGAGCGCCCGCTATCCCGAGCTCCCGGTCATCATCATCACCGCACACTCCGATCTGGACAGCGCAGTGGCGGCCTACCAGGGCGGGGCCTTTGAATATCTGCCCAAGCCTTTTGACACCGATGAGGCCGTGGAGGTGGTGCGGCGCGCCATTGTCCACCAGCGGCAACGCAGCACTCCGCGCCCTGTTGCGGAAGAACTCGCGGGCGCGGAAATCATCGGTGAAGCCGCATCGATGCAGGAAGTATTCCGCGCCATCGGACGGTTGTCACGCTCGCATATAACGGTGCTCATCAACGGCGAGTCCGGCACCGGCAAGGAACTGGTCGCACACGCGCTGCATCGTCACAGCCCGCGTGCCGACAAGCCGTTCATCGCCCTCAACATGGCGGCTATCCCGCGCGATCTGCTGGAGTCGGAACTGTTCGGACATGAACGCGGCGCTTTCACCGGCGCGCAGACCCAGCGCGAGGGGCGCTTTGAGCAGGCGGATGGCGGCACGCTGTTTCTGGACGAAATCGGCGACATGCCCGCCGAGTTGCAGACGCGGCTGCTGCGCGTACTCTCCGATGGCGAATTTTACCGCGTGGGCGGCCACCAGCCGATCAAGGCCAACGTGCGCATCATTGCCGCCACCCATCAGAACCTGGAGCAGCGCGTACAGCAAGGCAGCTTCCGCGAAGACCTGTTTCATCGCCTCAACGTCATCCGCATTCACATCCCGCCGTTACGGCAGCGGCGTGAAGATATCCCGCTGCTGCTGCGGCATTTTCTGGTGCAGGCCGCGCAGGAATTGGGCGTAAAACCGAAACGCCTGCGCGCTGATACTGAAACCTTCCTCAGCAAGCTGGACTGGCCGGGCAATGTACGCCAGATGGAAAATATCTGCCGCTGGCTTACCGTAATGGCGGTCGGCGAGGTGGTACACCCCGATGACCTGCCGCCCGAATTGAGTACCGCCGCGACCCCGGCCTCGGGCAGCGAGAACTGGGAATCCGCCTTGCGGCGCTGGGCGGATCAGCGCCTCACCCGTGGCGACAGCGACCTGCTCACCAATGCCACACCGGCCTTTGAGCGCATCATGATCGAGTGCGCGCTCAAGCATACCGGGGGCCGCCGGCTCGAAGCCGCACGCCTGCTGGGCTGGGGCCGCAACACCCTGACGCGCAAGATCAAGGAACTGGCTATGACAGCGGACGAATAGTCCGTTGCCCACGCAGCATTATGGATCTCCGTGACTCCTTGGTAACATAGGGCCACCGTTGCTCCCCTCAGGGTGCAACACTACGGATACCAAAAAACCAACAGCCCCCATGACTGCCGCACGCCGCTACCTGCTGACCCTCACCTGCCCCGACCGCCCGGGCATCATCGCCGCCGTGAGTGCGTTTATTGCCGGCTATGCGGGCACCATCAGCGAAAGCGCGAGCCACAGCGAACCCGCCACAGGCCATTTCTTCCTGCGCCAGGAGATTGTGGCCGAATCACTCCCGTTCGGCGCGCAGGAGTTCTGCTCACGCTTCGCCCCCATTGCCGATGAATTCAACATGCAGTGGCGTGTCAGCGATACTGCCGTCCAAAAGCGTATCGTGCTGCTGGCGAGCACGCAGGATCACTGCCTCGCCGATTTACTCTACCGCTGGCGCAGCAAGGAATTTGACTTTGACATCCCCTGCGTCATCTCCAATCACGACAGCCTGCGGGAACTGGTGGAGTGGCATGACATCCCGTATATCCATGTACCGGTAGCAGCGCAGGACAAAAAACTCGCGCACGCCAGAATTCTGGATCTGTGCGAACAACATGCGGCGGATGCCATCGTGTTGGCGCGTTACATGCAAATCCTGCCGGACGATTTCTGCAACACCTATCCCAACCGCATCATCAACATCCATCATGGCCTGCTGCCCGCCTTCGTCGGCGCGCGCCCCTACCATCAGGCCTTCGAACGCGGCGTGAAACAGATCGGCGCAACCTGCCACTATGTCACCCACGAACTCGACGCAGGCCCTATCATCGATCAGGACGTGATCCGCGTGGATCACAGCGAGGCCGCAGAGGACTTGATCCGGCTGGGGCGTGACGTGGAAAAGACCGTGCTCTCGCGCGGCGTACGTTATCATGTGGAAGACCGGGTACTGGTGTACGGCGCCCGCACCGTGGTATTTAAATAAGCAGAACTCTGGAACTGGCCACCCAACCACTAAGGGAACACGCACGCTCATGCCATCACACAGACACCTCGCAACAACGCTACCGTTCCTGTTAATGGCTTTTCTCGGCGTCGCCACCGAGAGCCGGGCCGACAGCACGCATGGCTACACCATCAACAGCATCACACATGCCGATGCCGGAAGCACCTCGATACTGATCGGCACGCATTGCGCGGATGACGTCACCGCGATCAAGGTTGAGGTGACCTCCGTCAAAGCGGTATCCATCGCCGAGGTTCATGTGAGCGCCTATCTTTACGATGCGGACAAAAACCTGCTCCAGTCTCATGACCGGCCGCCGACAGCACCCTGCGGCTTTATAGGCCACGAACAGCCCGTCCAAATACCCATCATGTATGAGGCAGGCAAGCCGCGCATCTTCTACTTCCCCACTCAGGGGCCGCGCCCGCTGCCGTGGAAAAGCATCGTGGTGGTGTTTGGTGATGACGACAGGGTAATCGCCCAGGTCTACCCTGCCGGCGACCCGCGCGATTTTGATTTCCCGGAGCGGGAACTGCTTATACAGCGCTGATCGGAAGCCGCTGCCTTACCCGCAGCAGTCGTCTATGCCGGGAAAGGACTTGAGCGAGCCTACCAGTTGCGAGACGTGATTCATTCGGTGGCGCTGCAAATACTCCACCATGCCCGCGTTGATTTTCGCGCACACCAGCGGATCGTAAAACAGCGCGGTGCCGATACCCACCGCCGCGGCTCCGGCGATAATAAATTCCAGCGCATCCTGCGCCGTGGTGATACCACCCTGCCCGATGATGGGAATGTTGTGCTTCTTCGCCACCTGGTACACCTGATGCACCTTGAGCAGCGCAATGGGTTTGATGGCCGGGCCGGACAGACCGCCTTGTCCGTTGCCCAGCACCGGCGTGCGTTTTTCAACGTCCACCGCCATGCCCATGAGGGTGTTGATGACCGCGAACGCATCGGTGCCCGCCTCAATGCAACGCCGCGCGTTCTCCGCAATGTCGGTCTGATTGGGCGATAACTTGGTGATGAGCGGCTTTTTGGTCTGGGCACGACAGGCCGCGACCACGCGCGCCGACATGTCCGGGTCGTTGCCGAACGCCACACCGCCCTCTTTCACGTTGGGGCAGGAGATGTTGATCTCCATCGCGTCGATGGGTGAGTCGTCGAACAGGCGCGTGATCTCGGCGTATTCCTCCACCGTGGAGCCGGACAAATTGGCGATGAAGCGCGTCTCGCTGAAATCGAGCGCGGGCAAAATGTTTTTGATGACGTATTCCGTGCCGGGGTTTTGCAGGCCGATGGCGTTCAACATCCCCATCGGCGTCTCCCACACGCGGTGCGGCGCATTACCGAGGCGCGGGGCGAGAGTAGTCCCCTTAAGGCACACCGCGCCCGCGTCGCGATTGGAAAATCCATGCACGCGCGTGTATTCTTCACCGAACCCCACGCAACCGGAGAGCAGCACCAGCGGCGTATTGAAGCGCATGCCGCAGAACTCCATCGCCAGCATGTTTTGATTCATCGCGTCCATTAAAATACCCCCCCTTTAGCAAAGGGGGGCGAGGGGGGATTTTTATGTTTCATGTCGTGCTATTCGAGCCTGAGATTCCACCCAACACCGGCAACATTATACGCCTGTGCGCGAACAGCGGCGCGCAATTGCATTTAATCAAACCCCTGGGCTTCAGCCCCACCGACAGCAAGCTCAAACGCGCCGGGCTCGACTACCACGACTGGGCCCGCGTGCAGCAGCACGAAAACCTCGACGCCTTCAAAGAAACCGTGCGGCCCGCGCGCCTGTTTGCCATCTCCACACGGGGCACGCGCAATTACGCGGAAGTCTCGTATCAGCCGGACGATGCGCTCTTATTCGGCCCGGAAACGCGCGGCCTGCCACAAGTGGTGCTCGATGCCTTGACCAAAGACCATATCTTGCGCATCCCCATGCAGCCCCATAACCGCAGCCTCAACCTCTCCAACGCGGTCGCCATTGTATTGTACGAAGCTTGGCGGCAGCAGGGTTTTGCGGGGGCGGATTAACCGATTTCCAGCTTTGCGGAGTGGATGAATTCGGGGTACATTACAGCACAGCGAGTTCGACGATGATGGTGCATGCAAGCAAGAATTTTAATGCGTTATTGCATGACATGACCCTGATACCTGTTTTGGCTTGCTTTTTTATGATCACCGCTGGTAAGCGTTGATCGTGCGCACAGCGCACGCTACGTTTACTACGTCACCTATGCAATGCGCCGACTATTTCAGAGCATTGAAATGACTGTACCAAGCAAAACCCCCGAAGAGCAGCTGGAGTTTTATAAAGCCCTCGCCCGAGAGCGAGGTGGGGAATGCTTATCCGATGAATACCTGAACAATAAAGCGAAACTCCGCTGGCGGTGTGCCAAAGGACATGAATGGGAAGCACTCCCGACAAATATCAAGCGTGGACACTGGTGCCAAATATGTGGGAATCATCGGCAAGGGCGCCAGAAGGCCAAGTCCATAGAAGCAATCCAAGAGCTTGCCCGCGCCAAGGGTGGTGCGTTCCTGTCTTCTGAGCACACCAATAACCGAACCAAGCTCCACTGGCGGTGTGTCAAAGGGCATGAGTGGATGGCTGAGTCCTCTGCTATTCAACAAGGGGCCTGGTGTCCAATATGGAGCGAGTATCAGGTATCAGGGTCAGGTCTTGGAGTATCAGGGTCAGGTCTTGCATTAACACATTACGAAAACGATACAACTGGATTGCACAGTAGCGCACACCTGGAGTATCAGGGTCAGGTCTTGCATTAACACATTACGAAAACGATACAACTGGATTGCACAGTAGCGCACACCTATGCCGCAAGCCGTCTGACTTTAGGGCGCGACTTTTGTCGCGCGACCCACATATCGCGCTGCATTTGCAGGCGCAGCCAGAAATCCGCTTTGGTATCCAGCGCTGCATCGAGACGCAAGGCCATCTCTGCGCTCACGTCTGAGCGGCCATTCAACAGGGCAGAGAGCGCCTGACGGGTGACCCCGAGACGCTTGGCGGCCTCCTTGACCGTCATGCCTTCCGGTAAATACTCCCGCAGTACTTCGCCGGGGTGCGCCGGATCAAACATCTCCATACCTGTCTCCTGGTGGTAATCCAGATAATCCACAAGTTCGACATCCTGCTCATGGAAACGAAAAACAAGCCGCCAGTTTTTATCCACCCACACCGCCCAAAACAAGTGTTTATCGCCCTTCAGGCGATGCAGTTTTCATCCCGGCACGCTCATATCTTCCGGCGTTTCAGCAATATTTAGAGTGGTTAGCTGAGTACGCAGCCTGGCTGCGTGCTGCGGCTGGATGCCAGCCTTGGCGCTCGTCTTAAAAAACTTCTCAAGTCCTTTGTACCGGAAGCTTTTGATCACCTATTTAGTGCAAAGAGTAATTTTACGCTTGGCAAGGGCGCTATTTTGAACGAGACTTGCATTTCGCAGGCTTGGTCAAGCATAGCGTATCCGACACTGCTAATATAACAGGCGTTGTCGGCTCCGGCGATGCCTTGAGCCGACCTACTACTCTTCATAACTTGGATATACAGGAGCGAAAACCATGAGTAAAAGCATGGACAGCAAGAAGCAAACCAAGAAGAAACCGGCCAAGACCATGAAGGAAAAAAGGGAAGCGAAGAAGGCCAAGGGACAGACCCGGCATTCTTAAAAAGCACTGTCCCGGGCCTCACCCCGCCCGGGCTGCGCCCGCCTGGCCGTCATACGCCAGGCGCTACTACGATGTTATGAAAGTCGCCCGGAAGAAACCGCGCACGGTTCACTGCGGTTTTTAAAAGTTACGGCTTTCGCGCCCCTACCACGACCAGCACTATCCCCCCGACCAGCGCCAATACCCCCAGCACGGGCGGCAGCGGGATGGTCTTTTCGGTATTGGTCGTGGCCTGCAGCGGGCCGATGTCGATGACCTTCTCTTCGCTGGTGTAGGTGATGCCCTGGTAGGAGAGGGCGACCACGCCAAGCAGGATCAGAGCAATGCCGGTTATCGTTGCTGATTTCATGACGCAGCCTCCCTGGGTTCAAGCCGAATTTAAAAAACGAAGGACTCAGCAGCCATCACGGTAGCAGAGTCACGGAGTCAAGTCTCAACAACCTCTGCACTTTAAAACGCTTCTGCTTTTTGTTCGCGCTGGCCGCCGAGCCCGCATTCGCCATGCGCAGGCCACTGCCACTTATTGTTTCTGCGCGACGACCCGGCCCTCGGAGTTTACAAATACCCGGTAGCGGTTCCCGTCCTGACATGACACGATGTGGTCGTTGTCACCTTGCTGTATGGCACTGACGACCTGACCACATGGCAAACTCAGGAGCGCAATCACGGCCGTCATATCCTTGAGGAGCGATGGCTCATCCTCTGCGAGCAACGGCCCAGCGAAGAATGTCGTCATTACAACGATCAGAACCCAGCCCTTCACACGTTTGCTCACAGTGTTTCTCCTGCCATAAGATTAGAGGGTTGAAAATTTGACCGGATCCGCAAGGATATTCCAGATCGCATCGCGCGACGCAACGATTGCACTGGCCAGCACTTGATCTTTGTCCTGCAGGAGCGAGAGCACCTTGAGGAGCAGCCGATCATACGCTTGCCGCAGCTCGGCGAGAGTGGCTTTGGCGCGCCCCTGGTAGAACGCCCGGAATTGATTCAGCAGATCATCTACCTGATTCTTGAGTGTGATTTTGGTGAACACACCGATGGCCTTGGTCTCTCGCAGTCGCTTCTCCAGCGATGCTATATCCAGTGACGCCTCCTGCTTCACAGGGCCTGGAGCGACGTTCTCCTTCTTCCGGGTCTGCTCCACGGGCACGGGAGCCACGGAGGTCTTTGCAGGAATCTTGACGTCCGGCGAGTCGATCTTGGCAACGCTCTGCTCCGTGGAACGGGTGGTCGCCGGCGTGACCGGGCGAACCACCGGTTCGGCCACAACGACGGATGGAGTCACTGAGTGGATTTCTGGCTCAGCCTCAACGGTCGACGTGGGTGGCTGAATTACCGGCTCGACTGCAACCGCCGGCGTGGGTGGGTGGGTCACCGGCTCGTCTGCAACAGCTTCACCCTGTGTCACGACCGGTTGGGACGGCGCGCGCTCTAACCCGGCGCAACCTGCCATCAGGAGAAAGCAGAGCAATCCCACGCTGCGCATTGCGGTTTCAGCACGACTCTTGACCGAACTATCGCTCACGCGCCCTCCCAACTCACTAAGTTTCGTCTCCCGATCTCTATACATAGCGACATAAATCGGTCGGTTTACAAGGTAACATCTTGCGCCTGCAGCCGTCATCCTTCAAGCAGAGCAGCGCGCCAGATAACGATGAGGCATGAAAACCCACCGGCAACCGGGGAACCCATCAAGACTGAGACAGTTTAGCCCGGATGAAGTGCGGCAGAACTCGGGAAATTATTTGGACGAGAGGTTAAGTTGTTTCCGCTTTTTGTTCGCGCTGGAGTAATGTCTGGACGGCGGCGCGGGGGCTCTTGCCTTCGTGCAACACGCTGCATACCTGTTCGCTGATGGGCATTTCGATGCCGTGCGCCTTGGCCAGGCGCACGACTTCGCGCGCAGTGGCTACACCTTCCACGCTTTGACCGATATCGCACAGTGCATCCGCGAGCGCTGTGCCGCGCGCGAGCGCGAGCCCCAGACGGCGGTTACGTGATTGATCGTCAGTGCAGGTGAGCACCAGGTCACCCAGCCCCGCAAGCCCCATAAAGGTTTCGCGCTGGCCGCCGAGGGCTAAGCCCAGGCGCATCATCTCGGCCAGGCCACGGGTGATGAGCGCGGCGCGGGTGTTGGCGCCGAAGCCCAGGCCGTCTGCAATACCGGCGGCGATGGCGAGTACATTTTTAATGGCACCCCCCAGCTCCACGCCGATCACATCGTCCGAGGTGTAGGCGCGGAAACTGTCGCTGTGCAAGGCGGCGGCCAGCTCGGCGGCAAACGCTGCATTTTGCGTGGCGACGGTGACGGCGGCCGGCAAGCCCGCAGCGACTTCGCGGGCGAAGGTGGGGCCGGAGATGACGGCAAACGGGCGGGTGCCGCCCATGATCTCGCAGGCTACCTGATGCGGCAGGTTACCGCTGCCGGGCTCCATGCCCTTGGTGGCGCAGGCGACGCGCAGCGATAAAGGTGCGTGCGCGGCCAGTAATTTCAGTGTGTCGCGAAATGCGTGGCTCGGCACAGCGACGAGGCTATCGCTTGCCGTGCCGAGCGCATGCGCCAGATCAGATGTCGTCGTCAGGTTTTGCGGGAATACAGCGTCGGGTAAAAAACGGGCGTTGCAGCGCGCTTGCGCCAATTGCGCCATGAACTCCGCATTGCGGCCCCACAACGTGGTCGGCTGGCCGTTGCGCGCCAGCAGGATGGCCAGCGCCGTACCCCATGATCCGGCACCGAGCACTACGACAGAGGGACGGGCGGCTGTCACCGCAGGGATCCGCCCCTGACCTGTCGCAGACTAGTGTTCAATTTCCTTGTCCGCACCCCGGCCCTGCTGCTGCATGTGCGCGTAAATGGCATCAAAGTTGACCGGTGCGAGCAGAAGCTGCGGGAAGCCGCCTCGGGTGACGACGTCGGCGACGGCTTCACGCGCAAACGGAAACAGCAGGTTGGGGCAGAAACTTCCCAGTGTGCGCGCCAGGTCTTCCGGCGCAAAGCCATGGATGGCAAAAATACCGGCCTGTTGCACCTCGATCAGAAACGCCGTCTTGTCGCCCAGCTTGGCGGTCACAGTTACAGTCAGCACGACCTCATGCACTGCTTCCTCGTGCTTGATCGCCTTGCTTTGCAGATGGAGGTCAACGTTTGGCGCCCACTGCTCCGTGAATATGTGCGGTGTATTCGGCGCCTCAAACGAAATATCCTTGACGTATATCTTCTGGATGGCAAGCTGCGGGCCACCTGCAGCGGCGGGTTTTTGCGAGTTTGTGTCTTCGGTCATGGCGCCTTCCTGAACAGAGTGGGTCTGAATTTCATATGCAGCACATCAAGCGCTGCCGTCATGCAGCATCGCCTCCAGCAGGCCATTGCGCTCGAGCTGCGCGAGTTCGTTGAAGCCGCCGATGTGGGCATCGTTAATGAAAATTTGCGGCACACTGCGGCGCCTGCTCTTCGATTCCATTTCATGGCGCAAGTCGGTCTGCTCGTCGACGCGATGTTCCGTGTAACGCACGCCTTTGCGCTCAAGCAACTGGCGCGCACGCACGCAGTATGAGCACATGCCGGTGCTGTAGATAACAACGCCGGACATGCTCAGGCAGCCACCAGCGGCAGTTTGGCGTCTTTCCAGGCCATAAGGCCGCCACCCAGTTTATACACCTTGGTGAAACCGTGCTTGCGCAGAATGTCGCCTGCGCGCGCCGAGAGCTGGCCTGCCTGACAGGTCACGATGAAGGGGCTCTCGCGCATGCTGTCGAGCTCCCTGAGCCGTGCCTCAAGCCCGGCCAGCGGGATATGGATGGCGTTGACGATATGCCCGGCGTTGAAGTCGGCCTCTTCGCGCACGTCGAGTACCACTGCGCCTTCGCGGTTGATCAGCTGGGTGGCGGCCTGGGGTGCGACCGACTTGAACCCGAGCAGCGTTTCCGACAGCAAATTGGCCGCCAGCAGCACGCTGACGACAGCGAGCGCCAGAAAAAGCGCCCAGTGATTGATGACAAAGGTAATGAACTGTTGCATGGTACCGGTCGTTAGCTGCGGGGCTGCGCTAAGCGCGCAAACGCTATATAATAACGGCCTTTGAACCCATCTGCATCAGTAATTTAAAGACACTGCCTATGCCATCTGCACATAAGCCTTTGGCCCTGATCATTCTCGATGGCTGGGGCTACAGCGAGAAGCCTGACGGCAACGCCGTGTACCATGCGCGCAAGCCCGTATGGGAACGGCTCTGGAACACCTACCCGCACATGCTGTTGCGCACTTCCGGCACCGACGTGGGCCTGCCTGCCGACCAGATGGGCAACTCTGAAGTCGGCCACCTGAACCTTGGCGCCGGGCGCGTCGTGTATCAGGAATTTTCGCGCATCAGCCGCGCCATCAAGAGCGGTGCATTTTTCACCAATCAGACACTGACGCGCGCCGTGGACAAGGCCGCGAGCAGCGGCCATACCGTGCATATCATGGGTCTGCTTTCGCCGGGCGGCGTGCACAGCCACGAGGAGCACATTCTTGCCATGCTGGAGCTGGCGGTGAAACGCGGCGCCAAGCAGGTGTGTGTGCATGCCTTTCTTGACGGCCGTGATACCCCGCCACGCAGCGCGGCGCCCTCCATCAAGGCGCTGGAAGACAAGTGCGCGGCACTCGGCCACGGGCGCGTCGCCTCCATCATCGGGCGCTACTACGCCATGGATCGCGATCATCGCTGGCCACGCATCCAGGCCGCCTACGACCTCATCACCCAGGGCCAGGCGGCGTTTCAGGCGCCGACGGCAACTGCGGCGCTGGAGCAGGCCTATGCGCGCGATGAGTCCGACGAGTTCGTCAAGGCCACCGCCATTGTGCCCGCAGGCGCGCAGCCGGTGCGCATGGCGGACGGTGACGTGGTGGTGTTCATGAATTTCCGCTCCGACCGCGCACGCCAGATCACGCGCCCCTTCATCGAGCCTGACTTCAATGGCTTTGGGCGCGCGCTCAAGCCCAGGCTCGGCGCCTTTGTGAGCCTGACCGAATACAACGACGAATTCGACGTTCCGGTGGCCTTTCCGTCCGAGCGCCTGCACAACGTGTTTGGCGCCTACATCGCGCGTCATGGCCTGCGTCAGTTGCGTATCGCCGAGACCGAGAAATACGCGCATGTGACATTTTTCTTCAACGGCGGCGAAGAACAGCCGTTCGAGGGTGAAGATCGCACCCTCATCCCCTCGCCCAATGTCGCCACCTACGACCTCCAGCCGGAGATGAGCGCCTTTGAGGTGACGGACAAGCTGATCGCGGCGATTGCAAGCGGCAAATACGACGTCATCATCTGCAATTTTGCCAATCCCGACATGGTCGGCCACACCGGCAACTACGATGCCACGGTCAAGGCCATCGAGACGATAGACACCTGCCTGGGCCGGGTCTACGAGGCGCTGCAGAAAGCGGGGGGCGAGATGCTCATCACCGCCGACCACGGCAATGCCGAGCAGTTGATTGGCGATGGCACCGGCCAGGCCCACACCGCACATACCACCAACCCGGTACCGCTGATCTATGCGGGCCGCCCGGCGCACCTCAGCAACAACGGCGTACTGGCAGATGTAGCGCCCACCATGCTGACGCTCATGGGGCTGCCGGTGCCACCGGAGATGAGTGGTGTGCCACTGGTGGAGTTTGACCGCTAGGCAAGCCCTGACTTGACCAGAGGCCTCCTGACAGCCTGTCGCTGGCTGCTGTTGGCCGCCGCGCTGTTCACATGCAGCGCGGGCCCCGCCATCGCTGCCAACGACGACATCACGCACACGCGCCAGGAACTCGAACAACTGCGGACGCGCATACAGGCCCTGCGCGCCACGCTCGCCAATGAACACACCGCCCGGAAAGAGCTGGTGCACTCGCTCAAGACCAGCGAACAGGCCATTGGCCGCATCAACCAGCGCCTGCGCCGGCTTGACGCCAAAGTAGAGACACACAACGCACAGCTCGCCCGCCTGCAGCAAGACCGGGAGCATCTGGCCGACGCAATGAGCACCCAGCGGAAAACCCTCGCCGCGCAAATCCGCTCGGCCTATCTGATGGGGCGCCAGGATCGCCTTAAACTGCTGCTCAACCAGCAAGACCCTGCCCGGGTGGGGCGCAGCCTGATATACTACGATTATCTGAACCGCGTCCGCGCCGGGCACATCGCGCGTGCGGATGCAGACCTTGCGCGCGTGGCAACGGCAGAGCGCGCCATTGAACAGCAGCGCATGCATCTGGCCGAATTGCACCGCGCGCAACAGCAGGAAAAGGAGATACTGGACGAGGGTCAGCAGACACGCACCCTGATCCTCGCCCGCCTCAACACCGACATTCAGCGCAAAGGTACCGATCTTGCACGCCTACTGGAAGATGAGCGCGCACTCGATGAACTGTTGCAGCGCCTTACATCCGCGCCGCGCCCGCCGGAAAGCCCGAGCCACCCCGCGTTTGCGGCGCTCAAGGGCACACTCCCATGGCCCGCCTCTGGCGCAGTCACCGCACCCTTGGGGGGCAGCGAGCGGTCACGCGCGCAGGGCGTACTGATTGAAGGACGCGCAGGAGACACGGTGCAGGCGGTATCGCCCGGTCGCGTGGTCTTCGCCGAATGGCTGCGTGGCTTCGGTTTATTGACCATCATCGACCACAGCGACGGCTACATGACTCTGTACGGACACAATCAGGCCCTGTATAAGAAGGTGGGCGATTGGGCGGAAGCAGGTGAGATCATCGGTGCAATGGGGGTCAGTGGCGGTCACGAGCGCCCCGGAGTATATTTTGAAATACGTGAGCAGGGCGTACCGCGCGACCCGCGCGCCTGGTGCCTGCCACAGGAACCAAAACACGGCAGCAACAACTAAAGAGCAGGCGCACCCCACAACTGCGTCACGGAGTTATCAATGAAGTCCACATTACGCACCTTCCTCATCCTTGCACTCGGGCTGGTACTCGGCGCATCGCTTACGATCGGGCACAGCGTCTTTGCCGACCGCGAAGACACGGCAGCAGCAGCCACCGGCTTGCCGCTTGCCGAGTTGCGCACCTTCACCGAGGTCTTTGGTCGCGTCAAAAGCGACTACGTCGAAGCCGTGGACGACAAAACCCTGCTCAACCACGCCATCCAAGGCATGCTGGCGGGGCTGGATCCGCACTCCGCCTATCTCGATGCCGACGCCTACAAGGAATTGCAGATCGGCACCAGCGGCGAATTTGGCGGTCTCGGCCTCGAAGTCAGCATGGAAAACGGCCTCGTCAAGGTAATCTCGCCCATCGATGACACGCCCGCAAGCCGGGGCGGCATGCAGGCAGGCGATCTCATCGTGCGGCTCGACGACACCCCACTGCAGGGCATGAGTCTGAGCGATGCCGTCAAGATGATGCGCGGCGAAGTCGGCACCAAGATCACGCTCACCGTTCTGCGCAAAGACGAAGAAAAGCCGCTCACCATTGTCCTCACGCGCGCCGTCATCAAGGTGAAAAGCGTGAAGTCACGCATGCTGGCACCGGGTTACGGCTATGTGCGCATCTCGCAATTCCAGGCCCAGACCGGCACCAACCTGATTGAGGCCGTGAGCCAGCTCAAGAAAGACAACGGCGGCAGCCTCAAAGGCCTGGTGCTCGACCTGCGTAACGATCCGGGGGGCGTGCTGAGCGCGGCGGTCACCGTCAGTGATGCCTTCATCGAGAAGGGCCTCCTCGTCTACACCGAAGGCCGGGTCAAGGATTCCAAGATGCGCTTTACCGCCACCCCCGGTGACGTGCTCAAGGGTGCGCCGATGATTGTGCTGGTCAATGGCGGCTCGGCTTCGGCCTCCGAAATCGTGGCCGGTGCATTACAGGATCACAAGCGCGCCGTCATCATGGGCAGCAAGACCTTCGGCAAAGGCTCGGTGCAGACCATATTGCCTGTTACCAGCGACACTGCATTGAAGCTCACCACGGCGCGCTACTACACGCCAAACGGACGTTCGATACAGGCCGAGGGCATCGTGCCCGATATCATCATCGACAACGTCAAGGTTACTGTGGGCGAAGGCTCCGTCATGGAGCCGCTCAAGGAAGCTGACTTGACCCGCCACCTCACCAACGGCAATGGCGACAAGGCCAAGGACACGAATGGTGCAAGCATCGCGCCCGGTACAGCGCAGGACAAGGAGCCGCTTATCAGTAGCGATTACCAGCTGCACGAGGCGCTCACCCTGCTCAAGGGCATGGCGATACTGCAATCGCGCACAGGCGAGTAGGCATGCGCCGACGTATGTACAGCACGGTTCACAGCAAGGGCGCAGAGCTACACTCCAGTCAATGACACCCTGAGAGGTTTCCGCCATGCCTCGCGTACTGATTCCTTTGGCCCAGGGCTGTGAAGAACTGGAAGCGGTCACCCTCATCGACCTGCTGCGCCGCGCGGGCATCAACGTTGTCACCGCCGGCCTCGACACCGAACCAGTGGTGGCGAGCCGCGGCACGCGGCTGCTGGCCGACACCACGCTCGATGAAGCCCTGGCGCACGACTACGACATGGTAGTCCTGCCTGGCGGCCAGCCCGGCAGCGACAACCTCAATAACGACGCGCGCATCCACGCACTGCTGAAAAAAATGGCGCACAGCGGAAAATTCACCGCTGCCATCTGCGCCGCCCCTGCCGTGCTCGCACACGCGGGCCTACTCGACGGCAAACGCGCCACCGGCTTTCCGGGCACACTGGAAAAACTCGCATCCTCCAAAATCACGATTGAAAATAATCCCGTGGTCAGGGACGGCACCATCATCACCTCACGCGGCCCCGGCACTGCCATGGATTTCGCGCTGGAACTGGTTGAGTTATTGTCGGGGAAGGAAAAGCGCGGCAAGGTCGAGGCCGGCTTGCAGCGCCCACATCAGCAGCAGTGATCACACAATCAAGTGCAATAGAATCGCAGAGAGACTACCTCCATGCAAGAGTCTCAACACAAGGGAACAACCGGGTTCAAACGCCTGCTCAGCGCCTGCACGTACTCTGCCCACGGCATAAAAGCCGCGTTCCGGCACGAGGCTGCGTTCCGGCAGGAAATCCTGCTGGCGGCCATCCTGGTGCCGCTGGCGCTCTATCTGGAGCAGAGCGCCGTTGGTCGTGTGTTGATGATCTCTTCGGTGCTGCTGGTATTGATCGTCGAATTACTCAACTCAGCGCTGGAGGCGGCGCTAGACCGCATCTCCCTGGAAAACCACCACCTCATCAAGCGCGCCAAAGACATGGGCAGCGCAGCGGTACTGATCGCATTGCTTAATGTGGCGGTCATCTGGCTACTGGTGTTGTGGGAGTGATAAAGGGTCGGAGCCCTTTAATGGATTTATCCAGCCTGCTATTTATCATCCGGCCACGCGGCGATAACCAGCAGCCCGCCCAAGCCGCCCAGCACCCAGGTCAACAGCGGCGCATCGCCCAACATGGTGGGCGCAAAACCGTCGAGGCCCTTGACGATGGCGGCGCTGATGATCAGCGCGCTGCCGACGATGACGCTGTAGTTGCGCCGCTGGGCGCGCCTGATTTCGTACCGCAGTTTGGCGATTTCGTCTGACTTCCATTCTACCTGTGACTTGCCTTCGTGTGCCTGCTGCAAGAAATCGTGCACCAGCAGCGGCAGGTCGGGCAGTTTTTCCGCCCACACCGGCGCGTTTTTCTTCAGCGCCTTGAGCAGGCCACGAACGCCGACCTGTTCGCTCATCCAGCGCTCCAGAAACGGCTTGGCGGTCTGCCATAAATCCAGCTCCGGGTACAGTTCGCGACCCAGCCCCTCGATAGCCAGCAGGGTTTTTTGCAGCAGCACCAGTTGCGGCTGCACTTCCATGTTGAATTGGCGTGCGGTCTGGAACAAACGCAACAGCAACTGGCCGAAGGATATTTCGCTCAGCGGGCGCTCGAAGATGGGCTCGCACACGCTGCGGATCGCCGCCTCGAATTCATCCACCCGCGTGCCCGACGGCACCCAGCCGGCATCGACATGGGCCTCGGCCACACGCCGGTAGTCGCGGTGGAAGAAGGCGAGCAGATTTTCCGCCAGATAGCGCTGGTCGCGCGTGCTGAGCGTGCCCATGATGCCGAAATCCACCGCCATGTAGCGCCCGTCCTTGGCGACGAAGATGTTGCCGGGGTGCATGTCGGCGTGGAAAAAGTTGTGGCGGAACACCTGGGTGAAAAATATCTCGACACCGTTCTCGGACAGGCGCTTGAGATCAACGCCCTGCGCCACAAGGCTTTCGACATGGCTGATCGGCGTGCCGAAGATGCGCTCCATCACCATCACGTTGCGGCGCGTGAGCGGCCACACGATCTCCGGCACATAAAGCAGGCTGGAGCCTTCAAAGTTGCGCCGCAATTGGCTCGCGTTTGCGGCCTCGCGCAGCAGATCAAGCTCACCCAGCAATGTTTTTTCAAATTCGGCTACCACGGCAGTCGGGCGCAGGCGCTTGCCATCGGCCCAGTAGCGCTCCGCCAGAGCCGCCACGGTGTAGAGCAGACTCACGTCACGCCGGATGGCTCGCTCAACCTGAGGCCGCAGCACCTTGACGATAACCTCGCGCCCGTCGAACAGCCGTGCGGCATGTACCTGGGCAACGGAGGCGGCGGCCAGTGGCGTTTCGTCGAATTCCTGAAATATTTCAAGCACGGGTTTTCCATGCGCCTGCTCGATGAACGCACGCGCCTGTGCGCCGGGAAAAGGCTGCACCCGGTCTTGCAGCAAGGCCAGCTCGTGCGCAATGTCTTCCGGCAGCAGATCGGGACGGGTGGACAGCAGCTGCCCGAATTTGACGAAGATGGGCCCGAGGTCTTCCAGCGCGCGTCGAATACGCACGGCACGCGGCGCCTGCTTGCCCCGCAGCCAGTACCAGGGAAACAGATAAAGCACGTAGCGCACCGGACGGAACAGGTGCGTGGCGAGTATGATTTCATCCAGACCGTGCCGAACCAGCACAATGTTGATATGCAGCAGGCGCAGCAGTTGGCGTGGTGCGATCATGGTGTGTCTTTTTTCATGGCAGACAGGCGCTGAATACGTTGCTCCAGCCGCGCGACGTCATCCCGCAGCGTATCCACTGCCGCGTTGAATGCCTCGGCCTCCTCCTGTGTCGGCAGGTTGCGTGCCTCTTCCTGCTGATACTCGGCAAAGTCCTGCATCAGTGTAGCCAGCGTCTGCTTGCCCCAGTTGTGCGTGCTGCGCACGGCGTGGCCGATGCTGTGTGCCGCCACATCGCCCACCACTCTGGATAGCTGTTCTTCCCAGTCGATGTCGATGTTGTCAAACAGGGCCTTGATGCGCTGCCCCAGCTCCACGTCGCCGTTGAACTCCACCGTGCCGGCGGAAAACGCCGCGCGCGACGTGTCTCCCGCCCCCATGCGCAGCAAGGCGCTGCTGCTGCCGCGCAGCCGCGCGGTTACCGGGCCGTCGTAGCTGCTGAACACACGCAGGCCGTCGTTCTGTACCAGCAACACCCACTCCCAGTCAAAATCGGTAAGCTCAACGGCCACCGCCTTGCCGGACAGTGCCGCGAGCTGGCGCTGACTGTCCGCGTCCATGGCCAGGTAGCGATTGAGCGCGGCCTCAAATACAACGGCCAACGGGGTAGGTAGTGGGCGACTCAACGGGAGCCCCTAAAAATGATGGATTTTGCCTCAAGACAAGGCGCAGCGCAGGCGAGCATCGGTCGCTCCTGCGCGTCCTGCGCTCGCGCCATTCGTGCATCCTTGTACAGCACAGCATACACGCCAGTATGTGAGCAGCGGAGACAAGCTGTAACGATCGCTCCTGCGCGTCCTGCGCTCGCGCCATTAGTACGTCCTTGTACAGCACCGTATTGGAGAGAAAGACGCATTTTTTAGAGTTTGTAGCCACGGTGCAGCGCTACTATTCCGCCACTGAGGTTGAAGTATTCGCAGCGTTCCAGACCCGCATGCTGCATCATCATTTTGAGCGTGTCCTGATCCGGGTGCATGCGTATCGACTCGGCCAGATAACGGTAACTCGCCTCATCGCCGGCAATCAGCTTGCCCAGCACGGGCAACACCTTGAAGGAATAAAAATCATAGGCAGGCGCCAAGGCTGGCAGGCGCGGCTTGGAAAACTCCAGCACCAGCAAGCGCCCACCCGGCTTCAGTATCCGCTGCATGGAGGCCAGTGCCGCCTCCTTGCGGGTGACGTTGCGCAGGCCAAAGGCGATGGTGATGCAGTCGAAGCTGTCGTCGGGAAACGGCAGGTGCTCGGCATCGGCCTGCACGTATTCGACGTTACCCACCACGCCCGCATCGACCAGCCGCGCACGCCCCACGCCCAGCATGGCGGCATTAATGTCGGTGACCACCAGCCTGCCCTTGGCGCCCACCTTGCGCGCCAGCAAGCGCGCGATGTCGCCCGTGCCGCCCGCGACATCCAGCACCGACTCGCCGCCGCGCAAACCCGCACGCTCCACCGCGAACCGCTTCCATAGCCGGTGCACACCGAACGACATGGCATCGTTCATCACGTCATAGCGCGTCGCCACCGAGTCGAACACCGCGCCTACACGGCGCGCCTTTTCGGACTCGGGTACGTCTTCAAAACCGAAGTGGGTCTTCTTTTCCATAGCGCCGCCTCAGGAGACACCAAGTAAGGGCACACTGCTGACAAGGTGTCTCCTGAGTAACAACCCTGTTAACTCTACCCCCACCCTGTCCCGCCCCCTAAACAAGGGGCGGGAACGTAGCAGAGAGCATAATTTTAACAATGAACTCATGAGTCAGCCGAACGGGTCACACCCGCCTGTTGCAGGCGCGCCAGATAATCACGCCATTTCTCTTCATGCTGGGCACCGAGCTCGTACAGATAGCGCCAGGAGTACAGCCCGGTATTGTGCCCGTCGTCAAAGTGCAGGCGCACGGCGTAGCTGCCTACCGGATCAATCGCGCTAATGTTGACCTGTTCCTTGCCGACCTGCAACACTTCCTGCCCCGGCCCGTGACCACGCACCTCGGCTGACGGCGAATGGACGCGCAGGTATTCGCACGACAGGTTGAAATGCGCACCGTCGTCGAAGCTGACTTCGAGCACGCGCGACTTCTGATGCAGATTGATTTCTATCGGACGCGGTTTGTTGGGTTCGTCTGCCATGGTGGCGCTACAGGGCGTCTCTAAAAATGATGGATTTTGCTTCAAGACAAGGCGCAGCGCAGGCGAGCAGCGCAGCATACACGCCAGTATGTGAGCAGCGGAGACAAGCTGCAACGCAGTATTGAAGCAAAAGACGCATTTTTAGAGATGCCCTACAGGATGTAACGCGTCAGGTCTTCATCCTCGACCAGCTTGCCGAGATGCTCATCCACATAGGCGGCATTGACCTCGAGCCGGGTGCCGTCCTTATCCGATGCCTCGAACGAGATCGTCTCCAGCAGGCGTTCCATCACCGTATGCAGGCGGCGCGCGCCGATGTTTTCCGTGCGCTCGTTCACCTTCCATGCCACTTCGGCCAGCCGCGCGATGCCGTCCTTGGTGAAGCTCAGCGCCACACCTTCGGTTGCGAGCAAGGCGATGTACTGCCGAGTCAGCGAGGCGTCGGGCTCGGTCAGGATGCGCACAAAATCTTCCGCGCCGAGCGCGTCCATTTCCACGCGGATCGGCAAGCGGCCCTGTAATTCCGGAATCAGATCCGAGGGCTTGGCGACATGAAACGCGCCGGACGCGATGAACAGGATATGGTCGGTCTTCACCATGCCGTGCTTGGTGGACACCGTGCTGCCCTCGACCAGCGGCAACAGGTCGCGCTGCACGCCCTCGCGCGACACATCCGCACCGGCATACTCAGCGCGCTTGGCGATCTTGTCGATCTCGTCGATAAACACAATGCCGTTTTGCTCGACGCTGTGCAGTGCGCGCGCCTTCAGCGCCTCTTCGTCAATGAGCTTGGCGGCGGCCTCGTCGGTTAGCAGCTTGAAGGCTTCCTTCACCCGCAGCTTGCGCGTGCGGGTGCGTGCGCCCGCCAGATTCTGGAACATGCTCTGCAACTGGTTGCTCATCTCCTCCATGCCCGGCGGGGCCATGATCTCGACCCCCATGGGCGCAACACTCAGATCGACCTCGATCTCGCGCTCATCGAGCGCGCCTTCGCGCAGTTTCTTGCGGAATATCTGGCGTGTGGCAGGCTCGTCCTGTACCACCGGGGAATCCACACGCGCCGGACGCAACAGGATGTCGAGTATGCGCTCCTCGGCGCTCTCCTCGGCGCGTGGGCGCACCTTTTTTATTTCTTCCTCGCGCGTCATCTTGATCGCGGTATCGACCAGATCACGGATGATGGATTCGACGTCGCGGCCGACATAGCCCACCTCGGTGAACTTGGTGGCTTCGATCTTGAGAAACGGCGCGTGGGCGAGCTTTGCCAGCCGCCGCGCAATTTCGGTCTTGCCGACGCCGGTCGGCCCGATCATCAGGATATTCTTGGGCGTGATTTCATTGCGCAGCGACTCCTCCACCTGGTTGCGGCGCCAGCGGTTGCGCAGGGCAATGGCAACGGCGCGCTTGGCGGCGGCCTGGCCGATGATATGCTTGTCCAGCTCGTGGACGATTTGCTGCGGGGTCAGGGACATGTCAGGACTCAAGCGGTTGCAACAAGTTCTTCTACGGTGATATTGCAATTGGTGAACACACAGATGTCGGCGGCAATCATGAGGCTGCGCTCAACAATCGCAAGCGCGTCGAGTTCGCTGTTTTCGAGCAGGGCGCGCGCAGCAGCTTGCGCGTAGGGGCCGCCGGAGCCGATAGCCATGAGGCCGTTTTCCGGCTCGATGACATCGCCATTGCCGGAGATGATGAGCGAGACGCTTTTGTCAGCCACCAGCAGCAATGCCTCCAGCCGCCGCAGCATGCGGTCGGTGCGCCAGTCCTTGGCCAGCTCGACCGCCGCGCGCGTGAGGTTGCCCTGATGCTTCTCCAGCTTGCCCTCGAAACGCTCAAACAGCGTGAAGGCATCGGCGGTGCCGCCGGCAAACCCGGCGATGACCTGGTCGTGATACAGCCGCCGCACCTTGCGGGCGTTGCTTTTCATCACGGTATTGCCCATCGACACCTGCCCGTCACCGCCGACCACCACCTTGCCGTTGCGGCGCACTGACACTATCGTCGTTCCGTGCAATTGTTCCACTGTTGAATTCCTGTGTTAATACTTTACGGGCACTTCTAAAAACTGGAAACTCCTTCGCCCGGAGGGGGAAGGCGAGGATGAGGGGACGAAATTCGTGTATTTACCCCCTCACCCCAACCCTCTCCCGGAGGGAGAGGGGATTTTTAGAGGCGACTTTATACATATTGTAACTCAAGGCAGCAGGCGTTCAGCGGCGAATAGCTCCGGCACCGTTTCACGCGTCCGCACCAGATGGGCCTGCGTACCGTCAACCATCACCTCCGCGGCGCGCGGGCGGGTGTTGTAATTGGAGCTCATGCTCATGCCGTAGGCGCCCGCAGAGCGAATGGCAAGCAGGTCGCCCGGCTCCAGCGCCAGCCTGCGCGCAGTGCCGAGGAAGTCACCGCTCTCGCACACCGGCCCGACCACGTCATACACGCTCTCGGGCGCGGCGCGCGGCTGCACCGGCTCAATCGCATGCCAGGCGTCATACAGCGCCGGGCGCATCAGATCATTCATGGCGGCGTCGACCACGGCAAAATTTTTCGCGTCATTGAGCTTGAGATACTCCACCCGCGTGAGCAGCAGGCCCGCATTGCCGATGATGGCGCGCCCCGGCTCAATGAGCAGGGTGCAGGCACGATCGCCCACGGCGCCCAGCAGCGCTGCAACATAGGCTTGCGGCGCGGGTAGCGTTTCGCCCTGATAGGGAATGCCCAATCCGCCCCCCAGATCCAGCTCATGCAGGATGATGCCCTGCCGTGCCAGCGCATCCACCAGCGCCAGCACCCGCTCGGCCGCCGCCACGAACGGCGCGGTGTCAGTCAGTTGCGAGCCGATGTGGCAATCCACCCCAACGATCTCGATATGCGGCAGTGCCGCTGCCCGGGCATAGACCTCCGGCGCCATGGCGATGGGAATGCCGAACTTGCTGTCTGCGAGACCGGTGGCAATATACGGATGGGTGCGCGCATCCACATCGGGGTTGACGCGCAGCGCGACCGGCGCACGCTTGCCGAGCGCGCCCGCCACCTCGTTCAGCCGTTCAAGCTCCGGCGCAGATTCAACATTGAAGCAGCGGATGCCGGCCGTGAGCGCCTCGCGCATCTCGTCGGGGCGCTTGCCGACACCGGAAAATACCACCTTGCCCGCATCACCGCCCGCCGCCAGTACGCGCGCCAATTCGCCACCGGAGACGACATCGAACCCCGCGCCCAGCCGCGCCAGACAGTTGAGCACGGCGAGATTGGGGTTGGCCTTGACCGCATAGCACACCAGATGGCCGTGGGGATGGACCGCCAACGCTTCGTCAAAGGCACGAAAGCCTGCCTCCACTGCGGCACGCGAGTAGACGTAACAGGGCGTGCCGTGCGTCGCGGCGACCGCAGCGAGATCGACGCCCTCGGCATACAGGCGTCCGTTGTAATAGTGAAAGTAATCCATAATGACGTGTGGCGCGCTACCCGCGCGCGGCCTTGCTTAGCGGCCGGAGGTAGTCACGGGCTGATCTTGCCAGCGATCCGGCAGATACAGATCGCCCTTCTGTCCGCAGCCGCTCAAGGCAACGGCCGCAAACAGCGTGACAGCGAGCAACAGGCTATTGATCTTGGTAATGGTCATGTGTCTTTCCTGAAAATCACTGCGTGCCTGAACCCAGCAGACCCGCACACTTTACCAGTATGCCACCGCCTGGGCGGGGCGAGCAGCGCGTTGGGGAAGAATAGTCAGCGTAAAATCAAGGCGAGCCCCCGCAGGCTGTTACAAAACAGCCTTGCGCTTCGGTCGGCCTGTTGCAGACACAGGCCAAGCAGCCATCGCTTCGCCGATGCGCTCACCTGCCTGTGGCAGTGAGCCGCACACCCCACGGCCCGCTCAGGCGGGCTTGACGTGTGCCGCCTGCAATCCCTTCGGCCCGGTAGTCGTTTCAAACTCGACCGTCTGGCCCTGCGTCAGCGTCTTGAAGCCTTCAGCCTCGATGGCGGAGTAGTGCACAAACACATCCTCGCTGCCATCATTCGGTGTAATAAAGCCAAAACCCTTGCTGTCATTGAACCACTTCACCGTACCAAGACTCATACAGACAACCCCTTAAGTTATAACTGCACTGTCTCTTGCCCGTACGCCCGACGTGCACCCGCATGTCCGGCAACGAGGTTCGCATGGTCTGGCACCTCCTGCCACGCCCTGAAACCACGCGCGCAAGACTCACTCGGCCCAGCCATATAAACGCACAACGTCCTGATTATTTGGGCATCCTGCTACCGTGTCAATAGCAGCGCGGGTGTTTTTACGCGCCTGCCTGCGCAGTCATGTCACCAGACAACGCAGCCAGCGCTCATACAGCACGTCCGCTACACGCTGGAGGGCGGCCACTCTGGACGTAAGGTTCTGCTGCATCTGCTGTGCGCTCTGCACACCCGCGCCGGGCGCGGCCATCTCATGATCGCTGTGTACCGCCCAGTCGCGCACCATGTCCGCCGTCATCTCCACATGGCATTGCAGGGCCAGCATGTTGCGCCACACAAATGCCTGATGCGCACAATGGGCACTGGTCAGCAGCAGTGTTGCATCCTGGGGCAGACTGAACGTCTCGCCATGCCAATGAAACACGTCGAACTCGGACGGCAACTGCCCCAACCAGTCGTGCGCCACAGGTTTGTCCACGCGTTGCACGGCATGCCAGCCGAACTCCTGCACGGCATTGGCGCGCACCACACCGCCCAGGGCCTTGCTGATCAACTGGCCGCCGAGACAATGGCCCAACACCGGTATGCCGGCCTGCGCGGCGCGGCGAATCAGCGCAAGCGCCTCGGCTATCCACGGCAGGTCATCGTTCACGCTCATCGTGCCGCCCATGAACACCAGCCCGGCGCAGTCGTCCACCCCGGGCGGGATGGCATCGCCCTGATCGACGCGTATGAGCTGCAAGGGGATAGCGCGCCGCTCCAGCACCGTGGCGAAGTAGCCAGGCCCTTCATTGGCGATATGACGGAAGATGCGCACCGGCTTCATACGGCGCATAATAAATGCCTTATGCCTTGCTCTGCTACCGGCAAATTCATCATCAGTCTGGCGCTGCTGCTCGCAAGCCCGACGCTGTTCGCCGTCAACAGCGTAATAGTCCTTGGTCTGTTCAAACACAAAGCCATTGTGGTCATCGATGGCAAACAACAAGCACTCAACGTGGGTGAAACCAGCCCCGAAGGCGTCAAGCTCATCAGCGCCACCAGCAACGAGGCCGTGCTGGAAATCGAAGGCAGGCAAAAAAACTACGCCCTCGGCAGTGAGGTGCATACACGCCTCGCCGCACCTCCGCACACCAGCGTCACGATTTTCCGCAGCCCGCAGGGCATGTTTGCCACGGTAGGTACCATCAATGGCCTGACCGTGAATTTTCTGGTCGACACCGGCGCCACGCTGGTGGCAATGAACTCCGTTGAGGCAAAGCGGCTCGGCATCAACTACAAACTCGACGGGCAGCCCGTCACGGCCTCGACCGCCTCCGGCCTCGCACCCGCCTATCAGGTCAAGCTTTCCAGGGTCAAGCTGGGCGACATCGATCTGCGCGAAGTGGATGGCATGGTGATCGAAGGTCTCTCACCGTCAGAGGTGTTGCTCGGGATGTCGTTTCTGAGCCGCCTCGAAATGCAGAATAACGGCCAGGTGATGCTGCTGAAGCAGAAGCACTAGGCTGTGCGTATACCTTACGCCTGCTCGGTATAACGCACGCAGGCGCGGTCGGTTTCCCACAGGGTGACTGCGCTCACGCGCAGATTGGGTTTGTTCAGGGTTTGTGACAGGCCGGTATAAAAATAGGCGGCGATGTTTTCCGCCGTCGGGTTGATCTTGTCGAACGGCGGAATATCGTTAAGGTAATAGTGATCCAGCGTCTTGGCGAGATCGCGCGCGGCGTTCTTGATGACGCGAAAATCCACACCCATGCCGGTATCGTCCAGCCGGTTGGCCGCCACCTCTACTTCCAGCTTCCAGTTGTGACCGTGCATGCGGCGGCAGTCGCCGGGATAGTCGCGCAGGGTGTGCGCCGAGGCGAAGTCGGTGAGTATCTTGAGGGTGTATTGCGCGGACACGGTGCTATTTTACTTTAACCGGCGCGACCTGGCACTGTGTTTCAAAGTGTTTGCGTACAGTGCGCAGTATGCCGCCGGTATCGAGACCGCATGCCGCGAGCAATTCAGCGCGCGTGCCCTGATCGAGAAACGCGTCCGGCAGCCCCAGATTGATAATGGTGTTGCCCAGGCCTTGCGCGGCCAGGCATTCGTTCACCGCACTGCCGGCGCCGCCCTGCACGGCGTTGTCTTCCAGCGTGACCAGCAGCGCATGCTGCGCCGCCAGCTGCATCACCATCACTTCATCGAGCGGCTTGATGAAGCGCATGTTGACCACGGTGGCATTGAGCGCCTGCGCGGCCTCCATGGCGGGCTCCAGCAGGGCGCCGAACACCAGCAAGGCGACGCCTTTACCCTCGCGGCACAACCTGGCCTTGCCCAGTGGCAGGCTGTTGGCACCGGATTGCAGCACGGTACACGGCGCCGGGCCGCGCGGGTAACGCACCGCCGCCGGGCCGTCATACATAAAACCCGTGGTCAGCATCTCGCGGCATTCATTGGCGTCGGTCGGCGCCATGACGACCATGTTCGGAATGCTGCGCATAAAGCCGAGGTCAAAGCTGCCCGCGTGGGTGGGGCCGTCTGGGCCGACGATGCCGGCGCGGTCGATGGCGAACAGTACCGCCAAGTTTTGCAACGCCACGTCATGGATCAGCTGGTCATAGGCACGCTGTAAAAACGTGGAATAGATCGCCACCACCGGCTTCAGCCCTTCACATGCGAGACCCGCAGCCAGCGTGACGGCGTGCTGCTCGGCGATACCGACATCGAAATAGCGCGCCGGATAGTGCTCGGAAAAGCGGGTGAGCCCCGAGCCTTCGCGCATGGCGGGCGTGATGGCGACCAGACGCTCGTCGCGCGCCGCCATGTCGCACAGCCAGTCACCGAAAATCTGTGTGTAGCTGGGCGCGCCGCCGCTCTTGCTGCGCGGCGCGCCGCTGTCGGGGTCAAACGCCGCCACGCCGTGATAGCTGCACGGATCGTTCTCGGCCGGCGCGTAGCCCTTGCCCTTGCGCGTGACCACGTGCAGGAACTGCGGCCCCTTGAGCGCGCGCAGGTTGCGCAGGGTTTTCACCAGCGTGGGCAGGTCGTGGCCGTCGATGGGGCCGATGTAGTTGAAGCCCAGCTCTTCAAACAGCGTGCCGGGGATCACCATGCCTTTCATGTGCTCTTCCGCGCGCCGCGCCAGCTCCCACACCGGCGGCATTACGCCCAGCACCTTTTTGCTGCGCTCGCGCATGGTGGAATACACCTTGCCCGACAGCACGCGCGCGAGATAATTCGACATGCCGCCGACGTTGGTCGAGATCGACATGTCGTTGTCGTTCAGAATCACCAGCATGTCGGCGCCGAGATCGCCCGCATGGTTCAGCGCCTCGAATGCCATGCCCGCGGTGAGGGCGCCGTCGCCCAGCACCGCCACCGTCTTGCGCGTGCCCTCACCCTTACCTCCCCCCGGGGGAGAGGGTGTTTTCAATGCGTGGGCAAGCGCCATGCCGAGCGCGGCGCTCACCGAGGTGCCGGCATGGCCGACGCCAAAGGTGTCGTAGGGGCTTTCGTCGCGCTTGGGGAAACCGGCAAGGCCGCCTTTCTGCCGCAGGCTGCCCATGGCCGCGCGTCGCCCGGTGAGTATTTTGTGCGGATAGCACTGGTGGCCGGTGTCCCACACCAGACGATCCTCGGGGGTGTTGAACACGTAGTGCAGCGCAATCGCCAGCTCGACGGCGCCGAGGCCGGCGGAGAGATGCCCGCCGGTATGGCTGACAGATTCGATCAGAAACGCCCGTAGCTCGGCGGCCAGCGGCGCAAGCTCGGCTTCATCGAACGTACGCAGTTGCGCGGGCGTGCGGAGTCTCTCTAGTAACGGGTACGGCATAGGCTGGCGTGAGGCGGGTAGATGTATATGGTACCCGCAAGCTACCGGACAAGGCCATATACTGTCGCAAATACTGCTGATTTCAGCATTGCCGCTCCACGATGTAGCGTGCCAGCGCCCTGAGCGGCCCGGCGCGCACGTCCATGGCGCTCAGGCTGGCCACCGCCTCGTCACACAGATCGCGCGCCATCTGGCGTGATTGAGCCAAACCCAGCAGCGCAGGATACGTGGGCTTGTCCCGCAACCGGTCGGCACCCTGGGTCTTGCCCAGCGTGGCGGTGTTGCCTGCTTCATCGATGACGTCATCGTGAATCTGAAATGCCAGCCCGACGCACTTGGCATAATGGTCAAGCCGCCTAAACGCCTCGTCGCTCTCCCGCAGCGCACCGAGCGCACCCAGCCTGACGGCGGCGCGGATCAGCGCGCCGGTCTTGTGGATATGCATGTATTCGAGTTCCGCGAACGTAAGCTGCGACCCCACTGCGGCGAGATCCAGCGCCTGCCCGCCCGCCATGCCGCGCGAGCCGCTGGCCTCGGCCAGGATTTCTATCATGCGCAGCCGCTGCGCCGGGTTTGCTTCCAGCGCCGCATCCTGCGCCAGCAGCTGAAACGCCAGCGCCTGCAAGGCGTCGCCCGCGAGTATCGCGGTCGCCTCGCCCCAGGCCTTGTGACAGGTGGGTTGGCCACGGCGCAGGTCATCGTTGTCCATCGCGGGCAGGTCATCATGCACCAGTGAATAGGCATGAATCAGCTCCACTGCACAGGCTGGGGTGTCGAGGTGCGTAAGCGGTGTGTCGAGCGCCGCACCCGTGGCATAGACCAGCACCGGGCGGATGCGCTTGCCGCCGTTGAGCACGGCATAACGCATGGCCTGATGCAGGTGCACCGGCACAGCCGCAGGCGGCGGCAGCCGTTGCGCCAGCGCCGCGTCAGCACGGTCGCGGTAGGCCTCCATCCAGTCCAGCGCCATGGCAGTTCAGGTGTCGCTCTTGGCCGCTTGCAGGGAGTTTTGCATGCCCCGGTCAGGGGTCATCGGTCTCAAACGGCTCAATCTGCACCGCGCCGTTTTTTTCCATCAATATCTGCACCTTCTGCTCTGCCTCGGCGAGCGCTTGCTGACAGTGGCGAATCAGCTGGATGCCATGCTCGAAATCCTTGAGCGACGCCTCCAGCGACAGCTCGCCTTTTTCCATGCGCCCGACCAGCGTTTCCAGCTCGGTGAGCGTGCGTTCAAAATCAGGGGCGGGTTTTTTGGGCATGGCAGTGCGTCCGGCGAACTTGAGACATGTTAGCCTATTGAACTGACGCAGTGAAGTTGGGAGGGCAGCGATGTCGGCACGCGAAAACTGGATGGAGGAGATGCAGTCGGCCTACCTGTACCAGGTGCTGGTCGCTACCGAGCCCGACCCGGTTAAAAACAAGCTGTTTCTGCGTCTGGGCCAGGCCGCCACGGCGCAGGCGGAGATCTGGGCGCGCCAGGCCCGCGCGCGCGGCGCAGTACTGCCCCCGGCGTTCCACCCCAGCTGGCGGGCGCGCCTGGTCGCGGCGCTGATCCGTACGCTCGGACCGCGCCGCTTGCGACCGGTGCTGGCGGCGATCAAGGTGCGCGGCCTGTCGGTGTACAGTGCGCCCGCAGACAGCAGCGGCCATGCCATGCCGACCTCGCTGGAAGACTTCGGGCACCGTCATCGCACCACCGAGAGCGGCGGCAACCTGCGCGCCGCCGTCTTCGGCGTGAGCGACGGCCTGGTCTCCAACACCAGCCTCATCATGGGCATGGCAGGTGCGGTGCAAGACCTCAAGGTGCTGCTGCTCACGGGCACGGCGGGCCTGTTGGCGGGTGCCCTCTCCATGGCCGCAGGCGAATATGTCTCCATGCGCTCGCAGCGCGAGATGTATGAATACCAGATCGGCTTGGAACGCGAGGAACTGGAGGAATACCCGGAAGAAGAAGCCGAGGAGCTGGCGCTCATTTACGAAGCGCGCGGCGTGCCCATCGAACAGGCCCGCGCCACCGCCCAGCGCCTGCTGCAAAACCCCGAACACGCGCTCGACGCCCTGGCGCGCGAGGAGCTCGGGCTCAACCCGGACGCGTTGGGCTCGCCGCAGGGCGCGGCGGTCGCCTCCTTTCTCGCCTTTACCCTGGGGGCGTTGGTGCCGCTGCTGCCGCTGCTGTTCGCCGGGCCGAACGCGATTTACACCAGCGCCGGGGCGGCCGTGGGCGGCCTGTTTCTGGTCGGTGCGGCCCTCAGCCTGTTCACCGGCAAACAGGCCGTGTGGGGCGGCCTGCGCCTGACCCTGATAGGCGGCGGGGCAGGGGTGATCGCCTATATGATAGGCGCCATGCTGGGGGCCGGACTGGGCTGACCACGCGTCCCATCAACATCTTTATACACGCTTGATGCCACGCCCGCCGCAGCGCACCCGGGTCCGGACTGGGTCTGGGCGCACTTTCCGATTTTTTATGCCTGTGGAGCCTATTTTATTGTAAAATAGGCAGTTTCCCTTTCCCCGCAGGGCTTTTATTCGTGCTAGACAACTTACGCAACATCGCCATCATCGCCCATGTCGATCATGGCAAGACCACGCTGGTCGACAAACTGCTACAGCAGTCCGGCACCTTTGCCGCGCGCGCCGCCAGCACCGAGCGCGTGATGGACTCCAACGACATCGAGCGCGAGCGCGGTATCACCATCCTGGCCAAAAACACCGCGCTGCGCTGGCGCGACTACCGCATCAACATCGTCGATACACCCGGCCACGCCGATTTCGGCGGCGAGGTGGAGCGCGTGCTCTCCATGGTGGACGCAGTGCTGCTGCTGGTCGACGCAGTGGACGGACCCATGCCGCAGACCCGCTTCGTGGCGCAGAAGGCCTTTGCGCTGGGACTCAAGCCCATCGTCGTCATCAACAAGATCGACCGTCCGGGCGCACGCGCGCACTGGGTGCTGGACCAGACCTTTGACCTGTTCGATCGCCTGGGCGCAACCGAGGAGCAGCTCGACTTTCCGGTGGTGTACACCTCGGCGCTGAACGGCTATGCCAGTCTCGATGCCGAGACGCGCTCAGGCGACATGACGCCGCTGTTCGAAACCATCGTGCAACACGTGAGGCCGCCGCAGGTAAACCCGGACGGGCCGTTCCAGATGCAGGTAAGCTCGCTCGATTACTCCAGCTATGTAGGCGTGATCGGCATCGGGCGTATCGCGCGCGGACGCATCAAGGCCAACTCGGCGGTGGTGGTGGTGAACCCGCAGGGCGCGAAGCGCAACGCGCGCATACTGCAACTGTTCAACATGCTCGGCCTCGAGCGCATCGAGATACCGGAGGCCGAGGCGGGCGACATCATCGCCTTTACCGGCATCGAGAATCTCGGCATCTCCGATACCCTGTGCGACCCCACTGCGGTGGAGGCCCTGCCCGCTCTGGTAGTCGACCAGCCCACGGTGAGCATGATGTTTCAGGTCAACACCTCGCCGCTGGCCGGCAAGGATGGCAAGTACATCACCAGCCGCCAGATCCGCGAGCGCCTGCAACGCGAACTCATCCACAACGTCGCCTTAGGCGTGGAAGATACCGCAGACCCGGACAAGTTCCGCGTCTCCGGGCGCGGTGAACTGCATCTTGGCATCCTGGTCGAAAACATGCGCCGCGAGGGCTACGAACTGGCACTGGGACGGCCCCAGGTCATCACGCGCGAAATCGACGGCGAAACCTGTGAGCCGTACGAGTCCGTCGTGGTCGATATCGAAGAACGCCATCAGGGCAGCATCATGGAGCAGATGGGCCTGCGCAAAGGCGACCTCACCAACATGGAGTCCGACAGCAAGGGGCGGGTGCGTCTGGAGTACATGATCCCGACCCGTGGGCTGATCGGCTTCCGCACCGAATTTCTGACGCTCACCTCAGGCACCGGCCTGCTGCACAGCGTCTATGACCATCACGCGCCGGTGAAAAAAGGCACTATCGGCAACCGCACCAATGGGGTGCTGATCGCCAACGGCGCCGGCAAGAGCGTGGCCTTTGCGCTGTTCAGCCTGCAGGAGCGCGGGCGCATGTTTATCGGCCCGGGCGAGGAACTCTATGAAGGCATGGTGATCGGGCTGCACTCGCGTGACAACGATCTGGTGGTCAACCCGCTGAAGGGCAAGCAGCTCACCAATATGCGCGCCTCGGGTTCGGATGAAAATGTGATCCTGGTACCGCCGGTGCGCATGTCGCTGGAACAGGCCATGGAATTTATCGACGACGACGAACTGGTGGAAGTCACCCCGCACCATATCCGTCTGCGCAAACGCCAACTGCTGGAGCACGAACGCAAAAAGACCTCACGCGCGGCGGGCTAGCAAGATGTTGAAAAAGTCCGTCCAGGACTTTTTCAACTGCGCAAAGCAAAAAATGTGATTTTTGCTTTGCTTCATTTTTCAAACACCCAGGTGTTTGAAAAATGGCGTTACACCGCCGCAGTCTTCATCGGCTGCGAGAAGCGATAACCCGAACCGCGCACGGTCTGAATCAGGGTGTCATGGCCATGCTGCTCCAGCACTTTGCGCAAGCGCCGGATGTGCACGTCCACCGTGCGTTCGCCAACATATACGTTGCTGCCCCACACCAGATCGAGCAACTGGCTGCGGCTGTACACCCGTCCGGCGTGGCTCATGAAGAAATGCAGCAGGCGAAACTCGGTGGGGCCCATCGCCAGCTCGTGCCCATGACTGGCCACGACATGGCTGGCAGGGTCGAGGCGCAAACCGTCTGCCTCGATCACATCATCGGTCGCCTGGGGCGCGGTACGGCGCAGTACGGCCTTGATCCGCGCCAGCAACTCACTCAGCGAAAACGGCTTGGTGAGATAGTCGTCGGCGCCGACCTCGAGCCCCCTGACCTTGTCTGCCTCATCACCGCGTGCGGTAAGCATGATAACCGGTATTGCGCGCGTGGCTTCCTCCCGCTTCAGGCGGCGCGCCAAATCCATGCCACTCATGCCGGGCAGCATCCAGTCGAGCAGAATCAGCAGCGGCGGCTGCCGGGTGATGCCGACGAGCGCCTGCTCTGCATCCTGCGCAATGTCATAGGCGTAGCCCGCGCGCGCAAGTGACAGCGCGATCATCTCGCTGATCGCTGCTTCGTCTTCCACTATCAGTATGCGTCCGGTCATGTCTGCCTTGCCCCCGTCCAAGTCACAATTAAACCGTGGAATGATGACGGTAGTGTTACAGCTACTCAATCAATGGCAACTGGTCTGCATCGCTGTCGGTGCAGCGCCGATCGATAAACAGGCTGTTACCGGTTATATTTTTCGCCTGCGTCTTGATCTCACTCACCCGCGCGGCAATCTCGTGATGTGACACAAAGCGTCCCTGCGGCGCCTCCACCGCAGCGAGCGACAGCGTCATGATCGGAAAGAACACCCTGTTGCCACGCCGATCCTTCGACCAGACCCCGCCCGCAGCGCGCTCCTCCTCGGCATAGAGCCCCAAGATCTCGACTGCGAAATTGTCCATGATTGTCTGACAACGTTGCTGCCAGTTCTGGCTCAGAAAGATAATGACAAAGTCATCGCCCCCGATGTGGCCGACAAAGTCATGGCGCTTGTGTACTGATTCGACCAGAATGCGGGCGAGCAATTTGATGGCATCGTCACCCTGACTGTAGCCGCAAGCATCGTTGAACGGTTTGAAATTGTCGATATCACAGTAGCACATGACAAAACCCCAGCGCCTTCTGAGCAGGTTGTCGAGGTGCTCGTTGATGGGCACACTGCCGGGCAACAGCGTGAGCGGGTTGGAGTAGCGCGCATTGCGCACCTGCAGATCGGTAATCTTCTTCAGCAGCTGCACTATCGTGCTCATGCCGAGATAGCGCCCTCTGGAAGTGATGATGAATTCATCACCGAGATACACATCATCTTCACTGGTAACCAGTTTGCTCAGCTTTTCCAGCGGCAGGTTTTTATCGACTATAAGCGGCCTGCGCTCCATGAAATGTGACACGGGTTTTTTGCCGTGCAGGTCGCGGCCATACCGGCTTGCCAGCACATTCATCAGTTGGGTGCGGCGCACCAGGCCCAGCGGCATGTCGTCCTTGACCACCGGCAATGCATTCAGATTCGGTGTGCTGTGAAATAGCTCGCCGGCCACTTCCACGGGCGTGGCAGGATCCAGGGTGGGTCGTGGACTGATCAGGGTGGCGGCGATCGCCGAACGCGCCAGGCTGGGCACATAGCCGCTGTGCGCGGCCAACTCCGGCGCAAGGCCTGGTATCTCCAGCGTGGTGGACGGCAGGGCCTCGGGGGGGGCGAAATAGTAACCCTGCGCCATGGTCACACCTACATCATACAGCGCCTGATGATCTTCCCTGGTTTCCACGCCCTCGGCGATGACTTTGCAGTTGAGGTCGCTGGCGATCTCCATGATCGACTGCACGAACTGGCGCTTGCTGCGATCCTGATACATGCCCTGTGTAAAGTGCATGTCGATCTTCACATAGTCGGGCCGCAGTTCAGACCACAGACGCAGACTGGAATAGCCGGTACCCATATCGTCTATGGCAATCTCAAACCCCATGGAGCGGTAAAGCACAACTGCCTCGCGCAACAGGGCATAATCACCCGCGGGTGTGTGCTCGGTGATTTCCAGCACAACCTGATCTGGCACCACGCCTGTGAGGCCCATCATGTGCAACGCTTCGCTGCCCCGGAAGCCGGGCTGCATCATGCTTGCAGGATTGATGTTGAGAAACAACTTACCCTGGAGCTGGAGCCTGAGCCAGGCCTCAATACACACCTGGCTGCAACGCTGGTCCGCTTCCGCCAGACGCGCATATTTCGTTGCGTCTTCGAACAGTACCGTGGGTGTGTGCAGGGGGCTCTCCGCAGGACCGCGGATTAATGCCTCATAACCGTAGATGCGGTTCTCGACCAGAGAACAGATAGGCTGGAAAAGGGGGGTAAGCTGGCTGTGCTCCAGAATGTCATGAAGAGCCCGATCGTCGCGCATGCGCTCCTAACACCCCTTTCTGGCTCAAAGACTTGTCAACAGCCGTCCACTCCTGTTTCCAGCATACAAGTAGCGGCGATGCCACACAAGTCTTAACATAGCCTTCTTCTGAGTGTAACAAATCCTCCGTAGTCTGTGCCCTACGCAATTCAAGCAGGGCTTGCAAACACCCTGCGCCTGTTTAAGATGACCTTTAATAACTGACAAAATCATGGGAGAGGACGTAATGGAACTGCATACATACGGAAAATTTATTTCCATCTCGCTGGCCGCAGCACTGGCAGTCACCGCCACAGCGGCGCAGGCGGAGGACAACTACACCGTCTACGGCAAGGCGCGCATGTCCGTAAACATGACCGATAACGGCAGCGCCAATGCTACCGATGTCGCCAGCAACAGTTCGCGCCTGGGTTTCAAGGGGGTGGAGGATTTAGGCAATGGGTTGAAGGCGATCTTTCAGATGGAAACCCTGGTTATGATGGATGGCAGCGATAGCTTGCTATTTGGCACCCCACGCAACAGCTACCTGGGCCTCGCGGGCGGCTTCGGTACACTGGTTTTGGGTGTAACCGACAATGCCTACAAGCTCGCCACCGGCAAGCTCGACATCTGGAGCGACAGCATGGGCGACTTCAACGCCATCATCGGCAACGTGAGCGGCGCGAGCACGCCGTTCAACGAGCGCGAGAAGAACAGCATCAACTACTGGAGCCCGAAGATGAACGGTTTCCAGTTTTTGGCTGCCTACAGCCTTGATGAGGATCCCAGCGTTAATCGTGACAGATACAGCGCGGCCGGCGTGTACGAAAACGGTCCCTACTACGTTTCACTGGCCTATGAGCAGCACAGAAACGAGGCCACCACGATGGGCGGTATTTCGTCTACCCCCGGACCCTCCCATGTTGACGACACCCATGCCTGGACAGCCGGATTGGGCTATCTGTTCAACCAGGATAAAACCAAGGTCAATTTCGTTTACGAAAAACTGGCGCAGGATGACAACTCAACACTCATAGATCGCAATGCCTGGTACTTGGCGCTGAGCCACAAGATGGACGCCAACACTCTCAAGATTGCTTACGCCAGGGCAGGCGACAACGACACCGGCGGAGATACCGGCGCGGACTGGTATGTGCTGGGTCTGGATCACGCGCTCTCCAAACGCACCAGCGTCTACGCCCTGTATGCCAGCACCGATAACGAAAGCGGCGCGAAGTATGGCCTGGGCACGGGCGGCAGCAGCGGCGCCGTGAAGAACAGCATCGCCGGGCTGGATTTGTCTACGTTTTCAGTCGGCATCAACCACGACTTCTAAGTTCTCACGTTGCCCTGGCTTGCAGCGGACACCTTAACGGGTGTCCGCGTTTTTTTACCTCCTCACAGCAATGCGATTATATCCTGCGGCCGGTAAAGACAACGCAACACGCCTTGTCCGACACGGGCCTCGCCCTCAAAGCCGATAACCAGTATCCCGCTGGTGACTAATTTGAAGCGTAGCGCACCTGCGGAGCACAACAATACGCTGGCCAACGCACATAAATCCGGCTCGTGCCCCACACAGAGCAGTGTTGCCTTGCCTCCGGAACCGCGCAACAACGCCAGCATGTCGCTGACCGAGCCGCCGCCGCCCAGCACATCTCTTTCTTCCGGAACCGGGCCCAACCCCAGCACCTGCGCGGTGATTTCCGCCGTTTTCTGCGCGCGCAGGCGTGGGCTGGTAAAAATACGCGTCGGCATGACGCCCATGCGCTTCAATGCCTGCGCCACCTTTTTCTGTGTCTTGATGCCTTCCGCTGTGAGCGGCCGCAGTGCATCGTCGGGGTAATGCACGGTATCGCCCGGCTCGGCGTCGGCGTGACGCATCAGAATCAGTTTCATGGCCCGCTGTCGCCGCCGTCCCGCCGCAGACTATACTGCCCCGGCGGGCGATGGAAGGGCACCCACAACAGTGCGCCGAAGCCGAGGCGCTCACGGTATTCCTTCAGCCCGATTTCAAAGCCCTGCTGCCCCAGGGCCGGCTGTGCACGGTAGGTGCCGCACAGCCGATCCCACAGGGGAATGGAAAATCCGAAGTTGGAGTTGGTTTCGTGCACTGTACTGGAGTGGTGCACACGGTGCATGTCCGGCGTTACTACAAACAATCGCAGCCAGCGGTCTATTTTCTCCGGGATATGCACGTTGCCATGATTGAACACCGAAGCGCCGTTCAATACCACCTCAAACACCAGCACCGCCCACACCGGTGCGCCGAGCGCTGCCACCGCCGCCATCTTGTAGAGCATGGAGAGCAGAATCTCCAGCGGATGAAAGCGCACGCCGGTGCTGAGATCAAAATCCAGATCGGTATGGTGGACACGGTGCAGCCGCCAGAAAACAGGCAGCGCATGCGACAACACATGCTGCAAATACAGCGCAAAATCGAGCAACAGCCACGCCAGCAAAAACTCCAGCCAGACCGGCCAATCAACGCTGTTAAACCAACCCCAGCCATGCTGGAGCGCATACTCGGCGGTCACCAGCGCCGCCGCACCGAGCGTGAAGCGCAACACCAGAACATCGGTGACCAGCAAGGCGAGATTGGTGCGCCAGTGGCCGGCTCTTGGCTCAGTCAATGGCCGTCGCGGGCGGCGTGTCTCCCACCACGCGACCAGAATAAACAGGGTGGTAAAGCTGCCGAGGCGTATGATTGTTTCCATATTAAATACAGTAGCTAGTGGCGAGTAGCTAGTGGCTAGTGACAAGACCGTCTCTGTTACTCGCTACTCGCCACTAGCCACTCGCTACTGTTGTAATTTGGAGCGGGTGATGGGAATCGAACCCACACTATCAGCTTGGGAAGCTGAAGTTCTACCATTGAACTACACCCGCAGCCTGGGGCTCGGAAAACTGTACCCGGTAAAAGCTTAGCACAACTGCCCCGCCGCAGGCTCTCACCCATTGCACCCCGGGCCTTAACCCTTCAAAATAGACGGGCAGTCTTGTCGCCGCCTTCCGGCCTGTACCGCCCGGGACAACCCCCCGAGCCCCAACGTTATTTTTATGGAAATATTTGTCAATGGCGCGCCCCGCGAAGTTTCCGCAGGCCATAGCGCATATCAGTTGCTTGCAGAGCTCGGCCTGCTGGAAAAGCGCCTGGCACTGGAGATCAACTGTGAGATCGTGCCGCGCAGCGCCTACGCGGCGCAACACCTGAATCCCGGCGACCGGGTAGAGATCGTACACGCCATCGGTGGCGGCTAAGCAGGAGGTATTGCCATGAAAAACAAATACGGATTTGGAAAAACAGTCAACCTGACCTTCGATACGGCCATAGCACGCACCACCGAAGAGCTGCAAAAGGAAGGCTTCGGCATACTCACCGACATCGACGTCGCCGCCACCCTGAAAAAGAAACTGAACCAGGACATGCCGCCTTACCGCATTCTCGGCGCCTGCAATCCTCCACTCGCGCACCGCGCGCTGGAAGCGGAACCCTCCATCGGCCTGCTGCTGCCGTGCAACGTGGTAGTGCGTGAAGATGACGCCGGCAAGGTGCAGGTGGAGATCATGGATCCCAACGCCGTGCTCGAACTGGTGGACAAACCTGTCGTGCATGAGGTCGCGAACGAAGTACGGCAGCGGCTTGAGCGCGTGCTGAACGCGCTGTAATTCCTTCATCGAGAAACCCATAGCCATGAGCGCGTTACCGGACACCGCACCCGCCGTCAGTCACGATCCGCTCGTCATCGCCGGCGTACCCTACCGCTCGCGGCTGCTGGTCGGCAGCGGCAAATACCGCGATCTCGAACAAACGCGGCGCGCAACGGAAGCCAGCGGCGCCGAGATCGTCACCGTGGCACTGCGCCGCACCAACATCGGCCAGCATCCGAACGAGCCGAGCCTGCTCGACGTGCTGCCGCCGGATCGCTACACGATTCTGCCCAACACCGCCGGCTGCTACACCGCCGCCGACGCGGTGCGCACCTGCCGCCTCGCGCGTGAACTGCTCGATGGCCGCAGCCTGGTAAAGCTCGAAGTGCTGGGCGACGAGAAGACCCTGTTTCCGGACATCACTGCCACGCTGGAGGCCGCCGCCACCCTCATCAAGGAGGGCTTTCAGGTCATGGTGTATACCACTGACGACCCTATCATCGCCAAGCGGCTGGAGGACATGGGCTGTGTGGCAGTGATGCCGCTGGCGGCGCCTATCGGCTCCGGGCTTGGCATCCGCAACCCCTACAACATCCGCCTCATCATCGAAAATGCCACGGTGCCGATACTGGTGGACGCGGGCGTGGGCACGGCATCGGACGCGGCGATTGCGATGGAGCTGGGCTGCGACGGCGTGCTTATGAATACCGCCATCGCGGCGGCGAAAGACCCCGTGCTGATGGCCAGCGCCATGAAGAAGGCGGTCGAGGCCGGGCGCGAAGCGTATCGCGCCGGACGCATGCCGCGCAAGCTGTACGCCAGCGCGTCATCGCCGCTGGACGGCCTGTTTTTCTAACGCGTGAAGGAAGCCGGGCATATCCGGCCTGTGCGCAGCTTTGTGCTGCGCCAGGGACGCATCACCACTGCCCAGCGCACGGCACTGGACACCCTATGGCAAGACTACGGTGTCGAATTCACCGGCGTGCCGATCAGTCTCGACCTGCTGTTCGGGCGCAGCGCCCCCCGGGTGCTGGAGATAGGTTTTGGTATGGGCGATGCGCTGGCGGAGATGGCGCGCGCGCATCCAGAGCAGGATTTTCTCGGCATCGAAGTGCACCGTCCCGGTGTCGGCAATCTGTTGCGACTGCTCGCAGATCAGCAGAGCACCAACGTGCGCGTGGTGTGCGCCGATGCGGTAGAGGTGTTGCAGCTGTATTTGCCCGCTACCGTGTTTGACGCAGTGCACCTGTTTTTTCCCGACCCGTGGCCCAAGCGTCGCCACCACAAGCGACGCATCGTGCAGCCCGCCTTTGTTACGCTTATTGCAAATAAACTCCGGCACGGCGGACGCTTTCATCTCTGCACCGACTGGGAAGACTATGCTACGCAGATGCTGGAGGTGCTGAATGCGGTACCGGCGCTCGTCAATGCCTCTCCGTCAGGCTTTTATGCCGGCCGCAGCGAACGCCCGCCCTCCAAGTTTGAGCGGCGCGCGGTACGCGAAGGCCGGGCAGTGTGGGATCTGATATTTCTCATCCGCTAGCGTGCATCGCTACCTCGGATATCAGCAAGGACGGTACGCCAGCGCCTCGTGCAGCACCGGTGCCGGTGCATTCCATGCTAATGTATTCTTTCGGCATCATTCTCGCGGAGGCGACCCATGATCGGCAAAAAGAATATCGTGTTCGGTTTTATTTATCTGGTGTTCACGGCGGCGCTGGGGCCGGTGATGATTCTGAATTACTTCGGCGACGTGGCCGTGGCCGAGGCGGCCAAGCAGCAAACGCTGGGGGCGCTGCAAGTAGCGGCGGCGAACGGCTTCGAGGTCGATCTTGAGCCGATGAGCGCGGAGCAGATCGCCAAGGCCAACACCGCTGCCTTGCTCGCCCTCTCGGCCAACCTCAACAGCGAAGCGCCGATCGACGCCATCAAGGGCGGGCCACACACGCACGGCAACCTGGAGGCGTTGCTGAATATTGTGGTTGGCATTGTGCTCGGGTTTCTCGCCGTGCCGCTGCTGTTCAAGCAAATCATCAGTTGGACGTTCATCATCGGCGCGCTCGGCCACTCGGGCCTGCTGTATCTGGCAGTGGCGCTCGGCCTGCCGTGGGCTGAGGCGCTGCTGGCCAGCCCGGTGGGTTATATCGGCCCGTCGCTGATTCTGCTCGGCCTGCTGCTCGCGGGGATTGCGGCGGCGATAGGCTATAAGGCCAGGCTGGTCACCGACAGCGGTTAGTCGTAACTAAATGCCGGATGGTGGAGGAGACGTAACGATGCATAAAAAGGCAACTGCTGAACGCGGCGTGGCATGGCTTACCGAAGGCTGGGCGCTGTTCATGCGGCGGCCGGGGCTGCTGGTAGGCATGACGCTTATCCTGCTGTTGATCGTTGCCGCGCTGAATCTGGTGCCGCTGCTGGGTGGCTTCGCTGCCCTGATCATGATGGTGGTGCTCGCCGCCGGCCTGTTTACCACGTTCGACCGCCTGCACCACGCGCAGGAGGCAGCTTTCGACACCTTGTTCAGCGGCTTGCGCGAGCGCACACAGCCGCTGCTGATTCTGGGGCTGATTTTCCTGGGCGCCGCGATCATCATCGTCGTGCTTGTCGGCCTCGTAGTCAGCGGCACGGTCATCGGCAGCGTGCTGATGGGCGGCATTCTGTCGCACGGCGAGATGTCGCCCGCCATGATGCTGAACGTCGTGCAAGGCGGCCTCGCGGCCCTGCTGTTCTTGCTGCTGCTCAGCCTGCCGCTGTTCATGGCCTACGCCTTTGCTGTGCCGCTGGTGTGCCTCGGCGGGCATGCGCCGGTGGCAGCACTCAAGGCAAGCTTCTTTGCGGTGGCCGCCAACTGGGCCCCGTTTCTGGTCTATGGGCTGATCTACGTTGTGCTGGCGCTGCTGGCCTCCCTCCCGCTGCTGCTGGGCTGGCTGCTGCTGCTGCCGCTGACCTTGGCCTCGTGTTACATCGCATATCGCGAGGTATTTGCGGACGGCGCAGTGCTGTCTTAACCACGCAGCGCCGCCCGCGCCACCACCCACACCTCGATCTGTTCCACACCGGATTTACGCAAGGTCGCGGCACACTCCCGCAGCGTGTGGCCGGTGGTCATCACGTCATCTACCAGCGCCACATGGTGGGCCAAGAGGGGCCGAGTCATCTGAAACGCGCCCTTGATATTTTTGTGCCGCGCCGCCGCAGGCAACAGTGACTGCACGGCGGTGTGGCGCACCCGCGCGCAACTGCGGTAATCCAGGGGGATGTTGAGCCGGCGCGCCAGCGGGCGTGCGATCTCCAACGCCTGATTGAAGCCGCGCTCACGCAAGCGGGCGCGGTGCAGCGGCACGGGGATGATGCACTCCGGCCACGTGTGCGTACGCCGGGCAAGCTGCTCCGCCATCAACTCACCCAGCAGACGCGCCAACGGCAGGCGGGCCTTGAATTTCAGACGCTGTATGAGTTGATCCGCCGGGGGCTCATAACGCAGCAGGCTGTAGCCCCGGTCATAGTCCGGGGCGTGGCGCTGGCACTCGCCACACTCCTGGCCCTCGCTGCCAGACGGCAGCGGCAGCGCACACCGCACGCAGGCCGTGGCGGTGTAAGGCAGACTCTCACGGCAGGCCGCGCACAGATCACGTCCGTCGTCACCCCGGGCGGCGCACAGCACGCACACCGGCGGCAACAGCCAGGCGTGCACATCTTTTAGCCAGTTGTTTACCACATACCGTGCCCTTGGTTGACAGTCATCCGCAAGCGTTTATGATGCGAGGCCTACCCTAGCCAGTGTAGCAGCCCCGATGAAACCTACGCCACAAGACGTCGAAACCCTGTTGAACCTGCCCTTCAACGACTTGCTCTACCGCGCCCAATGCGTGCACCGTGAGCACTTCGATGCCAACAGCGTGCAACTCTCCACCCTGCTGTCAATCAAGACCGGCGGCTGCCCGGAGGATTGCGGCTACTGCCCGCAGGCGGCGCGCTTTCACACCGGCGTAGAGAACGAGGATGTGCTGCCGCTGGAGGCCGTACTGGAGGCCGCGCGCGCGGCCAAATCGAACGGCGCCACGCGCTTCTGCATGGGGGCCGCCTGGCGCGGCCCGAAAGACAAAGACCTGCTGCCCGTGCTTGAAATGGTAAAGGGCGTGCGTGCGCTGGGGCTGGAAACCTGCGCCACGCTCGGCATGCTGCGCGAGGGGCAGGCCGAACAGTTGCAGCAGGCGGGCCTCGATTACTACAACCACAATCTCGACACCGCGCCGGAATTGTACGGCACGATCATTTCCACGCGCGACTATGACGATCGCCTCGATACGCTGGAGAAGGTGCGCAACGCCGGCCTGCGCGTCTGCTGCGGCGGCATTGTCGGCATGGGCGAGTCACGCCGTGAACGCGCCGGACTGATCGCGCAACTGGCCAGCCTCGACCCGCCGCCGGAGAGCGTTCCGATCAACAATCTGGTGCAGGTGGAAGGCACGCCGCTGCACGGCACAGAGACGCTGGACCCGCTCGAATTTGTGCGCACCATCGCCGCTGCGCGCATCACGCTGCCGCGTAGTTGGGTGCGCCTCTCGGCCGGGCGCGAGCAGATGTCGGAAGCCGTGCAGGCGCTGTGTTTTCTCGCGGGCGCCAACTCGATTTTCTACGGCGACAAGCTGCTCACCACCGGCAACCCCGAAGCACAGCGCGATCGTGCACTGCTGGAAAAGCTGGGGATGTGTCCGGCTTGAACCAGGAGACACCAAGTCAAGAATACACTGTTTACGGTGTGTCTCCTGATAACACCCTGTTTACCCTACCCCCACCCTGTCCCGCCCCCTGAACAGGGGGGACGGGCACGTGATGGAAAGTGCAGCCTTACTAATGAGCCCATGAGGAACACAAACCTGCACGATGAGCTGGCGCGCCGCCGCGACACTCACCTGTACCGCACGCGGCGCATCATCGAGAGCCCGCAAGGCCCCGAGATCATCAGCGACGGGCGGCGTTATCTCAACTTTTGCAGCAACGACTATCTCGGCCTCGCCAACCACCCGCAGGTGATTGAGGCCATGCAGGCAGGCGCGGCGCGCTACGGCGTGGGCAGCGGCGCGGCGCATCTGATCTGCGGTCACAGCCGCGCGCACCATGCACTCGAAGAAGAGCTCGCCGCCTTCACCCAACGCCCGCGCGCGCTACTGTTTTCCACCGGCTACATGGCCAACCTCGGCGTGATGGGCGCGCTCGCCGGGCGCGGCGACACAGTGCTGCAAGACCGCCTGAATCACGCCTCGCTGCTCGACGCCGCACAGTTGTCGGGCGCACGGTTGCAACGCTATCAGCACGCGGACACAACGGCGCTCGAAAAAAAGATTGCGACCAGCACCGGTAAAGCAGCGCTCATCGCCAGCGACGGCGTGTTCAGCATGGACGGCGACATCGCACCCGTGGCGCAACTCGCAGCGTTGGCGCGCAAGCATAAAATCCCGCTCATGCTTGACGACGCGCACGGGCTGGGCGTACTTGGCGCGCACGGCGGCGGCACACTGGAGCAGGCTGGCTTGGACAGTAACGACGTGCCGGTGCTGATGGGCACGCTGGGCAAGGCCTTCGGCACCTTTGGCGCCTTCGTCGCGGGCAGCGCGGAACTGATCGAGACCCTGATTCAACAGGCGCGCAGCTACATCTACACCACGGCACTGCCGCCTGCACTCGCCGAGGCGACCCGCGCCAGCCTCAGGCTTGTACAAGCCGAGCCGTGGCGGCGCGAACATCTGCACCAACTGATCGCGCGCTTTACTCAAGCTGCTGCGGCACTGAAGCTGCCGCTGCTGCCCTCGCAGACGCCGATACAACCGCTACTGATGGGCGTCACTGAACACGCGGTGGCGTTAAGCGAGCAACTACTTGCGCGCGGCATACTGGTCAGCGCCATCCGTCCGCCGACCGTGCCGCAGGGGGCAGCGCGTTTGCGTATCACCCTCTCCAGCGCCCACAGCGAAGCGCAGATAGATCAGTTGCTGGAAGCGCTGGCGGCAACCTGTACAGCCCATGAAACTGTTTAGCCAAACAGCAGGGCAGCAGCAGGGGCCTGATCTGGTGCTGTTGCACGGCTGGGGCCTGCACAGCGGCGTATGGGACGAGACTGCTGCGCAGCTGGCGCAGCGGTTCCGGGTCACGCTGATCGACCTGCCCGGTCACGGCCGGAGCCCGGCGCCGGTCGGCCCGTATGCGCTGCCGGCGCTGGCACAGGCGCTGGCCGAGGCGGCGCCGGCACAGGCAGTGTGGATCGGCTGGTCGCTGGGCGCACTGGCGGCGATGCAGGTCGCCGCGCTGCATCCTGCGCGGGTCAGCAGTCTGGTGCTGGTCACCGCAACGCCCCGCTTTACACAGGCAGCCGATTGGCTGCACGCAGTAGCGCCGCAGGTGCTGGACGAATTCCATGCCGCACTGGCCGCCGATCACCGCGCCACCCTGCGCCGCTTCCTCGCGCTGCAACTGCGCGGCAGCGAAGGCGCGCGCACGACGCAACAGCGGCTGGAGACCGTGTTGTTCCGGCATGGCGTACCGGACGTGGCGGCACTTGGTGCGGGGCTCGCGCTGCTGCGCGACAGCGACCTGCGCCGCGACCTCGACGCCATTCATTGCCCGGCGCTGGTGGTGGCAGGCGAGCGTGATACCCTGACGCCGCCTGCCGCCCAGCGCTACCTCGCCGAACATTTACCGCAGGCGCAATTATCGGTTATCGCTGGCGCCGGACATGCGCCCTTTCTCTCGCACGGTGCGGCATTCATGCGCGACCTCAGCATGTTTTTACAGCACTGACATGCACGACTCGGACTACTACCTGGACAAGCAACTGATGCGGCGCGCCTTCAATCGCGTGGCGCACCACTATGACCAGACGGCCTTGCTGCAACACGAGGTGGGCAGGCGCATGGTGGAGCGTCTCGATGCCGTGCGCATTGCTCCGGCACTGATACTCGATGCCGGTGCCGGCACCGGACTGCATACCCGCGCCCTGGCACGGCGCTATAAAAGCGCGTGCGTGATTGCACTCGATATCGCCGAAAACATGTTGTTCGAAACGCGCCGCCAGACGCCCTTATGGCAGCGCTTTATTGACCGGCGTCAAATACTCGTCTGCGCCGACATCGACGCACTGCCGTTGCGCGCGGGCTGTGCCGATCTGATTTTCTCCAACCTCGCGTTGCAGTGGTGCAATGACCTCGACTCGACCCTGCTGGAATTGCGTCGCGCGCTCAAACCAGGCGGCCTGCTGATGTTTTCCAGCTTCGGCCCCGACACCCTGAAAGAGTTGCGCGCGAGCTGGGCCGAGGTCGATACACACAGTCACGTCAGCCGCTTCATCGACATGCACGACATCGGCGACGCATTGGTGCGCACGCACTTCACCATGCCGGTAATGGATGTTGAGCACTTCACGCTAACCTATCCCGACGTACAGAGGCTGATGCGTGATCTCAAACTCATCGGCGCGCATAACATCACCGCCGGACGCATGCGTGGGCTCACTGGTAAAGGTCGTCTGCAAGCCTTCAGCAACGCCTACGAACGCTTTCGCAGCGAAGGCGTTCTGCCCGCAAGCTACGAAGTCGTGTATGGCCATGCCTGGGCGCCGGAGGCTTCGATACAGGAAGTGAATAACGGAACCATCCGGGTTCCGCTCGCCAGCCTGCGCGGACGAAAAGCGCCGTGACGCGCGGCCTGTTCATCACCGGCACGGACACCGACGCCGGTAAAACCTGGGTGACACTCGGCCTGCTGCATGCGCTCGCGGCGGCCGGTGTGCGCACGGCGGCGATGAAGCCGGTGGCGTGCGGTGCTGTCGCCACCGAGGCCGGGCTACGCAATGATGACGCCCTGCGACTGCAACGCGCCGCCGTGATTGCCTTGCCCTATGAACAGGTCAATCCCTATCTCTACGCACCACCCATCGCCCCCCACATCGCCGCACAGCGCGCAGGACGACGCATAGACATCGCACACCTGAAAACGCTGTTTGATGCCATCGCCGCGCAGGCGGACTGTGTGGTGGTGGAGGGTGCGGGCGGCTGGTGCGTGCCGCTGAATGAGCGGGAAACCATCGCCGATCTCGCGCTGAAGCTGGGCCTGCCGGTGGTGCTGGTGGTGGGGATGCGGCTCGGCTGCCTGAATCACGCCCTGTTGAGCGCTGAGAACATCGCGCGCTCGGGGTTGCCGTTCGCCGGCTGGGTCGCGAACAGCGTCACCCCCGGTTTTGCCGAACTCGCGGAAAATATTGCGGCTTTGCGTGAGCGCATTCCGGCGCCACTGCTGGGCGTCGTGCCCCACCTCGCCGCGCTGGACACACAGCACATAGGCCGGACATTGAACGTGTCTGTGTTGCTGCCTTAACCCACGGCTACAGTGGGTGCGATCACCCGTTGCAGCTTCTTGATGGCGTTGTTTTCCAGCTGCCGGATGCGCTCGGCCGATACCTGATAACGCTCAGCCAGCACCTGCAACGTGGCCTTGGCATCGCCCAGCCAGCGTTGCTCGACAATGTCGCGGCTGCGCGCATCGAGCATGGCCAGCGCTTGCTGCAGGTGTTCGCTGCGGCTTTCGTCGTAGTTGCTCTGCTCCAGCTGCGTGGACGGCTCCATGCGCAGATCCTGCAGGTAGGCAGCGGGTGCAAACTGCGCCGTGCTGTCGTCGTCGTCGGCGTGGGCATCGAAGGCGTAATCGTGGCCGCTCATACGCGACTCCATCTCGCGCACATCATTGGCGCTCACACCCAGATCCTTGGCAATGGCATTCACCTCGTCACTATTGAGCCAGCCGAGGCGCTTCGATGCGCTACGCAGGTTGAAAAACAGCTTGCGTTGCGCCTTGGTGGTGGCTACCTTGACGATGCGCCAGTTGCGCAGGATGAATTCGTGCATTTCGGCACGGATCCAGTGCACGGCGAACGACACCAGACGCACCCCCATATCGGGGTTAAAGCGACGCACGGCCTTCATCAGGCCGATATTGCCCTCCTGAATCAGATCAGCCTGTGACAGACCGTAACCGTTGTAGCCACGGGCGACGTAGATCACAAAACGCAGGTGGGCAAGCACCAACCGCCGGGCGGCATCAAGGTCGTCTTCCTGCTGGTAGCGGATAGCCAGCGCCTGCTCTTCGCCCGCGCTCAGCATTGGCACGCTGTAGGCGGCGCGGATGTAGTGGTCGAGGCTGCCAACGGGTACTGCGAGCTGCATGGTGTAGTCGTTGGACATGGGTACCCTCCTTGTTAAAGTCTATAGGCTCATTTTAGCACTCTAGCAACATGAGCGCCAAAGAGGGGGAAAGTTCAACCTAATCAATAGTCTTTCTGGGCAGCCCGGAAGCCTGCAGGCGTTGCAGGGCCTGATATTGCGCCGGATCAGCAGCCGGTTACGCGCCCGCGCCATGAAGGACTCAGCGACGATGGGCTTGGTATACACCAGCAGACGAAACGGGTTAGTCATCAACGACCCGTTTCAGGGTTCAAGACGGTTCAATATGCGCCAGGTGCCGCCCCACAGACAGCCAGGCACCCAGCAGGCCCAGCAGAGCACCGCCGGCCACAAGCGCCAGTATAACGTTGAAACCGAGACCGCTTAAACGGAAATCACTCTGGTAAAGTCCGGCCAACTGCTGCACAGGCGCGCTCATCAACCACAGCGCCAGGCTCACCATGGCCCAGGCACAGATACCGCCCAACGTGCCATACCACATCCCGCTGTATAAAAACGGCCGCCTGACAAAGGCATCGCTGGCGCCGATCAGCTTGACCACCTCGATCTCCTCACGCCGGTTTTGCACAGCCAGCCGCAAGGTGTTGCCGATGATGAACAGCACCGCCGCCGCAAACAGCCCTGCCAGCATTAACACACTGCGGGTGACGACGTGCATGATGGCATGCAGTCGCTTGAGCCATTGCTCCTCGAACTCAGCCCTCTCGACCTCGGGCAGCGCCCGCAATTGTTCGTATGCCGCTTTGGCGGCCTGCCCTGAATCTGCCGCCAGGCGCAGCGCGATTACCGCCGGCAGCGGATTTTCCCCGAGCGCATCCAGCGCAGCACCAAAACCCGACAGTTGACGAAATTCCTCCAGCGCCTCGGCGCGTGAAATCGCGTGCGCCTCTGTCACTGCGGGCCACGTGCGCAAGCGCCCGGCCAGCGCCCGGCCCGCATCATCACTGACCTCCTGCCTGAGCAGCAGCGTAATCTGCGGGCCGCCGCCCCAGCCGGCGCTCAGCTGTTGCGCATGTTCGAGTACGAGATACAACACCGAGGGCAGCGCCAGCGTGATGCCTATTACAACAGCAGTCATCAACGTTGCCACCGGTGCGCGCCACATCTGGCCCAGGCTGTAAAAAAGCGCCTGCAGGTGTTGCGCCACATAGCCCTTGAGCGAGAATGCAAACCTCTGCCGCCGTGCCGCGCGCTCAGGTGCGCGCACTGCGGCGGGCGCAGGGCTGGCGGAGCGGCTGCGTGGTATCGGTGTTGCGCCACTGCGGCGGCGCGTGAAGAGCCGGATCATGCCGCCGCGCTGTCCGCTACCAGCCGGCCGTCCTTCAAGGTGAGGATGCGGTGCGGCAAATGACGAATCAACTCCAGATCATGGGTGGCCACCAGCACACTTACACCAAACTGGTTGAACTCCTGAAACAGCGTCATGATCTCGCGCGACAACTCCGGGTCGAGATTGCCGGTCGGCTCGTCCGCCAGCAACAACGGTGGCCGATGCACCACCGCGCGCGCGATGCCCACGCGCTGCTGCTCGCCGCCGGAGAGCGTTACCGGGTAAGCGCGCTCCTTGCTGAGCAGCCCGACCTTGTCGAGCGCTGCATGCACACGGCGTGCAATGTCATCCCGGCCTGCGCCCGTGATCACCAGCGGCAAGGCGACGTTATCGAACACCGTACGGTCATACAACAGTTTGTGATTCTGGAATACCATGCCGATGCTGCGCCGCAAATAGGGCAGGCGGCGGCGGCTGATGCCGGAAAGATTCTGGCCATTCACCACGATCTGGCCAAAACTGGCGCGCTCGAGCAGGGCTATCAACCGCAACACCGTACTCTTGCCGGCGCCGGAGTGGCCGGTCAGAAACGCCATTTCGCCGCGCCCGATCTCGAAACTGATCTCACGCAAGGCTTCAAACCCGCCGGGGTGACGCTTGGAAACGTGATTAAAGAGGATCATTACGTATGAAAACTCAACGCCAAGACGCCAAGACGCCAAGACGCAAAATTATTATACCTGCGTCCTTTGCGCCTTTGCGTTGGGCTGTTCTTAGTCATCCACTTTGCTCGAATAATGCTTCTACGAATTCCTCCGCATTAAATTCACGCAAATCGTCTATACCTTCGCCGACACCGATGTAGCGTATGGGTACACCCACTTTTTCCGCCAGCGCAAAAATGATGCCGCCCCTGGCCGTGCCATCAAGCTTGGTCAGCGTGATACCGGTCAGCCCCACGGCCTGATGGAACCGTTGCGCCTGCATCAGCGCATTCTGGCCGGTGCCTGCATCCACCACCAGCATCACCTCCTGCGGCGCCGCAGAATCGGCCTTGGCAATGACACGCTTGATCTTCTTCAGCTCTTCCATCAAGTTGGTCTGGGTATGGAGGCGGCCGGACGTATCCACAATCAGCACATCTACTCTGCGGGCACGTGCCGCCTGTACCGCATCATAAATCACCGCCGCCGGATCGGCACCCGCACTGTGTGGCGCAATCACCGGCACCTGGTTGCGCTCGCCCCATGCCTGAAGCTGTTCCACTGCGGCGGCGCGGAAGGTATCACCGGCAGCGAGCATCACCTGGCGACCATCACGCCGCAGTTGCTGCGCGAGCTTGCCGATGGTCGTGGTTTTACCCGCGCCATTGATACCCACCATGAGCAGGACAAAGGGCCGCTCATCCGGCGCGATCACCAGCGGCTGCTCGCACGGCCGCAGAATGGCCAGCAACTCTTCCCGCACGGCATCCGCCAGCGCCCCGGCATCGCGCAACTCACGCCGCCCAAGGCGCGCACCCAGATGGCCCATGATCTTCTCTGTCACCTCGACACCGACATCTGCCGACAACAGGCGCTCTTCGAGCAGTTCCAGCAGATCCGCATCAACCGCGACAGCGCCGGCGCGTAATCCGCCCAGCCAGTCGCCCAGCCCCGCGCGTGTGCGCGCCAGGGCATGCCCCATGCGTGCCAGCGCACCGGGCGCTGCCTCTGCGGCAGGACTGGTATTTTTCTTGAACCCCAGCAGGGTTTTCAGTGTCATAGCTGTTGTTCCGCGTATTGCGCTATCCTATCACTCAACACTCAACATCAGGGCTGACATGACGTACAAGTATATTGTAGCGGGCCTGAGCCTGCTGCTCAGCGTCCAGGTACACGCAGCCACGCCCAGCACGCATGAATACCGCCTCGACAACGGCCTCAAACTCATCGTGCGCGAAGATCATCGCGCACCTGTGGTGGTATCCCAAGTCTGGTACAAGGTGGGCGCGAGCTACGAGCACAGCGGCATCACCGGCATTTCGCATGTGCTCGAACACATGATGTTCAAGGGCACGCGCAAACATGGGCCGAACGAATTCTCCCGCATCATCGCGCAGAACGGCGGACGCGAAAATGCCTTCACCGGACGTGACTACACCGCCTATTACCAGCAACTGGAGAAAAGCCGCCTGCCGGTAAGCTTCGAGATGGAGGCCGACCGCATGCGTAACCTCCAGCTCAAGCAGGAGGAATTCGCCAAGGAGGTACGCGTGGTCATGGAGGAGCGCCGCTTGCGCACCGAAGACGACCCCGAGTCACTCACCTACGAGCAGTTCAACGGCGCGGCGTTTTACAACAGCGCCTACCGCAACCCGGTCATCGGCTGGATGGATGATCTGGAAAATCTGCATATCGACGATCTCAAGGCCTGGTACAAAACCTGGTATGCGCCCAATAATGCGACCGTGGTGGTGGTGGGCGATGTGGAACCCGAACAGGTATTGAAGCTTGCAAAAAAATATTTCGGTGCGCTCAAGCCCGCATCGATTCCCGCGCTCAAGCCGCGCAATGAGCTGGTGCAGACCGGTCAGCGCCGCATTACCGTAAAGGCGCCCGCCGAACTGCCGTATCTGCTGATGGGGTATCCGGTGCCGGTGTTGAAGTCCGCCAGCCCTGATGCCGCCTGGGAACCCTACGCGCTCGAAGTGCTGTCGGCACTGCTCTCGGGCGGCGACAGCGCGCGGCTCGCCAGACATCTGGTGCGCGACCGGCAGATCGCCGCCAGCGCCAGCGCCGGATACAACCTCACCGCGCGCGCCTCCGACCTGTTTCTGATCGATGGCACACCCGCCCGTGGCCACACCATCGAGGAGCTGGAGCAGGCCCTGCGCGGCGAGATCAGACAGCTGCAGGAAACCGTCGTAAGTGAGGCCGAACTGTCACGCATCAAGACCCAGGTGGTGGCGAGTGACGTCTATCAGCGCGACTCCAGCTTCGGCCAGGCGATGCAAATCGGTACCCTCGAAACCGTGGGCCTCGACTGGCGCCTGATGGACAGTTACGTGGACAGCATCAATGCCGTCACGGCAGAGCAGGTGCAGCAAGTGGCGCGCACATACCTGATCGAGGATCGCCTCACCGTTGCCGTGCTCCAGCCGCTACCGCTCGACCCCGACAAGCAACGCCCCGCCGCAGGCGCAGCAGGAGGCCACAATGCCATCCGTTAAGCACGCTCTTCTGTTCGCGCTGCTTGCGCTGGCTAATGTCGCGGCATTTGCCGCACCCGAAATCCAGCACTGGACAACACCCAACGGTGCGCGGGTTTACTTCGTACCGGCGCCCGAGCTGCCCATGGTGGATGTGCGGGTGCTGTTTGACGCCGGCAGCGCGCGCGATGACGCCATCCCGGGGCAGGCTGCCCTCACCAGCAACCTGCTCAATGACGGCGCCCTGAGTAATGCAGGCGAGCTGGGCGCCGATGAAATCGCCGACCGCTTTGCCAATATCGGCGCCCAGTTTGGCGCGGGCGTGGATCGCGACACGGCCAGCGTGAGCCTGCGCAGCCTGACCCAGCCCGCGGTACTGCAACCCGCCCTCGACACCCTCGCCCTGCTGCTGCAACGGCCCAGCTTCCCGGCAGCAGCCTTCGAGCGCGAACGGGATCGCACCCGCGTAGCCTTGCTCGCGCAGGCGCAGTCTCCCGGCGATATCGCAGGCAAGGCCTTCTATCGCGCACTCTATGACACCCACCCTTACAACGCAGAACCCACGGGCACCGAAGCGAGCCTCGATCTGCTCACGCGTGCTCACCTGGTCGCGTTCCACAAACGTTACTACGTGGCACGCAACGCCGTCATCGCGATTGTGGGCGCGCTGTCGCGCAGCGAAGCGGCGGTCGTTGCGGACACACTGATCGGCGGCCTGCCTGCAGGCGAGCCCGCACCCCCCCTGCCCACGGTGGAGGCACTGGCCGCCGCGCGCACAATCGAGATACCCCATCCTTCGGCCCAGACCCATATACTCATGGGGCAGCCGGGCCTGCGCCGCATCGACCCCGACTATTTCCCGTTGCTGGTCGGCAACCACATTCTGGGTGGCAGCGGACTGGTATCGCGCCTGTCGGATGAAATCCGCGAGAAGCGCGGCTTGTCATACAGCAGTTACAGTTATTTTCTGCCGTTGCGCGAAGCGGGCCCGTTCACGCTCGGCCTGCAAACACGCAACGAGCAAACCGGGCAGGCGCTCCAGGTATTGCGCGATACCCTGCGGACGTTCACCGAGCAAGGCCCCACCGCACGTGAACTCAAGGCCGCCCAGCAGAACATTACCGGCGGCTTCGCCTTGCGCATCGACAGCAATGCCAAGTTGATTGAGTACCTGGCGTTGATCGGCTTTTACACCCTGCCTCTCGATTTTCTGGACACCTACTCCCGGCAGGTGGGCGAAGTCACGCTGGCGCAGATCAAGGATGCCTTCAAGCGGCGTGTAAACCCTGAACAGATGGTAACGGTGGTGGTCGGTGGCGGCGCGACCGAGTCGTCACACTAAGCCCTCATCGGGCACGCACCGCCTGCGCATCATCAGCGGCAGGTGGCGCGGGCGGCGCCTGGAGTTTCCGGACACCGAAGGCCTGCGCCCGACGTCCGACCGGGTGCGCGAAACCCTGTTCAACTGGCTCGCCCCCATGATCGCGGGCGCGCGTTGCCTCGACCTCTTCGCCGGCAGCGGCGCGCTGGGTATCGAGGCGCTGTCGCGCGGCGCCGCCAGCGTGGTGCTGGTGGACAACAATACCGCCGTGGTGGCGCAATTGCATGAACACATGACCGCCCTGCGGGCGCACGGCGCGCAGATCATCCATGCCAGTGCGCTCGGCTATTTACAAACTGCACCGGAGCAAGGCTTCGACGTCGTCTTTCTCGACCCGCCGTATCACAAAAACCTGCTCGCCCCCTGTTGCGATCTGCTGGGACGCGGCCGCTGGCTCAAGCCGGGGGCACATATTTACCTCGAAACCGAACGTGACCTGCCGCTCGACATGCTGCCGTACGGCTGGCGCGTCGCGCGCAGCAAAAATGCCGGGCAAGTGAGCTATCACCTCGCCATCAAAGAGACCTGAGCCCCCCTTGGTGCTGACACCACAAGGCGCTATGATGCTGACTCTGCCCCAAGGCGGCGTGCAAAACCCATGAATATCACCGCGATCTACCCCGGCACCTTCGACCCCTTTACGCACGGCCACACCGATCTGGTGCAGCGTGCCGCGCGGCTGTTCGACAAGGTGATTGTAGCCGTGGCGGCCAACCCCTCGAAGCGCCCGGCATTTGATCTGGAAGAGCGCATCCGGCTGGCGCGGCTGGTATTGTCCGGGCTGGACAATGTAGAGGTCTGCGGCTTTGACACCCTGCTTGCCGACTACGCCAAGGTGCGCGGCGCGCAGGTGATCTTGCGCGGATTACGGGCGGTGTCGGACTTCGAGCACGAGTTCCAGCTGGCCGGCATGAACCGCCGCCTCGCACCCACGGTGGAGACCCTGTTCCTCACGCCGGCAGAGCAATATGCCTATATCTCCTCCAGCCTGGTACGCGAGATCGCGGCCCTGGGCGGTGATGTGTCCGAGTTTGTGCACGAGAGCGTACGCGCCGCACTCACGGTCAAGCCGCGCTAATTCCCACCGAGCAGGTAATGCGCTATCGCATGGCGGGCGATTCGTGTATACTCCGCTCCGCAGCACTGTAGTACATATACGCGTTTCTGATCTCTCTCCGGTTTTTTGTACCGCAGGTTTCCTGATTAGCAACGTATTAAAGGAACCTGGCGGTTAGCCCCAGCCACAGCGGCACCCGCCTCTAACAGTTCTCGAATAGTCACGCCTTCCGGTTTGAGGGCGCGCTTCGTGTGCTTGCGCATACGTTTATCGGCGCATCTGTTACGTATTAGGTTTATTTACTTTTAAATCCGCGCGTGGACTGCGGATGAGGATGTCCAATTTGATTTCGCTCCACGCGGTGTGAAACCGCGTGGGCGACCAAAGGGAAGAGCTGCGCCTCTCCCCTTTGCAAACCCCATTGCCTAAGGAGCCGCAGCAAAGCTGCGGGAAATAATTATCATGTCATTTCAATCATTAAATCTTGATTCAAAGCTGTTGCGCGCCATCGAGGCCAGCGGCTACACCATCCCCACCGAGATTCAGAGCCAGGCTATTCCGGTGGCACTGTCAGGCCGCGACTTGATGGCCTCGGCGCAGACCGGCACCGGCAAGACGGCGGCGTTTGTGTTGCCCGCGTTGCAGCGCCTGATCAGCAACGCGCCGCGCAAGGGCCGTGGGCCGCGCGTGCTGGTCTTGACCCCGACCCGCGAACTCGCGGCGCAGGTGCTGGACGCCGTGAAGCGTTACAGCAAGTTCGCCCCGTTGCGCATAGGCGCCATCGTCGGCGGCGCACCCTATCCCGCGCAGGAGCGCATGCTGCGTGAGAATCTGGATATTCTGGTAGCAACCCCCGGCCGCCTCATCGACCACATGGAGCGCGGTCGCGTGGATTTCTCGCGCATCGAGCTGCTGATACTGGACGAGGCGGATCGCATGCTGGATATGGGCTTTATCGAGCCCGTCGAGCAGATCAGCAAGGCAACGCCGGCGGATCGTCAGACATTGCTGTTTTCCGCAACACTGGAAGGCAAGGTGTTCGGGCTCGCGCAGCGGCTGCTGAAAGACCCCGCGCGCATCCAGGTAGCACGGGCGCAGGCCCAGCATGCCCAGATCACACAGCGCATGCATCAGGCAGACGACATGCGCCACAAACGCCGCCTGCTGGATCACATCCTGTGCGCCAAAGAACTGAGTCAGGCCATCGTCTTCACCGCCACCAAGCGGTCGGCAGATGAGCTGGCGCAGTCCCTCTCGGCGGATGGTCACGCCTGCGCGGCCCTGCATGGCGACATGCAGCAGGGCGCCCGCAACCGTACCGTGCAGCGCCTGCGCCAGGGCTCGGTCAAGGTGCTGGTGGCCACCGATGTCGCTGCCCGCGGTCTGGACATCAAGGGCGTGAGCCACGTCATCAATTTCGATCTGCCCATGGTAGCCGAGGATTACATTCACCGCATCGGCCGTACCGGCCGCGCCGGGGCCTTTGGCACCGCCGCGTCGCTGGTGGGGCCGCAGGACTGGGGCAAGCTCGCGGGCATTGAGCGGCTTACGGGCAACCGGCTGGAGCGGCAGGTTGTGCCGGGTCTTGAACCCAGCGTGCCGGAATCCAGGGCCTCCCGCCCTGCGCCGCACCGCAGCAAGAGCCGGGGCAATGGTCAAAAAACGCATAAGCCTGCAGCGGGCAAGGCTGGCTTTAAGCCGAGTTTCGCCAAGGGCCGCGGCGGCAGCAAGACTGGCCACCATTTCAAAAGCCCCGCCAGCCGCCCAGGCGGCCGCAGCGGCAATGACCGGGCACGCGCCTGATCCCAGGCGTTTAGCACCAATAGCATGAAAAGCGGGGCGCAAGCCCCGCTTTTTTTATGCGCCTGACAAGGCAAACTGACACCCGCAAGACTTGCCCGGAAACGTGGGTGGCAGCTATACTAGCGGTCGATAGTATTGCCTAACATCAGATTTTTTTAAGGAGAACACCATGTCAGCAACCCTGCTTATTCCGATCGTGCTTTTCGGCGGCGGCATTCTGCTTGCTATTGCGATCACCAATGTCGCGTTGAGAAGACTCGCCAAATAAACCCTGTTTGGCTCCCGCAAGGGTGGGCAGACCCGCCACCCTTGCTGTCTCATCGCTGAGATATCGACTTACCGGCCGCTGCACAACAGCGGCACATCTGATAAACCAATTCCGCTTATGTCCACTCCCCCTCATCCGCTGATCAAGTTCATCGTGGCATCGGCGTCGTTCATGTTCGTCGGCACGGTACACGGCGTGTTACAGGTCATCCATCCGATCCGCATGTGGCTGGACTCCATCGGCAGCCCCTACGGCGGGCCGGGACACATGATTGACCCGCTCGCCCACGCCCATATCAACATGGTCGGCGGTGTAGTGCTGCTGGTCATGGCCACAAGTTACTACCTGTTGCCGATCTTCACCCAGCGCCCGCTGTATTCCGAGCGCCTGGTCAAACACACCTTCTGGTGGACCACCCTGGGCGTCTGCGGCTTTTACACCACCCTCATGATATTCGGTATCTGGGAGGGTAACCTCTCGCTCACCAACCCTGCCGCCGTGGACGACGTGCACCGCTATTACCCGCCAGTTATAGCTGTCGTCTCTACCGCAATGGGTATTGGTTTCTGGTGTTATTTCGCCAACATCTTTCTCACCCTGAGACGTTTCTACACCAGCGGCGGATGAGCCTGACGTGCGGTTGCCCGGCCAGCTTCCCCGACTGGCACCAGCAGGACATCAACCTCGGTGGCGACCTCGTGCATACGGCGTCTGTGCCGATGTTTCTGCACATGCCTATCGGCTACGAACTGCGCGCCAATCGCCAGCGCGAAACGCTGGAACAACTCAAGCTCAAGGAACGCTGGCCGGGGCTGGTGCTGATCCAGACCGGACTGCTGCGTGGAAAACTGCTACGCCTGCTCGAGCCTGCTGTCTCACCCGCGCATGGACTGTCGTATCTCGCCTCGCCGTTTCAGGTGCGCGGCTTCCTGCATCAGGGGCCGGTGACCACGGTCTCGACCAGCGTAAAGCTGCTGCAAAGCAGTTTGGTAAATGAGGGCCGGCGGCCGCTGGAATTGTATCTCGGACACCTTACCTGTCCGCGCTGCGCACCGCAGCGGGGTGGTGAAAAGATATTATTGTTGCGTCACTGGATGGCAAGCCCCGCGCTGCTGAAACGCGTCACATCGCGTCAGGTCGCGCCGTCTTCCGTTGCTGCCGGCAACTCGAACGCCAACGCGCCTTCCTGACCATCGTGCACCAGACGCACGCGCAATGTGTGCGGTGCAGCGCCCCTGACCGCGATGGCGCGGCGAAACACGCCGGTGTGCCCATCCTGTATCGCCTGCACCCACGGCTCGTCGTCGCCCATGCGAATAAACACCAGCAGGTTGTATTCCGCCGCGCCCGAGGCGCGCACGGCCGAGACCAGAAACTCGTTCATGCCCGCCACGACCGGGGCCGGACGGGTCTCAAGCCCGACGGTAATATCCTGCCACACCTGTGTGGGCAGGCGTGATCCGGCCCCGCAGGCGAGCAGCAGCAGGCACAGCAGGGCGGTCACGCCATAACGCGCCGGGTTACTGCGGGGGCTGGCGTTTGTCTGCATTGGCATCCTCATTTGTATCGTTTGTATCGTTTTCCTTGTCACTGTCCAGCCTGCCGCCACGCTCCGAGCCATACATGTTGATCATGTAATTGACAAAGGTGAACCCCACCACGATCCACACCAGCGCCGCCACAAACCCCCAGTCGAACCAGGCGCGCTCATAGCCGGGGCGGTCGCCCCAGAACGGGAAACTCAGGCCGACGGCCACCAGGACTACCACCACCACCACGGCGGTAAACCAGTATGGCACCTTGTGCTGTGATTCGGGAATCTTCTCTACCAGCTCCCAGTCTTCCAGCCCGCGTTTGGCGCGCCGCTCCTCGTCGCTGGCATAGCCGTAGTGGTCATGCGACTCCTCGCCCCATTGCGACTTTTTGTCGTCCGGCGGCGGTGTCTGGTCAGCGCCGGTCATGCCGCCCCCGGCGAGTAATGCTGGATGCGCCGGCTGGCCTGCCAGCCATCGGCAGAGTGCGCGGTTACTATCACTGTGTACAGGCCCTTGGGCAAGCGCTTGAACGACAGCATCACATCCTTGCGCTCCGCAGTAGTGAAACGCGCTTCGCTGGCCGAGAGCCGGTAGGCGTCGCCGGGCAGGCCCGCGACGCTCACGCCAAGCGCAGCGGGGCGATAGCGTTTGTGGGCAAGATCAATCCGGTAGTTCTGTATCACAGGGCCGTGGGCCTGATCAGCACGGTATACCGACAGGTGATACGGCTGGTAGTGCACGCTGCCCCAGGCGAACATGGCAAGGCCGGCGAGGATAACCGGACTGACCCAGCCAATCCGGCCACCCAGACCGCCCAGCTTGTGTTTTAAGCGCGCGCCTGCGGCAAGCGCCTGCGTTATCGGCAATGGCAGCTTGCGCTCGCCAAACTCGAAAAACAGCAGTCCGGGTTCGCCCTTGGGAAATTGCAGCGCATCGCAGGCGCTGATGCACAAACCGCAGTTGATGCAGCTGTCAAAAGTAGTCGTATTGCGCGGGTCGATATCCACCGGGCATACCGTCAGGCAATAATTACACGTCGCGCAACGCCCGCCGCGCGCCGCATCATAACCGACGTGCAGGGTGTGGCGGGTCTTGAACGAGTGCTGCCACACGCGGTAGATGCACATGAAGCGGCAGAAGAAGTGACGCACCACCGCGATATTGACCAGCGCGATGAGCACGAACACGCTGTAGATCCAGTACAGCGACGGCGCCAGCCGCGCATCGTGCCTGAAGCTGATGAATGACCACACCACCTCCGGCGGGTAGAAATAAAGCAGCGGAATAAGTGCGAGCCCCAGCGCTGCGCCGGTAAACCAGGCACCGAGCAGCGCCCAGTTAAACCACTTTTTCTTGCCGGTGGAGACGTGGACTGCCGCGCCCTCCAGACTCACCTCGGCGCGCTTGCCGAGCAGTCTTTTGGTCAGGCGGTCGGCCCATTCAGACAGGGTATTTTGCGGGCATGACCAGCCGCAGAACGCCATGCCCAGCGTCGAGTAGGTGAGGATGAGGCTGCCCGACAGGGCGAGCCAGAAACCGGCCACCAGCATGAAGTCGGAAAACCAGATCTGCTGGCCCAACACCACGAAGCTCGCCGTTGCGGGATCAATGCGGAACAGGCCGCTCACCGGAATCAGCACCAGCAAGGCCAGCGTGCCGATCTGCACTGCGGCGCGCTTGCGCAGCAACGCCGCGCCGTTCGACGCCGGCCGGCCCGTTTCAGCTACCACCCTGATGCGGCTCAGGGCCTCGTTTGGGCTCGAATTCATGTTATTGATTTTAACATACAGACCCGCAAGACACGGGCGCAGCAGCCCGCACTTCGGTTAGACCCGGTTGCGTACATAAAGTGCTAGGGCTGCGCGCGCAATGCGCGATCGAGCGGGGCCACGGCGGCCAGCCGGGCACGCAGCGCGGCGGCTTGCCCGGCATTGCCCGCCGCCTGCTCCAGACGCCACAAGGCACGCAGGGCCTCGGCGTGATCCGGCCGGATATCCAGTATCCGGCGCAGCGCCGTACGCTCGTCCATACCCTGGCGCACGGCCTGCGGCAGGGTATCGAGCATGGCATCGGCCAGCGCAAAACCGGCCCAGCGATCCTGCGGGTTGGCTTCATAGGCAATACGCAACAACCGCGCACTCTCGCCGTCATTTTGCAGCCGCATGCGGACGGCACGCAGCGCCAGCTCACTCGCACCATAGGCACGCTCGAAGGTAGGCTTGTCCGCTGCCGCCACCTGCAGCTGCTCTGCGGCCTGCTCCAGACTTGGCCGCATCGCCAGCAGCTGTCCGATCAGACCCGTCAGGTGCTGTTGCGTGCCATAGCGTGCGTGCGGCAGGCGGAACTCGATGCGCGGCGCCCATTCCTCCTGCAATGGCGCCGACCGTGGTGTGATCGCGCCCCAGTAGCGCCCCAACCAGCTCCAGGGGCCTTCGCCGCCGGTGACCTGCCCCTGCGCTGCCGCGTCGAGCCGCGCCAGATTTGCCAGCACGGCCGGTGCGCCGCCGAATTGCGCCTCAGGCCCGACCAGCGCCAGATGCAGCCCGTCGACAAACACCACGGCGTCCGGGAACACGTGGCGGAAACTCTCCAGCACCGTGTCGAGCGAGGCGCGCTCAAACTGGTTGAGCGCAAGCCACTGCACATACAGGCCGCCCGGGGCGAGGCGCGCACGGGCGCGCTCAAACTGCTGCACCGACAACAACGCGCTGTGCCCGGCAAGGTCGGGGTGGAACAGGTCGCCAATGATGACGTCGTAATAGGCCGTGGTCGCGCGCAAGAACCGGCGCGCATCGTCGCGCACCACCTGCATGGCGTCCATCACACCGCCGTTGACCGGGGCAAACCAGCCGCGGGCGGCATCGATGGCGCCCTGCGACAGCTCCACTGCCGTGCGCTGCAGATCCGTATAGGGCAACGAACCTGCGGCGGAGATGCCGGTGCCCAACCCCAAAAACAGCACCGAGCGCGGCGCCGGGTGCAACAACAGCGGCAGACGCGCCTGATTTTCCTGTACCGCCACCGCCGCCTGATCCGTGGCCGCGTCCATGCGTTGCAGGTCGGAGAGCAACACCCGCTGCCCATCGGCGCGCTCGATCACATGGGTGATGGCTATGGCGTCTTCGTGCCGCGCCAGATCGGCGGCACCGGCCAGGGCCTGCGGCAACAGCCGCGCGGCGGGCGGCAGCTCCCGTACCGGCAGCGCCAGCAGGAACAAACCGAGTGCGCTCAGCGCCAGCCAGACCCAGCGCAGGCGCGACCTCTCCACCCAGATCCAGCCGCAGGCCAGCAGCAGCAGCGCGGCGGCGCACACCGTGCCCGGCGCGCCGAGCGTCGGCAACAGCACCACCCCGGCCAACCCCGCCCCCAGCATCGCGCCCAGCGCATTCACCCCATACAGCCAGACACCGCTGTGGTGGTGATCGGACTCGCCCAGGCGCTGGCTCAACAACGGCAGCCAGGCGCCGAGCACCAGCGTCACCGGCAGCGTGATGGCCGCCAGCCTGAGCGACTGCGCCAGTATCGCCGATGCCAGACTGGCATAGTGGGCCTGTTCGGCCCAGGCAGAGAGCAGCGGCAGCCACCACACACTGAGGACAGCGAATACACCCGCCAGCACCGGCAGCACGCTAAACCAGGCCGGCCCGCGCAGATAGCGCGCCAGCAGGCTGCCCGCGCCGATACCCACGAGGTACACCGCCAGCAACACCGCCAGCACATACTCGGTGCGCAACAGCACCATGCCATACAACCGCGTCCAGCCGATCTCCAGAATCAGTGCCGCAGCGCCCACCCCGGCATAGGCCCACAACGACACGGTATCAGGCCGCCGTCCCGACGTGGACGGGGCCGCTTTATCCGGTGCCTCGTGCCTTGCTGCCCAAACCCAGGCCGCCAACCCTGCCACCAACCCGATGAGCGCCACCCAGCGCAGGGATGCCGACCAGCCCAGCAGCGGCAGCAACCACAGCGGCAACAGCGCGCCCACTGCCGCACCGCAGGTGTTCAGGCCATACAGCGTAGCGAGCGGTAGTTGCACGCCGCGCGCGGCCTTCAGCGCCAGCGCAAAACCCACGCCCATACCCAGCGCGGGCAGAAATATCAATATCAGCGTGGAAAGGCCCTGTAATGCGTACCAGCTCGCCAACCCGGCGGACGGCGCCAGGGCGGTCAATGTGCTGTCCATGGCCTGCAACAGCATTGGCGAGGCCAGCGCATAGAACGCCAGCCCGATCTCGATTTGCGCGAACAGCCGCAGCGGTGAGCCCGCCCTGCGGCTGATATGCACACCCCACAAGCTGCCCGCACCCAGCCCGCCCATGAAGGCGCTGGTGCCCGCCACCACACCAAATATGCTGACACCGAACTGCAATACCAGCACCCGCACCCACAGCACTTCGTAGGCCAGGCTGGCAAGACCGGAGAGGGCGTAAATCAGGGCCAGCGCCCATGCGGAGGTCAGCAGGCGCATGGCGCAGGTAAAGCTGTCAGGAGGGATAAAACCAGACGATGGCCACAATCGCGTGGACGATGGCCAAGGTCAGGCTGAAGCCGGCGGCAATCATGTGGGCGACAAACACCGGCTTGTGATACAGCGCCATGGCGATCCCGAGACCGACAGTAGTGCCTATACCAATCAGCAGCGCAAACCCCATGACAAACAGAATCTGATGCCTGGTCTTCTGTTCGGCCAGCGCGGCCTCTGCAGACTGGCCGGTCTTCCCGGCAATGAACTGCTGCATGACCTGTTCGCCGCTGTCAGCCCTATCGGCCGCAGCAGCGATGGGCCCAGCCAGCAGACAACCGGCGGCAAGCATGCCGAAAAAAAATCTACTCAGGCGCGTCATCTTTGCCCTGCTCGTCGCGCGCCCGGGCACGGCGCCAGTACATCCACATCAGCACCACGAACGGGGCCAGCACCAGCGGCGCCAGAAAGAGGAAAATGTTCCATATAGTATCAATGGTCACATGCAGGTATCGGTAGCTGTCGGGCGCCAGTGCGTAGGCCTCGGCGGGTACCAGCAGGCCTGCCAACCAGCACAGCACGCGCTGCGTGTATTTAGTCATGATGGCCATCACACCCTGCACCTTGTAGTCACTGGCTGTCCTGCGCGCAACGAAAACCGAAAAAGTCGGAGGCATAATGCGGCAGCGAATAATTGCGGTGGTAGGTCGCCGTTGAGAAGGGATCGCTCTTCCATGAACCCCCGCGCATCACCTTGTATGCGGCGCCCTCTGCGGCCGCATCCAGGGCTTGCAGGCTGCGATCTGCAGCGGAGGCTGCCGCCACACCGACCTTCGCCTTGAACAGCTCCACCGGCGCCTCACTGCCCACATAGGGCTTCAGGTCGCTCGCCGTCCACTCGCTCACATTGCCTGCCATGTCCATCACGCCGTACGGGCTTGCGCCTAGCGGGTAGTGTGTAACCGGCGTTGTGTTACCGGCATTGTAGTAAGTATTGAGACGGCTCGCATCCATGGTCTCGCCCCAGGGCCAGCGCCGCCCATCGCTGCCGCGCGCGGCCTTTTCCCATTCCGCCTCGGTCGGCAACCGCTTCCCGGCCCACTTGGCGTAACGCTCGGCGTCGTACCATGAAACCAGCGTTACCGGATGCAGCGCCTGCCCTTTGGGAATCTTGCCGCCCGCCCAGTTTCCCGGCGGGCGGTGGCCGGTGGCCGCCACGAAGCGGGCGTATTGTGCGTTGGTCACCGGATATTTGTCGATGCGGTAGGCAGGCAGCATGACCGTGTGCTGTGGCCGGTTCTGCAGATCTGCGCGCGCGTGGTTGCTACCCATGATGAATTCCGATGCGGGGATTTCTACCGTCGCTTCGATTTCCGCCCACTGCACAGGGCTGAGGAGGGCCTCGACCTCCTGCGGCCGATACAAGCTCATCGGCACCTTGGCTTCGCCAGCGCGCCGTACGGCTTCCTCGCCGGCGGCACGAATGCGCGTATGCATCGCGCTGACGTCATAGGTCGCCTTGCTGCGCATCTCCTCCATGCGATTGGCGCCAAGATTGATGACGTGCCAACTGCCCCCCAGCATGACCAGTGCGATGCAGGTGACTATCGTTGCCACCAGATAGCGCATGCGCTTGGCGCGTGCGCCGCGCGTGAGCACTGTGGGGGGGTGTAGCGTGGGTTTCATCGGGCGCGTCTATTGCGCGGCAGCGTCCGGGTGACGTGTGCCGGTGAGTTTCTCGTACTCCGCCCAGCGGGTTTCCTCCAGATACCAGTCCTGCACCTTCAGGCTGGCCATATACGCTGCCAGCGTACGGCGCTCCTGTTCGCCGAGGTGGGCATAACTCGGCATCCGGTACTGCGGCTTGAGGCGCGTTGCCAATATGCTTTGCGGATTTTCCGCCGAAAAATAGCTGTAAAACCATTGCTCATCGCGCAATGAACCAATACCGTCCAGAGCGGGCGCCGGCACTGACTCAAACATGTTGCGTACCGTCCACAGGCTGTGGCAGCTTCTGCAGTTCAGGGCGCGGTACAGATCCGAGCCGGCGCGTGTCAGCTCAGGTGTTGCGGTGCTGTAAAAGGGTATGCCGGGGTCAGGCGTCTTGTTCGCCCCCAGCTGCCAGAAGGTCTTGCCCACGGCCCACAAGGCGAGCGCAGCCACAGCCCCCCATACCCATTTCTCTCCTGTGCGCACGACTGGAACGGATTCTTGGCGAAAGGTCAAACAGAACCCGAGCGCTCCTTTTGCAGCTCTTCCCGGCGCTTGATCTGGCTGGCCAGCACTTCCCGGCTTTTGGCGTACTCCGCCGGATCCATACGCTCCTGATCGCTCTCGTTGAACATCACATACTTGATGTCTTCGTCAAACTGTTCGTTGCGCATGGCCCAGCGTATCCCGAAGGCCACTGCCACCAGTATCATCGCTCCAACCACCAGCCACAGGTAAATTGTCCATCCGTCTATCAGTACATTTTCGTTCATGTCATGCTCCTAAAGCAGATAGCCACCAAGCAGTTGCAGGGCACCCATAATTACCGCTACCACGATACCCAGGAAGATCCAGGCAAACAGCCATTTTTCGCCCTTCTTCAGTCCTTTGACATTTTTTCCCGCCATAAATGCCATGACTATGCCGGCAAAAAACACGATGGCAAGCAGCATGAAAAAAAATACGCCCGTGCTGAACTGCTGACTGTAGAGGCTATCGACGCCCATATCCGCAGTTACCTGCGCGTCGGCGGCTTGGGTGGTGAGCGCCATGGCTGGCTGGTCTGCAATGGGGGTGGGCATAAGGTTACATTATACGCTACTGTGGCCTGAAACGACGATGCCGCTCATCAGAGCGGCATCGTATTACAGCACCTGGCAGAGAACCAGCCTACTGCTTTTTCTTCTTGTACAGGTTCGGTGCATAGCGATCTACAATTAAGCTGTAGAGCACCGGCACAATCAGGGCGAGCAGGCTTACGCCCGCCAGCACCAAGGGGGGGTTGTCAAGATCAATCATGCTACTCTCCTCTTTTGGCCGTGGACGCTCAACTCGGCAATTTCGGCGTCCGTCAGCATGCGCTCATTACCATGGCGCGGTTGCACCGAATAGGGCGGCAGGCGCTTCACCACGACCATTACCGCGATGCAGAAATAGATCAGATAGAAGATGTCGATGGTGTAACCCTGATCCCACCACGGCTGTTGCCGCACCTGCGTGCCGTCTGCGCGGATGTTGCCCTCGAAGTTGGCCAGCACAATCTTGCTGCCTACTACCGTGTAGTCATCCAGTATCGCACCCTCCGCGATTAACGCCTCCAGTTGCGGCCGTAGCGCACGCAGATCATCCATGCTGATCGGGTGATTGATGTGCGGGGTGGCATATTTGGAGCCGGACTCCCGCGCCTGCTTCACCATGTAGTCCATGCGCGCCTGATCCGTCTGCAACGCCTGTACTTCGGCGCTGTCCATCATCGGCACAAATTCTTGATAGATCGCGGCCGTCGGACGCTGACCCCAGAGCGGGAAGGTGATCAGGAACGCCGATATGATGGTCAGCACCAGCAGATACACCACCGGCTGTGGCAGGCGGTTGTTGTTTTCCATGATGCCGCCCATGCTTTCTGCTTCCCATACTTCCATGGCGGTCTTGTTCTGCTCTTCACTGGTCAATGTACGCAGCGGGTTGTCAAATCTCCATGTCATGACGCATTCTCCTACTTCAGGTTCAGGACAAAGTCTATGAGGTAACGAATTTCGCTATCGCTGCCATAGTTCGGCACCTCAGGCGGCGTAACGCGCTCGCCGTTGCGGTATTCCAGATACTCCTTGCGCCAGGCGGCGTAGTCGATCGTGTTGCCTGCCGCATCTGTCTTGCCCCACAGGTAATCAAAGCGTGGCATGATTGAGTGCGGCTGCACCAGACGCGGATTGAAGAAGTGCATCATCATCCACTCCCTGGAGGAGTTGCGCGAACCTACGTGCAGCAGGTCAGGCGCCTTGCGGTCAGAGCCGAACGCGGTCGGGGATTCGCCGTTGAAGTCACCCAGATACGGCGGGGCTCCGAAGTACTGGAAGTCCTGCGTCTGTTCTGGCAACAGGGTATGACACCACCAGCAGCCCTCGCGCACAAAGATTACCTTGCCGGCACCCGCGTGGCTGGTATTGGCGTCACCCGCTGACGCCAGCGTGCCTTCGGTTGCCCAGCCACGGGTGGCAGTGGCGTTTTCGATATAGGGGTACGTAACACCGTCGTGCTCGCCATGAGCCACCACGAAGACTGCGCCTGCGGCCTCGCTCGCCTCGTTGATCTTGCCCTGCTCCACGCTCAGGACGTCAGAGCCTGAGCCGAGCACCGCCGGGTGCAGGATGCCGCTCGGAAAACGGGCCTTGGCCGGAAAAACGTAGGCATACGTCGGTTCCATTGCGGCGCCGGTCCGAGGATCCTGTTTGAGCAGAACCTTGAGCGGCTTGTTGACGCCGGTCAGGAACATGTCATCCGGGTTCCAGCCGCTGTTGAAGCCGTAGGTCAGCTGCTTGTCCAGGGCCAAGGCCGTAGACCCTACAGAGATGATGTTAAAGCTCGGCATGACCAGCGTAATGAACATGGACATGCTGAGCGCCAAGCCGAACATCACGGCACCTATTCGATATTCTCTAAAAGCCACGTCAGTGCTCCCTAAATTATTATTTGCAGACGATTAGCGCTCATAGGCCAGTTCATGCACCATGCGACCTTCCGGCACTACCGTGCCTTCGCGTGCCGTCATCCACATGTTATACAGCCATACGCAGTTGCCGAGGAACACCAGGGTGCCTCCGAACCAGCGCGCGATCATGTACGGGTGCTCGGCGATCACGATATCGATGTACGGCACTTCGTAGATCTTGCCCGCACCCTGAATCAGGCCGGCAATGGTCATCGCAATCCAGTAGATCGAGAAGCCGATGAGCAGCATCCAGAAGTGGAAGTTGGCCAGCGCCAGCGAGTACAGCTTGCGCTTCAGCAACACCTGCAGGCCGTAGTACACGGCAGCGACTTCAATGAAGGTGGAGAAGCCGAGCAGTGCAAGGTGGGCGTGCGCCACAATCCAGCCGGTGCCGTGAATGTACCAGTTGATCGAACGCGTCTGCTGGAAGCCGCCCTGCATGTTGAGCGGGATGGCCAGCAGCACACCCGTTACGGTAAAGCGCACCTCGATATTCTCCACAAACATGTTCCACTTGCCCTGCAGGGTGAGCAGGATGTTGGATACGAAGGCAATCGCGGGCACCAGAATCAGCACGCCTTCTACCGAGGCGAAGGACTTCAACCACTCCGGCAGCGGGGCGGACATCAGGTGATGGGCCGCAGGCGTGGAGTAGAAGATCACGATCGACCAGAAATGCAGGTGACCGATACGGTGCGAGTACAGCGGGTTGCCGGTGATCTTGGGGATGGTGTAGTAGGCAATGGCGGCGGCCACCGGCGTAATCCACAATCCAAGAATATTGTGCGCATTCCACCAGGTCAGATAAGCCTCGGTCAGGCCGGTGAGATGGAAGTACTCAGGCAGGTTGCCCACCAGCAGCACGATCATCAGCATGAAGATCGAGGCGGCGAAGAACCAGTTGGTGGTGTAGATACCCTGGGTGCGGCGCTTGGCGATGGTCATCCAGACATTGAGCGCCACCGGTATCAGCACGCCGAACAGGATGATGAGGTCGATGGGGTAGATAAAGTCGGAGTACTCACGCCCCGAGGTCATGCCTATCCACAGCGTGAACAGGCCTATGGCGAGGCCGATGTTCCACATCATGCAGCTCCACAGGCCGAGCTTCTCTGACCAGAGCTTGGTGTTACCCAGCGCCGGGGTGATGTACATCATGGCGGCTACGAAGGCCATGGAAATCCAGCCGAAGATGACGGCCATGACGTGTACCTGGCGCATCTTGCCAAAGGCGAGATATTCAAAACCGGTCACCCAGTCCGGAAACGCCAGCTTGGCGGCATTAAACGAACCCAGCCCGGTACCGATAATGAACCAGATAATGGCGGAAAAGGAGAAAAAAATCGAAGCTGTCCCAGGCGGGATCTCCTCGTTCTTGCCCATCAGATATTTGATCAACATGCGAGCTACCTCATCAATTCAGAAATCTTTGAAATCTTTGTTAGCGACGGTTGCAGGTCAGGGGGCGGCGACTCAGCCCTTCTTGCCCGGCGCCGGACAGCAGGGCTTCACCAAACCCCGCAGACCCACCTTGCCACAGACATTGCAGGGAATCATGAGGTACCAGGCGAGCCACATGCTTGAAAAGGCGGCAACCATGCTGAACACGGCGGCGATTTTTGCTAGGAATTCCATTGCTGTTTGCTCCAGTAAATTTCAGCGCTAGGCGTCTGTTGAAGTTTTTATTTTATTAAAAAAATTTTAATGACCGCTACTGCCATGGGTCTTCGACATCTTGTCGTGGCCATAGAGGGCAGCCAGCAAAATCCAGATGAAGGCAAACCCGAACACCAGCATGGTCCAGGTCATGAAGCCGTTGAAGTAGCCGAACGGTATATACGACTGGGCACCCCAGCCACCCCACTCGGCGAACATGCCGCGGCCTAGATTGGCCATGAGGTAAATCCCGAACACACTGCCGTTCCCCATTCCCACCACCATGCCTACTACCAGGCTCAGGATGAGGGATTTTCTTACCATGCTGACTTGATTTGCCATCCCAGTCTCCAAACTTGAAATTGTTCCCTTCTGCGTCCGATTCCCGCCACGCAGGCGTTATTAATCTAAACTATACTTAATTTACCTTAGGTCACAGGTTAATTTCAACACCCGCGATGAAAGAACTCTTAATTTATACCTTGGCCGGCCTCGGTGGCCTTGTCATTCTCGGCTATTCGGTGCACATGTTCATTGGCGGATTGGTCAGCCCGGAAACGGAATACACGGCGATTGCCATTGTCTGCCTCATAGGCGCACTCTGCCTGGCCTATATGGCCTGGGATGTCGTCAAGCGGCGGCGCGGGTAGAGCCATTACTTGTAGACCTGTAGCCTGGCCATAACCTCCTTGTATACTCGGTCATCGGCAAACTGCCCCTTGTGCAGCACATGCTGGTGTGGGCAGCCGAGCGCATCCTTGCCCGAAAGCCCGAAGGATTTGCCTTGCGTGTCGACATAAAACCGCACGTCCTTCACCAGACTGATGTGGCTGCCGTTGCGCAGCACAAGCCGCAGGTGGCCACTGTCAACCTCCAGCGCGACCGGCGCCGTGGGCAGCAGCATGAGGCGGGTCTTGAGGATGCGGTTAGCGCCGGCAATGAAGAAAAACGAGGCCATGAAAAACAGCACATAGGCGGCACCCTGGTTGTCGCCATACCAGAATTTCACGGCCAGCAGGCCCAGCACGCCCACGGTCGGCACATACAACAGCAGATCCCAAATCAGGCCGGCGCGATCCTGTTGCAACTCATAGCGCGCACTCATCCCCCTGCCCCCTGCGCCGCCAGCACCGGGGCAAGCGCCGCCTCCAGCTCGTTGACCAGCACCCGACCCGACTGCACGTAGCGCACCGTGCCCTGCGCATCAATCACAAACGTCCACGGATCACCCATCACGCCAAAGGCCTTGAAGGCCTGCGGATTCTGGTACTGATCCATGTGCAGAAACAGCACCCGCCCCTCGTATTTGTTGAGCATGGCCTTCAGCATCTGCAACTGCTGGTCGCAGGGGGTACAGTGGCCGGGGGTGGCGAATTCAAGCACGATGGGCTGGCGCAGCGCCAGCGCCTGATCGAACGAATACTGGTACATGCGCGCATCGGGCTGGCGGTAGGTGGTGATCTTGCCAAAATCGCCCCCCACATCGGCGAGTGTCTTGGTCACCACGGGTGGGGCCTGCATGCCGACCTTGACCTTGGAGCCACCCTCACAGGCCACCAGCAACCCGGCCAGCACCAGCATTGCGAA
>CAMTVY010000012.1:0-29757 GCA_947085325.1 uncultured Gammaproteobacteria bacterium | reverse complement strand
GGCACCTATCTGACCCACAGGCTTGACCCCGCAAGGGGCTGGCCTAAAGTCCAGCCGATGTCTCCCGACTCAGCCTGCTCGATCACGTCGGAAAGTGTACTCCCAAAACGTTCAAAGTCGGCAGGAGAAGGATACGAAGTCCAGCCTCACCCGGCTGTACGAGGCGGATATCCGGCATGGCGCCGAGATGCTGGGCGCAGTGATGCAGATATTGCGACGCGACGAAGGGCTGCGCAACGCGCTGACCAGTCGTGACCGCGGCCAACTACTCGCGCGCGCGGCACCGCTGTTCGCCGGCCTGCGCCAGCAGCTCGGCATCACGCACCTCTATTTCAGCGGGCCGAACCGCGTGAACCTGCTGCGCGTGCACCAGCCGGGGCGTCATGGCGACATCATCGGGCGCTACACCACGGTGGAAGCGGAGCGCAGCGGAAACATGGTCAGCGGCGTCGAGCTCGGGCTGCTTGGCACGTTGACCTTGCGCCTGGTGGACCCATGGTATGCCGATGCCGACAAGACCCGGCTCCTGGGCTACGTCGAGTTCGGCATGGAGGTCGATCACGTATTGCACGGCGCACAGCACTTCCTCGATATGCCGATCTTCGTGCTGATCTCGAAGGAGCATCTCGCGCGTGCGGATTGGGAAACCGGCATGAGAATGCTCGGCCGCGAGGCCGACTGGGAGCGCTTCCCGGACGCGGTGCTGAGCACTCAGGCCGAGCAGACCATCCCGCCGCCGCTGGCCACGCACTTCGCGCAGGCGCTCACGGGCCCGGGCGAGGCGGATTTCCCGGCGGGCAGCAGCTTCTACCGCACGGTCTCGGTGCCCTTGCACGAGGCCACCGGTCGCCCCGTGGGGCGGATGGTGGCCGTGATCGACGTGTCGTCTCAGATCCGGGCCATGCGCCGCGTCGGCTATACGGCCGGCCTGGCCGCGCTGGGCGCGGCGAGTGTGCTGTTTGTCTTTTCCACCGGCTGGTCGGGCGCATCGGCCAGCGCATCGAGAACGACGAGGAAGAACTGCGCCGTCTCGCCACCCGCGATGGCCTGACCGGGCTCTACAACCACCGCATGTTCTACACACTGCTCGCGGACGAGCTCACCCGCGCGCAGCGTTTCAAGCGCCCGGTGTCGCTGCTCATGCTCGACATCGACCACTTCAAGCGCGTGAACGACACCCACGGGCACCAGGCGGGCGACGCCATCCTCAAGGGGCTGAGCGGCGTGCTGGGGCAGCAGGCGCGCGCCATCGATCGGGTGTGCCGCTATGGCGGCGAGGAGATCACCGTGATTCTGCCGGAGACTGACGCCGTGACCGCCTCAAACATCGCCGAGCGCCTGCGCGCCGCCGTCGAGGCGCAGCCCTTCGACGTGAACCGAGGTGCGCCGATACGCATCACGGTGAGCATCGGCGTTGCCACGTTCCCCGATCAGGCCGATACGCCGCCGGCGCTGGTGACGGCTGCGGACACGGCGCTGTACGCCGCCAAACAGGGTGGGCGCAACCGCGTGTGCCACTACGCGCCACCAACTAGCTTGAACAGCCCGTGATGACTTTGTTATGGCGGCGTTTAGCGGTATCTTGCGCATAAAAAAGCAGGGGCTGTACGCAGTGCGTCCAGCGGCTTACTCTGGTTCCGTATGAAAATCTCGAAACTGCTGCATGCGGCGCTGCTGGTGAGTGATCTTGAGCGCGCGAAACAATTTTACGAAGGTGTGCTGGGGCTGAAGGAAAAGCTGCGGCACGGTTTTGATTTTGACGGCGTGTGGTATGATCTGGGTGAAAACGAACTGCACCTGATGGTGGTGGCCGATACCTTGCCGCCTGCCGAACAGCATCCACGGCGCGATTATCATGTGGCATTTTTAGTGGATGACTATGAGGCGGCCAAGGCACGGCTTACAAAGCTCGGCATTCCGTTCCGCGAAGGGCGGCGCGGTTTTCCGCAGTTGTTCGTGCGTGACCCGGACGGCAATCTGGTCGAGTTACAGCAACAGAAATAGTCGGTATGGTAACTGTATACGCCGTCAGGCATACTCGGACTGATAGCCGCCTCCGGCGGCAACAGCCTGCGCACTGGGTGCTGCCAGCGCAGCAGGGCTTGAAATCCGACTACCGCACCGTCATGGATGGATACTTACCCGGCGGCGGTTGGCAGTGCCTGCTCCTCAGCCTTATCGAGTTCCTCCTCAGGCTGCAACAGTGACCGGGTGTGGTGGGCATGCATACCCGCATTGAATACCTCAGCGCGACCCCTGCCTTGTCTCTTGGCACGGTACATGGCGATGTCGGCGTTACGCAGCAGATCTTCCGGTTGGCTGTGTTCTTCGTCGCTCAGAGCGATGCCTATGCTTGCGCTGATGAAGAGCTCCTGCCCACCCTGCAGTGCAGGCTGTGCCATCGCTTCCCGAATACGTGTCGTGACGTCTGTTGCGTCATCCACGCTATGTATTTCTTCCAGCAGGATCGCAAACTCATCCCCACCAAAGCGCGCCACCGTGTCGCCCGGGCGCAGACATGCCGCAAGACGGTGACCGACACTGATCAGCAGCTGATCGCCGATGATATGACCGAAAGTGTCATTCACACTCTTGAAGCAATCCAGGTCAAGGAACAGCGCCGCGAATTTGTAATCGTTACGGCGCCTGACGCGGTGAACGGCAAGACCCAGGCGATCCATGAACAGCGCGCGATTGGGAAGGTTGGTCAAGGTGTCATGCAGCGCATTGCGCAGCAGCAGTTGCTCGGCGGCCTTACGCTCGGTGATATCGCGCGCAATCAGGTGAAACCCCGTAACACGATCACCCGCCATGACCAGCGATGCGTTCTGGGCCAGCCAACGCTGCTCGCCGGGGCGCAGCATGATGGGAAATTCCACATAGGAGGTCTCCGTTCGGGCAAGGTATTGACGCATGTAAATGCGCGACAGGCGCGTGCGGTGACGCTCCAGCACCAGATCCAGATAGTTGAGCTTGTGCAACTGCTCGAGGTCGAGCCGGGAGTACTTCAGCGCAGCAGGGTTGGCGTAGGTGAAGTTGCCGTGGATGTCCGTGGTGTAAATAAATTCAGCGGCATTTTCCACCACTTCGCGATAATGTCGCTCGGCTTCCTGCAACGCCTGCTCGGTATCCGTCACGCACACGCGCGCAATCTGGCAGAGCCTGCTGATGAGGCGTTGCTTGAAGCTTTTGTGGGACGGCTGCATCGGACGTCACTCTTGGTGTCCCGATGCTGTCTCGTGCAGTACCGCAGACGGGAAGCTTTTTGTGCCGATATTCGCTAGGAGCGCTAGCGCCATGATAGCATTCCGTCTGGCTACAAACACACGCATCTACGCACCGTCGCTGTAACTTCAAGGCCCACTTTAAACCTGCCTGCGCCGAGGCCTGTACTGCGGAAATCGCAACAAAAATAATATTATTCAATAACTTGTCATGCCCATGCAATATACATTCCTGCGCTGCGTACCACCTGGGTACCCGCTGCCTCACGTCAGCCCGGCGCACGCGCGCAACCGCTCGTATTCCTCCTGAGCAACACCCCACACCAGCACATGCACACCCTCTGGCGCCTGCCACGCACTGTTCCACGGGCCAGCCGCCCCGCCAAAACACTCTGGCGCTGGCTGCTCGATCCGGCCTCGCTCACGCAGCGGCTGCAAGCCGTATGCGGCGAACTTCGGGTGGAAGTGCTGCGAAATACATGGGCACGTCCCACGCTTGATGAGCTTCGCACCCTGGGTCTGCGTCCGGGCCAGCGCGCCCTGGTGCGCGAGGTGCACCTGTTGTGCGATGGACGGCCCTGGGTGTTCGCGCGCACCGTCATCCCGCGCGAGACCCTGGGCGGGAAATACCGCCGCCTCACCCAGCTCGGCAACCGTTCACTGGGGGCTGTATTGTTCGCGGACAAAACCATGCGCCGCGCCGAAGTCCACGTGGCCTGTCTCACCCCTGTGCACCAGCTTTATACCTGCGCCACACGCAGTCTGACAGGCAAGCCGCGCCAGCTCTGGGGACGGCGCTCGCTGTTTTATCTCCGTGAGCGGCCACTGTTATTAAGCGAGATATTTCTGCACGATATGCGCTCATGCAGTCCGCCAGCATAAAGCAGCGCCTGTACCAATATTACCTGCTCACACGCCTGCACCGGCCGATCGGGATTTTCCTGCTGCTGTGGCCCATGCTGTGGGCGCTGTGGATCGCCTCCGCAGGCGAGCCCGACCTGCTGGTGCTGACCGTGTTCGTGCTGGGCGTGGTGTTGATGCGCTCGGCGGGCTGCGTCATCAATGACTACGCCGACCGCCACATCGACCCGCAGGTCAGCCGCACGCGCAACCGGCCCATCGCCACCGGGGCCGTCGAGCCGCGTGAGGCGCTGCTCTTGTTCGGCACGCTGTGCCTGTTGGCCTTCGGCCTCGTGTCGCTCATGAATACGCTTACGCTCATGCTCGCGCCGGTTGCACTGTTGCTCGCGGTGAGTTACCCCTACGCCAAGCGCTATACCTACCTGCCTCAGGTGCACCTTGGCGCCGCGTTTGGCTGGGCGGTGCCGATGGTGTTTGCCGCGCAGACCGGCAGCGTGCCGCCGCTGGCCTGGCTGCTGTTTATCGTCACCGTGTTGTGGGCCACGGTGTATGACACCATGTATGCCATGGTCGATCGCGCCGACGATCTGCGCCTGGGCGTAAAGTCCACCGCCATCCTGTTTGGCGAGGCCGATCGCCTGATTATCGGTGTGTTGCAGCTGACCCTGCTCGCCGCGCTGGTGGTGGTGGGCCTGCACGCCGAACTTGGTACACCTTACTATCTCGGCCTCGCTGCGGCAGCAGGCTTTGCCCTGTATCACCAATACCTGATCAAGAATCGCGCGCCGGCACAGTGCTTCAAGGCCTTTCTCAACAACAATCTGCTGGGTGCAGCGGTATTTATCGGTATTGTGCTCGACTACACTGCCGCGTAGTAACAACCCTGCTTTTGAAAAATGGCATGGGAACCAGTCAACGCTTTGCCTGCTCATACGTTAAACTACATGGGATAGTCTGCGGGCGCACAGCTGCCTGTGGGCAGCGTTATAATACTGTTAACCTAAGGAGATTCACCTCATGAACAAGATTAGCCTGCTTTTGGTGACTGGCCTGTTGGCGCTTGGCCTTGTCGGCTGCCAGACCCCTCCAGACAAGCAGCAGACTGGTACCGTCGTCGGTGGTGTACTGGGCGGAGTGCTCGGCTCCAATATCGGCGGAGGTAAAGGGCGGACAGCGGCCATCATCGCGGGCACACTGGTGGGCGCTGTAATCGGCGGTGAAGTCGGCAAGTATATGGATAAAACCGACCAGATGAATGCACAACATGCCTTAGAACATAACCAGACCAACCAGGTGGCCTCATGGCACAACCCGGACACCGGACACGATGTGTCTGTCACCCCGACCCGCACGTACACAGGCTCATCGGGGCAGAATTGCCGCGAGTACACCACCGCTGTCACCGTCGACGGCAAGAAACAGACCGCTTACGGCACCGCCTGCCGTCAGGCCGACGGTAGCTGGAAAATCGTTAACTAAACATCCGTAACCCTGCCGCGCCCTTCATCCCGGGGGGCGCGGCAATTCCAGTTCCAGCACCTCACTCAGCCAGATTGCGGCATCCGCAATCTCAGCCGCGCACAGCGTGTGCGGCATCGGATAGCTGCGCCAGATCACCGGATGCCCGAGGCCGGCTAACAGGCGTTGTGATTTTTCACCGGCAGCGTAGGGCACCACATCGTCCTCAGTACCGTGCGCCATCATGATGGGTGTCTCCGCGTTGGCACGCGCCGATTCAGCCTTGACGCTGGCGACCAGCGGCAAATACGCAGACAGCGCGAGTATGCCCGCCAGCCGTTGCGGATAACGCAAGCCCGTGTGCAGGGCAACGGCGCCGCCCTGCGAAAACCCGGCCAGCACAATGCGCCCGGCGGCTACGCCCTGCGCATGCTCGTGCTGGATCAGTGCGCACACCTGCTGCTCCGATGCCCGTATACCGGCATCATCTTCGCCCTGTAAAATATCGCGGCTCACAATGTCGTACCATGCACGCATGCGGTAACCGCCATTGATCGTCACCGGCCTTACCGGCGCATGCGGAAACACGAAGCGTACGCCCGCCAGATCCAGCTCCGCCGCCAGCGGCGCCAGATCATTGCCGTCGGCGCCAAGGCCGTGCAGAAAAATCACACTGGCCGTTGCCGGTGCGGATGGATTAATCTCTATCGATGACAGCAGCTCTGACATGGGATAACCGGGGTGGGTGACAAAATATGGTTTTGTTATATTCTCAAGTGTGCCGATGGCAGCCTTTATGCCGGCATCACCACTGACCCGTCGCGGCGCGAGCGCCAGCATAATGCCGGCAGGGGCGCCAAGTATACCCGTGGCCGCAGGCCGGTAAAAATGGTGTATTGCGAACCCGCCGATAATCACGCACAGGCGCTGCGGCGTGAACACACTCTCAGAACGCTGCCCCGCAGCCGCAAGCTCGCCCTGATTCACGCTGGCGCCGCGCCATGAACGCCTGCCTGCTCTGCGCCGCACACGACGAGACCGTGCTATGGCAAGACCCGCGCTGCCGCGTGATACTGGTCAATGACCCGGATTATTCCGGCTTTTGCCGCGTGATTTGGCAGGCGCACATCAAGGAGATGACCGACCTTGCCGAGTCAGACCGCGGTCATTTCATGGGTGTGGTATTCGCCGTCGAAGCCATGCTCCGCGAATTGCAGCGGCCGGACAAAATAAATCTCGCCTCGCTCGGCAACCAGACGCCCCACCTGCACTGGCATGTGATTCCGCGTTACACGGACGACGCCCACTTTCCCAATCCGGTCTGGTCTACGCGCCTGCGTGACGCCGCACCGCGTGCGGTGCCTGAGATTTCGTTGCTGCGCCAGCGGCTCAGCGCACGTCTTGGCCCGCGACCGGCCTGACCTTGCCTGCCGCGAGCCTGGCGCGCGCACGCGCTTCGTCAATATCCTTCCCACCGGCCAACGCCACGCCCATGCGGCGTTTGGCAAATGACTCCGGCTTGCCGAACAGCCGCAGATCAGCACCCGGCACACGCAGCGCTTCGTCCACGCCCTCAAATGCGATGCCTTTGGCATCCAGACTGCCGTAGATCACCGCACTGGCGCCGGGGCCGCGCATTTCAACGCTTACCGGCAGTCCCAGAATTGCGCGCGCATGGATTTCAAATTCGCTTTGCAGTTGCGAGACCATCGTCACCATGCCGGTATCGTGGGGACGCGGACTGACCTCGGAAAACCAGACCTCATCGCCCCTCACAAACAGCTCGACGCCGAAGATGCCGCGCCCGCCCAGCGTGTCCGTGACCTTCTTGGCGATAGCGCGGGCCCTGGCCAGCGCCACCGTACTCATCGGCTGCGGCTGCCAGCTTTCGACGTAATCACCTTGCACTTGCACGTGGCCGATGGGTTCGCAGAAAAATGTTTCAACCTCACCTGTGTCTCCGATTGCGCGCACGGTGAGTTGCGTGATCTCGTAATCAAAACTGATCACGCCCTCGACGATCACCTTGCCCAAGCCTACACGGGCGCCGGATTGCGCGTAGTTCCACGCTGCCTCTACGTCTGGTGCTGTCTTGATCAGCGATTGCCCCTTGCCGGACGATGACATCACCGGCTTGACGATGCACGGATAACCGATTTTTTCATCAATCGCCGCACGCAGCGTGACCAGACTGTCAGCAAAGGCATAGGGCGAGGCAGGCAAGTCCAGCTCTTCTGCGGCCAGACGGCGTATCCCCTCTCGGTTCATGGTGAGCTGCGCAGCGCGCGCGGTAGGTATCACCTCGGCGAGGCCTGCGCGCTCGATTTCGACCAGCGCGTCGGTCGCAATCGCCTCGATCTCCGGCACAATCAGATGCGGCCGCTCCCGCGCCACCAGCTCACGCAAAGCCGCGCCGTCGGTCATGTCGATGACATGCGCGCGATGTGCCAGCTGATGCCCGGGCGCATTGGTGTAGCGATCCACTGCTATCACTTCCACGCCCAGGCGCTGCAACGCAATGATGACCTCTTTGCCCAGCTCACCGCTGCCCAGCAGCATGACGCGTGTAGCAGAGGGGCTTAACGGTGTGCCTATTCTCACAACCGCCTACTTCGTTGCGTAGCGCAGGCGCGTACCGTGCAAGAGCGACAGGGTGATTTCATCGGCGCTCAGCTCTTTGGGGAAGTAGGTGCCGGAGGTGCGCGCGCCGTTGATGCTGGCGCCCTCCAGTTTGCAGGTAGCCATGTCAACGCCGCGCAGATCGGTCTGGCGGAAGTAGCTGTGGCTGAAATCAATGCCGCTGGCGTCGAGGCCGCGCAAATCCAGGCCCCGGAAGTCGCAATACGTGAGGTCGCATTTTTCGCCGTGCGCCTTGCGTGAATTGAAGTCCGCAATCTTGCCTTCGCGCAACAGCATGTACATGGGATCTTTTTTGACTTCAGGTTTCTTGCTCATGTGTCCTCCTACCTGCGTAACATTAACCACACAATGGAGATAATGATGCTGACCACGATCGAACTGGTGATAGGAAAGTAAAAGCGCATGCCGAAGCGCTCGACCATGACGTCGCCGGGCAGCTTGCCGAACCCCAGTCTGCTGAGCCAGGGCCAGAGCAGGCCCATCACGATCAGCATCGCTCCCAGGGCAATCAGCCAGCGCAGCATGGCTCAGGTGAGTTTGCGCGCGCCAGCCTGGGTGCCGAGCAGCAACACATCGGCCGGGCGCAACGCGAACAGTCCGTTCGTCACCACACCGGGGATGTTGTTGAGTTCGGCTTCAAGCTGCGCCGGCTCCATTATTTTCAACCCGTGCACGTCGAGAATCACATTACCGTTGTCGGTTTTGAATGCGTCACGCAGCACCGGCTCGCCACCGAGCTTGACGATGGCGCGCGCCACGAAGCTGCGCGCCATGGGGATGACCTCAATCGGCAGGGGAAATGTGCCCAGTACATCGACCAGCTTGGACTCGTCTGCAATACAGACAAAGGTACGGCTTGCGCCCGCCACGATCTTTTCGCGCGTGAGCGCACCGCCGCCACCCTTGATCAGATGCAGGTGCCGGGTCGCCTCGTCCGCGCCATCGACGTAGAGCGACAGGTCGCCGGTCTCGTTGAGGTCCAGCACCTGAATACCGTGCTTCTTCAGCCGTTCGGCCGTCGCCACGGAGCTGGCTACCGCGCCTCTAATCTTGTGCTTGACGGCGGCCAGGGCGTCGATAAAGGCGTTGGCCGTAGAGCCGGTGCCGACACCGATCACCTCGCCCGCCTGCACGTATTCCAGGGCGGCCTTGGCCACCGCCTGCTTCATTTCGTCTTGGGTCATGCCGAAGGCCCCTGTTTCTCTGATCGCTAAGAATACCTGCTTATTGTCTCGAAAATAAAGGTTATGTTTTACGCCACAGCCCGGTTTCTGCTAAGTTAGGCCATGCCCGAACGTTACGTTGAAAAAATCCTCAAGGCGCGCGTGTACGATGTGGCGAACGAAACGCCGCTTGACCTTGCGCCTACCCTGTCGCGCCGCCTCGGCAATCGCGTGCTCATCAAGCGCGAGGATCTGCAACCCGTGTTTTCCTTCAAGCTGCGCGGCGCCTACAACAAGATCGCACATCTGTCGCCGGAGGCGCTGCAGCGTGGCGTTATTACCGCCTCGGCGGGAAATCACGCCCAGGGCGTAGCGCTCGCCGCGCAGAAACTGGGCGTCCGCGCCCTGATCGTGATGCCCAAGACCACGCCCGAGATCAAGATCAACTCGGTGCGCACCCTCGGGGCCGAAATTGTGCTGCACGGCAACAGCTACGACGATGCCTACGAGCATGCCCTCAAGCTCGCCACGCAACATGGCATGACATTTGTGCACCCCTATGACGATCCTGAGGTCATTGCCGGGCAGGGTACCGTGGCGATGGAAATCCTGCGCCAGCACAATGACGGCCTGCACGCGATCTTCGTACCGGTGGGCGGCGGCGGGCTGATTGCCGGCGTGGCGGCGTATGTGAAGCATCTGCGACCGGAGATCAGGGTCATCGGCGTCGAGCCGGACGATGCCGCCTGTTTATACGAGGCCCTGCGTGCGGGCCAGCGTGTAACGCTGAGCCATGTTGGCATCTTCGCCGACGGTGTTGCGGTACGCCAGGTCGGCGCCGAGCCGTTCCGTATCGCGCAACAGTGCGTCGATGAGGTCATACTGGTCACCACCGATGAAATCTGCGCTGCGATCAAGGACATCTTCGACGACACCCGCTCCATCGCCGAGCCTGCCGGAGCACTGGCGGTAGCGGGCCTGAAAAAATACGTCGCACGCGAAGGCTGCAAGGACGAAACGCTGGTCGCCATCGACAGTGGCGCCAATATGAATTTCGATCGCCTGCGCCACGTCGCCGAGCGCGCAGAGCTCGGCGAGCAGCGCGAGGCGCTGCTCGCCGTCACCATTCCCGAGCGGCCCGGCAGCTTCCGCGAATTCTGCGACGCACTCGGCCACCGCTCGATCACCGAATTCAACTACCGCTATCACGACCCCGCCAAGGCGCAGGTATTCGCCGGCATACAGATGCACGATGGCCCGGCAGAAAAACTCGCGCTTGTCGAACGCCTGCGCGAGTGCGGCTATCCGGTGCTCGACATGACCGACAACGAAATGGCCAAGCTCCACATCCGCTACATGGTCGGCGGCCATACCCGTCCGCGCGTCGCGAATGAAATCCTCTACCGCTTCGAGTTTCCGGAGCGCCCCGGTGCGTTGCTGCACTTCCTCAACCGCATCGGGCAGCGCTGGAACATCAGCCTGTTTCACTACCGTAACCACGGCGCCGCCTTTGGGCGCGTGCTGGTCGGCGTGCAGGTACCGCCCGCTGAGCGCACGGCGTTCCAGACTTTTCTGGACGAGGTGGGCTACCCTTGCAGCGAAGAGAGCGCCAACCCGGCGTATGAATTGTTTTTGGGATAGGCCAGGCGGCACCCGCCTCCAGTCAGGCTGTGCGCGCATTAATCCACGTGTCGTTCCCGCCCGGCTGAAGGCATTACTTGCCTGGACGCCCTCGTTTGCCGGCTACGCGCCGGACTAGTTCTGCCACATCACAATCAGGTTGTGGCCCAGAATATACAATGCAGCGGCACCGCAACCGATGATCACCAGCAACAGAATCGTCGCGTAAATACCGCGTATCATGACTGGGCTACAGATGCCGTGGCGGCCTCGCACGACAGCGGCTCCTGGCACGCCGGGCAATACTTCCGCAGCACGGGTTTTTCGGCAGGCCCGAGCTTGAGCTTGATGGCGTTGCGGCACACCGGGCAATGTCCTTCCACGCGCTCACTCACCTCTATCGCACGGTAGCGCTTGTAGGCCATGGCCGGGCCGGTGAGCAGGAACAGTGGCACCAGAATAAAGTGTGCCAGCGGTATCAGCACGCTCAGCAGGGCCAGCGCCCACCACAGCGCGAGCGCCTGCGCCGCGCGTATTGCACGCTCTCGCGCACTGTATATGCTGACATGCAGTGTACCCGCGCACGTCTCGTCACCCTTGCCCCTGACCAGCAGTGGTTGTTGTTCAGTTTGCGGCATGCGGGCTAGTGTATCATGAGTGTTCTGCGGTCACGCCTGCCGACAACACTGCGAGGGAGGGGTTCTGCCGTGCTCATGAGTCTGAAAATTCTGGCTTGGCTGGCGAGCATCACACTGCTGGTGATCGTCGCCGTCGCTATCGCCCTGCCGCTGTTGGTTGATCCGGATGATTTCAAGCCGCAGATTACGCAACTGGTGAAGGAAAAGACCGGGCGCACCCTGGACATTCAGGGCAACATCAAGCTTTCGGTATTTCCCTGGCTCGGCGTAAAGCTTGGTGCCACCGCGCTCAGCAACGCACCGGGCTTTGGCGCCGAGCCTTTTGTGCGAGCCGAGTCGGCAGAGTTGCGCGTGAAGTTGCTCCCGCTCCTGAGCAAGGACGTGCGCATGGACACCGTCGTTTTGCACGGGTTCACGCTCAATCTGGCCAAGGACAAGTCCGGCCGCCCCAACTGGGGCGGCCTTGCCGCCGGAAGCGATGTGTCTGACGCCAAAAATCCCCTTGCCAGCCTCGCCGCGCTCGCCATTGGCGGCGTGAACATCACCAATGCGGCGGTCTCGTATGATGATGCGCGCGCGGGCACGCATTATCTGGTTAACGATATCCAGTTACGTACCGGCGCACTGGCCGACAATACGCCCTTCGACCTGGCGCTTGATTTTGTGCTCGCCAGCAAGCAGCCCGCCATGCGCCTGCGGTTTTCGGCCCAGGGCAAGGGCCGGTTCGATGCGACGCAGCGGCACTATGAGTTGCGGAATATCGCCCTTAAATCGCTGGTATACGGCGCGGGCAACGAAGAGACGCCGGCATTCACCTTGTCAGCCCGACTTAACGCGCAACTGCCCCAGCAAACGCTCGCAGTGTCGGATATCAAGCTGGGCGGCCAGGGCATGAACGGCAGCGGCAACCTCAAGGGCTCGCGCATTCTCGACGCACCCGAATTCACCGGCAACCTCAAGCTCGCCGAGCTCAACCCGCGCGCGATACTCAAACCCCTCGGTACTGAGCTGCCTGAAACCGCCGATGCCAACGTGCTCACCCGGGCGACGCTGGAATCCCGCGTGGACGCCACGGCAAAACAGTTGCGGCTCAGCAACCTGAAGCTGCAGCTGGACGACAGCACCGCCACCGGCAGCCTGAGCATCAGCGATTTTTCCCAACCGCGCCTGGTGATAGCATTGTCGGTCAATACCCTGGATCTTGACCGCTATCTGCCCCCGGTACGCGAAGGCGCCTCAGCACCAGCAGCCTCACCGACGGCAGCGGCAGCCGCCGGTGCGCTGCCCTTGGAGACGCTGCGCAAACTGGATCTCGACGCCAGCTTGCACATCGCCGGCCTCAAGGCCAAAAACCTGCGCGTCAGCAACGCCTTGATTACCGTGGCGGCGCGCGCCGGGGATATCCGCCTCAGCCCGATGCGCGCGGTACTGTATCAGGGCAAATATGAGGGCAGTGTGCGCCTTGATGTGCGGGGAAATATCCCCCTGCTTAGCCTGAACGAGTCATTGAGCAACATACAGGCCGGCCCGCTGCTCAAGGATTTGTATGGCAAAGACCGTGTTACCGGCCTCGCCACGCTCAGCGCAAAGCTCACCGCACAGGGAGCAACCCCTGGCGCGCTGAAACGCTCACTCTCCGGACAGGCGGCGTTCTCATTTACCGACGGCGCAGTGAAAGGCATCAACATTGCCCGGCTGCTGCGCGATGCACAAGCAACGCTCAAAGGCGGTAGCACCACCCAAGCCGCTACGCCCGACCAGACAGAGTTCAGCGAGTTGCGCGGCACCATTACGCTGGTCAACGGTGTTGCGCACAACAACGACCTGTCGGCCAAATCACCGCTGCTGCGCATAGGCGGCGAGGGCACGGCCGACCTGGTAAAAGAATACATGGACTACCGCGTGAACGTCGCCGTGGTCGGCTCGCTCGAAGGGCAGGGTGGCCGGGAGTTGGCTGATCTCAAGGGCGTCACCATTCCGGTGCAGGTGAAGGGCCCCTTTGCCAACCTGAGCTATCGCCCTGATCTGGGCGCAGCACTCAGTGGCCGCGCCAAGGCCAAGGTGGAGGAAAAGCTGGAAGAACAAAAGCAGAAGCTGGGCGACCAGTTGCAGGACAAACTCAAAAACCTGTTTCGTTAATGCCGCCATCCGCGACCAGCTCTTCCACCGAGGCGCTGGGCGCGCCTCTGCTGGCGTGGTTTGACCGCGCCGGGCGCAAGGATCTGCCCTGGCAGACTCAGCCCAGCCCCTATCGGGTCTGGGTATCGGAAATCATGCTGCAACAGACGCAGGTCGGCACCGTCACCCCCTATTACCTGCGCTTCATGGAGCGGTTTCCGGATGTGCATGGACTCGCCGCCGCCTCGCTCGACGAGGTTCTGCACCTGTGGACAGGCCTCGGCTATTACGCCCGGGCACGCAACCTGCACCGGGCCGCGCACCTGATATGCGAGCGCCATCAAGGCGAGCTGCCGCATGACATCGATCTGCTGATGCAGTTGCCCGGTATCGGGCGCTCAACGGCGGGGGCAATCCTCGCGCTTGCACACAACGCGCGGCACGCGATACTGGATGGCAATGTACGGCGCGTGCTGGCGCGCTTGCATGCCGTCGAAGGCTGGCCCGGCGCGCCCGCCGTTGAAAAAAAACTGTGGGCGCTGGCGGAGACGCACCTGCCCGTAACGCGTCTGCGTGATTATACGCAGGCGCTCATGGACCTCGGGGCTACGGTGTGTACGCGATCGCGTCCGGCATGCCCGTGTTGTCCGCTGCGCCCGCACTGCATTGCACACGCGCAGCAGCGTGAGAGCGACTACCCGGCGCTCAAGCCGCGTGTTGCATTACCCGTGCGCAACACCACTCTGCTAATGCTGCGCAACAGCGCTGGCGCGGTATTGCTGGTGCAACGTCCGCCTGCGGGAGTCTGGGGCGGCCTGTGGAGCCTGCCCGAGTGTACCCATCGCACCGCGCCTGCCATTCAGCGCTGGTGCAGGCACGCGCTTGGCCTTGTAACCGGACAGGTCGAACGTTGGCCTGCACTGCGCCATAGCTTCAGTCATTTTCACCTTGATATACTGCCGGTACTGGCTGAAGTGGCACCACATCGCTCCGCCGTCATGGAGCAGGCGCCCGTCGTCTGGTATAACATTAATCAACCCGATGTGCGCGGACTTGCCGCACCCGTAAAACGCCTGCTGCTGGAACTGGCACAACAACACCCTGCTTAAGGAATGCTCATGACGCGAATGGTCAACTGCGTAAAACTGGGTCGCGAGGCCGAAGGCCTGAAACTGCCACCGTACCCGGGTGATCTCGGCAAACAGATTTTTGAAAATGTCTCGGCGGAGGCATGGAAGCTGTGGATAACCCATCAGACCATGCTGATCAACGAAAACCGGCTGAGCATGGTAGACCCAAAGGCGCGTGAGTTTCTCGCCCAGGAAATGGAGAAATTCTTTTTTGGTGAGGGTTCGGCCAAACCGTCCGGCTACGTACCGCCCGCAAACACCTAGCCGCACAGGATGGCTCGTTACGTACTGCCGCAACCAGTCATTGCCTGTGCGAGGCCGTGCTGGTAAAGTCTTTCTAAGGTGAGGGCAATTTAAGGTTGTTGAGCCCTTGCGATTTGCTTACCGCCTGAGGTTACTCAATCATGCGCCAAGCCTGTCTGAACCTGCTGCAAAAACACATCCGGCGCGGTTGTCTTGAGCTGGTGCTTGCCAATGGCCAGCACCACCACTTCGGCGTCGGCCAGCCGCACGCGAAACTGCTGCTGCACCGTGACAGCGCGCTTGAGCGCATTCTGCGCGACCCGGAACTGATGCTGGGTGAAACCTACATGCGCGGCGAATGGGATGCCGCAGACCACGACCTGATCGGCCTGCTTGAACTGCTGATGTTGAACTTCCCCGAGCAGCGGCCTGAGCAGCGCAACCGTCTGTCTCATCGCTTTAAAAAACTCCTCGCGCGCGGCAATCGCATCGCGCACAGTTACCGCAATGTCGCGCACCACTACGACCTCGATGAGTGGCTGTTCCGCCGCTTTCTGGATGAAGACATGCAGTATTCCTGCGCCTACTTCTGCGAACCCAACATCTCGCTTGAAGAGGCACAGCGCGCCAAGTGCCGGCATATCATGAACAAGCTGCGCCTCCAGCCCGGCCAGCGCGTACTTGATATCGGCTGCGGCTGGGGCGGCCTGGCGCTTTACCTTGCCGAACATGCGGGCGTGGAAGTCACCGGGCTCACCCTCGCGCGCGAGCAATTACGTGTTGCGGAGTCCCGCGCGCGCGCGCGTGGCATGGAAAAACAGTTAACGTTCCGCTTGCAGGATTACCGCGAGCATCATGGCACGTATGATCGCATTGTCAGTGTGGGCATGTTTGAGCACGTAGGCGTACGTCACTACCGCGACTATTTCGACCAGGTGCGCCGCCTGCTCACTGGCGACGGCATCGCGCTGGTGCACACTATCGGGCGCCACGGCCCGCCGGGGGCGACCAATCCCTGGATCGAGAAATATATTTTCCCCGGCGGCTACAACCCCGCCCTGTCAGAGATGGTGGGTGCAATTGAACAGTCCGGGCTGGTGAGTTGTGATATCGAAGTGCTGCAGCTGCATTATGCAATGACGCTGGCCGCGTGGAACCAGCGCTTCCATACGCACCGGGATCCGATCAAGCAACGCATGGGTGAACGCTTTTGCCGTATGTGGGAGTTTTATCTGGCTTCATGCGAAGCCGCGTTTCGTTGGCGGGATCTGGTCGTGTTTCAGGTGCAGTTAACGCATCATCTGGGCGTCACGCCCATCACACGCAGCTATCTTTACCGCGAGGACAGCAGCGCCATTGTGCCCGCCCCCTGCTCAGCGGAAACAAAAGAGATGAAGGAGGCCGGAGGCTTTACTCAAGCAGCGAGCCGCACTCGATTACGGCCCTCTGATTTGGCTTGATACAGCGCCTCGTCAGCCTTCTTGAAAAGCCGCTCATCGTCATCGGTGTCATCTAGAAATGCCACACCTATACTCGCAGTGAGGCGGATGACAGCGTTGTTGTGTAAGCACTCCGTTCCCTCCAACGCCAGACGTATGCGCTCAGCCAGCAGCACTGCGCCACCCGGGCCAGTGTTGTTCAGGATAATGGCGAACTCCTCTCCGCCATAACGGAACAGGACGTCGCTGCTGCGGATGCACGCAGTCAACTCATCTGCTACCGCACAGATCGCTCTGTCGCCTGCCGCGTGACCGTAATGGTCATTGATGGACTTGAAACGATCGATATCCAGCATAATCACCGACAGCGGTATATCATTACGTCGCGCAAGCTCCACCTCTCGCTTGAGTGTCGCGCTCATCGTGCTGCGGTTATTTATACCGGTAAGCGGATCACAGAAGGCAGCCTTCAGCGCTTGATTGTATAGCAGGGCGTTGCGTAGCGGATAAACCAAGCCACACAGCAAGCCCTCAAGCACCTGGCTCTCGCCCTGGCTAAATTTCCGCTTGCGCGTAAATGTCATTTCACCCAGAAACTGGTTATTGACCACCAGTTGGTAGCTACATGTATGGCGTGCAACCTCGCCCCGCGTAATACTAAAGCCCTGCTCCGGATGCTGGTAGGAAATGCTGTGGTAGCTGATGCTGCTTTTGATTTCCTGGGCGTAGATATCAACCAGCTTGTCTACCTCGAGCGTGGTCTGTAAGCGTGCAGATATCTGTAGCGCACGATCCAGCCCCTGCCGTCCATCGTTGGCCTGTATCATGCCCGGCGCGGGGCGGGCATGTAGATGCCTGTCCGCTTGGTTGGTATTCACCGAAGGGAAGTGTGACGCTTGTGGCGTTGCCATGCTCGAAACCTCAAAATAGTCTGTTTGCGATTATTTGTAGCCAGAACCGTGCCAACCCCACAAATAAACAAATACTATATAATTCAACTAGTTACAGTTTATCATGGCTGTCATTGCGCTATTCGTCATTAATCTGTCGCCGATATTGCCGGGCTTTTGCCGCCCGGCAATGTCTCCGTGCCGGCACACTTGCTTAACATCCCACGCCACCCGATTACGCTGTTTTTCCGGCAGACACCTTGAAGCCTGCGCCTCAAATCACTACACACCGCGCCTCAGTTTTCTCTCAGAAAAATTACTGGCTAGCGAGCGCATAAAATATTTCTCTGGGGCTCCCTTGATCACGATAGATCAATCATGTTAACTTGGGAGCTCGTATACTTAATTTCCCGAGGGGTTGACACAAATGATAAAGAAAATTCTTATAATGGTGGGTGCCGCGCTGTTTGTGCTCGGCCTTACCGCTTGCGGCAAAACCGAGCAGGCTGCTGAGGAGACCGTGAACGAAGCTCCGGCAGTTGAGGCTGCACCTGCTGAAGCCGCACCTGCTGAAGCCGCACCTGCTGAAGCCGCACCTGCTGAAGCCGCACCTGCTGAAACAGCAGCGCCCTAACACAGGTTCTTGACCATGGCTGGCAGCAACAACGCTGCCAGCCATTTTCTGTATCCCCTAGTCCTTGCAACTCTGCCTGTCCCTGTCCGCCTTACCTTGAAACACAGCGCCTGCCCTTAGGCCGCGTTCAAAGTGCCCGCCACACACTCTTCACGCCAACACTCACCAAATACCCTCGCCGCGCAGGTCGGGCGCGCACTCAAGCGGCGGGGCCTCATGCTGACCACAGCAGAATCATGCACCGGGGGTTGGGTGGCGCAAGCCATCACCGCCGTGCCCGGGAGCTCGGCATGGTTTGAGCGCGGCTTCATCACCTATACCAATACCGCGAAACACGAGATGCTGGATGTGCCCTCAGCCGTGCTGCGCGCACACGGCGCGGTAAGCGAGCCCACAGTATGTCGCATGGCGGAAGGGGCATTGCGTCACAGCCACGCCCAGATCAGCCTCGCCGTCAGCGGCCTTGCCGGGCCGGGCGGCGCCACCAAGACCAAGCCACTCGGCACCGTATGTCTTGCCTGGGCCGGATGCGGACGCGAAACACGCCGCCGCACCGAGCATTTCTCCGGTGATCGTGAGGCGGTGCGACGCCAGGCCGTGTTTGCCGCCTTGCAGGGCGTGCTGGATTTTCTGCACGATGGATGAGACGGATCCCGCGCGCACGCGGCGTCTGTTTTTCGCGCTCTGGCCGGATGCCACCACGCGCGAGTGCTTGACGCAGGCGCTGCGCGGAATCGTACCTGCACAGGCGCGCGCGACACACAGCAACGATCTGCACCTCACGCTGGTATTCCTCGGCAGCCTGGATGCGTCAACTCAACACTGCGCCGAACAGGCCGCCGCGCTGGTACGCGTCGAGCCCTTCACCCTGACGCTGGACAAGCTCGGTCACTGGCCGGGCCCGCGCATCTTGTGGCTCGGGGCGGCGCATTGTCCTGACGCATTGCTGGAGTTGGTAACGGGCCTGCACCGGGCATTGCAGCCGTGCAAGATAAAACCGGATGAACGTCCATATCAGCCGCATCTTACCTTCGCGCGCAAGGTGCACGCGGCGGCCGCACTGCCCGCGCTGAGCGCGCCCATCGAATGGCGTGTGAGCAGTTTCGCGCTGGCGGAGTCACAGCCCCTCAGTGACGGCGCGCGTTACCGCGTGCTCACGACGCGGCCGCTTGCTGCCGCCGGCTGAGCCGTTAGAGGTGCCCGTTACTCCACCGGCGTATCGCAGCTATTGCCCCACTCCGACCATGCACCCGGATAGCCCTTGAGGCGCGGGTAACCGAGCGACTTGAGCACGATATAGGTGTGCGACGAGCGATGATGGGTCTGGCAGTACACGATGACCTCCTTGTCCGGCGTTACCCCGAGCGCATCCAGTCGCGCGCGCAGCGCATCGGCAGCTTTGAGGCGTCCGCTGTTTTGCATGTCGAGCGCCTCGGTCCAGTCCATATTAACCGCGCCGGGGATGTGTCCGCCGCGCTGGGCACGCTTGTCGGTGCCGCGGTACTCGCCTGGCGTGCGCGCGTCGAGCAGCTTCACCTGCGCATCCTGCAGGTGCGCGAGGATGTATTCCTTGTCCGCCAGAGCACGGCCTGAGCACGTCACCTGATAGTGGCTTGCGCCGGGACGGGCAGGCGTATTGTTCACCGGATGCCGCCCCGCGAGCCACGCGCGCAGTCCACCGTTCAGCAGCGAAAAGTGCGCATGGCCGATCACGTCCAGCGTCCACAGCAGACGGCACGCCTTGGCGCCACCCTCGTCATCGTAAGCTACCACGTGCATGTCGGGGGCAAGGCCCAGCGCCGAAAACACCTGGCCGAGGCACGCGTCATCAGGCAACAGGCCCATCACCGGCGGCTGCGCCGTGACGAGTTGCGCATATTCCAAGTGGATGGCGCCGGGGACGTGCTGATTAGCGTAAATCTCAGGCTTGCACAGGTCTACAATCAGAAGATTTTGCGCCCCGAGCTGCTCTGCCAATTGAGCAGGCTCGACTACCAGAGGGAACTGCGGCTGCATTGTTAAGACTCCGTTAGTTCGTGACGAAAGCTTACCCTAAATCGCGAGGCAATAGCCACCTCCCTTGAGATTCCGGCGGGTGATCCCCACGTATAATACCTGGCTCACATTTTCAGCACAAAGGAAGACGCAACATGACGATAGCAGCACACAAGGAAACACTGGGCTTTCAGGCCGAGGTAAAGCAACTGCTCGGCCTCATGATCCACTCGCTCTACAGCAACAAGGAAATATTTTTACGCGAGCTGATTTCCAACGCCTCCGATGCCATCGACAAGCTGCGCTTCGAGGCGCTTACGGACGATGCGCTCTACGAAGGCATCAGCGAGCTCAACATCCATGTGCACTACGACAAAAAGCAGCGCACCGTCACCCTTGCCGACAACGGCATCGGCATGACCCGCGCCGAAGTGGTGGACAACATCGGCACCATCGCCAAATCCGGCACACGCGCATTCTTCGAAAAACTCACCGGCGACCAGGCCAAAGACGCGCACCTCATCGGCCAGTTCGGCGTCGGATTTTATTCGGCCTTCATCGTCGCCGACAAGGTCACGCTCACCACACGCCGCGCCGGGCTCACCGCGGAACACGGGGTGCGCTGGGAATCGGGCGGCGAGGGCGACTACAGCATCGAAACCGTCGAAAAAGAAACGCGCGGCACCGAGGTCACGCTGCACCTGCGCGCGGGCGAGGACGAATTCCTCGACGGCTTCCGCCTGCGCAATATCATCCGCACCTACTCCGACCACATCAGCGTACCTATCCTGCTGCCGTCCGAAGACAAGGAGAAAGAAGACGCCTACGAAACCGTTAACCGCGCCTCGGCCCTGTGGGCGCGCCCCAAGGCCGAGATCAGCGCGGACGAATACACTGAGTTTTACAAGCACGTGGCGCACGACTTCGAGCCGCCGCTCGCGCACGTGCACAGCCGCGTCGAGGGCAAGCAGGAATACACGCTGCTGCTGTATGTCCCGGCGCGCGCGCCGTTCGACCTGTGGGATCGCGACAGCCGCCACGGCGTGAAGCTGTATGTGCGGCGCGTGTTCATCATGGAAGACGCGCAGCAGCTCATGCCGCACTACCTGCGCTTCGTGCGCGGCGTGATCGACTCCAACGACTTGCCGCTCAATGTATCGCGCGAGATTTTACAGGGCAGCAAGGTGGTCGAAACGATGCGTGCAGCGTCGGTCAAGAAGGTGCTGGCGCTGCTGGAGGATGTCGCGGCGAGCGACGCGGAGAAATACGCCAAATTCTGGAAAGAGTTCGGGCTCGTGCTCAAGGAAGGCGTGGTGGAAGATCACGCCAACCGCGAGCGTATCGCGAAACTGTTACGCTTCGCCTCCACGCACAAAGACACCGACGCGCAGGATGTTGCGCTCGCCGATTATGTCGCGCGCATGAAGCCGGGCCAGGACAAAATTTATTACATCACCGCCGACACCTTCGCCGCCGCAAAACACAGCCCGCACCTCGAACTGCTGCGCAAGAACGGTGTCGAGGTATTGCTGATGTACGACCGCGTGGACGAATGGCTGGCCTCACACCTTTCCGGGTTCGAAGGCAAACAGCTTCAGTCCGTCGCCAAGGGCGAGCTTGATCTCGGTAAGCTGGAAGGCGCAAGCGACACCGAACAACATAAAAAACCCGCCGATGAATTCCAGGGCCTGATCGAACGCATCAAGACCGCGCTCGGCGACCGGGTGAAAGAGGTGCGCGTAAGCAACCGCCTCACCACCTCGCCCGCGTGCCTGGTCAGCGAGGCGCACGACATGGGCGCGCACCTCGAGCGCCTGCTCAAAGCCGCCGGGCAGGCGATACCGGGCAGCAAACCGATACTGGAAATCAACGTGGAGCACCCACTCGTCGTGCGCATCACCAACGAAGCCGACAACGAACGCTTCACCGACTGGGCGCACATCCTGTTCGACCAGGCCCAACTCTCCGAAGGCGCCCAGCTCGAAGACCCGGTGGGTTTCGTGCGGCGCCTGAATCAGCGGCTGGTGGAGATGGGTGCATAGTTCCAGGTAGACTAATCCGCTTCAAAGAGGTGTATTATTCTGAAGTCGGTGTCGTACTTTTACACAGGCGAATTGAATCGCTCGGAGGGCTATAACCATGGACATTATTGTTGCTATTCTTGTTTTGGCAGTAGCTGCTGTTTTTGTTGGTTTGGCTCTTGATCCCAATCGCCACGCTAAATAAGACCAGCCCATTATTCCAGCCGACCGCCAACGAACGCCTCTCTTTTCGTAAGGCGACAAAAAATGAGCAAATCATCTTCTTCCAAAACATCCAGAACTGATGGGTCTCGCGTCAAGGCAATGAAGGACAAGGACATCAAGCTGACGTCTGAGCACCTTGGGGCTGACGTCAAACATGTCGTTCGAGGTATCCTGCGTCAAGGCCTGAAACCCGTTCCGCCAAAGGCATCTATTTCGCTTCGCGTGGACGCAGACGTCCTCATGTGGTTTAAGGCCTAGGGACAAGGCTACCAGACGCGCATCAATGCCGTATTGCGCGCGTTCAAGGACGCTTCATTCGATTTAACTCTGCCTGCAAGCGGACGCGGCAAACGGCGGCGCACTGCTTAAAGCGGCGTTAGAGCATCCATACTTCCGTATGGCTTTTTATATTGCCAAGTGCTAGTCTTCGCTCATGGCAAGCGCTCGCTTTGACTGGGATGCCGACAAGGACGCCGAAAATCAGCAGAAGCACGGCATTTCGTTTGCTCGTGCCCAGCATGCATTCGCCGATCCGCAGCGCGTGATTGCCAAGGACATCACCCACAGTCAAAACGAAGAGAGGTTCTATTGCTTCGGGGAGGTTGATGGCGGCGTTCTTACGGTGCGATTCACATATCGCGCTTCCGTTATTCGAATCATCGGCGCAGGCTATTGGCGCAAAGGAAAGGCTATTTATGAGCGCGAAAATCAAATACACAGATGAGCCCCTTGGCAAGACTCAGGTGGTTGCCGACTTTCTTCCCTCCCCAAGCGAGTTGGCTTTTCGCGAGGAAGGCGTGAAGGTCACGCTGGCTTTGAGCAAAAAAAGCATCGAGTTTTTCAAGTCCGAAGCGTCGAAGCATCGCACCCAGTACCAGCGCATGATTCGTCGGCTTCTTGACTCTTACGTTGATGCCCACGCCCTGGCCCTGCGCTCAAGCAGGGCGCGCCAGAAGCGGCGCGCGCCTTAACTTGGCATTAGCCGGCAGTTGATCCCGGCCCTGTCTTGAGCCGGCGCATGCAGCCCGTTCTCAGGCGGCTGATAGCGCCTTTTCGATCAATGCCCGGTCGGCATCCGCAAGCGTCAATGTAAGCGCCATCTGCTGCGCCTGTGCAGACATTTTTTTCCACGTCTTTTGCAGAATCTCGATGAGTTTTTGCTCGTCGTGTTTTTGCGCGAAGGCGGAAAAATAATGTTTGAGAAAAACAAGGCAGGCGGTGTCTTCCAGCAGTTGCGCCTCGGGGTCGTTTTTGAGGTTGGTCTTTTTCAGTAAATTTTCGACGCGCGCGATGATCGCTTCGTCGTACCCCGCTTCCAGCATGATCTCGCGCGCGGTTCGGGCGTGAAAACGGGCCAGCTCGGTGCGCCACTGGTGGTAGCCGCGCCGTTCCATCGGGTAGTTGCTGCGCGGTAGCGTCCAGCGCCCGATGTGCTGGCTGCGCGCCGCGAGGCGTAGCGCCTCGGAGGCCTCCGGCGCGAGGCGCGCGAGCCACGCCGTCATGCGCTCGGCGTAGAGCAGTTCCTTGGGGTAGTCCTGGCCCGCGACGGTTTCGCGGTTGGGGTCTGCGCGGTTGAACGCGTCCATGCGTTCAATGGCCGCGCGGAAGCGCGCATCCTGCGTCATGCTCTGCGCGCTGCGTCTAACACTTCTCTTGCTGGATGCTGTAAGGCCCGCTGCCGTAGGTCATGATGTAAAGCATGCCGCCCATGATGGCGAGATTTTTCATGAAGGCATTGTACTCGGCAGCGGCCGCCCAAAACGGATGAAAGATCAGCGTCACCGGGATTAAAAATAGAAAGATGGCGAGCGCCGCCCAGCGGGCCTGAAAACCCACCAGCAGCAGTAACCCGGCGCCCAGCTCGATGAGGATGGTCAGCGCGAGCAGCACCTCGGGCATAGGCAAGCCCTTGCTGGTCATGTAGCCCAGCGCGCCGTCCCAACCGTTGATCTTGCCATAGCCTGCGAGGATGAAAATCAGTGCCAGCAGAATGCGTCCGGCCAATGGGCCGTATTGTTTCAACATGTTGCATGTCATGGTGCGAGCTCCTTATCTGATATTGTTGGAACCTGTGCACGCATAGCGTGCGTTTGGCAGCCCCGCCATAGTAGCAAATTCCCTACTTATTACCATGCCTGGCCCTTGAAAATCTGCTGCCGCAGACCTACATCTCTGGCGTACAGGTTTTCTACAGAGAGGAGGTGTGTTATGACCCTGGTACGCTATGAGCCGTGGAACATGCTGACCCGGCTGCAAAATGAAATGAACCGTCTATTTGACGACCGCCTGCCGCGTGGCGAGGACAACGGCAACATCGTCACCAGCGACTGGATACCGAAGGTGGATATCAAGGAAGAAGACCAGCGCTTCGTGATTCTGGCAGATATCCCCGGCGTGGAGCCCAAGGATATCGAAGTCACGATGGAAAATGGCCTGCTCACCATCAAGGGCGAGCGCGCGAGCGAGAGCACCGAGGAGCGCGAAGGTTACAAGCGCATCGAGCGATCACGCGGCAGCTTTTACCGCCGCTTCAGCATGCCGGATACTGCGGATGCCGAGAAGATCAGCGCCCACGGCAAACACGGCGTGCTGGAGATTATCATCCCCAAGCACGAACGCCTGCAGGCACGCAAAATCAGCGTAAAGGTCAATGACTGACGACACGCACCAAGGGGCGGGAACTCCCGCCCCTTGGGTTTCTTTGCCCTGAACTCCCGCTGCTTCGCGTACTCTAATCTTGCAGACCCCCGCCCGCCCACAGGAATTTATATGACCCGTCTGTTCCGGTTCCGTCTGTTTGCTTTTTTTCTGAGCGCCTTGCTGCTCGCCGCTGGTAACGTCTCCGCCGCATTACCCGTTGTCGACTCGCAGGATCAGCCGCTGCCCACTCTGGCGCCCATGCTGGAGCTGGCCACACCCGCCGTGGTCAACATTGCTACGCGCGGCAAGGTGGCGATACAAAACAACCCGCTGCTCAACGACCCCTTTTTCCGGCGTTTTTTTGGCGTTCCCGACCAGCCGCGCGAGCGCGAGTCGCAAAGTCTGGGCTCCGGCGTGATCGTGGACGCCAAGCGCGGCTACGTGCTCACCAACCATCACGTGATCGCCAACGCCGACGAAATCACGGTGACGCTGCGCGACCGTCGCAGCCTCAAGGCCAAGGTGATTGGCTCCGACCCCGAAGCCGATGTGGCTGTGATCCAGATTCAGGCCGACCGGCTGACAGCGCTGCCGCTGGCCGATTCCAGCAAGTTGCGTGTGGGTGATTTTGTAGTAGCGATAGGCAACCCCTTCGGTCTCGGCCAGACGGTTACCTCCGGCATCGTGAGCGCGCTGGGCCGCACCGGTCTCGGCATCGAGGGCTATGAGGACTTCATTCAAACCGATGCCTCGATCAACCCTGGCAACTCCGGCGGCGCGCTGGTGAATCTGCGCGGCGAGCTGGTCGGGCTCAATACTGCGATCCTGGCTCCCGGCGGAGGCAATATCGGCATCGGCTTCGCCATCCCCACCAATATGTCGAGCAACATCATGGCGCAGTTGATCAAGTTCGGCAAAGTGCGCCGCGGCCGCCTCGGGATACAGGTGCAAGACCTTACCCCGGAGCTGGCACAGGCGTTTAATCTCGCGCCGGGCACCGCATTGCAAGGCGCCGTGGTGTCGCAAGTGACGCCGGGCTCGGCGGCAGACAAGGCGGGCGTCAAGGCGGGCGATATCATCACCACCGTCGACGGCCAGCCGGCGCGCGATGGCGGCATGTTGCGCAATGCCATCGGGCTGTTGCGCGTCGGCGAAAAGGTTCAGCTGGATGTTCTGCGTGAAGGAAAAACACGCCGTATCGAGGTGGTGGTGAAGGAGGACTCGCAGCAAGCGCGTGTCGGCGCCCCGCACGCAGACGCACGGCTGGCTGGTGTCGTGTTCGGAGCGGTGGACGAGAACTCGCCGCTGTTCGGCAAACTCGACGGCATTCCTGTGGTGGATGTAGACCCCGGTAGTCGCGCCGCGCAGGCCGGCCTGCGCCCGGGCGACATGGTGCTTTCGATCAACCGCCAGCCCGTACGCACACCGGACGATCTGGTCAACATCACGCAAAAGCACAAGGGCTCGCTGTTGCTCAACGTGCGGCGTGGCGACAGCGCGCTGTTTATCTCGATACAGTAAACGGCGTTGATCAACCGCGCGTCCGGCGCGCGGATTACTGAATCAGCAGCTTGCCGGCCATGCCCCGCTTAAAGTGGTCTTTGGGCATCATGGCGTGACAGGCGATGGCAAACTCGCCGGGCTGCTCCGGCGTGAACCGCAGCACCACCTTGCCGCCCGGAGGAATCTCCAGCTCGCTCAAGCCCTGCATCTCGGCCAGCGTGCCCTGCACCTTCATGGTCACCGCCACGCCATGCAAGGCATCGGTTACAAATTCATGTACCGTGGCGCCCTTGTTTATCAAAATAAGGCGCGCGGGCTGGCCTGCCTTGAACGTGGTTAGCGCGGGCTCAAAGCGATACTCTTGCAGATAGATCGTTGCCTGCTGTACCGCATTCGCGTGCGTTATTTCGTGATGTGCCGCTGCGCCTTTTTCGTCGCCTGGCGGTAACACCTCCGCGCTCACTGCCGCAATGGGCGCGCAGGCCATAAATCCGCAGAGCAATAAACGGGTTGTGTTGCTGTATCTCATGGGGCTTTCTCAATAAATGATTTAAAAAGAGTGGGGCGCACCGCGCCCCCAAGGGAGAGTAATGCTGTAATCAAGTAAGCCTCTGCACAAGTCGTCCTTTTTAGCGGCTTTTTAAAACTCATAATTTGTCCCGAAGTTGAATCCGCCGCTGTCTCTGCCGCTCTGGGAATTTATTGAAAAAAGCCACCCATGGCCTTTTTCAACTCGCAAAGCAAAAAACGCGGTTTTTGCTTTGCTCGCAGGCTGTTTTTCAACAGCCTGCTAACGTCCGGCAAAGGCATCAATATCGCCTGGCTTGCGCAGCATCTTGTCCACGTCGCCTTGGTGCTGTTCCTCTTTGTAAATCATGTCGCGGGCATATTCCTCCAGCCACACCGAGCGGTCTTTCACCAGGTTCAACAGTTCCTGGTACGACTTGAGGGCTTCGCGTTCGTGTTCCAGCGATTCGCGCAGGATGTCGCCGATGTCGTGTTTATGGGTTTCCAGCAGCGGGCCAAGGGCCAGCGAGGGATGCGCTCCGAGCTGGGTGATCATCTCGCCCGCCTGCTGGGCATGGGACAAGCTCTCGTTCGCCTGCTCGCGCAGCCAACTGACGATGGGAATACGGTTGTAGCCGTACACCATCAGCGCATAATGCGTGTAGCGCACCACGCCGGCCAGCTCCAGTTCGAGGATGCGATTCAAAACTTCCGCTGCCGCCTTCTTGTCGAGTTCCATAATGTGCTCCTTCTCTTGTTTGTATGTTAGTTAGACACAACCGCCGGGGGTGGCCGTTTCAACATCCCCGGCGGCGCTGTTTAGCCTTACTCCTGCAACCTCAAAACGCGTACTTGATGCCGGCCTGAATCAGGCGCGGGCTGCCGGGCAGGATGCCGCGCGTGCGGTCCACGATGTAGGTCTTGTCGGCGAGGTTTTTCACCGTCAGGAACAGCGTGGTGCGCTCGGGTTTGAAGTGGTAGTTCAGCGTGGCGTTCCAGATGGTGTAATCGTTAATCAGCCCCTTCTGCCCGTCGGTGGTCGGCGCAACCGTGCTGGCGAAGTCGCTGAACTGCTCGCCTACGTACACCGCTTCCAGTTGCGCATCCAGCCCGCCCATGGCATAGCCGAGCGCCGCCGTGAGCAGGTGCTCGGGCGCGTAGGGCAGACGGTTGCCGGCCGCGCTGCCGGAGACGGGAGCGCCGCCGAGCACTTGCGTGAAGGGAGTGGTCTGCTCCGCCGTGGGCAGCCAGGTATAGGCCCCGCGCAGATACATGCCGGCGGGCAGGCCCGCCTTGCCGGAGAGTTCGAGCCCCTGATACAGGGTCTCGCCCTGGGCCAGCGGCGTGCTGCCGCCGGCGATGGAGCCGACCGCGATCTGGCGGCTAAAGTCGTTGCGGAACAGCGTCGCCTGCAGGTTCGTGCCGGCCATCGGTTCGGCGCGCAGGCCGAGCTCCCAGTTGACGGACAGTTCGGGCCCGACGTCAGTGCTGGTGCCGGCGCCGCCGATGATGTCCTCGGTGCGCGGCGGGGCGAAGCCGCGGTGCACGCCGGCGAACACGGTCAGCGCCTTGCCGGGGCTGTAGGTGCCGCCGAGGCTGGGAATCCATTGGCCGAGCGTGTCGCTGCCGGTGACGCCAGTGAGATTATTGGTGCGTGAGCTGTCGATATATTCAAAGCGCAGCCCGGGCGTCAGCGTCCAGTCGCCGAGCAGGAAGCGGTTCTGCGCGAACACCGCGTAGGCATCGGTCTCGCGCAGGCTGTCCTCCGCTATGGTTCCGCTGCGGGCGGTGGGCGATGTGCCGTTCATCTGGATGCGCTCCTGCGTCTCATAGTGGGCGCGCACACCCAGGTCCGCCTCGCTGCTCACGCCGAACAGGTTGTGGCTGACACGCAGGCGCGGTTCGATGCCCCAGGTGTAGTAGTCGCGCAGCCGGCCCTGGATGGAATTGCAGGTGTCGGGATTGACCGTGCTACCGGCGAGTCGAGTGGCGGCGAACCCCGTGCATTGCGTGTCGGTGGTAGTGCTCGACTGGCGCCACCAGTCGCGCGCAAAAATCGAGCCATAGAGATTGGTGGTCAGCACCACATTGTCATTGAAGACAAACTCATGGGTCGCCGATGCGCCGTAGCGGTCGGCGTACATGAAGTCATTCTTGAACGGGTTATAGCGTGCGCCGAGATTGTTGAACTCCGCTTGCGTGAGGCCGGAATAGGTGACGTTGGAGTCTTCGCTGTAGTAGTTGGCGCGCAGGGTCAACGCCTGTTGCGCGCCCATGCCCAGCACGGCCTTGAAATTGGCGTCATTGAGTTCGGAATGGGTGTTGTCGCGCGCGCCGTCGCCCTGTTTACGGATGTAATCGAACAACAGGCCGTTGCCGCCCCAGGTGCCGCCATAGTTAACATGGCCATTAAGATAATCGCGGTTGCCGCCACTCAAGGTGATGGAGCCGCCCGGCTTGGCGGGCGGCGTCGGGGTGATGTAGTTGATGACGCCGCCTATGGTCTGCGGCCCGTAGAGAATCTGGCCCGCGCCCTTCAGCACCTCAATACGTTGGTAACGGTCAATGGGCGGATGGTAATAGCTGGCGTTGTCGCCGTAAGGGGCGTAGGAGAGCGGGACGCCGTCCTCCAGCAGCGTGATCTTGGTCGAGCGCGTCGGATTGAGTCCGCGGATACCGATGTTGGGGCGCAGGCCGAAACCCTCCTCGTCGCGCACGTTGATACCCGGCAGCTTGCGCAGCGCCTCGCTGGTGGTGAACACGCGACTGGTTTCCAGCGTCTGTTTGTCCAGGATCTCGCCGGAGCCG
>CAMTVY010000011.1:0-79894 GCA_947085325.1 uncultured Gammaproteobacteria bacterium | reverse complement strand
GCCAAATGCTTTCTGTACTGCGCAGCTATATTCCTTTCTATAACCGCAGTAGAATACATTCTTCGTTAAACTACGTATCGCCAGCAACGTATGAAAATCAGTTGGCTTAAACAGGTGTCAATTTTATTGGGGGAAGATTCCCTGTACTCGCGGGCGATTGTGGGTTGGGCGATGGACAGCCGTCCCACACAGGCCCTGACCATCGGAGCGCTTACGATGGCCTTGTGGCGGCGTGGCCGGGTCAAGGGATTGCTGCTGCATTCCGACCAGGGCGCGCAATACCGGGCGGCGGATTATCATGCACTGATGCAGGCCAATGGCATTGAGTGCAGCATGAACCGGAAAGGCAACTGCTGGGATAATGCCGCGATGGAGAGCTTCTTCCACACGCTCAAGACCGAACGCACGCATCATTATCACTATCGTGCGCGGGACGAAGCCCGGCAGAGTGTGTTTGAATACATCGAGACGTTTTACAACACCCGGCGGCGACACTCGTACCTGAACTATATGTCACCGCTGGACTATGAGAAGTACCACAAGGTACCCTAACTGGGTGTCCGTTTTATCGGGGTAAGATCAGTACTGCCCCAAGCAAAATATGCTCCCTTGCAAGCACACGATGACACGCTGACGGTTAGATGCGAAAATGGCCTGCCATACGGGCCTGCTGACGGTATTTATCCGCATGAACACAGCAAAATTCGGCAATCCAGCGGCTTCTGACAGCGACTGGATGCAGCACGCCCTCAAGCTCGCCGAGCGCGCACAACAGGAAGGCGAGGTGCCGGTGGGCGCGGTGCTGGTGTTGAACGACGAAATCATCGGTGAAGGCTGGAACCGCCCCATCGCCGCGCACGACCCCACCGCCCATGCCGAGATCATGGCGTTGCGCGCCGGTGCGGAAAAGCTCGGCAACTACCGCCTGAACGACACCACGCTCTACGTCACGCTGGAGCCGTGCGTCATGTGCGCGGGCGCGATGGTGCACGCGCGCATCAAGCGCCTGGTGTTCGGCGCGAGCGACCCCAAGGCCGGAGCCATTGTCAGTGCCTTTAATATTCTGGATTCAGGCAGGCTCAACCACCACGTTGAGTATGCGGGCGGGATATTGTCGGAGGAGTGCGGCGGAATGTTGTCCAGATTCTTTGAGGCGCGGCGCAAGAATTCATCATCGTAGGTCGCTGGGCGCGAAGCGTAGCGCATTGCACCGGATGGTTGGTCGAGACACATGCGGCGTAATGCCCTTTGGTTATTGTGCCCTACGTGCTATCACACACCTTTCCTCAGACAGTCATACAATGAACTTGACCCGTTTGGCGATGAACTTGACCCGTTTGGCGATGAACTTGACCCGTTTGGCGTTTGGACTGACCCGTTTGGACTTATAGCACCTAACGGGACGCACGTTGAGCGGCGCCCGCCACCGGCGCAAATTTGCGCGGGGATTTTTTACTATCTATCTCTCGGGCCAGTCAGTCAACCATCTTGTGAGGAGCGTGAGCGTTGCTCGCAATGACGCAATGCAGCTAGCACGGCTTCTCGGCTGTCGTCTAGGTGCTTGCGAGACATCTTTATAGTAATGAGCTCACTTTGAAATGGCGTTGCCGGTACCCCGGCATCTTCGAGCTGCCGGAGAATTTCTTCCCGCTCTTCGCTTCCTGTTCGGAGCCGCATATGGCAGTGAGGTGTTAACTTCCGCGGATGAAACCAGCAAAAGTTAAAGCCTGATGTTCCGAGCGCAATGTGGTTCTTGTTGTAGGTAACCCGAGCGGGGCCGATTTCCTTCTCGGTCATGGCTACAACTGCATCCAGAACGGCGAGCGAAGTTGCACCCGTCCGTCGTTCCCAGTAGCGACGATCAACCTGCTCCCCGCCAGCCTCCTCTACGTCCTCGGCTTCCCCGAATACATCGAGCACCTTCGTGAAGTGGAGTACAACTGAGTTGTCTATTGAGAATGCATTTAGTTGAAGAGCAACCAGCGGAACTGCGCGGTTAAGAAGTCGGATTACGTTGAAGAAGCGGGACGTAATCTCCTCGGCTACTATGACAGCACGGTGGTCATACGCTGGATAACGTTGCCGTTCGATGTCCCAATACTCGATGGTTCGGATAATATGACTCTCGTCCAGAACACCTAGCATGATTTCGACTTCGTACCGTAATTCGCGGTCGGGATCATACATGAGAAAGTCAATGCGCCCACCAGTCGGCTGAGATTTTTCCCGACGAACAATATTAAGGTCACCCAGACCGAGTAGCGAAGGATCCTCTTCAATGCGATCTTGGAGCCACCGCTCATCTAGCCCGAGGGATCGGAGTCGTGTTGGGGTTGCTTTTCGCAGTTCTAGAGGCATCTGTGTTTCTCTCTGATAGGTATGTCTAACAAGAATTAGGAGCCACTTGCACAATCATTGCAAAACTTTTTCAGTAAAGTGACAGGTCATCGACTCACTGCCGCAACACGCATTTTTCATATAAATCCTTGAAGGTACTCTGCGGGTCATATTTGTGCTTTAGCTGAGTGTACGCCGGCTTGTTGTAAATATTCCAGAATTCCTCGGTCTCATAGTAGGAGTCCGAGTAAAGCGATTTGATGCCGCCCAGTTCGGCGACTTTGCGTTCGATTTTGCGGTTGTAGTAGCCCTTGGGATGCTGCTCCCGGCCCTTGACGACATCCCAGAAGCCGAAGTTCACGTAGAGCGTGTTGGGATCCATGCGGAACAGGTCGAACTGTACGTTGGGCTGATAGGGATGTATGGGGCAGAGCCAGATGGGCAGGATGCCGATCTCGCGTTGAAAGAAATCGAGAAATTGCGGTGCGTTGGCGATGGGGATGTCTACGTCCTGAATGACGGATTCGCTGTGCCGCCCCATGAGCCGGTCGAGTCGTTGGGTGAGTTTCCACTTGCTGTTCCAGCGCATGATCTTGCTGTAGGTGACGGAGTTCAGGAGGGACTTGCCGACGATGCGCCGGATGATGGGATTCTGGACGAGAAAATTTCTGGAGCACCAGAACCAGTCGGTGTCCCAGCGCCAGATGTAATCATGTGTCGTGAGGTAGTCCGTCGTTCTTTCCCGGAGCGAGCGGTAATAGATATTTTTGTAGGTGTAGTCGCTCACAAAGGGCGCGTTATCCACAAATCTGCCGAGGGTGATGACCATCTCGTTGCGCCCGAAGACCACGCCATCGACAAAATCCACGTCTTGATTGCAGCGTTGCGCGAGATCGTCGAAATACTCCGCGGGATTGGTGTGGCGGATGTGCTGAAGCTGGACAAACTTCTTCACAGGTATGGCCTTGGCCTTCAGCTTCAGAACATAGCCCAGTGTGCCGTAGGAATTCGGGAAACCGAAGAAGAGGTCTTTGTGTTCGTTGTCCGGTGTGCACAGTACGATGCGGCCGTCCGGCAGCAGGATTTCCATTTCCAATATGGTTTCGTGCACCAGGCCGTATTTGAAGGAGGAGGCCTCGATGCCGATGCCCGCCGCCGCGCCGCCGAGGGTGATGGATTTGAGTTGGGGCACCACCGCAGGCATTACGCCGTGCGCCAGCATGGCGTCGACCAGCTTCTCGTAGGTGGTCATGCCCTCGGCTTCTACCCAGCCGTTGGCGGCATCCACCCGCAGCACATTGTTGAAATTTCTGACGTCGAGTTTGCGCCTGGGCGCGTTATTGCGGTCGCGGAACAGGTTGGAGGTGTTCTTGGCGAGGACGACGGCCATGCCTTCACTGGCCCGCAGTTCGGCCAGGAGCCGCTGCTTTTTTTCTTCATACGTCGCCATGAGGTGTCTTTCCATGGATGTCCTCGCCAGCATCGTATAAGAAAGCCCTGCTCATCGGGTAATTGTCTGCGATGTTGCCCTTGCTGAAGGTGATCTGGAACAAGTGTGTGCGGCTGTGGGGAGAGCGGAACATCTCTGCGCAGGCATAGAGGTAGGTGCGCCACTTACGGCGGAAATACTCGTTGAATTTCTCCGGGTTCAGTTGATGGATGTGCTCCCAGTTCCGGTCGAAGCGCTCCGCCCAGCAATCAAGAGTCAGCGCGTAGTGGCGGCGCAGATTCTCCACGTCCATGACTTCCAGGCCGCAGTCTTCCATGGCGCAGATCGCATCGGCCAGGCTGGGTATCCAGCCGCCGGGGAAGATGTGCTTTCGGATGTAGAACTCGGTCTCGCTGCGGCCTACGTGGCCGATGAAATGCAGCACGCCCAGCCCGCCGGGTTTGAGGCAGTCGGCATGGGCGCGGATCACCTCGCGCAGTTGGTCACGTCCCGCGTGCTCCAGCACCCCGATGGAAACACACTTGTCGAACTGGCCCTGTATCGCGCGGAAATCCTGTTCGCGCACGGCAAGCTGGCCTTGCAGGCCGCGCCGGTCGATTTCCTCCTGCAGCGCGGTGACTTGCTCCGTGGTGGTGTTGATGCCGGTGACGGGCGCGCGGTGGTTTTCCCACGCGTGAAACATGAAGCCGCCCCAGCCGCAGCCGATGTCGACCACGGTTTCGCCCGGTTTGAGGCGGATCTTCCTGCACACGTGTTCCATCTTGTTGCGCTGCGCCTGTTCCAGGTCGCGCGTGCCTTCTTTCCAGTGGGCGCAGGTATACATCATGGTCGGCAGATCGAGCCAGGCGCGGTAAAAATCAGTGCCCAGGCCATAGTGAAAGCGGGCATTGGCCTTGGCCTGGGCGTGTGACTTGTTGCTGAACCGAAACTCATGCCAGCGGTTGCGGAGGGCGACCAGCGGGTTAGGCTTCTTGTCCAGCGTCATATCCAGCCCGGCGCGCAGCGCCAGTGGCAGACTGCCTTCGACATCGATGTCGCATGCGGAGTAGGCATCCATCAGGCCCACATGGCCGAAGAGCAGGGCGTTCCATTCCGCCCATCTGTTCTTGAAGATGATTGTGGCTTCCGGTGTGCCGGTACAGTTCTGGTAACTCGATCCGTCGGCGAACACGACCCGGAAGCACACACGGGTGCGGTGGTCTCGCGACAGCAGAATGTTTTTGGCGTAGTTCAATGGCGATCCAGGCACCTTTGCCTAATCATGGCACAAAACCCCAGCAATACGGCTGGGTGAGCCGCGAATAGCGGCGAACGACTCGCCAAGGATGGCGAGGCTGGGGGCAGTTGATAAACAGAGGTTACGCCATGGATGGCAGAGAAAATGCCACTTAGAACTGTGTTGGTCGGGGCGAGAGGGTGAGCCGTGAAGCGGCGAACGACTGGCGCTTGGAGCGACAGGCCGGGAATCCTTTCGTCCCAACAGGGATGTTTGGTCGGGGCGAGAGGATTTGAACCTCCGACCACCTGAACCCCATTCAGGTGCGCTACCAGGCTGCGCTACGCCCCGTGTGTGTTGATTTGCTGCAAGGCAGGTTACTGCTACTGGGTACCTCTCAAAATGCGTCTTTTGCTCCAATACTGTTGCAGCTTCGCTGGTTTTCTATTGGGCTGCTCACATGCTGACGTGTATGCTGCGCTGCTCGCCTTCGCTGCGCCTTGTCTTGAATCAAAATCCATCATTTTTAGAGATGCCCAGTTGTGGCGGGAATAAATGCCGGGGTGCACATGATACCGCAGAATGCGCCGCGCCGGAATGAGGCCGCGCTATTTCAGGGTGTCGATCAGCTTCATGATGTCTTCCAGTTCAGTGCGTAACTGGAGCAGGAGCTGCTTGTTTTGGGGCTTTGCTGTCTTCTGCCCAAGGCCCAAGCCAATATCCAGGGCTTCGCTGCTGTTGCCTGTGAGGCGCAGACGCGCGCCGCTGATGGTGAAGCCGTGTTCGTACAGAAGGCTGCGTATCTGCCGGATCAGCAATACGTCATGGCGCTGGTAGTAACGCCGGTTGCCGCGGCGCTTGATGGGCTTGAGCTGCGGAAACTCCTGCTCCCAGTAGCGCAGTACATGCGGTTTGACCGCGCACAGCTCGCTGACCTCGCCAATGGTGAAGTAGCGCTTGCCGGGGATGACCGGCAGTTCGTTGTTATGACTTGCTTCGAGCATAGGCCTCGACCCGCGCCTTCAGTTTCTGCCCCGAGCGGAAGGTGACCACGCGCCGGGCAGTGATGGGGATTTCCTTGCCGGTTTTCGGGTTGCGCCCCGGACGCTGGTTTTTTTTGCGCAGCACGAAGTTGCCAAAGCCGGAAAGCTTGACCAGATCGCCTTGTTCCAACGCGCTGCGGATTTCCTCAAAAAACATCTCGACGATTTCCTTGGCTTCGCGCTTGTTGAGCCCGAGCTCTTCGAACAGTTTGTTGGTCATTTCGACCTTGGTCAGGGCCATCGGTTTTTAATCTCTTAGTGTTGCACCTAGTTGTTGTTGTAGGGTGCGCACCACGTGGTCCAGGGTGGTGGTGACTTCCTCGTCCGTTAGAGTGCGCGAAGACGCCTGCAAGGTCAAGCCCAAAGCAAGACTTTTTCTACCTGAATCAATACCTTTACCGCGATAAACGTCAAACAACTGGATGTGTCGGACCAGCTCCGGTGCGGCACTGGCCGCACAGGCCTGCACCTGGGTCGCAGTGACGGCTTCCTCCACCACGATGGCGATGTCGCGCCGTATGGCCGGGAACTTCGATACCTCGCGGAAGGCGGGCAAGCGGCCCTGTTCCAGCAGGTCGAGGCTCAGCTCAAACACATAGGCGGCCTGCTCCAGCCCCAGCGCGCGCGCCACGGCGGGGTGCAGCGCCCCGAGCCAGCCCGCCGCCTGCCCGTTGCGCCAGATGCGCGCGCTCTGGCCCGGGTGCAGGGCAGGGTGTACTGCGGTCTCGAAGCGGTAGGCGCCGAGGTCGCCGCTCAGCGCCAGCAGTGCTTCAACGTCACCCTTGAGGTCATAGAAATCGACGGCCTGTTGCGGCTGCGCCCATTGCTCGGGGACGGGGCTGCCCGTGAGGATACCAGCGATGGTTCTTTCTTGTGTAACTTCATTGCCTTGAGGGATAAATCTAAGCCCTGACTCGAATAGCCGCTGGCGGCTGTGCTGGCGGTTCAGGTTGTAGCGCAACACGTTCAACAGGCCGCACCAGAGCGTGGTGCGCATGACTGACATCTCGGTGGAGATGGGGTTGGCCAAGGGCAGGGGCGGGGTGGCCGGGTCTAGCTGGCGTTGCAGCTCGGGTGCCACAAAGCTGTAGGTCACGATCTCCTGATAGCCACGGTCGACCAATACATCGCGCAGGCGCGACAGCTTGGATCTGGCTTCAGGTTCAGGACGCATTACCAGCGCGGCATGATGTGCGCGTGCGGGCAGGCGCTGGTAGCCATGCAACCGCGCCACTTCTTCGATGAGATCGACCTCAAGCGCGATGTCGAAGCGGTAGGGCGGCGGCGTGACACGCCAGCCGTCCGCTGTGGTGCTGACCTGCATCTCCAGTCGGGTGAGCAGGCGCGTGACGTCCTCTGCCGGCAGTGCGAGGCCCAGCACCTGCTGTAGTCGCTTGGCCCGCAGGGTGATGGCGGCAGGTTCGGCCTGCTGTGCCGCACCGGCTTCAATCACCGGGCCAGCCATGCCGCCGGTGATCTCCAGCAGCAGCGTGGTGGCGCGCTCCAGGGCGCGGCGTTGCAGGCCAGGGTCTACCCCGCGCTCGAAGCGGTGCGACGACTCGGTGCGCAGGCCATAGGCGCGTGCGCGTCCCGCGACGGCCTGCGGGGTGAAATAGGCGCTTTCCAGAAACAGGGTGTCGCTGCTCGCGTCGATGGCGGCGTCCAGTCCGCCCATGATGCCCGCGATGGCCTGAACCCGGGCCTCATCGGCGATGACCAGGGTGTTGTCGTGCAGCGTGATCTGTTGCCCGTCCAGCAGGGTGATGGATTCGCCTGTCCGTGCGCGCCGCACATGAATGTTGCCGCGCAGACGGGTGAGGTCGAAGGCGTGCATGGGTTGGCCGAGCTCCAGCAGTACATAATTGGTGACGTCGACCACGGCGTTGATGCTGCGCATGCCGCTGCGCCGCAACCGCTCCTGCATCCACAGCGGCGTGGGGGCGGTGCGGTCGATGCCGCGCAACACCCGACCGGCATAACGCGGGCAGTCGTCAGGCGCGTCGATAATGACGTCGATATGGTCGGTAATAGTGGCGGCAACGGCAACGGCGGCGTCGGTGGCGGGGGCGTTAAGCGTGAGCCGATTGAGCGCGGCAACCTCGCGCGCGATGCCAGCCACGCTCAGGCAGTCGCCGCGGTTGGGCGTGACGCTGACGTCGATGCTTACGTCATCGAGCCGCAGGTAGAGATACACGTCCTCGCCCAGCCGCGTGTCCAGCGGTAACGCCAGCAGACCTTCGGAGGCCTCGGCCAGCCCCAGCTCGCTGGCCGAACACAGCATGCCGTACGAATCGACGCCGCGCAGCTGCGCCTGTTGAATCAGTTTCCCGCCGGGCAGTTCCGCGCCTACCATCGCCACCGGTACGCGCAGGCCCACGCGCACATTGGCCGCGCCGCACACAATGCTGAGCGGTGTGCCGGTGCCGATATCCACTGCGCAAATCTGTAGCTTGGCGGCCTTCGGATGCGCCGCTACGCTGAGCACCTCGCCCACCACCACGCCTGCGGAGACCGGCGCAACGGGCGTGACGGACTCCACCTCCAGCCCGGCGAGCGTTAGTTGCTCGGCCAGTTCGGCAGTGGAGAGCGGCGGATTTACCCACTCACGCAACCAGTGTTCGCTGAGTTTCATGATTTAATAAAGGCCTAACGCGAAGACGCAGAGACGCAAAGTACGCCATGAAAAATAAAAGCTGAGCGGGCTGGCTGTGTGTGCGTTCATGTTGTTTGCGTCTGGGCGTCTGGGCGTCTTTGCGTTAAGTGGTTTTAATTAAATTGTTGCAAAAAGCGCAGGTCGTTTTCGAAAAACAAGCGGAGATCATTCACGCCATAACGCAGCATGGCCAGCCGCTCGACACCCATGCCGAAGGCGAAGCCGGTGTAACGTTCATTGTCGATGCCGACATGCGCGAAGACATTGGGGTGCACCATGCCGCAACCCATGACTTCGAGCCAGCCGCTGTGGCCGCAGACGCGGCAGCCCGCGCCGCTGCACATCACGCACTGGATATCCACTTCGGCAGAGGGTTCGGTAAACGGGAAGTAGGAAGGGCGAAAGCGCACCGCCAGATCATCGCGCTCAAAAAAGTGGTGCAGAAAATCATCCAGCAAGCCTTTAAGGTCAACGAAGCTCACGCCTTCGTCCACCATCAGGCCTTCAACCTGGTGGAACATGGGCGTGTGGGTAAGGTCAGAGTCGCAACGGTACACGCGCCCGGGCGCAATAATGCGCAATGGTGGCGGTGTCTGCTTCATCACGTGTACCTGCACCGGCGAGGTGTGGGTGCGGAGCAGGGCTTGGCCTGAGCCGAAGCGCAGGGTGCTGGCGTCGAAATAAAAAGTGTCGTGCATGTCACGCGCAGGGTGCTCTGCGGGAATATTGAGCGCCTCGAAGTTGTGGTAGTCGTCTTCTATCTCGGGGCCTTCGACAATCTCGAAGCCGAGGCGCGTGAACAGCGTGTTGATGCGGGTCAGGGTGCGGGTGACGGGATGCAGCCCGCCGCTGGTCTGGCCACGCCCCGGCAGGGTGACGTCCAGCGCTGCGTCCGCCAGACGCGCATCCAGTGCGGCGGTCTCCAGCGCCTCGCGGCGTGACTCGATGGCAGCCTGCACGGTCTGCTTGGCCTGATTGATCGCTTGGCCGGCTTGCGGACGCTGTTCGGGCGCCAGCGTGCCCAACTGCTTGAGATACTCGGTGAGCACGCCCTTCTTGCCAAGGTAGTGCACACGCAGGCTCTCCAGGGCGGGCAGCCCGGTTGCGGCGGTGACCGCCTGCTGCGCCTCAAGCACGATGTTGTCGAGGTCTTTGTGCACCTGTGATGCTCCCCTTACGTAAACAAAAAGGGGAAAGGCCGGACGGCCTTTCCCCTATCTGACACGGTACTGCTACGTGGCGCTCAGTGCGACAGGGTGTGGGCCTTGGCCTTCTCCGCCAGCGCTGCAAACGCGGGCTTGTCGTGTACTGCGATGTCGGCCAGCACCTTGCGGTCGAGGTTGATCAAGGCCTTGGTCAGGCCATTGATGAACAGGCTGTAGGACAAACCGCACTCACGTGCAGCGGCGTTGATGCGCGTGATCCAGAGCGCGCGGAACTGACGCTTGCGCTGCTTGCGACCGATGTAGGCGTATTGGCCGGCCTTGATGACGGCCTGCTTGGCAACGCGGTAGATTTTGCTGCGTGCGCCGTAGTAGCCCTTGGCTTGATCAAGAACTTTCTTGTGTCGGCGACCGGCGGTGACGCCGCGTTTTACTCTTGGCATGACGTATAACCTCTATCTATTAACTGAACGGCAGCAGACGGCGCAGACCAGGTACGTCCGACTTGTCTACCATATTGCTGTGGCGCAAGTGACGCTTGCGCTTGGTGCTCTTCTTGGTACGGATATGGTTCAGGTGCGACTGGCCGTGCTTGAAGCCGCCCGAGGCCGTGCGCTTGAAGCGCTTGGCCGCACCGCTGTTGGTTTTCATCTTCGGCATGACTACGATTCCTTAAACATTCAAATTTAGCGCTTGGGCCCGACCAGCATGATCATCTGGCGCCCTTCCATGCGTGGGAACTGCTCCACGACTCCAATTTCTGCCAGATCGGACTCAATCCGCTTGAGCAACTTTACGCCCAGTTCCTGATGGGCCATTTCACGCCCGCGATAGCGCAGTGTGATTTTGGCCTTGTCGCCTTCTTGCAGGAAGCGGGTCAGGTTACGCAGCTTGACCTGATAATCGCCTTCTTCCGTGCCGGGGCGGAACTTCACTTCCTTGATCTGAATCTGCTTCTGTTTCTTCTTCGCGGAGTGACGCTTCTTGTTCTCCTCGAACAGAAATTTGCCGTAATTCATGATGCGGCACACCGGAGGGTCTGCGGTGGGCACGATCTCTACCAAGTCGAGTTCGTCTTCGAGGGCTAGTCTTTGCGCCTCTTCAATCGGCACGACACCAATCTGTTCTCCCTCTTTCCCGATCAAGCGCACTTCCGAGGCGCTTATGTTGTCATTCAGACGGGTCTTTTTGTCAGCAGCAATAAGTTTAATCCTCCAAAACTGCAAGACCGCGGCGCGCGATATTGGATCGGAGTCGATCCGTAAAGACCTCGATCGACATTACGCCGAGGTCTTTACCGCTTCGCGTGCGCACGGCCACAGTGTTATTTTCCACTTCGCGGTCACCCGCCACCAGCAGGTAGGGGATGCGTTGCAGTGTGTGCTCACGGATTTTAAAGCCTATCTTCTCATTTCTCAAGTCCGATTTTACCCTTAGGCCCTGTTTTTGCAGGATTTCCGTACATTTCTTTGCGTAACCTGCTTGATTGTCCGTGATATTCATGACTACGGCCTGCACCGGGGCGAGCCAGGGCGGCAGGCTGCCCGCGCTGTCTTCGATGAGGATGCCGATGAAACGTTCGAGCGAGCCCAGTATGGCGCGGTGCAGCATCACCGGCACCTGTTTGGAGCCGTCCTCCGCGATATAGTGAGCGCCGAGACGGCCCGGCATGGAGAAATCGACCTGGATGGTGCCGCACTGCCACACGCGGCCAATGCTGTCCTTAAGCGAGAATTCGATCTTGGGGCCGTAGAACGCACCTTCACCGGGTTGCAGATCCCAGGGCAGCTGCTTGGCGTTGAGCGCCTGCTCCAGCGCATGCTCGGCCTTGTCCCACACCTCGTCCGCGCCCACGCGGTTCGCCGGGCGGGTGGAGAGCTTGATGAGGACATCCTTGAAGCCGAAGTCCGCGTAGACCCCGAACAGCAGATCGATGAAGGCCGACACCTCGTCCTGGATTTGTGCTTCGGTGCAGAAGATGTGCGCGTCATCCTGCACGAAATTGCGCAGACGCATGAGGCCGTGCAGTGTGCCGGAGGGCTCGTTGCGGTGGCAGGAGCCGAACTCGGCCAGGCGCAGGGGCAGGTCGCGGTAGCTTTTCAGGCCCTGATTGTAGATTTGCACATGACACGGGCAGTTCATGGGCTTCACTGCGTAGTCGCGCTTCTCCGACTCGGTGGTGAACATCAGCTCCTTGAATTTGTCCCAGTGGCCGGACTTTTCCCACAGGCTGCGATCCACCACCTGCGGGGTGCGGATTTCCTGGTAGCCGTGCCCGCGCAGCAGCGTGCGGATGTAGTTTTCGACCTCTTGATAAATGCGCCAGCCATTGTCGTGCCAGAACACCATGCCCGGCGCTTCTTCCTGAAAGTGAAACAGGCCGAGCTGTTTGGCCAGCTTGCGGTGGTCGCGCTTTTCGGCTTCTTCCAGGCGGTGCAGATAGGCCTTGAGATCCTTCTCATTGAGCCAGGCGGTGCCGTAGATGCGCTGCAGCATTTCGTTTTTGGAATCGCCGCGCCAGTAGGCCCCGGCCAGCTTCATGAGCTTGAAGGCCTTGAGCTTGCCGGTGCCGGGTACGTGCGGGCCGCGGCAGAGGTCGATAAAGTCGCCCTGCTTGTACAGCGACAGCTGTTCCTGCGCCGGGATGCCTTCGATGATCTGCGCCTTGTATTCCTCGCCCAGACCACGGAAAAAGGTAATCGCATCCTCGCGCGACAGCACCGAGCGTGACACCGGCAGGTCGCGTGCGGCCAGCTCCTGCATCTTGGCCTCGATGGCAGCGAGGTCATCCGGCGTAAAGCGGTGCTCGAAGGCGAAATCGTAATAAAAGCCGTCTTCAATCACCGGGCCGATGGTCACCTGCGCCTTGGGAAACAGCTCCTTCACCGCCTGTGCCAGCAGGTGCGCGGTGGAGTGGCGCACCACATCGAGCGCCTCCGGGCCCTTGTCGGTAACAATGGCTACGCTGGCATCGTGGTCGAGCAGGTGCGAGGTATCGACCAGAATGCCGTCCACCTTGGCGGCCAGCGCCGCCTTGGCCAGCCCCGCGCCGATCGACGCGGCGATGTCTTGAATGCTGACAGGCTGCGGGAATTCGCGCTGACTGCCGTCGGGAAGGGTGATTGTGGGCATAATAAACTCAGATACAAGGTACAAGAGAAAAGGTACAAGCTACAAGAAACCACAAGCTAAAGTTGACCGTGCCGGTTTTTACTTTTCCCTTATATCTTGCATCTTGTAACTGTCTTAAGTGGTAGGCGCGAGTGGGATCGAACCACCGACCACTACCATGTCAAGGTAGTGCTCTACCACTGAGCTACGCGCCTGCAAAGAGGGCGTAAAATACCACGTGGGTGGGCAGGGGTTCAACCTGAACCCGGCAAACCCAGCTGTGCAGCGCTCTCCAGATTGATCCAGCCGCGCTTGCCGTCGATGTCGATCTCCAGCCATTTCATCGCGCCAATGTCACCCACCCAGGGCAGCTCGCCGTCAGTGACGAGGTCTGCGTTGGCATAGGCACGCAGATATTTTACCCGGCTGTCGGCGGAGGCCTGCACCGTCCCGGTGATAGCGCCTGCGGGCTTGTCATACAGCACTGCGCTGTTGCCTTCAGGGCGCGGGCGCAGTTGCGCGGGCTGATATTGCTCTATGGCAAGATAGCGCTGCTTGCCGTAGTCGATGGTCAGGGCATGCTGTTTGGCGTCGAACACAAACGGGATCACCAGATCGAAGTAGCCCGTCCACAGCCGCACATTCAGGTGCCGGCTGTGCGGTGTACCGGTGACAGGCGTGACGAGCTCGCCGTTGATGCCGTCGAGCGGCGATGCAACCTGGCGCAACTGGCGCTGGCTGTCGAGGGCGAAGAAGCGGTAGTTGTGAAAGCCGGGGGTGGTGGGGTCGCAGCCATATTCGAGCAGCAGGACGGGCCGTCCGGCAAGTGTGCGCTGGCTGAGGTCGAGCACGCAGGGATTGATGAAGCCGGTGTCATCCAGGCGCAGTGGGAAGCGCTGTTCATACAGCGGCCTGCCTTCGCTATCAAGAAATTCCAGCACGCTGACGGCTTCGCTGGCGCCGGTCGTGACCGGAGTGTCCAGCCGGGCCACTTTTCTGCGCACGATGACGCTATAGTCCGGCGTGAACTGCATGATAGTGCCGGGGACATAGGTCTCGTGGAAGCTCAGCGCGCTTTCCGCAGCAGGCTCCGCTGCCGCCATCTCTGTTGCGCCGTCCGCTTCGGGGGGTGGCGCGTCGTCAGCAGCAACGGACATAGGCGTGGACATGACAAGTACGCAGGCCAGCGTGCGTAACCCGTCGTACCATCTCAGTGATGACAGCGTCATGGCTAACTTACCTTTTTATCCACCAAACCAAGCTGGTGTTCCTGTAGTGCGTGGATTTCGTCACGTAGCTGTGCCGCCTGTTCAAACTCAAGATTGCGCGCGTGTTTGTGCATCTGCTGCTCCAGTTGCTTGATCTTCCGCATTGCCTTCTCGGGCGACAGCGCGGCGTATTCGATGATGGTCTCCGCGACGCGTGCGTATTCCCGCGCAGGCAAGAGCGCACCGGCGTGGGCGCCCTCCATGATGTCCTGCACGGCCTTTACGATGCCGCGCGGCGTGATGCCGTGCTGCTTATTGTATGCGATTTGTTTCGCGCGGCGGCGATCGGTTTCGTCCAGCGCGCGCTGCATCGAGCCGGTCACCTTGTCAGCATACAGGATGGCCTTGCCGTGGATATGCCGCGCCGCGCGTCCCATGGTCTGGATCAGCGAGCGCTCGGAGCGCAGAAAGCCTTCCTTGTCGGCATCCAGTATCGCGACCAGAGACACTTCCGGCATGTCGAGTCCTTCGCGCAACAAGTTGATGCCGACCAGCACGTCGAACTCGCCCAGGCGCAGGTCGCGGATGATCTCGACCCGCTCCACGGTCTCGATGTCCGAGTGCAGGTAGCGTACCTTCACGCCGTGTTCGTTGAGGTACTCGGTGAGGTCCTCGGCCATGCGCTTGGTGAGCGTGGTCACGAGCACGCGCTCGTTCACCTGCGCGCGTTTGTGAATTTCCGACAGCAAATCGTCCACCTGGCTGGTGGCCGGACGCACCTCGACGACCGGGTCGATCAGACCGGTGGGACGTACCACCTGCTCAACGACAGCGCCGGAATGTTCGTGTTCGTAGATGCTGGGTGTGGCAGAGACGAAAATCCGCTGCGGGGCCTGTTGTTCAAACTCTTCAAAGCGCAGTGGGCGGTTGTCGAGCGCCACCGGCAGGCGGAAGCCGTAGGTGACCAGTGTTTCCTTGCGGGAGCGGTCACCCTTGTACATGCCGCCCAGTTGCGGAATGGTGACGTGACTTTCGTCAACGATCAGCAGTGCGTTCGGCGGCAGATAACTTAACAGCGTGGGCGGCGGCTCGCCGGGCGCGCGTCCCGACAGATAGCGCGAGTAGTTCTCGATGCCGGCACAGTAGCCGATCTCGTTGATCATCTCGATGTCGAAGCGTGTGCGCTGCTCCAGGCGCTGTGCCTCGACCAGTTTATTGGCAGCGTAAAATTCTTCGAGCCGGATACGCAGGTCAACCTTCATCTGCTCGACCGCGTTGAGCATGATCGCGCGCGGTGTGACGTAGTGTGATTTGGGGTAAATGGTGAGGCGCGGCACACGCCGTAATATTTCACCGGTGAGCGGGTCGAAATGGGCCAGCCCTTCAATCTCGTCATCGAACAACTCGATGCGCACCGCTTCCCGGTCTGATTCGGCCGGGAAGACATCGATCACGTCGCCACGCACCCGGTAGGTGGTGCGGGTAAGGTCAATTTCATTGCGCGTGTACTGCAATTCGGTGAGACGGCGCAGGATGTGGCGCTGGTCGATCTTGTCGCCGCGTTTCAGGTGTAGCACCATGCCGAGGTAGGACTGCGGGTCACCCAGGCCGTAAATCGCCGATACGGTGGCGACGATGATGGTGTCCTCGCGTTCGAGCAGCGCCCGGGTGGCGGACAGGCGCATCTGCTCGATGTGCTCGTTGATCGAGGCGTCCTTCTCGATAAAGGTGTCGGTGGAGGGTACGTAGGCCTCGGGCTGGTAGTAGTCGTAGTACGACACGAAGTACTCCACCGCATTGTCGGGGAAGAATTCGCGCATCTCGCCGTAGAGCTGGGCGGCCAGCGTTTTGTTGGGCGCCAGAATCAGGGTTGGGCGCTGTACATTCTGGATGACATTGGCGATGGTAAAGGTCTTGCCGGAGCCGGTGACGCCTAGCAGGGTTTGCCCTGCCAGGCCCTGTTCCAGCCCGGCTGTCAGTTGCGCAATCGCCTCCGGCTGGTCGCCCGCAGGCGCGAAGTGTGCATGGACAATAAAACGTCGATTGGTTTCGCTCATGGGGCTTTCAGGGGGCAACGGCAATCCAGTATAGTACGCAGGCGTCACAAAGTAATGCGTGTGGCATTACTTGGTGACGCCTGCGTAAGTACGCTGTTTCCCCTGTCCCTACCCTGTCCCGCCTCCTGCATAGGGGCCGGGGACGTGGCGGGAAGTGCGGTTTGCCGATGGGCGTATGAGTAAACAGATTTTGCAACCTTTAGTGATAGTGAGGAATTCTGGTTTGGACGTACAACTCTCCAAGCGGGCGCGGCTGATCAAGCCGTCACCTACGCTCGCCGTAACCGAGCGCGCCGCCGCGCTCAAGGCCCAGGGCAGGGACATCATCGGTCTGGGCGCGGGCGAGCCCGATTTCGATACCCCGGAGCCTATCAAGCAAGCGGCGATCAAGGCGATCCAGGCCGGGTTTACCAAGTATACGGCGGTAGACGGCACGCCGGGGCTGAAGCAGGCGATAGTCGCCAAATTCCGGCGTGAGAACGGGCTTGACTACAGCGCCGACCAGGTGCTGGCGTCGGTGGGCGGCAAGCAGAGCTTCTACAATCTCGCGCAGGCCCTGCTCAACGCCGGTGACGAGGTGATCATCCCGGCGCCGTACTGGGTATCCTACCCCGACATGGTGCTGCTGGCCGAGGGCGTGCCGGTGATTGTCTATGCGGGTATCGAGCAGCAGTTCAAGATCACGCCGCAACAACTCGAAGCCGCCATCACGCCGCGCACGCGGCTGTTCGTGATGAACAGCCCGTCCAACCCGACCGGCGCCACCTATACGCGCGCCGAACTGGAGGGGCTGGGTGCGGTGTTGCGCCGCCATCCGCAGGTGATGGTTGCGAGCGACGATATCTACGAACATATCCTGCTGGGCGATACGCCGTTCTGCAACATCCTCAATGCCTGCCCGGATCTGGCCGCACGCACCATCGTCATCAACGGCGTGTCCAAGAGCTACTCCATGACCGGCTGGCGTATCGGCTATGCCGCCGGACCAAAGCCACTGATCGCGATGATGAAGAATATCCAGTCGCAAAGCACCTCCAATCCGGCCTCGATTTCGCAGGTGGCGGCGCAGGCGGCGCTGGAGGGCGACCAGTCATTCATGCAAGACTGGGTGCGGCAGTTCAGGGAGCGCCATGCATTCGTGTGGCAGGCATTGAATGCCATCAAGGGCGTGCAGTGTCTGCCTTCGCCTGGCGCGTTTTACTCATTTCCCAATATGCAGGGTGTGATCGACAATCTGCGGATGAAGGACGACATTGCGCTGGCCGAGTTTCTGCTGAACGAAATCGGTGTTGCGCTGGTGCCGGGTTCCGCCTTCGGCGCGCCGGGCTACATGCGCTTGTCGTTCGCCACCAGCATGGAAAACCTGCGCGACGCCCTTGGCCGCATGCAAAAGCTGCTGGGCGTGGTGTGATCGCTTAAGCCAGCGCCCGCTGCGCCGTGGCCACGGCTGCGCCGCGCGTGATAGGCGCATTCAGGCGGGCCAGCGTTTCTTCCAGGGCACCCAGGCAAAACAGCACATTGGTGGGATTGCTGGCATAGCCCATGAGGCCGATGCGCCAGATTTTTCCGGCCATCGCACCGAGACCGGCACCGATCTCAAGGTTGTAATCCTTCAGTAGCGCTGTCCGCACTGCGGCGTCGTCCACGCCATCCGGTATATAAATGGAATTGAGCTGCGGCAGGCGTTCGCCTTCTTTTACGACGAAGCGCAGGTCCATCGCTTCAGCACCCGCCTTCAGCGCCAGATGATTGCGCGTGTGGCGCGCCCAGGCGGCTTCCAGCCCTTCTTCCTGCAAGATGACCAGCGCCTCGTGCAGGCCGTACAGCGCATTGATCGGCGCGGTGTGATGGTAGGCGCGTTTGCCGCTGCCCCAGTAACCCATCACCAGCGTCAAATCCAGGAACCAGCTCTGCACCTTGGTTTTGCGTGCCTTGACCTTCTCCACTGCGCGCTCGCTGAAGCTCACCGGTGACAGGCCCGGCGTGCAGGACAAACACTTCTGCGAACCGGAGTAAATCGCGTCAACCCCCCAGTCGTCTACCTTCAGCGCCGAGCCGCCGAGCGAGGTGACGGCATCCACGATGGCAAGGCAGCCGTAACGGTGCGCGATGTCGACCAGCGTCTTCACGTCCGACAGTGCGCCAGTGGAGGTTTCCGCGTGCACGAAGGCGACTACCTTGGTGTCGGGATTGCTCTTGAGGGCGTCTTCCAGCTTGTTGGCGTCTACCGCGCTGCCCCAGGCGTCTTCCACCATCACGGGCGTGGCGCCGCAGCGCTCCACGTTTTCCTTCATGCGCCCGCCGAACACGCCGTTCTGGCAGATGACGACCTTGTCGCCGGGCTCCACGAGATTGACGAAGCACATCTCCATGCCGGCCGAACCGGGGGCCGACACCGGCAGGGTCAGCGGATTTTTGGTCTGAAACGCATACTGCAACAGTGTCTTCATCTCATCCATCATCGACACGAACACGGGGTCAAGATGGCCGATGGTGGGGCGGGACATCGCCTCTAGAATGCGCGGATTCACATCGGAGGGGCCGGGGCCCATCAGTGTACGTTTGGGGGGGTGGAAGGATTTAAAAAGTGCAGGCATGGGTCGCAATCTCTAGGCAGAATTGGCAGTTATTGTTAAGACGTGCATGATATAGGAAAAGCCGGGGATAGCCACCTCAGCCAGCGTCGACCAGCTCAATCCAGTGTTTCACCGGCACACGCGCGCTGCTCTGCATGTGTGTGAGGCAACCGATGTTGGCAGTGGCAATGCAGTCGGGTTTGCCGGACTGCAAGGCGGCAAGTTTGTTTTGCAACAGCTCTTGCGCCAGCGCCGGTTGTAATATGGAGTAGGTGCCAGCCGAGCCGCAGCACAGGTGTGCATCGGGGACGTCTGTCAGATCGAAGCCCAGTTTACCCAGGACATTTGCCACGGCATCCGGCAGTTTCTGCGCGTGCTGCAATGAGCAGGGCGTGTGGCAGGCAATCTTTTTGGCGGTGGCGGGTTTGAGCGTGCCGGTATCCTCCTGCGTCAGTATTTCGCTGATGTCCCTTGTCAGGGATGAGATGCGCGCGGCCTTGTGCGCATATTCCGGGTCGTGCCGCAGTAAATGGCCATATTCTTTTATCAGACTGCCGCAGCCGCTGGCGGTAATCACAATGGCCTCGGCGCCGCTTTCAATGTGCGGCCACCAGGCGGTGATGTTGCGGCGCATGAAATTCAATCCTTCATTGTCTGCGCCGAGGTGGTGGCTGATGGCGCCGCAACAGCCGGCGTTCTGTAGTCGCACCAGGCTGATGCCGAGCCTGTCCAGCACGCGTGCGGCGGCGGCGTTGATGTTGGGGGAAAGGGCGGGTTGTACGCAGCCGTCCAATAGCAGCATGCGTCGCTGATGTTGCGTGGCGGGCCATGACCTGGATTTTTGGCGTAGCGGAATTGTCCGGCGCATGGCTGCGGGCAACAATGGTTTGAGCCAGCGTGCGAAATACAGCAGCAGTGCTGTGCGCGCGGTGTGTGTCAGGATCAGGCGCAGCAGGCGGCGCTGCAGGCGCTCGCGCCAGGGCCGTTGCACGCGGTGTTCGAGAACCGCGCGGCCGATATCTGCCAAACGCCCATATTGGACGCCGGAGGGGCAGGTGGTTTCGCAGGCGCGACAGGTGAGGCAACGGTCGATGTGGCTTTGGGTCTTGCGCGTGACCGGGGCGCCTTCGAACAGCGATTTGAGCAGATAGATGCGTCCGCGTGGGCCGTCCAGTTCGTCGCCCAGCAACTGATAGGTCGGACAGGTCGCGTTGCAAAATCCACAGTGCACGCAGGAACGCAGTATGGCATTGGCCTCACTGCCCTGTGGGGTCTCAAGAAAGCTTGGGTTGAGTTGTGTCTGCACGATCAGAATTCCGGATAAAGCTGGCCAGGGTTGAAAATGCCGTGGGGATCAAACGAACTTTTAAGGCGCTTGTGCAGGGCCAGCAGCGCAGGCGGCAGCGGATGAAACATCGAGCCCGTACGCTCGCCACCGCGAAACAGGGTGGCATGGCCGCCGAGTTTGGCCGCGCTGGCGCGTATCACATCTGCGGGCAACGGGTTTTTCAGCCAGCGCAATGCTCCGCCCCAGTCCAGGTACGACTGGCCGGGCAGGTTCAGCAGCGGCGCCGCAGGCGGTACGGAAAGACGCCAGAGCAGCCCGTCGTCCCTGAAGAAGTCGTGCTGGTGTTCGCGTAATTTGTGCCAGAACTGGTTGTCATCGGGCAGTGCATCGCCGCCGATTTTGCGCTGGCAGGCGGTGACGCCGCTGCTGCTGCCGGAAAGGCGCACATACAGACGGGTACCGTCGTGACAGGCACCCGAGAGCGGCACGGGTTGGGCGCTCCAGTCTCTGATCCGGGCGAGCGCCTGCCGGGCCGTGCAGGTGAAGGTGAGTGTGATCTCATGCTGAGGCCTGGGCAGCACCTTGAGTGAAACCTCAAGCAGCGGGCCGAGGGTGCCGAGTGCCCCTGTCATCAAGCGTGACACATCAAAGCCCGCCACGTTTTTCATGACTTCGCCGCCGAATTTCACCAGCTCGCCACGGCCATTGATCAGTCTCACGCCCAGCACAAAATCCCGCACTGCGCCGGTATACGGGCGTCGTGGGCCGGATATGCCGCAGGCAATGGTGCCGCCGAGTGTGGCCGTCGGGCCGAAGTGCGGCGGCTCAAACGGCAGCATCTGGTTGTGCGCAGCCAATGCCGCCTCGATCTCCGCCAGTGGCGTGCCCGCACGTGCGGTGATGATGAGTTCGCTGGGTTCGTAGTGCACGATGCCACGGTGTTCTGCCACCGGGAGCGGTGTGCCTGTGGTCATGCGCCCATAAAATTGCTTGCTGTTGCCGCCGATGATGCGCAGCGGAGTTTTGTCTGCGATGGCCGCGCGCACCACGGCTTGCAGTGCAGCACTGTGATCGGCCTGCATCAGAAGCGCTCCAGTTCCGGGAACGCGAGCTTGCCGTGGTGCACGTGCATGGCGCCGAACTCGGCGCAGCGCTGCAAGGTAGGCACGGCCTTGCCCGGGTTGAGCAGTTCCTTGGGGTCGAAGGTGTGCTTGAGGTCGTGGAACTGGTCAAGCTCCGCAGTGCCGAACTGTACGCACATCTGGTCGAGTTTTTCCACGCCCACACCGTGTTCGCCGGTGATGGTGCCGCCGACTGCGATACATAGTTCCAGTATTTTCCCGCCCATCTCCTCGGTGCGCTGCAACTCGCCGGGACTGTTGGCATCGTAGAGTATCAAGGGATGCAGGTTGCCATCCCCGGCATGAAACACGTTGGCGACGCGCAGATTGTAGTGCTGTGAAAGTGCGGCAATGCCTGCCAGCGCTTCGGACAGGCGACGGCGCGGGATGGTGCCGTCCATGCAGTAGTAGTCGGGCGCGAGGCGGCCCACGGCGGGGAAGGCGGCCTTGCGCCCGGCCCACATCTTGCGCCGTTCGGCGTCGTCGAGCGCGGTGCGTACTTCGGTGGCGCCGTTGGCAAGCAACAGCGTGCGCACCTGCATGATGAGATCGGAGACCTCTTCGTCAGCGCCGTCAAGCTCACACAACAGGATGGCAGCGGCGTCGACAGGGTACCCGGCGTGGGCATAATCCTCAGCGGCGCAGAGGGCGAGATTGTCCATCATCTCCAGGCCGGCAGGGATAATGCCTGCGCCGATAATGGCTGCAACGGCCTCTGCCGCGCTGGCGACATCATCAAATGCCGCCAGCGCGACCTGTGTGCGTTCCGGGCGGGGCAGCAGCTTCACGGTGACCTCGACGATCACGCCCAGCAGGCCTTCAGAGCCATGCAACAGTGCGAGCAGATCATAGCCCGGCGCATCCAGCGTCTTGCCGCCCAGCTCCAGCAGATCGCCTTCCATGGTGACCAGCTTGAGGCCGAGTACGTTGTGTACGGTGAGGCCGTATTTCAGGCAGTGCACGCCGCCGGCATTTTCTGCGACATTGCCGCCGATGGTGCAGGCGATCTGCGACGAGGGGTCGGGCGCGTAATACAGGCCATGCGCTGCGGCGGCTTCGGAGATGGCGAGATTGCGTACGCCGCACTGTACGCGTGCGGTGCGATTGTCCGGATCCATGTCGAGGATGCAGGTGAACTTCGCCAGTGACAGCAGCACACCGTTCTCCAGCGGCAGCGCGCCGCCCGACAGGCCCGTGCCTGCACCGCGCGCCACCACCGGGCAGTGCATCTGGTGGCACAGGCGCAGGATCTGCTGCACCTGCTCCAGCGTGTCGGGCAGGCACACGACGCCCGGCAGGGCGCGGTAGGCCGTCAGGCCGTCGCTTTCATAAGGCCGCAGGTCTTCTTCGTGTACCAGCAGACTGGCATCGGGGAGGATGGCATGCAGCGCGGCGAGCAAAGCCTGTTTTTCAGTGGTGTGCGCTGGCGGTTTTTGTTCCATGCGCGCAGTATAGCAGGGGTAAACGGTGTGCCGGGAGCATCAGCAAGAAGCGCAGCACGCTGTTCGCACAGCCATGCAGTGACGCGCTTTTTCTTGACCTGACACCCCCGCACCCTTACCATTACAGCCCCTCACATTCCCCGGTAGCTCAGTTGGTAGAGCAAGTGACTGTTAATCACTGGGTCGGCGGTTCGAGTCCGTCCCGGGGAGCCAAGCTTAAGTTGAGTAATACAGAGTCGTAAGCCATTATTGCTTCAATTGGGCGCGCTACGCGCGTCCCGTTTGGCTCCCGGCGAAACGGTCGAGTCCGTCCCGGGGAGCTAATCTTTAGGCGTTAGTAAGCCAGCAGAATAGGCTATAGCTGTCTGTGTAGGGGTTTCTGTTTCCACAGCCCTTGTCGCCTGCGGGAGTGACGCTGAAGGTGACCGGGCGCTGTAACAAGTTACCGCCCCCGGCGTATGAATGAAGCCGTTAACTTCTGCTGAAGACCTCCTGATATTCCGCTACCTGCTCCTGCGTGAGCAGAAACACGCCACCACCGCCACGTTCGAACTCGGGCCACACGAACGGCACATCCGGAAAGCACTCCAGCAGCGCCTGCTCACTGTTACCGACTTCGACCACCAGAATGCCGCCGGGGTTGAGGTGGCGGTGTGCTTCCCGCAGGATGCGGCGCACGATGTCGAGGCCATCCGTACCCGCCTTGAGACCGAGTGACGGCTCGTGGTGGAATTCCGCCGGCAGTGCCGCCATGTCGTCAGCATCGACATAGGGCGGGTTGCTGACGATGATGTCGTAGGTACTGTTTTCGAGTGCGTCGAAGACGTCAGAGAGCACACCATGCACGCGGTCGTTGACGCCATGCCGCGCGATGTTGGTTGCGGTGACTTCGAGTGCGGCGGGAGAGATGTCGGTGGCATCGACAGCCGCATGCGGGAAGGCATAGGCGCAGGCGATGGCGATGCAGCCGCTGCCGGTGCAGAGATCAAGGATATAGTGCACCGCTGGTTCAGCGATCCAGGGCGCAAACTGGTTTTCAATGAGTTCGGCGATGGGTGAGCGCGGGACGAGCACGCGCTCATCGACGTAAAAACTCAGGCCCGCGAACCAGGCCTCGTGTATGAGATAGGGGGCGGGCAGGCGCTCGCTGATACGCCGCATAAGCAAGTCCACGACCGTCTGTTTCTCGCGCTGCGTGAGGGTGGCGAGCAGGGCGTCAGGCGGGGCCCCATACGGCAGGTGGAGCGCGTGCAGCACCAGGCTCGCGGCTTCATCCACGGCATTATCCGTGCCGTGGCCGAAATGCAGGCCGGCTTCATTGAAGCGGCTCGCGCCCCAGCGGATGAAGTCGCGCGGGCTGTGCAGTTCCTCGACAGCTTCTTGTGCGCTGCTCATGCGCGGAACGGCAACTGGCCGAGTATAAAACCATGCGCATCGTGCGCAAGCACACTGCCTTGTTCGTACCAGTCACCGAGTACGATGCGGCGCGCGGGTTCACCACCCAGCGTGAAATCGTGCATTGCGGGGCGGTGTGTGTGGCCGTGAATCAGCAGATTGACATGGTGGTCGCGCATGACGTGTTCGACTGTCTGCTGGTTCACATCCATGATCTGCTCCGGTTTTTCGCGCGTTCTCATCTGCGATTCATCGCGCAGATGCCGGGCGATCTCACGCCGTTGCGACAGGGGCTGGGCAAGAAACTTCTGCTGCCATTGCGGATCGCGCACAGTAACGCGAAACTCCTGATACTCGAGGTCGTCAGTGCATAGCGTGTCGCCGTGCATGATGAGGGCGGGCATGCCATCGAGATCAATCACGCTCGGGTCAGGCAGCAGCCGGCATCCGGTTTGGCGCTCGAACTCGGTGCCGATCAGGAAATCGCGGTTACCGTGCAGCAGGAAAATCGGCGTACCCTGGCTCACGCATGCGTGTAGCGCCTGGGTAATTTCGCGGTGAAAGTCACTCCTGTCGTCATCACCCAGCCAGGCCTCAAACAAGTCGCCGAGGATGTAGAGCGTCCCCGCGTCGCAGGCATCCTGCTCCAGAAACCGGAGGAATCGCCGGGCGGGCGCGGGGCGTTGTTCGCACAGGTGCAGGTCGGAGATAAATAACGTCATGAGAAGGTTGCGCTGCGTCACGCGCAAATGCATGTGCTCGCGGTGAGTGGTGCAGCAGCCGGTTATTTGTTCTTGGTGGTTTTTGCGCCAGCACCGCGTTGGGGGGGGGTGGTTCCAGCTGTGATGTCCCCGGCTTCAGCCTGTGCCGTCATCAGTGCTGGTGGGGGTACCAGGCTCGCCTGAGTGATCACGATAGGGGTCTGGGGAACGTCCTCCGGAAAAGGGCCGCCCTTTCCGGTGGCAGACTGGCCGATGCGATCCACCACATCCATACCCTGCACGACCTTGCCGAATACGGTATATCCCCAGTACCCCGGTGTAGGTGCATGATGGTTGAGGTGGATGTTGTCGCTGAGATTGATGAAAAACTGGTTGGTGGCAGAATCATGGTCTTTGCTGCGTGCCATGGCTACCGTGCCGCGTTTGTTCAGGAGGCCATTGGTGGCTTCAGTGGCGATGGGGTTGTGTGTAGGACGTGGCTCGAAGTCGGGTGTGAAAGAGCCACCCTGAACCACGAAGTCTCCGATCACGCGGTGAAAGATGGTGCCGTTATAGCCGCCTTCGCGCACATAGGTCAAAAAATTCTCGACGGATTTGGGTGCGCTGGCACTGTCGAGTTCGATCAGAATGTCACCCTGACTGGTCTGGATGCGCACATAAGAGGGTGTAGCTTCCCCGGCTTGGGTGTAGATCCCGGTGGAGGCAAGCAATGCAGCGAGAACCAGGGCTGTGAACGAATATCTCATGGCGCGGTACTCCTTGGTCTGCTCTTGGTACGACGTTATACGATGATAATCCGTCTCAGCCAGGATGGAAAGGCCCTGCATTTTTGTTAGTATGGCAGACCACAATGACAAAACACATGAAAACCCGTTTCGCACCCAGCCCGAGTGGATTCCTGCACATGGGCAACGCCCGTATCGCGCTCTTCTGTGCGTTGCTTGCACGGCACACGCGGGGTGTTTTTCTGTTGCGGATTGAAGACACCGACCGGGAGCGCTGCGAAACGCGCTATATCGAGGCGGTCGAAGAAGATTTGCACTGGCTCAGGCTCGACTGGCAGGAGGGCCCGCACGCAGGTGGTACGGACGGGCCTTATATGCAGTCTGAGCGCACGGCCATCTATCAGGAGTATTTTGAACGCCTCGAAGCCGCCGCGCTGGTGTATCCCTGCTTTTGCAGCACGCAGGAGCTTGCGCTCTCGCGCAAGGCGCAGATCAATGCCGGCCAGCCGCCGCGTTACGCGGGCACCTGTGCTGCGCTTACGCCGGAGCAGATCAGGACGAGGCTTGCTCAGGGCGAACTGCCCACGCTGCGCTTCCGTGTGCCGCGCGGCAAGCAGGTGGAGTTCGACGATCTGGTGCGCGGCCCGCAGCGCTTTGCGAGTAATGACATCGGCGATTTCATCATCCGCCGCGCCGATGGGACGGCGGCGTTTTTTTTCAGCAACGCCCTTGATGACGCCCTGATGGGAGTTACACACGTGCTGCGCGGCGAAGATCACCTGACCAACACACCGAGGCAAATCCTGCTGCTGCATGCGCTGCGGCTCGCGGTGCCGCACTACGGTCATTTGTCGCTGATCGTGGGCGCCGACGGTGCGCCGTTGTCCAAGCGTCACGGCAGCCGCAGCGTGCGCGAGCTGCGTGATTCGGGCTATTTCGCGGCGGCGGTTACCAACTATCTCGCGCGTCTCGGGCATCACTATGACATCGACGCCTTGCTCGACCTCGATGCGCTGGCGGCGGGTTTCAACGCCGGTAAACTGGGACGTTCGCCGGTGCGCTTCGACCCCGTGCAGTTGCAGCACTGGCAGCAGGAGGCGATTGCGCATGCGAGCGCGGACGCACTCTGGCGCTGGATGGGTGAGGAGGTGCACGCGCTGGTGCCGGAGCCGCAGCAGCAGGACTTCATCGACGCGGTGCGCCCCAACATCGGGTTGCCGCCGCACGCTTTGTTGTGGGCGCGCATTATTTACCACGATCCGCTGGATCTGAGCCAGACCGCGCGCGGCGTGATCCAGCAAGCGGAGAGACATTTCTTCGAACACGCGCTGCACGCGCTGGAGCAGAATCCGCAGGATTTCAAGGCGCTCGCGCAGATGTTGAAGACCGCCACGGGCGCGAACGGAAAGGCGCTCTATCAGCCGTTGCGCGCGGCACTCACCGGCGAACTCGGCGGGCCTGAGATGGTGCGCCTGCTGCCGCTGATGGGCGCGGGGCGCGCCCGTAACCGTCTTGAAGCGGCACTGATTATTAAAAGGTAGGGTGGGAATGCCTGTCCTCTACAAATACTCAACGCAAAGCCGCCAAGACGCAGAGAACACCAAATTTATGTTAATAAAAATCTTTGCGTCTTGGCGGCTTTGCGTTGAAGTTTTTAATCAAGCATCATGGCCTCGATGCGAAGACATGTGACTGCGTTTTATGCTGCATATTCATAACAGCCTCACCAGGGCCAAAGAGCCGTTTGTCCCCATCACGCCCGGCAAGGTGCGCCTCTATGTCTGCGGGATGACGGTGTACGACTATTGCCATCTCGGCCATGCGCGCGTGCTGGTGGTGTTCGACACCGTAGTGCGCCACCTGCGCAGCCTGGGTTACGACGTGACCTATGTGCGTAACATCACCGACATCGACGACAAGATCATCCGGCGCGCGCAGGAAAACGGCGAAGAAATGGGTGCGCTGACCGCGCGCTTCATTCAGGCGATGAACGAGGATGCGGACAAATTGGGCGTGGCGCGACCGGATGCCGAGCCGCGTGCGACGCAACACATCGGCGACATTATTGCGCTGATCGAAGCGTTGGTGAAAAAAGGTTACGCCTACGCTGCGCACAACGGCGATGTGTATTACGCAGTAAGCCGCTTTAAAGGTTACGGCCAACTCTCGGGCAAGCATCTGGAAGACCTGCGTGCGGGCGCGCGTGTGGAAATCGACGAGGCCAAGCATGATCCGCTCGATTTTGTGCTGTGGAAGGCGGCCAAGCCGGATGAGCCGAGCTGGGAGTCGCCCTGGGGCCGGGGCCGTCCCGGCTGGCACATCGAATGTTCCGCCATGTCCATGCACTGCCTGGGCGACCACTTCGATATTCATGGTGGTGGGCTGGATCTGATGTTTCCGCACCATGAAAATGAAATCGCCCAGTCCGAAGGCGCCAGCGGCCACAAATTCGTCAATGTGTGGATGCACAACGGCTTTGTGCGCGTGGATGATGAAAAGATGTCAAAGTCGCTCGGTAATTTTTTTACCGTACGCGAGGTGCTGAAGCACTATCATCCCGAAGAGATACGTTATTTTATCCTGTCCAGTCATTATCGCGGGCCGCTCAACTACTCACATGAAAACCTCGACAATGCACGCGCCGCGCTCACGCGCCTTTATACTGCGCTGCGCGGCCTGCCCCTGGTAAATGTCAGCGGCAGCGATGATTATGCAGCGCGTTTTCACGCCGCAATGGACGATGATTTCAATACGCCGGTGGCGCTCGCCGTGTTGTTTGATCTCGCGCGTGACATTAACAAGATACGTCTGCATGATGTGGATGAAGCCGCGCGGCTGGCAGGTGCGCTACGCCGTTTGGGCGCCGTGCTCGGTCTGGTGCAGGGCGATGCGGAGATTTATCTGCAGACCGGTTCACGGGAGCACGCCGTGCTCGGCAAGGAAGATGTAGAGCGCCTCATCACGGAGCGCAACAGTGCGCGCAAAAACAAAGACTGGGCAGAGTCCGACCGTATCCGCGATCTGTTGCACGAGAACAATATCATTCTGGAAGACGGCTCTGCCGGGACTACCTGGCGCAGGGAATAGCGTTTTGCATTGCGCCAAAATGGCGCGTAGCATCTGCTGCATATGTCTTGGCTGATCTGAGGGCTCACCACCATGCTGCTTTGTGGCGCTCGCATCAAGCTGTTGGGCCAACCCGGGCCAGTAGCGGTTACACCCGCTCCGCGACGCTGTCTGGTCATTGCGTAAACGATCCTGTCTGACTGCCAGCGCCATGCTTAATCAATTCCTTCATGATCCGCGCATCGCCTACTTTTCCATGGAGATTGCGTTGCGCAATGAAATCCCGACCTACAGCGGGGGTTTAGGCGTATTGGCGGGCGACACCGTGCGCTCCAGTGCGGATCTGGAGCTGCCATTGGTCGCGGTGACGCTGGTGAGTCGCGCGGGTTATTTCCGGCAGGAAATCGATCCCCAAGGCCGGCAGATCGAGCATCCCGATGACTGGGATCCAAGCCGCTGGGCGACACCGCTCACCGCGGCGGTGGCGGTGCAGATCGAAGGGCGCAATGTATGGGTATTCGGCTGGCTCTACATCCTGGAGGGCCACATGGGCGGGCGGGTGCCGGTCATCCTGCTGGATACCAATCTGGAGATCAATCTTCCCGCAGACCGGGATATCACCCGTTATTTGTACGGCGGCGATGCCGCTTACCGCTTGAAGCAGGAGGCGGTGCTGGGGATAGGCGGCGCGCGCATGCTGCAGGCGCTCGGGTTCAACGTGCGGCAGTATCATATGAATGAGGGCCACTCCGCGCTGCTTGCGCTGGAGCTGCTGCGCCGTTATGCCTATTCGCCTGAGGATTTGCGGCCGGGCGAATCACCGTACAACATGCCGCGCGTGCGCGAGCAGTGCAACTTCACCACGCATACGCCGGTGGAGGCGGGGCACGATCAGTTTCCCTACGCTCTTGTGGAACGGGTGCTGAACGATTTCGTTGATCTGCCCACGCTCAAGTCGCTGGCCGGGAAAGATGCGCTTAATATGACGCGGCTTGCGCTCAACCTGAGCCAGTTTGTCAACGGTGTGGCCAAGCGCCATGCCGAGGTGTCGCAGAAAATGTTTCCGGGTTACAGCGTGCATGCCGTGACCAACGGTGTGCATCCTTATTCATGGTCGGCGCCGGCCTTTGCAAAACTCTACGATCATTATCTGCCCGGCTGGTGTCACGAGCCGGAACTCCTGTCACGCGCCGACCGCATCCCGGAAGATGCGATCTGGACGGCGCATATGGAGGCCAAGCGCGCACTCGTCGGAAAAGTCAAAACCCTGACCGGCGTGAATCTGAACTTGAGTGTGCTGACGCTCGGTTTCGCGCGGCGCATGACGGACTACAAGCGCCCTGATCTGCTGTTCACCGATCTGGCGCGCCTCAAGGCGATCGCGCAGGAACGCCCGTTTCAACTGGTGCTCGCGGGCAAGGCGCATCCGCATGATGAAGGCGGCAAGCGTCTGATCGGGCTGCTCCATCAACATATGCGCGAACTCGCGGGCAGCATCACCATCGCCTATCTGCCCAATTACAATCTGGATATGGCGCAGGCCATGACCGCGGGCGTGGACGTGTGGCTCAACACGCCGCTGCGCCCGTTGGAGGCCTCCGGTACCAGCGGCATGAAGGCCGCTTTTAATGGCGTACCGCAGTTGAGTGTGCTGGACGGCTGGTGGGTGGAGGGCTGCATCGAAGGCGTAACCGGTTGGGCGATCGGCGATTCCAGCGAATCGAAAAATTCCGATGATGCGGTGACGCTTTATCAAAAGCTCGAACAAGTCGTGCTGCCGCTGTACTACAGCAACCGTGCCGGGTGGATCGGCGTGATGAAGGGAGCGATCAGCAAGAACGCCTGCTATTTCAACAGCCACCGCATGATGCGCCGTTACGCCGCCGAAGCCTATATCCGCTGAACCTGCGCCTTCAGTCCGCGTGCATGGCGACCGGAATGCGGTGGCGCCCGAAGTGGCCGGCCTGCGCGTCGAATCTTCCCGCCAGCGGCGTGTGGCATTGCGGGCACTGGCCTTGCGGCGTTACGCGGTATTCCAGAATCTCGTACCAGTCACGCACAATGAGCGGCGTCTTGCACTGCACGCAATACGTCGTGTCGCCTTCGGGGTCGTGCACGTTGCCGGTGTATACGTAATGCAGCCCGGCATTCATGGCGATGCGGCGCGCACGCTGTAGTGTCGCGGCGGGCGTGGGCGGTATGTCGAGCATCTTGTAGTCGGGATGAAAGGCGCTGAAGTGCAGCGGCACGTCGGGGCCCAGGTTTTCCATGATCCACTCGCTCATGTGGGTAAGCTCGGCGTCGGAGTCATTGTGGCCCGGGATGAGCAGCGTGGTGATTTCAAACCACACCTGGGTCTCGTGCTTCAAATACTTGAGCGTTTCCAGCACCGGCGCAAGGTGGGCGCCGGTGAGTTTGTAGTAAAACTCCTCGGTGAACGCCTTCAGGTCTACGTTGGCGGCATCTATCTTGGCGTAAAAATCACGCCGCGGTTCGGCGTGCATATACCCCGCAGTCACCGCCACGGTCTGAATGCCGTACGCGTGACAGGCATCCGCGACGTCCATCGCATATTCGGCGAAGATCACCGGATCGTTATAGGTAAACGCCACGCTCTTGCAGCCGAGGTTGTGGGCTTTGCGCGCGATGGCTTCCGGGCCTGCTTCGTCTGTCAGGCGATCAAAGTCGCGCGATTTGGAAATATCCCAGTTCTGGCAAAACTTGCAGGCGAGATTGCAGCCCGCGGTGCCGAAGGAAAATACGCTGCTGCCGGGATAAAAATGATTGAGCGGCTTTTTCTCGATCGGGTCTACGCAGAAACCGGACGAACGCCCGTAGGTCGTAAGCACCATCTGGTCGCCGATGCGGCTGCGCACAAAGCAGGCGCCGCGCTGGCCCTCGTGCAGTTTGCAGTCGCGCGGGCAGAGGTCGCACTGGATGCGGCCATCGTCCAGTTTGTGCCAGTAGCGGCCGGGAAAGTTCTCGTTAGTCATAGTGTAGGGCGCCTCTAAAAATGATGGATTTTGCTTCAAGACAAGGCGCAGCGCCGTCGAGCAGCGCAGCATACACGCCAGTATGTGAGCAGCGGAGACAAGCTGCAACGCAGTATTGGAGCAAAAGACGAATTTTTAGAGGCGCCCTGTGCTCGCTGCTGTCCCGGCTTCAGTCAATGAATCCTGTTCACGCCATTTACACACGGTATAGCGGTATACCTCGATGCCCTGCGCCCAGAAATCGCCGGGCAAGCCCGCCTTTTGCTTGAGTTCACGCAGGAAATCGCGCGCATCGGGCAGGTGTTGCCACACCTGCGGCAGGAAGGTGCCGCGTTGCGCGCCGTAATGCAGCACCACGCCGTCGGTGTGAGGGCGTAATTGCACGCGCAGATCGGACTCGTCCTTGAAATCCAGCGGCTCCATCCGCGAGAGCAGTGAAATCTCGATGCGCGTGTACGACAGCTCAGGGGCGGACAGCGGCGTAAAGCGCGGATCGCGGAACGCGGCGGCCATCGCGTTGGCGCGCACGTCTTCCATGAGCGGGCGATGCGCCTCAAGTGTGCCGATGCACCCGCGCAGTTTGTCGTGCTGCGTGAGCGTGACGAAGCACGCGCCGTGCTCGCAGAGCCAGTCCACCGCAGGCGGGGCGGCAGCCGGCTCGCCCAGCGCCGCGTGTATGCTGGCGCGCGCGATGCGCAGCAGGATAAGGCCTTGCTCAGTGTGCATGTGTCGCATCCTCATATGCATAGCGCCCTAAATCTACTGCGCGCCTTTGATGCGGGTGCGTGCGGTGCTCGGAATCCTCATGTACTTTTAATGTACACTCCGGTTCCTGCGCTCCGCCACCCCCGCCTGAAAGCCGCTCGCTACGATTTATGGCGCTATTCATAAAATGCAAAGGCGCTGTAACCCACGACCTGATCGCGCGGCCCGGCGGTATCGCCGGAATTGCGCAGGTCGAGCAGCGCGGGGCGCAGACGGCGCCTGCGTGCGACTGCCAGCAAACCGTTCACCGGCGTAGCGCCGCAGGCTTGTTCGTGCGTCAGCGTAGGCGGGCCGAGGGCAAGAATCTGCTGCACTGTTTCATCGTCCACGTCGCGCGCGACGGCGTAGGGCAGATAGTGCGACAGATCGGAACTGATCACGATGAGGGTTTCCGCGCCGCCCCATAAGGCGTCGATCACTTCGGCCACCTCGTCGGGTGTCGCATCGCCTACCGCCAGCGGCACCACGCTGAAATCATCCAGCATGCGTTGCAGGAACGGCAACTGCACTTCCAGTGAGTGCTCCAGCGCATGCGCGGCGGCGCTCACGCCGACCTGCGGCAGATGCGCGATGGCGCGCACGGCGTCAGCGTCCACCGGGATTGCGCCGAGCGGCGTCGCCAGGGCCTGTGCCTCCGGCAGCGCGAGCCCGCGTATCGGCACGCGATGCACCGGCCCGAGCAGCACCACGCGGCGGATCGCACGCGCCGCCTGCTTCAGGCACGCATAGGCGCTCGCCGCTACCGGCCCGGAGTACACATAACCCGCGTGCGGCACGATGAGCACCTTGGGTGCCGCCGCCGCAGGTTCGCTACTCACGCCGCTCAATAATTCATCCACCGTGCGCACAAGCTCGGCGGGATGGGCGGGGTAAAAACTGCCGGCAACGGCAGGTGGGCGGATCGTGTGTGACATGGTGTTATTCATAAGTCAGCAAGTAAGGCTACACTCTCCGCCACGTCCCCGCCCCTTGTTTAGGGGGCGGGACAGGGTGGGGGTAGAGTAAACAGGGTTTTTACTCAGGAGTCACACCATAAAGCAATGTAATCTTACTTTGTGACTCCTGAGTAATATGGGGGTGTATGGCGCACATCTCAAGGTCGAAACGGCATCACAGTGTACGTGCCAACAAGGCACGTAACTCCTTGAGCGGGCGCGTGTTCAGGACGTCGTTCTTCTCCAGCCAGCCGCGCCGCGCCTGTCCCACGCCGAAGCGCAGGTTGTCGAACTGGTTCACGCTGTGCGCATCGGAATTGATGGCGACCAGCACGCCTTCCTCTTTTGCCATCTGGGCGTAGATGTCGAGCAGGTCGAGTCGCTCCGGGTGCGCATTGATTTCCAGAAAGCAGCCGCGTTCGCGTGCATGGCGGATGATGCGCAGCATGTCGGCATCGTAGGGTGCGCGCTCCTCGATCAGGCGCCCGGTGGGATGGGCGAGGATGGAGAAGTGCGGATGATCCATCGCCTTCAGGATGCGTGCGGTCTGCCTTGCGCGCGAGAGATCGAAGTGACTGTGCACCGCAGCGACCACGATATCGAGCCGCCCCAGTAAATCATCGGGCAAATCCAGCGCACCGTCTTGCAGAATATCCACCTCGATGCCCTTGAGCAGCGTGATGCCTTTGATCTCGGCATTCAGCCGGTCGATCTCATCCATCTGCGCGAGCAGCCGTTGCGGAGTGAGGCCGTGCGCGACCGTGAGGTGGCGTGAATGTTCCGTGATGGCGAGGTATTCAAAACCGCGTGCCTGCGCCGCTTCCGCCATTTCACGCAGCGTATTGCGTCCGTCGGTGGCTTGGGTGTGGGCGTGCAGGTCGCCGCGCAGATCGGCGAGCTGGATCAGTTTGGGCAGCCGCTGCGCGCGCGCCGCTTCGATCTCGCCGCGGTTTTCGCGCAGCTCCGGTTCGATGTAAGGCAGGCCCACGGCGGCATACACCGACTCTTCGGTGTGGCCCGCAATGCGCTGCTTGCCGCGGAATACGCCGTACTCGTTGATCCTGAGGCCCATCTCCTGGCCGATTTTGCGGATCGTGATGTTGTGCGATTTGCTGCCGGTAAAATAGTGCAGCGCCGCGCCGTACGCCTGTTTAGCCACCACGCGGATATCCACCTGTAATTTGGAGCGCAGCCGCACCGTGGCGCGCGTGGTTCCCTTGGAAACAACTTCCGCCACTTCGTCGTAGTTGACGAAACGATCCATGACCGGGCTGGTGCGACTCGCGGTGACGAGGATGTCGAGGTCGCCCACGGTTTCCCTGTAACGGCGAAAACTTCCCGCCACAATTACACGATCCACGCCGGGCACGGCCTTGAGATAGCTCACCAGCCGTTCGCCATACTGCGCGGCCAGCGCCAGTTTGAAGCGGGCAGTGGCGCCGGCCTGCATCTCGATGGCGTGCAGTATCTTTGCTTCGGTCTTCTCGCCAAAACCGTGCAAACGGCGGATGCGTCCATCGCGCGCGGCACGCGCCAGTTGTTCGAGCGAATGGATATCCAGTTCGTGGTAGAGAACCTTGACCTTCTTCGGGCCGAGGCCGGGGAGTTTGAGCAGTTCGACGAGCGCGGGCGGGGTGCGCTTTTTCAGTTTGCGCAGCATGACGCAAGTGCCGCTGTGCACGATCTCGTGTATTTTCGCCGCAAGATCTTCGCCGATGCCGGGAAGCGCGGTGAGGTCGGCGCCGTCTGCGATCATGTCGCCCGCCTCGCGGCTGAGATCGCGGATCACGCGCGCGGCGTTGCGGTAGGCGCGGATCCGAAACGGATTGGCGCCTTCTATTTCGAGCAGATCGGCGATTTCTTCAAATACCGCCGCGATGTCGGTGTTATAGACGGCCATAATCCGCAGGGCACCTCTAAAAATGCGTCTTTTGCTTCAATACTGCGTTACAGCTTGTCTCCGCTGCTCACATACTAACGTGTATGCTGCGCTGCTCGCCTGCGTTGGCCTTGTCTTGAAGCAAAATCCATCATTTTTAGAGGAGCCCTGTACTCATCTGGCGCAACGCCAACGCCGGCACAAACAAACGCTACACCTTCTTCTTTTTCTCCTGCGCCTGCTCGCGCGCGATGATCTTGGCCAGCGCCGACAATTCCTCGGCCAGCAGTTCGATGATGTCGTCCAGTGCGAGTATGCCGACCAGACCGCCGCGGGCATTCACTATCGGGAGTCTGCGCACGCCCTTCATGCGCATGAGCTGAATGGTTTCGTAGACACCATCCGTGTCACGGGCGCTGACGAGTTCAAGGCTCATGATATCGTCCACGGTGACCACATCGAGGTCAACATTTTTTGCCACCACCTCGACGACGATGTCGCGGTCGGTCACGATCCCGACGGGCACGCGCTGGGCGTCTTTCTCGTCCACCACCAGCACATCGCCGACATGGTGCTGACGCATGAGTTGCGCGGCCTCGCGAATGGAGTCCTCCCGTCGCACGAACACCACTTCACGGCTGCATAGTTCACCTATGGGCATAACGCCTCCTGTGGCTGTGGATTACCTGACAAATAGTGAGGGCTGACGGGCAGCGTTGCAAGGTTGCGAGCGGAATTACAGGCGCGGCAACACAGCGTGGCACTGTATTGAAATAGGTGGAATTTCTTGAAAATGGCGTCCCCAAGGGGATTCGAACCCCTGTCGCCGCCGTGAAAGGGCAGTGTCCTAGGCCTCTAGACGATGGGGACTGATAATGGTGTGTACGTGAACCTGTCGTGTAACAACGTGGTGGAGCCAGGCGGGATCGAACCGCCGACCTCTTGCATGCCATGCAAGCGCTCTCCCAGCTGAGCTATGGCCCCGAAATCAAGGCGCTATTCTAGGTGGCGGGGTGGACAGCGTCAAGAAATTGCGGGAAATGCTGCCTGGCCTGTGCTGCTCACATGTTTTTAATCACTGCGTCACCAAACCCCGAGGTGCTGACCAGTGTGGCATCAGGCATCAGGCGTGCGAGATCGGTGGTCACGGTTTTGGCAGCGATGGCGCCGGATACGCCGTTGATGATGAGATCGGCGGCCTCGCCCCAGCCCAGATGGCGCAGCATCATTTCGGCGGAGAGGATGATCGAGGCCGGGTTGAGCTGGTTCTTGCCTGCGTACTTCGGCGCGGTGCCATGGGTGGCCTCGAACATGGCAACGGCATCGGAAAGATTCGCGCCCGGCGCCATGCCGATACCGCCGACCTGCGCGGCGAGCGCGTCGGAGATGTAGTCGCCGTTGAGATTGAGGGTGGCAATCACGCTGAAATCCTCCGGGCGCAGCAGTATCTCCTGCAAAAAGGCATCGGCGATGACATCTTTAATGATGATCTCTGTGCCGGTATGCGGATTTTTCATCCGGCACCAGGGCCCCGCATCTATCTCCGATGCACCGAACTCGCGTCGGGCGAGTTCGTAGCCCCAGTTGCGGAAGCCGCCTTCGGTGAACTTCATGATATTGCCCTTGTGCACCAGCGTCACCGAGCCGCGACGGTTGTCGATGGCGTACTGGATCTCCTTGCGCACCAGACGTTCCGTGCCTTCGCGCGACACAGGCTTGATGCCGATGCCGGAGCTGGCGGGGAAGCGGATTTTTTTCACGCCCATCTGCTGCTGCAGGAAGTCGATGACCTTTTTCACCTCCGGCGTGCCCGCCGCCCACTCGATACCGGCGTAAATATCTTCCGAGTTCTCACGGAAGATCACCATGTCGGTCTTCTCCGGATGCTTCAGCGGGCTGGGCGTGCCGGTGTAGTAGCGCACCGGGCGCAGGCAGACATACAAATCCAGCTCCTGACGCAGCGTGACGTTGAGCGAGCGCATGCCGCCGCCGACCGGTGTCGTGAGCGGCCCCTTGATGGAGACTACATAGTCGCGCACCGCGCGTAGCGTCTCCTCGGGTAGCCAAGTGTCGCCGCCGTAAAGCTTTACCGCCTTTTCACCCGCGTACACCTCCATCCAGGCAATGCGGCGGCGGCCCGCATAGGCCTTGGTCACGGCTGCATCCACCACGTGGCGCATCACAGGGGTGATATCCACGCCGATGCCGTCGCCTTCAATGAACGGAATGATCGGGTGCTCGGGCGTTTTCAGGCTGTGATCGGCGTTAACCTGTATGCGCTCCCCCTCGGGAGGGACAATGACATGAGTGTCAGACATGGGGATTTCCGGTCAATAAAGTCAAAGAAAGGCTGAATTTTAGCATTAACGGCTGGAGTGGCATAAAATTTGTATCATTTGTACCTTCAGCAGTGCCCACACGTGGGACAGGAGACCGGCATGAAATTCTTTATCGACAGCGCGAACCTGGATGATGTGCGTAAAGCGGTGGAACTCGGCATGGCAGACGGTGTGACCACCAATCCGTCGCTGATGGCCAAGGAAACCGGCATCAGCTTTCACAAGCAGATCGCCACGATATGCGCCCTGGTGAGTGGCCCGGTGAGCGCTGAAGTGACCTCGCTCGACTACGCCGAGATGCTCAAGCAGGGTCGCGAGTTGGCCAGAATCGCGCCCAACGTCACGGTGAAGCTGCCACTCACGCCCGAAGGCCTGCGTGCCTGCCGCGATCTCGCGGATGAGGGCACCAGGGTCAACGTGACGCTGTGCTTTTCGGCAGCGCAGGCGATACTCGCGGCCAAGGCCGGCGCGAGCTTCATTTCGCCCTTTGTCGGGCGGCTGGATGATGTGGGCGAGCACGGCATGAGCCTGATTGCCGAGATTGTGGACATCTACAGCAACTACGACTGGCCTACGGAGGTGCTGGTGGCCTCGGTGCGCCATCCCATGCATGTGCTGGAGGCCGCGCGCATCGGCGCCGATGTGGTGACCATGCCGTTCAAGGTGCTGGAGCAGATGTACAAACACCCGCTGACGACCATAGGGATCGACCAATTCATGGCCGACTGGCAAAAGAGCGGTATTAAGTAGGTCGGGTCAAGGCGTATAGCGCCGAACCCGACATTGCTGGTCGGACACGCTACGCTTGATCCGACCGACGTAACTTAATCTAATCAGAGATTTCTTAAAACGTCCCGCCATTCCAGCCCCAGTGCGCACCCTTGGCATTGGCAAACTCGATATAGACACGCTCCTGCTGGATACCGGCTGCCTGTGCCATCAACTCGCACAGCGCCTTCGATAGCGCCGGGGTCTTGGCCTCCGGCAGGCCGATGCTTTTGAGTTCGAGATAGGCGAGCGGCGCGTCCGAACCCGCAAATAGCATGGGCATGGGCGGTTCCAGCGCCACCATCACATAGCTCTCCGGCTTGCCGAGTTTGCTGGCCAGCGTGCGCGAGGCCTGTGCGAGCAATGCCTGGGCGGCGTCCGGCGCCAGCGCGGTGTTGGTCTGTATTTTGAGGTAAGGCATCGCATCTCCTGAGAATTTATAAGGCCATATGGGCGATTTTACTGCGTCATCCCGGTTTTTACAGTTCCATCAGCCAACTTTATCGTTTATTCTAAATAGTTTACGAATATATTACTAAACCGCCCCCGGAGGCATCTCCGTCACCGGGGGCGGCTTTAATCTCAGGGGTCACAGGCAGTGGAACTAACAGGCGCAGAGATACTGGTGCGGTCGCTCAAGGACGAGGGCGTGGAGTATGTCTTCGGCTACCCCGGCGGTGCGGTGTTGCACATCTACGATGCGCTCTACCGGCAGGAGGATGTGAAACATATCCTGGTGCGCCACGAGCAGGGCGCGACCCATGCCGCCGATGGCTACGCACGCTCCACCGGCCGGCCCGGTGTGGTGCTTGTCACCTCGGGGCCGGGCGCGACCAATGCCGTGACCGGCATCGCCACGGCCTACATGGACTCCATTCCGCTGGTGGTGATCACCGGGCAGGTGCATACCTGGGCCATCGGCAGCGACGCCTTCCAGGAAGTGGACTCCGTTGGCATCACGCGCCCGTGCGTGAAGCACAATTTTCTGGTCAAGGACGTGAAAGACCTCGCGACCACGATCAAGAAGGCCTTTTATATCGCCACCACAGGCCGCCCCGGCCCGGTGGTGGTGGACGTGCCCAAGGACGTGACCGCCCAGATAACGGAGTACGCCTACCCCAAAAAGGTGACGTTACGCTCTTACAAGCCTGTGGTTGAAGGGCATCCGGGCCAGATCAAGAAAGCGGTGGAGCTGCTGCTCGCCGCCAAGCGCCCGATGATCTACAGCGGCGGCGGCGTGATTCTGGGCGAGGCCTCCAAAATCCTCACCGAGTTCACGCGCCTGTTGGGATGCCCCATCACCAACACGCTGATGGGTCTCGGCGCCTATCCCTCCAACGACAAGCAGTTTGTCGGTATGCTGGGTATGCACGGCACCTACGAGGCCAACATGGCGATGCACGAGTGCGATGTGCTGCTCGCCATCGGCGCGCGCTTTGACGACCGCGTGGTGGGCAAGGTGGAGCTGTTTTCGCCCGGCTCGAAGAAGATACACATCGACATCGACCCGTCGTCGATCTCGAAGAGCGTGCGCGTGGACGTGCCCATCGTGGGTTCGGTGGGTAATGTGCTGAGTGAAATGCTCAAGCTCATCAAGGCGGCCAGAAAGCAGCCCGACAAGACGGCGCTGGCGGCGTGGTGGAAGCAGATCAACCAATGGCGCGCCAAGGACTGTCTGCGTTACGATCACAGAAGCAAACTCATCAAGCCGCAGGCCGTGCTGGAAAAGCTGTATCAGCTGACCAAGGGCGACGCCTTTGTCACCTCCGACGTGGGTCAGCACCAGATGTGGGCCGCGCAGTTTTACAGATTCGACAAGCCGCGCCGCTGGATCAACTCCGGCGGTCTCGGCACCATGGGCTTCGGCTTGCCGGCGGCGATGGGTGTGCAGCTTGCCCACCCCAAGGCCACGGTGGCCTGTGTTACGGGCGAGGCCAGCATCATGATGTGCATACAGGAGCTGTCCACCTGCAAGCAGTACGGCCTGCCGATCAAGATCATTAACCTCAATAATCGCTACATGGGCATGGTGCGGCAGTGGCAGGAGTTCTTCTACAAGGGCCGCTATTCGCATTCCTATATGGATGCGCTGCCTGATTTTGTGCAGCTGGCGGAGAGCTTCGGCCATGTGGGCATGAAGATCGAAAAGCCCGGCGATGTGGAGCCAGCGCTGAAAGAGGCGTTGAAACTGAAAGACCGGCTGGTATTCATGGACTTCATCACCGATCAGACCGAAAATGTGTATCCGATGATTGAGGCGGGCAAGGGGCATCATGAGATGCATCTTTCGCCGGAGCGGGAGTTAGCGTGAAGCATATGCGTCACATCATCTCGATTCTGATGGAGAACGAATCCGGCGCGTTGTCGCGGGTCGCCGGCCTGTTTTCCGCGCGCGGCTACAACATCGAGTCGCTTACCGTGGCGCCGACCGAAGACCCGTCGCTGTCGCGCATGACGCTGGTGACGCGCGGCACCGACGACATCATCGAGCAAATCACCAAGCAGTTGAACAAACTGGTGGACGTGGTAAAGCTGCTCGACCTCACCGAGGGCCCGCACATCGAGCGCGAGATGATGCTGATCAAGGTGAAGGCGACAGGCGTGGCACGTGAAGAAATCAAGCGTTTGGCGGACATCTTCCGTGGCCACATCATCGATGTCACGGATTCAAGTTATGTGATTGAGCTCACCGGCACCGGCGAGAAACTCGACGGATTTATCCAGGCGCTCGACGGCAAGACCATTCTGGAGGTCGTGCGCTCCGGCGTGTCGGGCATTGCGCGCGGCGCGAAGAGTTTGAAAGTTTGATTTTATTTTATATATAAAAACTCAACGCAAAGACGCGAAGACGCAAAAGATTTTTTATTAACTTAGAGTTTTGTATTTCTTTGCGACTTGGCGTCTTTGCGTTGAGTAGTTTGCTGAGTAGTTAGATTATTTTAGATAGAGGGTGATATGAATATTTATTACGACAAAGACGCCGACCTTTCCATCATTAAAAGCAAAAAGGTCGCCATCATCGGCTACGGTTCGCAGGGCCATGCGCACGCCAATAACCTGCAGGATTCCGGCGTCGATGTGGTGGTCGGCCTGCGCCTGGGTTCCGCGTCCGAAGCCAAGGCGCAGAAGGCCAAGCTCAAGGTGAAGGATGTCGCGGAGGCCGTGAAAAGCGCCGACGTGGTCATGATCCTGGCGCCGGACGAGCATCAGGCCAGACTCTACCGTGACACCATCGAGCCCAACATTAAAAAGGGCGCGGCGCTGGCCTTCGCCCATGGCTTCAACATTCACTTCGGCCAGATCGAGCCGCGCGCCGATCTCGACGTGATCATGATCGCGCCTAAAGGCCCCGGCCATCTGGTGCGCTCCACCTATACGCAAGGCGGCGGCGTGCCGAGCCTCATCGCCGTGCATAAGGACGTCAGCGGCAAGGCCAAGGCCATCGCCCTGTCGTATGCCAGCGCCAATGGTGGCGGCCGTGCGGGTGTCATCGAAACCAATTTCCGCGAAGAGACCGAGACCGACCTGTTCGGCGAGCAGGCCGTGCTGTGCGGCGGCGCGACCGCGCTGGTGCAGGCCGGTTTTGAAACCCTGGTCGAGGCCGGTTACGCGCCGGAAATGGCCTACTTCGAATGTCTGCACGAGTTGAAGCTGATCGTGGATCTGATGTACGAAGGCGGCATCGCCGACATGCGCTACTCCATTTCCAATACTGCGGAATACGGCGACATGACGCGCGGCCCGCGCATCGTCACCGCAGAGACCAAGCGCGAGATGAAGAAAATCCTGGGTGAAATTCAAAGCGGCGCATTCGCGCGCGAGTTCATTCTGGAGAACCAGGCCGGTGCGCCGGTGATGAAGGCGACCAGACGCCTCACGCGCGAGCATCAAATCGAGGTGGTGGGCGAGAAGCTGCGCAGCATGATGCCATGGATCAAGGCCAACCGCCTGGTCGACAAAGACCGTAACTGAGGCCGCTGGCTACCCCGTGCCGGATAACGAGAACGAAGAACAGCAGTCGGACAAGCGGGTTCTGCGCCGTCGGCGCGGCATTTACCTGCTGCCCAACCTGTTTACCACCGCCGGGCTGTTCGCGGGGTTCTACGCCATCGTTGCGGGCATGAACGGGCGTTTCGAGGCGGCCGCCATCGCCATCTTTGTGGCCATGGTGATGGACGGCATCGACGGCCGCATCGCCCGCCTCACCCACACCCAGAGCGACTTCGGCGCGGAGTATGACAGCCTCGCCGACATGGTTTCCTTCGGCCTCGCCCCGGCACTGGTGGTCTATTCATGGGGGCTGCACTTTCTCGGCAAGTTCGGCTGGCTTGCGGCCTTCGTCTACGCCGCCTGTGCCGCGCTGCGGCTGGCGCGCTTCAATACCCAGCTCGGCATCATCGACAAACGCTACTTCCAGGGCCTGGCCAGCCCGGCGGCGGCGGCAATCATCGCCGGCATGGTCTGGAGCGCGCACGATTTCGAGTTGCAGGGCACGGGCATCATGGTGGTGGCGCTGCTGCTCACCTTGATCGTCAGCGTGCTCATGGTGAGCAAGATACGCTACTACAGCTTCAAGGACTTCAGCCTCAAGGATAAAGTGCCGTTTCTGGCGCTGGTGGTGCTGGTGCTGATTATCGTGCTGGTATCCAGCGACCCGCCGCGCGTATTGTTCGGCGTGTTTATGCTCTACGGTATCTCCGGCCCGGTGCTGACGCTCATGCAGTTGCGCAGCAAGCGGCTGGCGCGCAAAACCCAGGGCGGGGGCGGCGAAAACCCGGAACCCGGAGATACGCGCAAGGACCAGCCTTGAAAAACCGCCGTGGCCGCCGTATAGTAAGCCTGCGGATTCCGAAATTAACCATGAAACACGCCAACCACACAGTTGTTACCGCACATGCCGCCCATCGGCAGGCAGTGTTGCGCGTGGCCACCGCTCTCAATCTCCTGCCGATTCTGCGACTGCTGCCCTAGGGCAGACACCGTCGAAATCCCTGGCGAGGGAATAACTACGCGAACCAATCCTGATGAACAAGCTGCGCGACGATTACCAGCGCGTCGTGTAGCATATGGGCGTCTCTAAAAATGATGGATTTTGCTTCAAGACAAGGCGCAGCGCCGTCGAGCAGCGCAGCATACACGTCAGTATGTGAGCAGCGGAGACAAGCTGCAACGGTCGCTCCTGCGCGTCCTGCGCTCGCGACATTCGTACGTCCTTGTACAGCACAGTATTGGAGCAAAAGACGCATTTTTAGAGGCGCCCATAGCGGCAGCGGAGAACACAGATGAGCGACAAATTAATCATTTTTGATACCACCATGCGCGACGGCGAGCAGAGCCCCGGCGCATCCATGACGCGCGAGGAAAAGATACGCATCGCGAAGAGCCTGGAGCGCATGCGCGTCGATGTGATCGAGGCCGGGTTTCCCATTGCGAGCGTAGGCGATTTCGAATCGGTGCAGGCGGTGGCCAATGTCATCAAGGACAGCACCGTGTGCGCGCTCGCGCGTGCGCTGGACAAGGACATCGACCGCGCCGCCGAGGCATTGAAGGGCGCGCAGTCACGGCGCATCCACACCTTCATCGCCACTTCTCCGATCCACATGGAGAAAAAGCTCAAGATGACGCCGGAGCAGGTGCTGGAGCAGGCGGTGAAGGCGGTGAAGCGTGCGCGGCAATACACCGACGACGTGGAATTTTCTCCCGAAGACGCCGGACGCTCCGAGACCGATTTCCTGTGCCGCGTGCTGGAATCGGTGATCGCCGCCGGTGCGCGCACGGTGAATATCCCCGACACCGTGGGCTACAACCTGCCGCACCAGTTCGGCGCGTTGATAAAAACCTTGCGCGAGCGCGTGCCCAACTCCGATCAGGCGGTGTTTTCCGTGCACTGCCACAACGACTTGGGCCTCGCGGTGGCGAACTCGCTCTCGGCGGTGTTGAACGGTGCGCGTCAGGTGGAGTGCACCATCAACGGCCTCGGCGAGCGTGCCGGCAACGCGGCGCTGGAGGAGATCGTGATGGCGGTGCGCACGCGGCGTGACATCTTCACCTGCGACACGCGCATCGACGCCACCCAGATTGTGCCTGCGAGCCGTTTGGTCTCCGGCATCACCGGCTTCGCCGTGCAGCCGAACAAGGCCATCGTCGGCGCGAACGCGTTCGCCCATGAATCCGGCATCCATCAGGACGGCGTGCTCAAGCACCGCACCACCTACGAAATCATGCGCGCCGAGGACGTGGGCTGGGTGACGAATCGCATGGTGCTGGGCAAACACTCCGGGCGCAACGCGTTCCGTGCGCGCTTGCAGGAATTGGGCGCCAGCTTCGATTCGGAAGAAGCGTTGAATGAAACCTTCGTCCGCTTCAAGGAGCTTGCCGACAAGAAGCACGACATCTATGACGAGGACTTGCAGGCCCTGATCAGCGAGACCAACCTCGCCGCCGAGAATGAGCGCATCAAACTGGTCGCGCTCAAGGTGTGCTCCGAAACCGGCGAGACGCCGAACGCCGCCATCACGCTGTCGGTGGACGGTGTCGAGCACCGCGCCACCGCGCCGGGCGGCGGGCCGGTGGACGCCGCCTTCAAGGCCATCGAGGCCGTCGTGCAAAGCGGCACGACGCTACAGCTTTACTCGGTGAATAACATCACCAGCGGCACCGACTCGCAGGGCGAGGTGACGGTGCGCGTGGAGAAGGGCGGACGCATCGTCAACGGCCAAGGCGCGGACACCGACATCGTCATCGCCTCCGCCAAGGCCTACCTCAACGCGATGAATAAAATCCTGCAAACCTCGGAGCGCGCGCACCCGCAGGCCGGGCAGCCGATCTGATGCCTGTGTGTCCAGGGTGCATCTAAAAATGATGGATTTTGCTTCAAGACAAGGCGCAGCGCAGGCGAGCAGCGCAGTGAGGGTGGGCAATGTGGTGCCCACATGCTTCGAATCGGGATTGATCTCGCGTGGGCAAATAAAATCCGTTTGCCCACCCTTGGCTGGTTTCGGCTTCGTTCACGGGTTTCGCAAAATGTAATGCCCCGTCTTTTTTCCACCCACCTTCTCGACTAATCCTGCGTCAATCAGCGGTCGCAATAAATCCATCGCACCTTGCCGGGACACGCCCAGCGCTCCCCATATTTTGCCGGGGGCCATGCTCCCGTGATCGCGTAGCAGATGGAGGAGCTGTTCCTGCCGTGGGCGCAAGACCAGTTTCTCCGTGGACTTCACCTGCAAGGTTTGAATCCGCAGCCACGCCCGTTCGAGCATTTGCCGGAGTCCCGCCGCGCAATATTCCAGCCAGGCGCTCAGGTCTTCTCCGGCCTGCCGCACACCATCGAGTGCGGCATAGTATTTTGGCCGGTCTTCCCAGTAATATTCGTCCACCGAAAAGATGTGATGGGTATCGAACCCTCGCCGATAGAGCTCCCACAACGCGAGCGCCCGGCCCGTGCGGCCGTTACCGTCGGCAAACGGATGGATGGCCTCGAAGCGGTAATGCAGGATGGCCGAACTGAGAACCGGCGAGAGTTTCCGCGAAGCTGTGTTCCACCACTCCAGCAACTCGAACATCAGCCCCGAAACGGCATCCGCCGGAGGAGGGCGATACTGCCCGACCCGGACGGCAAACATCCGGTATTTCCCGGCCTCGCCCTGATCCATCACCTCTCCGGACAGAATCCGGTGCAGCCCCAGAATTTCCGCATGACGGAGGGTTTTTTTGGCCGCGTTTTTTTCCACGTAGCGCAGCCCGGCGAAATAATTGAGGACTTCCCGCTTGTGCCGCGTGCCGGATGCTGAAAGTTCGCGCCCTTCCTCCAAAGCGCGAACCTGATCGAGGGTCAGTGGGTTTCCCTCGATGGCCGTCGAGGCATGGCCGTTGCGCGTGCGAGTATCTTTCTGCAGGGCGGGCATCCAGGCAAGGTCTACCACGGCACTTTGAATCCGCTCCCGCAATGCCGCTACCTGCTCGACCTCGAAAAGCAGGGCTGGGGTGATTGTGAATTGCGGGACATAGGCCATGGAGAAAGGCTAATATCATGTCAAGTATAAGTCAAGTGTTGTGTCAAGCCATCTAAAAGCTGACCGCTGAAGGCCTCGTTTCAAGGCCCGGCTGGAAGCGAGTGTGAACGGAACAGCGATGAGCAGTTTGAATCACGGCAGCTTGTGGGGTGCGAAGCGTAGCGCATTGCACCGGATGGTTCCCCAAGACACTGGAGCGCCTTGTTAGCCGTTTTAACCCTCAATAAAGTAATCGCTGTCAATTTTCTTCGTTTCGTACGACGTGACAGGAGTAACCCCAACATTGTGATCGATCATGAGTTGGGATAACTGCTCACCGTCTATAAGCACGATCTTAGAATCAATTTTCGCCACATAATCCGTGGCTTCGCGGCTGAACTCGGAAGTGGTGATAAAGATTCCTTTCTTCGCGCGGTGCCCTTGCAGGGCACCCGCAAACTTCTGTATTTCAGGGCGCCCGATCGTAGCCTGCCACCGTTTGGCTTGAATGTAGATGACATCGAGACCGAGACGATCTTCGTTAATGATGCCGTCAATGCCCTCGTCGCCGCTACGGCCAATGGCCTTTCCAGCTTCCTTTCGAGAACCGCCATAGCCCATATTTACGAGAACATCGATAACGAGGCGCTCGAAAAAAGACGGGGAGCATTCTGTTACGGTTTTCAGAAGTTCAGCAGATAAATCTTCGCGCAGTTTCTGGTATGCCGTTTCCAGAAGCTCGCCTGGTGTTTGGAGGGTTTCGGCCTCGGTCGATGCTGTGGTTTCTGCCGGTTCTCGGTGTTTCGTCCTGAACTCTACAAACTCAGGAAATTGTTCTAAGAATTTCACATTAATTCCGGGCGGGTTCTTGGACAGGACTTCCCGGCCACGTTGGGTGATGCGGAAGTGCCCGCGCCGCGTTGGCTCTAACAGAGCCGCCTTGCTCATATAGGATCGAGCCCAGGCAACACGGTTGTCGAATCTTGGCTGTTGTCCGCTCGGCAACAGTTCATTCTTTTCTGCGTCCGTAAGCCCAAACTGTTTGGACAAGCCCTCGATTGCTTCCCGCAGGGGATGTTCGTTTCCGTCCGTAGCGAAACGAAGCAAGGGAAGCATAATTGACTGGTAATCAGGTATCGCCATGTGCGGTTCTTCTATTGTTGACGGCTAATATCAATTAGGATCGTTTACACTACCTTTTTTGGTCGTGATAGTCATCCTGCGCGGCTGTTTTTCAAGTGGCTCCGGCGATTCAATCAACTTGCCGGTTTCTACGCCCATTTCCGCGAATTTGCGTGCGCCGGGGATGAGTTGGCGTTCAAAAGAGCCGACAGCGGCGTTGTAGCTGTCGACGCTGCTGTTGAGGCTTTTGCCGACTTTGGTCAGGTGATCGGCGAACACGCCGAGGCGTTTGTACAATTCCTCGCCCACATCGCGGATGCGTTCGGCGTTCACAGCCAGCGTCTGTTGCCGCCAGCCGTAGGCGACGGCGCGCAGCAGGGCGACAAAGCTGGTGGGTGTGGCGAGTATCACCTTCTGCCGTAGCGCGATTTCGATGAGGTCACGCTGGATGTCGAGCGCGGCGTTCAGGAACTGGTCGCCGGGGATGAACAGCACGACAAAGTCGGGTGCGTTCTTGAACTGTTCCCAATAGGATTTCGCGGCGAGTTCGCGCACGCGTTTGACGACGTTGCGTGCATGGCTTTCGAGGTGGACGGCGCGCGTGGCATCGTCGGTAGCTTCGACGGCGCTTAAATAGGCATCGAGTGGTGTCTTGACGTCAACGATGATTTCACGCCCGTCGGGCATGCGTACTATCATGTCGGGGCGCATGCCGCCTTCCGCTGTGGCCGTATGTTCCTGTTCGAAAAAGTCGCAATACTCCACCATGCCGGCCAGTTCGGCGAGACGCTTGAGGGTGAGTTCGCCCCACTGACCGCGCACCTCCGGGCGGCGCAGGGCCTGCACCAGGTTGCGGGTTTCGCTTTGCAGCGACTGCTGGTTGAGCGCCATGGTTTCGAGGTGTTTGCTGAGTGAGCCGAAGGATTCCTTGCGTTCGAGCTCGATCTGGCGAATCTGTTGTTCGTTTTTCTCCAGCGCTTCCTTGATGGGCTTTATCAGTTGCTCGATGGATTTTTCCTTTTGCTCCAGATCACCTTGCGCCTTGATGTGAAACTGCTTGAGGTTCTCCTGCGCCAGTTTGAGAAATTCTTCGTTGTTGCTGCGTAGCGCCTCGCTCGCAAGCGCGGTGAAGGTGTGCGTGAGCTGCGCGCGCGCGGCTTCGAGCGCGGCTATCTTTTCCGCACCGCTGCGCTGCTCGGCCTCAAGCTGCGCGCTCAGTGTGGCGTTGTCTCTGTTTAATTCGCCTAACCGGCGCTGCATCATGAGATATACGGCCACGCCGCCGCCCGCGATGCCGAGCAGTACGATGACAATCAATGCGAACGTGGAGACAGGCTCAGTCATATGGGCATCTCTAAAAATGCGTCTTTTGCTTCAATACTGCGTTGCAGCTTGTCTCCGCTGCTCACATACTGGCGTGTATGCTGTGCTGTACAGGGACGTACGAATGTCGCGGGCGCAGGACGCGCAGGAGCGACCGCTGCTCGCCTGCGCTGCGCCTTGTCTTGAAGCAAAATCCATCATTTTTAGAGGCGCCCATGTGCAGTAATCCAATCGAGTAACTCAGCGGGGTGCGCAATCATGCCGTCCGCGCCCCAGCTATCCGGTTGTTCATCTTCACCGATGTAACCGAACAGCGCCACCAGCGTTTTCATGCCCGCGCGCCTGCCGGCCTCGATGTCACGCGCGGCGTCGCCGACATACAGGCACTGATGTGCCTCGCTCCCTGCAAGGTGGCAGGCGTGCAGCATGGGCGCGGGATGCGGCTTGCGCTCGGCCACGGTGTCGCCGCTCACCACGCAGGCCGCACGCGCGGACAGGCCAAGCTGCTCCAGCAACGGGTCGGTGAGCCACGCGGGTTTGTTGGTCACCACGCCCCAGTTCATGCCGCGCTGCTCAATGGCGCCCAGCAGTTCCTCGATGCCGGGGAACAGGCGCGTGTGCCGCGCCAGATGCTCGCGGTAGATGTCGAGCAGACGCAGGCGCAGCGACTCGAACGCGGCCGTGCCGGGCTCGATGTCAAAGCCGAGGCGAATGAGCGCGGTCGCGCCGTGTGAAACAATGGGGCGGATGGTGTCAAACGGCAGCGGCGCGCGATTCTGCTCCTGCAACACGGCGTTGAGGGCGAAGGCGAGGTCGGGGGCGGTGTCGGCGAGCGTGCCGTCCAGATCAAACAGGACGGTGCGCAGGCCATTAGTTGTGGCCACGTGTGAGCTGGGCCAGATAGTTGACATCGATATCGCGCCCCAGACGGTAGCGACGGGTGAGCGGGTTGTAGGTCATGCCGGTCAGGTCGCGCAGTTCCAGCCCGGCATGCCGCGCCCATGCCTCGATCTCCGACGGACGGATAAAGCGCGCGTAATCATGCGTGCCGCGCGGCAGCATGTTGAGCACGTACTCCGCACCGATCACCGCCAGCAGATAGGCCTTGGGCGTGCGGTTGAGGGTGGAAAGAAACACCTGACCGCCGGGTTTGACCAGCGTGGCGCAGGCACGCACTACGGAGGCGGGGTCGGGCACGTGCTCGAGCAGTTCCATGCAGGTGACGACATCGAAGGCGGCGGGGTGCTCGGCGGCGAATTGTTCTGCCGTGCCGAGCAGGTAGTCCACTTTTATGCCGGACTCCAGCAGATGCAGCCTGGCGACATTGAGGGCGTCTTCGGCCATGTCGATGCCGGTGACTACCGCGCCATGTTGCGCCATGGCCTCGGCCAGTATGCCGCCGCCGCAGCCGACATCCAGCACTCTTTTGCCGGCAAGTTTGGCGCGCGTGTCGATGTACTCAACACGCAGTGGGTTGATGTCGTGCAGCGTCTTTAGCTCGCTGTCCGGGTCCCACCAGCGCGCGGCCAGGGTGCGGAATTTGGCGACCTCGGCGGGGTCGACGTTGTGTGTGCCCTGTGTCATACGCATAGAATAACGCAGAACGCGCTGCGGTGGCTTAGATCGGCCGGATTTTCTGCGCCCAAGCGTGCGCCTTGGCGATCAGTTCAGCTTCATCCAGCGTGGTGAGCTTGCGCTGTTTGAGGAGGTGCTGCCCCGCTACCCACACATCGGTGACCTTGTCGCGGCCGGTGGCATAGACGAGTTGCGACACAGGGTCGTAGAGCGGTTGCGTTTCAAGATCACCGAGATGTACCGCCGTGATGTCGGCGGCCTTGCCGGGCAGCAGCGAGCCGGTAATATCGCCCAGCCCCAGCGCCCGCGCGCCATTGAGTGTGGCCATGCGCAACGCGGTGGCGGCGGGCACGCTGACGGCGTCGCCGCTCACGCCCTTGGCGAGCAGTGCGGCGGTGCGCATCTCGCTGAACATGTCGAGATCGTTGTTGCTCGCGGCGCCGTCGGTGCCGAGCGCCACGTTGACGCCGGCCTTGATGAGCTTGTCCAGTGGGCAGAAGCCGCTGGCGAGTTTGAGGTTGGATTCCGGGCAGTGTACGACGTGCGCGCCGCTTGCGGCGACCAGCGCGATTTCATCGTCGGTGAGGTGTGTCATGTGCACCGCCTGCAGGCGGGGAGATACGAGTCCCAGCCGGGCGAGCCGGGCCAGCGGGCGTTCGCGGGATTTGGCAAGGCCTTGCTCGATTTCATCGCGCGTTTCATGCACGTGCATGTGAATTTGCCGGTCGAGCACGTCGGCGTACATCACGATCTTTGCCAGCGGCGCATCCGACACCGTGTAGGGTGCATGCGGCGCGAGCGTGGTGGTGATCAGGGGGTGATCCTTGAAGGCATCATGGACTTCAAGACCCTTGTGCAGGTATTCGTCGGCGTCGGCCGCCCATGCGGTGGGGAAGTCGATCAGGATCAGGCCGATGCTCGCGCGCATGCCGCAGGCCGCAGTGACCCGCGCGGTGTGATCGGGGAAAAAGTACATGTCGTTGAAGCAGGTGGTGCCGCCGCGCAGCATTTCGGCGATGGCGAGCTGGGTGCCGTCCTGTATGAACTGCGGATTGACCCAGGCAGCTTCTGCGGGCCAGATGTGCTGGTTCAGCCACTCCATGAGCGGCAGGTCATCGGCCAGGCCGCGCAGCAGCGACATGGCTGCATGGGTATGGGTGTTGATGAGGCCGGGGATCAGCGCATGCTCGTCGAGATGCAGTGTGGTTGCGGCGGAGTAGCGTAACTGTGCCTCGCGTGCGGGCAGCAGGTCAAGAATACGGCCTTCATGGACGGCGAGGCAGTGGCCGCTGTGAACGACACCTTCCGGCTCTACCGGAATGATCCAGCGCGCGTAAATCAGCAGGTCAATGGTGCGCATGACGGTGGATGGTAACGTGGACTCGAGGTAAAAAAAAGCCCCGCACGAGGCGGGGCAGTAGGGGTCTTTTGGGTCAGGTTGCTTTTAGTTCTCGCGCTGTACCTTGGTCTCAACGGTAACGCGACGGTTCGGTGCGAGACAGTCGATGAGGGCGGTACGGCCCTTGATGCCATCACAGCTTACGACAGGCTCTTCTTCACCTTTGGCAGCCGTCTCGATACGGTTGCTGCTGATGCCCTTGTCAACCAGGTAGTGCTTGACGGCGTCGGCGCGGCGCTGTGAGAGCTTCATGTTGTAGCTGTTGGTGCCGATGCGGTCAGTATGGCCGGTGACAAGCAGCACGTCCACTTCTGGGTGCTCGTTCATCTTGGCGACGAAATCATCCAGCTTGGCTTTGCCTTCGGGCTTCAGTATGGCCTTGTCGAAGTCGAAGAAGGCATCCGTTTGCAGCGTGGCGTGGATGGCAGCCGGTTTCGGGCCAGCAGCGACGGGTGCTGGTTCCGGGGTTTTTTCTGCCATCGGGGCTGCAGCTACGGCATCACCACACTCGACTAGGGCATGCTCTTCACTCCACGAGCCGGTGCGGATGCACTTGTTGGAGCCATCACGCACCAGGGTGCCGGAGCTGTCTACGACATAAGCGTGATTGTTGTAGATGCCTCCTGCCAAGGCACCATTTGTGGCCACCAGAGAGATCACGGCCACAATACTGCTTATTAAAAAATTCTTGGTTGCTGTTCTCATGGTGGGACTCCTTCGCTATTAAAAGCTATTACAGATTCGTTGATATAGTTATCACTGATCAGCTGTAAGTTAGCAGTATACTGCATATTATTCTATAGCAACAAGGGGCAACAAGGTTTTTTGGCTCTGTGGATAAGTGCCAAAAATGTGCATATTTGTGACGATATAATAATCTAAACAGTATGGAATAAGGTTACATCTCCGCGAATGCCGTATCTGTGCGCTGCCGCACATAGAGCGGTTATCTTGATTGCGGCTATCCAGTTTGAGATACAGAGGCTATCCGAGGATAAATGATGGTGTCAAGTGACAACCCATGCGCCCGATCGAAGCATTCGATAACTACTCTGGAGGACACCGATAGTGTGCGCGCCGTGGAATGGCGCGGCGGGGCATTGCGTTTGCTGGATCAGCGGGCACTGCCACAGGCCATGTCGTATCTGGTGTGCCACGATGCCGCAAGCGTAGCGCAGGCCATCACCGATATGGCGGTGCGCGGCGCGCCTGCCATTGGCATTGCAGCGGCGTATGGCGTGGCGCTGGCGGCGCAGCAGCGCTATGCCGACTCACCCGCCCGCTGGCGGGCCGCTATAGAGCCGGATCTCAAACTGCTGGCCTGTTCGCGCCCGACGGCGGTCAATCTGTTTTGGGCGCTGGAGCGCATGCAGGCGGCGCTGGCTGAGGTGGCAGGCGACCCGGGTCCGGCCATGCTCGCCGAGGCGCGGCGCATCCACGATGAGGATGTCAATGCCAACCGCCGCATGGGCGAGCTGGGTGCGGCTTTGATCGAGGCCGGGGGCGGGGTGCTGACGCACTGCAATACCGGTTCGCTGGCTACGGGCGGTTACGGCACGGCCTTGGGCGTGATCCGTGCGGCCCATGCTGCGGGCAAGATCGGGAAGGTGTATGCCGACGAGACCCGGCCCTGGCTGCAGGGTGCGCGGCTCACCGCCTGGGAGCTGGTGCAGGACGGTATTCCGGTGACCCTGATCGCCGACGGGGCGGCGGCGTGGCTGATGCGCCAAGGTGAGTTGAGCTGGGTGGTGGTGGGCGCTGACCGCATTGCGGCCAATGGCGATGTGGCAAACAAGATTGGTACCTACGGACTTGCGCTGGCGGCGCGTCATCATGGGGTGAAGTTCATGGTGGTGGCGCCCTGTTCGACCCTGGACATGACCTTGCGCAGCGGTGCCGATATCCCCATTGAGACGCGGGCGGCGGCAGAACTGCTGACGCTCGCGGGCCAGCCGGTAGCGGCCGGCGGGGCAGAGGCGTGGAACCCGGTGTTTGATGTCACACCGGCGGCGCTGGTTGATGCGCTGGTGACGGAGCGCGGCGTGGTGCTGGCGCCGGACAGGCACAAGATTGCAGCGCTGGCGAGTGCCTGAGTTCCCGCCCGCGACCTCATTTTACGTGCCGGATGGGGGTGTTTATGCTATCCTAGCCGCTTACAAAAACAGTGCCTGATACCTTGATTTTTCCAGCGCCGACACACGCCCAACAGAACCTCTCTGATGGTTGATTTCGCCAAAGAAGTCCTCCCCGTCAACATCGAAGAGGAGATGAAGCAGTCGTACCTCGACTATGCGATGAGCGTGATCGTGGGCCGTGCCCTGCCCGATGTGCGCGACGGCCTGAAGCCCGTGCACCGCCGCGTTTTGTACGCGATGAGCGAGCTGGGCAACGACTGGAACAAGCCGTATAAAAAGTCGGCGCGCGTAGTGGGCGATGTTATCGGTAAATACCACCCGCATGGGGATACTGCGGTGTATGACACCATCGTGCGCATGGCGCAGCCGTTCTCGCTGCGCTACATGCTGGTGGACGGGCAGGGCAACTTCGGCTCGGTGGATGGTGACGCACCTGCGGCGATGCGCTACACCGAAGTGCGTATGTCGCGCATTGCGCACGAGATGCTGGCCGATCTGGACAAGGAAACGGTCGATTTTGTCCCCAACTATGACGAGTCAGAGCGCGAGCCGGTGGTGTTTCCGGCGCGCATCCCCAACCTGCTGGTCAACGGTTCCAGCGGTATCGCGGTCGGTATGGCGACCAATATCCCGCCGCACAATCTGGGTGAAGTGGTCGATGCCTGTCTGGCGCTGATCGAAAATCGGGAACTGAGCGTGCCGGATCTGATGAAGTACATCCCCGGCCCGGACTTCCCTACTGCCGGCATCATCAGTGGTGTGGCGGGTATTCACGAGGCCTACCGTAGCGGACGCGGACGCCTGTTCGTGCGCGGGCGCACCGAAATCGAGACCGACGAGACCAGCGGCAGGCAGAGCATCATCGTCACCGAACTGCCCTATCAGGTGAACAAGGCGCGTCTGCTGGAAAGGATCGCCGAACTGGTCAAGGAGAAGAAGCTCGAGGGTATTTCCGAGCTGCGGGACGAGTCCGACAAAGACGGCATGCGCATGGTCATTACCCTGAAGCGCGGCGAAGTGGCGGAAGTGCTGCTCAATAACCTGTACCTTCACACGCAACTGCAGAGCGTTTTCGGCATCAATATGGTGGCGCTGGTGGATGGGCAGCCGCGTTTGCTGAATCTCAAGCAGGCGCTGGAGCTGTTTATCCGTCACCGGCGTGAGGTGGTGACGCGGCGTACCGTGTATGAGTTGCGCAAAGCGCGTGAACGCGCCCATATCCTCGAAGGCCTTACGATCGCACTCGCCAATATCGATGCCGTTATTGCGTTGATCAAGGCTGCCCCGGATCCCGCGCAGGCGCGTGAAGGCTTGCTGTCGCAACGCTGGGCGCCGGGTGCGGTGAGCGACATGTTGGCGCGCACGGGCGCCTCTGCATCACGCCCCGACGATCTGGCGCCGGAGTTCGGGCTGGATGCCGAGGGTTATCGCCTCACGCTGGTACAGGCACAGGCGATACTCGATTTGCGTCTGCACCGGCTCACCGGGCTGGAGCAGGACAAGATTGTCAGTGAGTACCGCGAACTGCTCAGCATCATCGAGCGCCTGCTGGGCGTACTGGCCAGTAATGAGCGTCTGATGCAGGTGATTCATGACGAGCTGACCCAAATACGTGAGCAGTATGCCGATAAACGTCGCACCGAGATCATCCTCGACCATCAGGATCTTACCCTGGAGGATCTGATCAACGTTGAGGATGTAGTGGTGACCCTGTCGCATGCAGGCTATGTGAAGTCGCAGCCCTTGTCACTGTATCGCGCGCAGAAGCGTGGCGGTCGCGGCAAGGCAGTGACCAGTGTGCGTGACGAGGATTTCGTCGAGAAGCTCTTTGTCGCCAGCACGCACGACACCATTTTGTGTTTCTCCAGTCGCGGTAAGGTGTACTGGATGAAGGTGTATGAATTGCCGCAGGCGGGGCGTATCGCGCGCGGCAAACCGATCATCAACCTGCTGGCGCTGGAGGCGGATGAACGTATCAATGCCATCCTGCCGGTGCACGAATTCACGTCAGATCATTATGTGTTCATGGCGACAGCGCAGGGCACCGTGAAAAAGACGCCGCTGGTAGAATTTTCGCGCCCACGCCCGAGCGGTATTATCGCACTCGATCTGCGCGCCGACGATCAGTTGGTCGGCGTGGCACTCACCGACGGCAAACAGGACATCATGCTCTTTACCAACACCGGCAAGGTGATCCGCTTTGAGGAGCAGGATGTACGCTCCATGGGGCGTACCGCCTGTGGTGTGCGCGGCATCCGCCTGGGCGCAGGGCAGCGCGTGATCTCGCTCATTATCGCCGATGAAGGCGCGGTACTGACGGCCACCGAGCGCGGCTACGGCAAGCGCACGCCGATAGAGGATTACCCCAGGCACGGGCGTGGCGGGCAGGGCGTTATTTCGATCCAGACCACCGAGCGCAACGGCGCAGTGATCGGCGCGGTGCGGGTGCTTGAGACCGACGAGATCATGCTCATTACCAACGGTGGCACGCTGGTGCGCACGCGCGTCAGTGAAGTGTCTCAGGTCGGACGCAACACGCAGGGTGTGAAGCTGATCAGCCCGTCGGAAAATGAAAAGCTCATCGGCATCGAGCGTATCGGCGATGTCGAGGAAGAGCCGGAAGGGCAGGCAGAGCAGGAAGTAGCGAATTCCCCAGATGAATAATTATTGCAATGAGGAGTGTCATGCCACGCGCATATAATTTCAGTGCCGGGCCGGCGGTATTGCCGGAAGAAGTATTGCGTCAGGCGGCAGACGAAATGCTGGACTGGCACGGCTGCGGCATGTCGGTGATGGAAATGAGTCACCGCGGCAAGGAATACATGTCGATTGCGGAGGGTGCCGAGGCCAGTCTGCGCGAGATCATGGCGATCCCGGACAACTACAAGGTGCTGTTCCTGCAGGGCGGCGCCAGCAGCCAGTTTTCCATGGTGCCGATGAATCTGCTGCGCGGCAAAGCTGAAGCTGATTACATCCATACCGGCGAATGGTCGAAGAAGGCCATTGCCGAGGGCAAGCGTTACTGCAAGGTAAATGTGGCGGCGAGCGCGGAAGACAGGAATTTCACCTATGTGCCCGCGCAGCAAACCTGGCAGCTCAATCCCGGCGCGGCCTATGTGCACTACACGCCGAACGAAACCATCGGCGGTGTGGAATTCCACTGGGTGCCGGAGACCGGTGATGTGCCGCTGGTGGCGGATATGTCCTCGACTATCCTGTCGCGGCCGGTGGACGTATCAAAGTTCGGCGTAATCTATGCCGGTGCACAGAAGAATATCGGCCCGGCAGGGCTGACGCTGGTGATCGTGCGCGACGACCTCATGGGCCAGACGCTCCCCGGTACGCCGGTGATGTTCGATTATAAAATCCATGCCGACAATGATTCGATGTACAACACGCCGGCGACTTACGGCTGGTATTTTGCGGGGCTGGTGTTCGACTGGATAAAGCGCCAGGGCGGGCTGCAAGGCATGGCTGAGCGCAATCAGCGCAAGGCAAACAAGCTCTATGCCGCGATCGACGACTCCGGTTTTTACAAGAGCCCCGTTGACCCTGCGTGCCGTTCATGGATGAACGTGCCGTTTACATTGCCGGATGACAAGCTCGACAGTATTTTTCTGTCTGAGGCGAAGAAGGCCGGGTTGCTCACGCTGGCCGGGCACCGCTCGGTGGGCGGGATGCGCGCGAGCATCTATAATGCAATGCCGGAGTCTGGCGTGGATGCGTTGGTAGCCTTCATGCGTGAATTTCAGCAGCGTCACGCTTGAGATAGCGAGGTTCTCATGTTCAAAATTCAAACATTAAACAATATCTCGGATATTGGTCTGGAACGTCTGCCACGCGATATATATGAAATTGCGTCAGAGATGCAGCAGCCAGACGCAATTCTGCTGCGCTCGTTCAAGATGCACGATATGGAAATGCCCGCGTCGCTCAAGGCGGTGGGGCGTGCGGGTGCGGGCGTAAACAACATCCCCGTGGACAAGCTGTCAGCCCGTGGCATTCCGGTGTTCAACGCCCCCGGTGCGAATGCCAACGCGGTGAAAGAGCTGGTAATCGCAGGCATGCTGCTCGCCTGTCGTAATATCTGCCAGGCGTGGGATTTCGCGCGCACGCTGGAAGGCGACGATGCCGCATTGAACAAGCTGGTAGAGGAGGGAAAAAAGGATTTCGTCGGGTTCGAACTTCCTGGTCGCACGCTCGGTGTGATCGGTCTCGGCGCCATTGGGCGTGAAGTGGCAAACGCCGCTCTTGCGCTCGGCATGAAGGTGGTCGGTTTCGATCCCGGTATTACGGTGCAGGGCGCCTGGAAGCTGTCTTCCAGCGTGCAACAGGCGGCCAACGTGGATGATCTGGTGGCCAAGGCGGATTTTATCTCACTGCATGTGCCGCTCTCCGATGCTACGCGCAATCTCATTAGTGCGCAGCGCCTGAAGCTGATGAAGAAAGGCGCGGTCTTGCTCAACTTTGCGCGCGAAGGCATCATTGATGTCGATGCGCTGAATACGGCACTGAACAGCGGCCAGGTGTATGCTTATATATGCGATTTCCCGAGCACTCTGTTCCGGGGCAACAAGCGCGTTATTGCGCTGCCGCATCTGGGTGCTTCCACCGCCGAGGCGGAGGATAACTGCGCCGTGATGGTGGCGGAACAGGTGCGTGATTTTCTCGAAAACGGCAACATTCACAACTCGGTGAATTTTCCCGAAGTAATGATGCCGCGTACCGAGGGCCAGCGGATCGCCATTGCCAATGCCAACGTGCCCAACATGGTCGGGCAGATTTCCACCACGATGGCCAAGGCCGGGATCAACATCATTGACCTGATCAACAAGTCGCGCGGCGATTATGCCTACACGCTGGCAGATGCCGAAGGGAAAATTCCTGACAGTGTGGTGCAGGAGATCGCAAAAATTGACGGCGTGCTGTCAGTGCGTACGTTGTAAAACAGTGGCGAGCGGCTAGTGGCGAGTGGCGAGTAACTACATGAAGAATTTCCCAATAGACTGGTTTTCCCTGGCCACTCGCCACTAGCCGCTCGCCACTATTTTATGAACGACAAACTGCAAGCGCTACGTGCCCGCATTGATGCGCTGGATGAAAAAATCCAGTCGCTGGTGAGTGAGCGTGCCGCGTGTGCGCAGGAAGTTGCAGAGACCAAGCGCGCCAACGGCGAGCACAATGAGTGCTACCGCGCCGAGCGCGAGGCGGAAGTGTTGCGCAAGGCGCTGGAGCGCAATCACGGCCCACTCAGTGATGAGGAGATGGCGCGACTGTTCCGTGAAATAATGTCTGCCTGCCGTGCGCTGGAGCAACCGCTCAGCATCGCCTACCTGGGGCCGCAGGGAACCTACTCCGAAGCGGCCGCCCTCAAGCACTTTGGTCATGCGGTTACCGTGCTGCCAGTGGCGGATATCGATGATATCTTCCGTGGGGTCGAGTCCGGTACCGCCAACTACGGCGTGGTACCGGTCGAGAACTCCACCGAGGGGGCCGTCAGTCATACACTGGATATGCTTATGCTGTCGCCGCTCCGGATCTGCGGTGAAATAGAGCTGCGTGTAAATCACCAACTGTTGAGCAAGGCGGACACACTGAGCGAGGTGCAGCGTGTGTATGCCCATCCGCAGGCGCTGGCACAGTGCCGGGATTGGCTGGACAGCCACGTGCATGGCATGGAGCTGCTGCCTGTGAGCAGCAATGCCGAGGGTGCCCGGCGTGCTGCACAGGAGGCGGGCGCCGCTGCAATTGCCAGTGATCTTGCCGCGTCGATTTACCAGTTGCGCGCGTTGGCTGTGAATATAGAAGATGAGCCCAACAATACCACGCGTTTTCTGGTGCTGGGGCGGCAGGACACGGCACCCAGTGGCAACGATAAAACCTCCCTGCTGGTGTCGACGCGCAACCAATCCGGGGCGCTATATCACCTGCTGGCGCCGCTTGCGCATCACAAAATCAGCATGATGCGCATCGAATCGCGTCCATCCCGCCAGGCGGCTTGGGAGTATGTGTTTTTCATTGACATTGCAGGGCACATGCAGGAACCGGCTGTTGCGGCAGCACTGAAGGAGATTCAGTCCGAGGCGGCGCTGCTGAAAGTGCTGGGTTCCTATCCCAAGGCCGTGCTGTAAGCTGCTGCGTCATGCGTGTCTCTTTCATGGAATTGGCCGCGCCGGGCGTGCGCAATCTGCAACCCTATGTGCCGGGCAAGCCGGTTGCAGAGCTGGAGCGTGAATACGGTGTGCGCGATATCATCAAGCTGGCCTCTAACGAGAACCCATTGGGGCCGAGTCCGCGTGCGGTGAGTGCCGTGCAACAGTCACTAACCCAGCTTGCACGTTATCCCGACGGCGCAGGGTTTGATCTGCGTGCCGCGCTGGCGCGCAGACACGGCGTGCAGCTGGATCAAGTCACGCTGGGTAATGGCTCGAATGATCTGTTGGAGCTGGTTACACGCGCGTTTGTCACGCCGCAGCATGAAGTGGTGTTTTCCGCGCACGCCTTTGCCGTGTATCCCATTGTGACGCAGGCGGTCGGCGCCACGGCGCGTGTTGCGACGGTACGCAACTGGGGACACGATCTCGATGCCATGCAGGCACTGCTGAACGACCGTACCCGCGTGGTATTTATTGCCAATCCGAACAATCCTACCGGCACTTGGTTGTCGGGGCGTGTGCTGGAAGATTTCCTGCAGACCGTGCCGCCCTCAGTTTTGGTGGTGGTGGACGAGGCGTATTTTGAGTACGCACGTGATGCCGCTGCTGACTACCCGGATGCGAGTCTGTGGCTCACGCGGTTTCCGAACCTGATTGTGACGCGCACGTTTTCCAAGGCGTACGGCTTGGCCGGGCTGCGCGTGGGTTATGCACTGTCTCAGCCGGAGGCGGCTGATATGCTGAACCGGGTGCGTCAACCATTCAATGTGAACAGTCTGGCGCAGGTGGCGGCACTGGCGGCGCTCGAAGATAACGATCACCTTGCGCGCAGTCTGGCGTGTAATCGTGATGGCATGGCGCAGCTAACCTCGGCATTTGCTGCCATGGGGCTGGAGTTTATCCCTTCGGCGGGCAACTTTGTGTGTGTGGATATCAGGCGCAATGCGCTGGATGTCTATGATGCACTCCTGCGCGAGGGTGTGATTGTGCGCCCGGTGGCGAATTATGCCATGCCGCAGCATTTGCGCGTCACGATTGGATTGCCTGAAGAAAACGAACGTTTTATTAAAGCCTTGGAAAAGGTGTTGGTGAAGGATCAGCCAGCTACTCAACGCAAAGACGCCAAGGCGCAAGAAAGCTAACGCTGGTTATCGCCTTGCTTGCTATTGTGAACTTTGCGTCTTTGCGCCTTGGCGTTGGGTTTTTATAATGATAAATAAATTAACTATCATCGGCGTGGGATTGATCGGCGGCTCGCTCGCGCGCGCGCTCAAGCAGGCGGGCGCGTGCCAGGAGGTCGTCGGCAGCGGGCGCAATGCCGCGCAGCTGCAAAAGGCCGTTACGCTGGGTGTGCTTGACCGTTATGAATCGGATCTGCGCGTCGCCGTGCAAGACGCTGACATGGTCGTGCTGGCAGTACCTGTCGGCGCCACAGAGACGGTGTTGAAACAGATCAAGCCCGCGCTGGCGCCACACACGGTGATTACCGATGCGGGCAGCGTCAAGCGGTGTGTCATCGAGGCGGCGCGTGCGGTATTTGGCGAGGTGCCTGCGAACTTTGTGCCGGGGCATCCGATCGCCGGTACTGAGCAGAGTGGCGTTGAGGCCTCGTTTGCCGAGCTGTTCCAGCAGCGCCGCGTGGTGCTGACGCCGTTGGCGCACACCAGTGCGGACGCAATCCGGCAGGTGCGCGCCATGTGGGAGCAGGCCGGCGCCGAGGTGTTGGAGATGGACGCCGCACGTCATGATGCGCTGCTCGCTGCCACCAGCCATCTGCCGCACCTGCTGGCCTATACGCTGGTCGATAGCCTCGCGCGCACGGAAAGCCATGACGACATCTTCCGCTTTGCAGCAGGCGGCTTTCGTGACTTCACGCGCATCGCCGCCAGTGACCCCGTCATGTGGCGCGACATCTGCCTGGCCAACCGCGATGCAATACTGACCGTGCTGGAGCGTTTCAGCACCGATCTGGAGCAATTGCACGCTGCCATCCGCACCAGTGACGGCGTACGCATCCTCGAGGTCTTTGCCCGCGCCAAGCATGAGCGTGACCAGTTCAACGGTTGATGGTATGACCGCTTCTGCGCTGACGTATCACGTTACGCCGGGTGGTGCATTGCGCGGACGTGTGCGCGTGCCGGGGGATAAATCCATTTCGCACCGTGCCATCATGCTGGGGTCTGTCGCCTCTGGCGTGACTGAGGTGAGCGGGTTTCTTGAAGGAGAGGATTGCCTGTGCACGCTGGCGGCGTTCCGTGCCTTGGGCGTGAACATAGAACATCCCGGCCCGGGCAAGGTCGTAATTCATGGCGTGGGGCTGCATGGCCTGAAGTCGCCTGTTGCACCACTCGACCTCGGCAACGCGGGTACGTCGATGCGCCTGTTGTCGGGCCTGTTGTGCGGCCTGCCGTTTGACGTGACGCTGACGGGCGATGCCTCGCTGTCACGACGACCCATGCGGCGTGTCACCGAGCCGCTGGCACTCATGGGCGCACGCATTGACGCCACGGCGCAGGGCACCGCACCGCTGCTGATACGGGGCGGGCAAAGGCTGACCGGCATTGATTATCGGCTGCCGGTGGCGAGCGCACAGGTGAAGTCTGCGCTGCTGCTCGCGGGGCTCTATGCGAGCGGCTCCACCTGCGTCACAGAACCCGCGCCGACGCGGGATCACACCGAGCGCATGTTGCGCGGTTTCGGTTACGCCGTGGAACAGAACGGCGCCACAGTGTGCCTCACCGGCGGCGGTGAGTTGCGTGCCACGCCGATTGATGTCCCGGCGGATATTTCATCCGCTGCATTTTTCATGGTGGGTGCCAGCATTGCGCCGGGATCGGATGTGACGCTCGAGCATGTGGGCATTAATCTGACCCGCATCGGCGTGATCAACATTCTGCGCCGCATGGGCGCGGACATCACACTGCTTGACGAGCGCGAGGTGGGCGGCGAACCGGTGGCGGATATTCGTGTGCGCTCGGCCAGTCTGCACGGCACGCGTATCCCGGAAGACCAGGTACCTCTGGCGATAGATGAATTTCCCGCACTGTTTATCGCTGCCGCCTGCGCCACGGGTGAAACGGTGCTCACCGGCGCACATGAGCTGCGTGTGAAGGAAAGCGACCGCATCCAGGTGATGGCCGACGGGTTGACGCAGCTCGGGATTGAGGCGCGACCCACCCCGGACGGGATGGTGATCCAGGGCGGCAGGCTGGGTGGCGGGACGGTCGATAGCCACGGCGATCACCGCATCGCCATGGCATTTGCCATGGCGGCGCTGTGTGCGCAGGCCGGCATCTCCATTACTGACTGCGCCAATGTGAATACCTCGTTTCCCGGCTTTGTCGGCCTCGCACAGCGTGCGGGGCTCGCGATCAGCAGCACGGATGGCGCGTGAGCCACGCGGTTCCGGTGCTGACGATTGACGGCCCCAGCGGGTCGGGCAAGGGTACGCTGAGCCGTATTCTGGCGCAGCGGCTGGGTTGGCACCTGCTGGACAGCGGGGCGCTGTACCGCTTGGTGGCATTGGCGGCCGAACACCACGGTGTGGCCCTTGACGACGAGGAGGCGCTGGCGGCACTGGCAGCGCGGCTGGACGCAGACTTTGTGGTGCAGGGGGACGACCCTGCGGCGGATCGGGTGCTGCTGGAGGGGCGTGATGTGGGGCAGGCGCTGCGCGCCGAGAGGTGCGGTAACGCCGCCTCCCGGCTTGCCGTCCTGCCGGCTGTGCGGGCGGCGCTGCTGGAGCGGCAACGGGCCTTTCGCCAGCCGCCGGGGCTGGTGGCGGACGGGCGCGATATGGGCAGCGTGGTATTCCCCACTGCCCAGCCCAAGATTTTTCTCACCGCAAGCCCGCAGTGCCGGGCCGAACGCCGCTATAAGCAGTTGATCGAAAAAGGGTTGATCACTAATCAGAGCGGTGCTACCATACCCGATCTTGTTGCCGAGATTGCCGAGCGTGATGCGCGTGACAGTGCGCGTAGCGCCTCTCCCCTCAGGCCAGCGCCCGATGCCGTGGTGCTGGATACCTCCGGGCTTACCATCGAAGCTGTGGTGCGGCAGGTGTTGAATCTGCTGTAAGGGCGGCTCAAAGCAGTATTAGAATTTGTTTTATATATAGTTTTTAAGGGTGGCTGGTGCCGGATAGCTGGCGCAAGCCGGTGATAATTTAACCGTCCGGGCAGGGTGTCCCCGCTCCGGCGAGAGGTTGTTAAGATCCATGAGTGAAAGTTTTGCACAGTTGTTCGAAGGCAGCCAGATCAACAAGCACATGCGTTCTGGCGCGATCGTTATCGGTACCGTGCTGCGCATACAGGATGACGTGGTCATCGTGGATGCCGGACTCAAGTCCGAAGCCTTGATCCCCATTGAGCAGTTCCGCAACGAACAGGGCGAGATCGAGGTCGTGGTCGGCGACCAGGTCGATGTGGCGCTTGACGCCATCGAGGATGGCTTCGGTGAAACCAAGCTTTCGCGCGAGAAGGCCAAGCGTGATCAGTCATGGATACGACTGGAGCGGGCCTTTGAGTCAGGCGATGTCGTGAGCGGCCTCATCAGCGGCCGGGTCAAGGGCGGCTTTACCGTCGAAATCAACGATGTGCATGCGTTCCTGCCGGGCTCGCTGGTGGACGTGCGGCCAGTGCGCGATCCGGGCTATCTGGAAGGCAAGACGCTGGATTTCAAGATTATCAAGATCGATCGCAAGCGCAATAACGTGGTGGTATCGCGCCGCGCTGTGGTCGAATCCGAAGGCAGCACCGAGCGCGATGCGCTGTTGGACAGCCTGCAAGAGGGCCAGATGGTCAAGGGTGTGGTGAAGAACCTGACCGATTATGGCGCATTTGTGGATCTGGGCGGCATCGACGGCCTGCTGCACATCACCGACATGGCCTGGAAGCGCGTCAAGCATCCGGGCGACATCGTCAGTGTGGGTGACGAGATCGACGTCAAGGTGCTCAAGTTCGACAAGGAGCGCAATCGTGTCTCGCTCGGGCTGAAGCAGATGGAAGACGATCCCTGGGTCGATCTTGCACGCCGTTATCCGCAAGGGGCGCGGCTGTTCGGCAAGATCACCAATATCGCCGATTATGGCTGTTTTGTGGAAATTGAAGACGGCGTGGAAGGTCTGGTGCACGTTTCCGAAATGGACTGGACCAACAAGAACGTCCACCCCTCCAAGCTGGTGCAGCTGGGTGACGAGGTCGAGGTCATGGTGCTGGATATCGACGAGGAGCGTCGCCGCATTTCGCTCGGTATCAAGCAGTGTCAGGCAAACCCCTGGGAAGAGTTTGCCGCTACCCACAACAAGAACGACAAAATCACAGGCAAGATCAAGTCCATTACCGATTTCGGTATCTTCGTCGGCCTGGACGGCAGTATTGACGGCCTGGTGCATCTGTCCGATATCTCCTGGAGCCAGCCGGGCGAAGAGGCGGTACGCAACTACAAGAAAGGCGATGACATCGAGGCGGTCATTCTCGCCGTGGATCCGGAGCGCGAGCGCATCTCGCTCGGCATCAAGCAGATGGATAAAGACCCGTTCTCCAACTTTGTCGCCGCACATCCCAAGGGCAGCATCGTGAAAGGTATAGTGAGTGAGGTCGACGCCAAAGGTGCGGTGATACAGCTGGGTGACGGTGTCGAAGGCAGTCTGCGCGCCTCTGATCTGTCGCGTGACCGCATCGAGGATGCGCGCACCGTGCTCAAGGTGGGTGATGAGGTCGAGGCCAAGTTTATGGGCGTCGAGCGCAAAAGCCGCGCCGTTACGCTCTCCATCAAGGCCAAGGACAGCGAGGAAGAGGCCGAGGCGATGCAGGACTACAGTCGTAGCGGCGGTGGCGGTTCAACGCTGGGTGATATTCTGAAAGAGCATATGGGCAATAAGGGCGAGGGCTGACAGCTAACCCACGCAATAAAAACGGATGACGAAATCGGAACTCATAGACATACTGTCTGCCAAGCAGACGCATCTCGCGTACAAGGACATCGAGCTTGCCGTCAAGACCATGCTGGATCACATGGGGCAGGCCTTGTCGAGCGGCGAACGCATTGAGATCCGGGGGTTTGGCAGCTTTTCCCTGCATTACCGCCCGCCTCGCATGGGCCGCAATCCGAAGACTGGCGAGCCGGTGCCGTTGTCCGGCAAGTATGCGCCGCACTTCAAGCCGGGCAAGGAGTTGCGCGAACGTGTCAACAACGGGATAAAATAGCGCCAGCGTGTATAGCGCGTGACGTTGTTCCGCCAGGTATCGAACGGCATGGGTTATACGGCTCATGCCGTTTTTTTGTTGGAGACGGGTGGTGTAGCCCCGAGGGAGGGCAGAGATGCTGCGTATTATCCGACTGATCCTGTGGCTCGTGATCGGCGTATCCGGGTTGGCTTTTGCCGCGCTAAACACGGGCCCGATCGAGATCAATTACTATCTGGGGCTATGGCAGGGCCCGCTCGCGCTGGCGCTCGCATTGGCAGTGGTGCTCGGTGTGCTGCTCGGCATACTGGCCTGTCTGGGCGGCCTGATCAAATCCAGGTATGAGCGGAGACGATTGCGTGCGGCACTCAAGCGCTGCGAGCAGGATGCAGCTCGTGCGCGGCAAGACTCGCTCGCGGATATCGCATAGTGTTGTGGACGTGGCTGGCACTGCTGCTGCCTGTTGCCGCTGCCTCTGGCTGGTGGCTGGGACGCAGCAGTACACAGCGCTATGAGGCTCGCACCGACCTCAACCTCTCGTCGCATTACCTCAAAGGCCTCAACTATCTCCTCAACGAACAGCCTGACAAGGCGATTGAAGTATTTATCCGCGTGCTTGAGGTGGATAACGAAACAGTGGAGACGCATCTTGCGCTGGGTAACCTGTTTCGCCGCCGTGGAGAGACGGATCGCGCCATCCGTATTCACCAGAACCTGATTGCCCGCCCGACCCTGAACCGGGCACAGCGCACCCAGGCGTTGCTGGAGCTGGGGCAGGATTATATGCGCGCCGGTCTGCTGGATCGTGCGGAGAGCCTGTTTCATGAGCTGATAGAGCTCGATGAACACGTATTGCCTGCGTTGCGGCAACTGATTGATATCTACCAGCAGGAAAAAGACTGGGACAAGGCCATTACCACCGCGCAGAAACTTGCTGCGGTAACCGGGCAGGCTGAAAACCATGTGCTGGCCCAGTATCATTGCGAACTTGCCGAACAGGCATATGCACGGGGTGACCGCGAAACCGCAGAGCGCATGCTTAAGCATGCATTAGACGAAGATGCGGAGTGCGCGCGCGCCAGCCTGCTCCAGGGAGATGTGGCGCTCACTGTAGGAGACTATGCAGCCGCCATCACGGCCTTCAAGCGTGTTGAGAAGCAGGATCCGGAATATTTGTCCGAGGTGCTGGAACCGCTGACGGCTTGCTACCGTGCGCTGGGTCAGCATGAGCAACTCATCGAGTATCTGCGGCAGGTGCACGCGCGACATGGCGGGGTTATGCTGATGCTCACCTTGGCCGAACTTCTGAGTACTCAGCACGGCAATAAAGAGGCTATCGATTTTATCTCCCGTCAGCTGCGGAGCAGTCCTTCGCTGCGCGGACTGGAGCAATTGATCGGGCTCAAGCTTGCTGCAATGCAAGGTGAGGCGCGCGAAGACATGTTGCTGCTGCATGAGCTGACCAGTCAATTACGCAATGGTCACCCGGCATACAGTTGCAGTCACTGTGGATTTTCCGGAAAGGCACTGCACTGGCAGTGTCCTGGCTGCAAACAATGGAATACGATCAAGCCGGTGCAAGGTTGAAGATGAATAACTCACGCATCATAGTCGCTCTGGATTACGCGTCACCAGCAGAGGCGCTGGCGCTGGTGGGGCGTCTTGAGCCCGCAAGCTGCCGGCTCAAGGTGGGCAAGGAGTTGTTTGTGCGCGGCGGGCCTGCACTGATCGAGAGGCTCGTACACGGCGGGTTTGAGGTGTTTCTTGATCTCAAGTTTCATGACATCCCGAATACTGTCGGCAAGGCATGTGTCGCAGCGGCAGAACTGGGTGTATGGATGTTGAATGTACATGCCTTGGGCGGGCGTAAAATGATGCTGGCCGCGCGTGATGCGATTACAGCGTCCCGTACGTCGCCGATCCTGATCGCAGTGACAGTGCTGACCAGCATGGACGAGCAGGCACTGGCAGAGACGGGTGTAGTGGGGACGGTGGAGCAGAGCGTATTGCGTCTTGCGACACTCGCGCAACAATCAGGCATGGACGGGGTAGTCTGCTCGCCGCTCGAGGCACCCGCGCTGCGGCAGTCACTGGGGGCAGGGTTTTGCCTGGTGACACCGGGCATACGTCTTCCCGGGGGCGAGGCAGGAGACCAGAAACGGTATGCCACCCCGGCACAGGCCCTGCGCAATGGCGCTGACTATCTGGTGATCGGGCGGCCCATTACAGCGGCGCAAGACCCGATGCAGGCGCTGCACGACATCAGCGCCAGCATCACGATCCGGAACTGAGTCACCCCGGCTTTTTGACGGCGCCTTTCCGGTTGCGCGCCTGTTCGATGATTTTCATATTGCGGCTAATGAGGCCGGTATTGTTGCCTGCCAGATTATTGGATTTGGCGGCAAGACTGGCGGCCTGCTCATAGTCACCCTGCTGCAGGCGAATCTCGGCGAGGCGGGTCCACAACTCGGGGTTGCGGGGCTCGAGCCGTAGTGCGCGCTCCAGTGTGGCCGCCGCTGTATCAAGCTTGCCTGCACGGGTCTGCTGGGTGGCAGTGTCGAGCAGGGCGATGACTGCGGTGCTGGGCGGGGCAGACTCGAATGGTTGCGGTGCCGCGGATTCAGGCAGGGGTGTAGCCGCTTGCGCACCGCTGGCTCCAGGGTAAGGTGTCACTATGACAGCAGACTCATCCGGTGCGGCCACCGCTGTTGCATCGGTGCCCGGCTGCGGCAGGCGCGCCAGCTCGCGGTCTTCAACAGGTGCGCGGGTAGGTGCAAATGAGCAGCCCGTCAGCAGGATCATGCCGAGACAGGCCAGGGACAGTTTCAGGGTGGGTGGTGTCATCGTTCCTCTCGAGCCTTACGCTAAAAAATGTTTTTCAGAAAACGGGACAGTGGATTTCCCTGCTGGTGCGCGCAGGGTGCAAGCTCCTGTGGTGCCGAGCCGGCGATGAACGGCAGCTGCACGACTTCGCCACACCCTGGTCCAGCGCGCAAGTGGGTGGCGGCGTCCAGTGCCACGGTCGTGATGTTGGCTGGCGGTGCCGGGCGTAGCGGCTGTGTGCCGATACGGCTTATGGTATCACCCCAGACACGCAGAGCGCCGCTGGCACCCGTCAAGCCGATGGGGCGATTATCGTCCCGCCCCATCCATGCCACCATCAGGTGCTGCCCACTGAAGCCGGCAAACCAGCTGTCGCGCAGGTCGTCTGTCGTGCCTGTCTTGCCAGCGATGGCGAGACTGGCCGGAATCTGAGTATAAAGCGAGCGTGCAGTTCCCATGCTGGCCACCTCTTGCATGGCGCTGGTGACAAGAAATACAGGTGCCGGATCGAATACCTGCTTGATCGACAGGCCATAGTGCTGCAACGGTTCGCCTTTTGCGGTGAGCACTTCGCGTATGGCGCGTAGCGGCGTTTGAAAGCCGCCGCTGGCGAGAGCCTGGTACATCTGCGCAACCTCGATCGGTGCGAGCTCCACGGCTCCGAGTAACATCGAAGGATAGGGGGGGATGGTACGTTCAATGCCAAGCTTCTTGAGCGTGTTCAGCACATTGGGTATCCCGACCTCGATTCCGAGTCGGGCAGTCGCCACGTTGAGGGATTGCGCGAGTGCTGTGTGCAGTGCGACTGGGCCGCGATATTCATGGTCGTAGTTGCTGGGTGTCCAGACTTTGCCGCCGGGATTTTTGACCGTGAGCGGGCTGTCATCCAGCTGCGTCGCCAGCGTGTATTTCTGGGGCTGCATGAGGGCGGTGAGATATACCGCTGGCTTTACCAGAGAACCGATAGGGCGTTGAGCGTCCAGCGCGCGGTTGAATCCGGAGTAGCGCGTATCACGACCACCTACGATTGCCAGCACTTCGCCATTTTCAGTGCGTGTCACCAGCGCTGCGCCCTCAAGCTTGCGCGCCGGGATCCGGTACTGTTTTTCCAGCTGCGTGATGCGGGTACTCAGGGCATGATCAAGATGATCCTGAATACGGGGGTCGAGCGTGGTAAATATCTGAAGCCCTTCGGAGGTCAGATCCTCTTCCTTGTAGTCGCGCTGCAATTGACGCCGCACCAGATCCATGAAGGCGGGGTAGGGTGAAACCCCGCTGGGTGCGCGTGAGGTAACGCCGAGTCCGGCTGCCTTTGCACTGGCTGCCTCCTGTGTGCCGAGTACGCCTTCGGTGGCGAGGGTATCAAAGATGGTGTTGCGCAAGGCCAGCGCACGCTTGGGGTGGCGGCGCGGATCGTAGAAGGATGCTCCGCGCACCAGCCCGACCAGCAGGGCAAAGTGTTCTGGCTTGAGCTCTGTCAGGGGACGGTTGAAGTAGAACTGGCTGGCCAGCCCGAAGCCGTGGATGGCGCGCTTGCCGTCCTGCCCGAGAAATATTTCATTGAGATAGGCTTCAAGAATTTCATCCTTGGAGTAATGCGCCTCGAGCAGCAGCGACATGAGGGCTTCGTTGAGCTTGCGCCATAGCGTTCTCTCCGCGCTGAGGTAGAAATTCTTGACCAGCTGCTGGGTGAGCGTGCTGCCGCCTTGTACAGTGCTGCCTGCCCGCAGATTGACCCACATCGCCCGCAGAATCGAAAATGGGTCGATGCCGTGGTGTGCGTAGTAGTGACGATCCTCGATGGCGATCAGCATCTTGACCAGCAGCGGCGGTACCTCGCTGATCTGCACCAGCACCCGGTCTTCGTGGTGGGACGGATAAATGCTGCCAATCAGTAACGGATCGAGGCGCACCAGATCGACCGCAGTGCCGCCGGCGGGATCGCGCAGCGTGCGTACGATGCCGCCATCGAATTCTGCCTGTACTGAAACTGACGACTCTGGGCCATCCCAGAAGCGGAAAGAGCGTGTCACGAAACGCAATCCATTGGGCATGCGTGCAAACGTTCCGGGTGTTTCAGGCCGCGCCGTATTCACATAGCCAAGATTGACCAGCTCCTGGCTGAGTTGTTCGGCAGTAAGATTGAGGCCCTGAAACAGTTCCAGCGGGCGGGCATACACGCGTGCGGGCAGCGCCCAGCGCTTGCCCTCAAACTGGGTGCGGACGGTGTAGTCGAGATAGGCAACATAGGGTGCGCCCACGACTACCAGGGCAAACAAGGCGTAGAGCGTAAGCCGTGCCCATGGCCCAAGGGCTCGTGAGGCGCGGGGTTTGTTGCGTGGAGGTCTGGCTGCCATCGCTGCAAGTATACGTTTTTATCGTTGGGTTGGCATCCTGGGGCGCTTGATTTCAACGTTGACGCAACGTAGTCTAGCCGCACGCAATAGCCTGCCGGGGGGTGACATGCTGGCCTGGTTGGTTCCTTAAAGGAGGGCAAGGGTGAGTTTCCGTAATCCCGCCGGTACCCGTACGTTGAGGCTTGCTGCCCTCGTGGTTACGCTCGGTTTCGGGTTTGTGGCCTGTAGTGTCGTGACGACACAGCCCGAGGCGCAGGCGCCTGTGGATGCGCGTCCCGGGATATCCCCCGGTGCTACTGCCACTGCGCCGAGCGCCAGGGTGCTGAGTGTGGCCAGGGAGCAACTCGACAGCCCCTACCAATACGGCGGGACAGGGCCTGACAGCTTTGACTGTAGTGGTCTGGTGTATTACAGCTATTTGCAGGCGGGTATCGTGTTGCCACGCACCGCTCTCGCACAGTTCTCGTATACAACCCCGGTCAGTGTGGATGAACTCGAACCAGGCGATCTGGTATTTTTCCGCCTCGGCAGCAGCCGTGTTTCGCACGTGGGAATCTATGAGGGCGGGCGGACATTTATTCATGCGCCTTCCGCGGGCGGAGCCGTGATGAGTGACAGCCTGGATAATCGTTACTGGCGTGAGCGCTGGGTGCGTGGCGGACGTATTGCTGCGGCATCGCCATGACGCTGACGGAGCTGCGTTATATTGTCGCGGTCGCGCGTGAACGCCATTTCGGTCGCGCGGCGATGGCCTGCCATGTCAGCCAACCTACGCTGAGTGTGGCCGTGCGCAAGCTTGAAGACGAGCTGGGCGTCATGCTGTTTGAGCGCAATGCCTCTGATATCACGATAACGCCACTGGGCCAGCGCATCATTGAGCAAGCCCAGCGTACGCTGGAGCAGGCCGAGGCGATCAAGCACATTGCCGAGGAGGGCAGGGATCCGCTGGTGGGGCCGCTGCGGCTGGGGGTGATTTATACCGTAGGTCCGTATTTACTGCCGCACCTGATTCCGAGCCTGCACCAGCGCGCCCCGCGCATGCAGTTGCTGATTGAAGAAGGCTATACGGCGCACCTGGCTGAACAGCTGCGGCGCGGTGACCTGGATGTCGTAGTGCTCTCGTTGCCGTTCTCGGAAACGGGCATTGTCACCCAGGCTGTTTATGACGAGCCGTTCAAGGTTGTGCTGCCGGCGCAACACCCCTGGCGAAAAGAGAAGCAGATCAAGGCGCGCGCGCTGGCCAAGGAAAATCTGTTGCTGCTGGGTGCCGGGCACTGCTTCCGGGATCAGGTGCTCAAGCTCTGCCCTGAACTGAATCGTGCCAGCGCCAGCGGCAGACTGCAGCGCACCCTGGAGGGAGGCTCACTCGAGACTATCCGCCACATGGTTGCTTCCGGCGCCGGGATAACCGTGCTGCCCTGCACCTCGGTGCATGGGCATGAAGCGGAGGAACATCTGCTGGCTGCCCGCCCGTTTGCCGATCCCGTACCCAAGCGTCGCATTGCACTTGCCTGGCGCAACAGCTTCCCGCGTCCGCAGGCGATTGACGCATTGCGGGCCGCAATACATTCCTCACCGCTGCGCTGTGTCACCATGCTCGACAAGTCATCGCGTAACAGATAGCATTGTCCGCGTCTTTTATGTAATAGTAAAAAACTATTACTAACATCTTTATAATCAATTAGATTTATCGTCCACACACCCTTATCATTCTCTTCAAGGTCGCAGTGCAGCGGTCGAAACGACAGAGCGCAAACAGAGGAGATGATGATGAAAGCACAGGAATCAGTCACCATAAAAAACATTGAGGCCGCCTTCGCGGGTGAGTCCATGGCGCATATCAAGTATCTGTATTTTGCCGGAATCGCTCGTGCACGTGGCGATAATGATACGGCGCGGGTATTTGAGGAGACTGCGGCACAGGAAGTGCAGCACGCCTTCGGCCATATGGACTTGCTTTACCCGAAATCGGAAATGGATGTGAAGCAGTGCCTGGATATGGCCATTGCCGGTGAGACCTATGAGTACACCGAGATGTATCCCAATTTCCGTCACATGGCGGTCGAGGAAGGTAACAGTGCTGCGGTGGCGGAATACGATGAGCAGATCGCCGAGTCCAGAGAGCACGCAGAACGCTTTCGTGCCACGCTGGAAAAAGCCGCCAAGCGCTTCGCTGCGCTGGCCAAGGTTGAAGAGCGGCATGCCAACAATTACCGTGCGACGCTTGCCAAGGTCGTAGCTGCTTAACCTGTGACGGAGGAGATGAGAGCATGAAGAAATGGCAATGTGTAGTATGCGGCTTCATCTATGACGAGGCCGTGGGTCTGCCGAAGGAGGGCATCGCCCCCGGTACGCAGTGGGAAGATATCCCGGAAAACTGGGTCTGCCCGGATTGCGGCGTCGCCAAGGCCGACTTCGAGATGGTGTTGATCGAAGCGGCGTAACGGCAGAGGAGTGCGGGCGGATGAGAGTGTTACTCTCATCCGCTTTTTTATTGTCTGAATTACAGGGCGGAGTAGCGGACGCTGCTTATCAGGCCGTCATTGATCCAGCGTTGCAGCATACCGGCGGCGGCGGCCGGTACTGCCTCTTCGTCCAGCCAGCGGCACAGCCCGCTGCATATTTCACTGAAGCTGTGACCGGCGCATGCCGCCTGCCAGACCCAGGACTCATCGGCGTGCAGCGAGCGAAACCAGGTCTTGAGCGTCTGGCGCCAGACCAGCCAGGTAAGAGGTTGTTCGGTGCACTGTGGGGCCGGCGGCTCATGTTTTTGGTGGATAGCGTTCCATAGTGCCGGGACATTCCATGCCAGTTCCAGCCGCTGTACCGAGGGATGGGCCGAGAAACGCAGTTCGCCCCACTGTCCGGCCGTGAGTCCGGCAAGGTCATCCAGATGGATAACGGTTGCATCGGCGGCATCGAAGGCCTCTGTCATGGCCCACTCGAAGGCCGCCAGTTCCGCTAGCACCGGCTGCTGCCGGTAGAGATCGTGCGCACGCAGGAAGCCTGTCATGTGCTGCCCGAGGTAACGCAGCGAAAAATGCTGCGACGGATGCAGCTGCAGATAGTCGTGACAGAGGCTGTGAAACTGATCGTCACCGAGCAGGGTGTGCAGCGCCTCGAAGTCCTGTTCCAGCGCTTCGGTCAGGCGTGCGCGATAGGCATAGGCGTAGATATCGAGCCGCCTGGCTGCCGAACCCTTGGCGTCATTCACAACGGCGCCGGCAATGGTGCTGGCATCCTGCGTGCGCAGGAGGAATCCCTGAAAGGCGTCTTGCATCTGGGGCAGGGTGTCGGCGGACATGGTGAGCCTGTATGCGGTTATGCGGCTGCCGGGTTTGCCGGCACGGAGCTGGCAAGGGTGCGGGCATGCGCCAGTTCGGCGATCAACTCAGGCAACCCCGGGATATTATCATCACGCTCCAGCAATGTGCTTACCGCTCCGAAACGGCGTACCGCCTGTGCGTACAGAGCCCACACCGGGTCGATAACAGGCGCATCGTGCGTATCGATGATCATGTCGCCATTCATGCTGTGTCCCGCAAGGTGGAACTGTTGCACACGCTCGATGGGGATCGCTTCCAGAAAAGTGAGCGGATCGAAACCGTGATTACGTGCGCTGACATAGATGTTGTTGATGTCGAGCAGCAGCAGGCAGTCGGCCTGCTCGCACACGGCGCGCAGAAACTCCCACTCGCTCATGGCGGAGGCGGTATAGGTAAGGTAGCTGGATACGTTCTCGAGCAAAATCCGCTGGCCGAGGTAATCCTGGACGTCCTTGACGCGGGTGACGATGTGCTGCAACGCCTCTTCAGTGTAGGGCAGCGGCAGCAGGTCGTGCATGTTTTTGTGGTGTATGCCGGTCCAGCACAGGTGATCTGATATCCAGTGAGGCTCGATGCGCTGCGCCAGTGTCTTGAGCTGTCGCAGGTAATTCCGGTTTAGCGGATCGCTGGAGCCGATAGAGAGCGAAACACCATGCATCACAACGGGATAGTGGGCGCGGATACGATCGAGATAGTCGAGCGGCTTGCCGCCTGCCACCATATAGTTCTCCGACAGCACCTCCAGCCAGTCGAGTGGCGGAAGCTCGCTGAGCAGCGCCTGGTAGTGGGCGGTGCGCAATCCGAGGCCGTAACCGAGCGCTGGGCGTGTGAGTGGGGTGGGCGGCATGTACGCAGGTTTTCAGTCGGAGGACACAGGGTCTTCCGCTGGCTGCTTCAGTTTGAGGATTGCAGCCTCACACTCAGTCTTGCTCATGCGCAAAAAGCCCTGACCTTTACAGTTGTTGCTGCCCTTGCAGTTATTGGCGCTGGCGCAATCCCCCTGACCCTTGCAGGAGTTGACGCCTGCGCAGCGTACTTTGCCTTTTCCGGCCGGCTGCATGTCGGTTGCTGCGGCAGTGAAGCCGGGATTGAGCAGCAAGGCCGCTGCCGCGCCTGCAAGCATCAGGCTCTTTAGGGGTGTCGTGTCCATGTCATTTCTCTCTGTCAGGTTGCCGGAATTCGGTTATCCGGGGGAAGGCCAGCATGCTCATGCGCCGCGCAGCCGAAAGATGCGCTTGATCCATTTTTTGGTGTGCGGTGTCAGGCCTTCCTTGAGGCGTTGATCGGCCACGCGCCGGTTTATCTGGGCCAGCGTGGGATAGATGTGCATGACCTTTGACAGGTCGCCGGCCTTCATGTTCCGCGAAATCGCCAGTACGTACTCATGAATCAATTCCCCGGCCCGGGGTCCGACCAGCGCAGCGCCGAGCAGGCGGCCGTTCGGGCGAGTGATGATCTTGGCGCTGCCCTCGGTGGTGCCGTCGGCCTGGGCACGATCGATGTCATGGAAGGGAAAGGTATAGACGCGGTACGGCACGCCTTGCGCCTTGGCCTCGTCCTCTGACAGACCTACGCGTGCCAGCTCAGGATCCGTGAACGTACACCAGGGGATATTGCGCGCTTGCGTTTTCGCAGGCAGATGAAACAAGGCATTGCGTAATACCACGCCCGCCTGGTGCTCGGCCATGTGGGTGAACTGATAAGGCCCGCCAATGTCGCCGCAGGCGTAGATGTGCCTGTTGGTGGTGCGCAGGCGGCGGTCGAGCTTCAGGCGCCCGTGCTCCAGTTCGACCCCGGCGGCCTCCAGGCCAAGATTGTCGAGGTTGGACTGTCGCCCGGTAGCCAGCAGCAGGTGCGACGCCTCCAGCAGAGCTGTTTTACCCGACGGCTGGGTAATGTGCAGGCGCACACCGTTCGCGCTGCGCTCTGCGAGCGTGGGTGTGCTGTCAAGGTGGAACTCTACACCCTCTGTGCGCAACTTGTCGGCCAGTATGCAGGCAAGGTCCGCGTCCTCTTTCGGAAGTATGCGTGTGCCGCGTTGTACGACATGTACGCGGCTGCCGAGGCGTGCAAACGCCTGCGCCAGTTCTATGCCAATCGGGCCGGCGCCGATAATGATGATCTGCGGCACAGCGTCCTGTAGTGCGAACACGGTTTCATTGGTCAGATAGGGAACGCTGTCGATGCCCGGGATGGAGGGTATGGTTGGTCGCGAGCCGGTGGCAAGCACAAAATTGCGCGCCCGTAAGTTGCGATTATCAACACTGAAGGCATCAGGCCCGGTGAAATGCCCGCTGCCGAAAATGACCTCAACACCAAGTTTGCGAAAGCGTTCGGGGCTGTCATTCGGCTCGATCGTGCGGATGACAGTGTCAACGCGCTGCATCACTTCGGCCAGTTGCACAGGCTGTAATGTTGCGCTAATGCCGAAGCGTGACGCCTCGCGCACGCTATGTGCAACCTGTGCACAATGGAGCAGGGCCTTGCTGGGTACGCAGCCGTAATACAGGCAATCACCGCCGAGACGGTGCTTTTCTACCAGCACCACCTTTGCGCCCAGCGCTGCACCGCCGGCTGCGGCGACCAGGCCGGCTGCGCCGCCACCGATGATGCACAAATCGTAGTCTGCTTTTGCCATAAATCGTACGCCATGCAGCATGTTATTGACGGTGTGGACAACTTAGAATGATTCGCATGGACAAAGCAAGCCCTGTTGAGGTGTATGGGTGAGATTTGTGGCTGGCGTAAGACAAACTTTATACTTTCGTGACAAAGCCATGGCGCCTGTGCCCCACAATGCAGGCATGAGGTGGCTGGGGATGACATGACCGACGACAAGACACATGCAGCAACACGGCGGGTCTGGCTCAAGGCGGGTATCGCACTGCTGTTCGCGGGCGGATTTGCATTGTTCTTCATAGCGGGCGGCAGTGAGTGGCTGAGTGTGGAAGCACTGAAACAGAATCGTGACCAGTTGCTGGCATTTACCGGGCAACACTACTACGCGATGTTGTTCGGCGGCATGCTGGTCTATGCTGTTTCCACCGCATTAAGTGTGCCGGGTGCGACGGTGTTGTCGCTTGCCGCCGGTTTGTTGTTTGGACGCTGGGTGGGTGCGGCGGTGATTGTGGTGGCAGCAACGACAGGTGCAACCCTGGTATTTCTGGCGGCGCGCTATTTGTTTGCCGAAGCAGCGCAACGCCGTGCCGGTAGCATGGCAAGGAAACTGATGGCAGGTTTTCATGAGAATGCGTTTAACTACCTGCTGTTTCTGCGCCTGGTGCCGTTGTTTCCGTTCTGGCTGGTGAATCTGGCGCCGGCTTTTACGCCTGTCAAGACGCGTACCTATGTCGCTGCTACCGCACTGGGTATTATTCCGGGCAGTTTCGTATTTGCACATCTGGGGCAGTCGCTGGGGCGTATTGATTCAGCCCGGCAACTTGTATCATGGGAAATTCTCAGCGCGTTTGCTTTGCTGGGGGTATTCGCCCTGGTGCCGGTGTTGGTGCGGAAATGGCGAGCTGGGACATCAGCAGCCGCGAAAGCAGGCCATTCCGACTAGAGAGCAGCACATGGCAGCAGCCGTAGCAGTAACAATCATAATGCGCGCGTTGGCATGGGCCAGAGGTGGCGTGGTAAGTGGCCGGCGCGCCATACGCTGTTGAAACATATATCCAGAGAGAAGCGTCAATGAATTTATGGAAGGCCATCGCGTCACTTGCTGTCTTGCTGCTGCTGGCAAATGGCGCACGCGCGGAGGATCACAAACTGGTGCTCACCGGCTCCAGCACGGTCGCGCCGTTGGTGCTGGAGATCGGCAAGCGATTCGAGAAACAGAATCCCGGTGTGCGTATTGATGTGCAATCGGGCGGTTCGTCGCGCGGCGTGGCCGATGCCCGTTCGGGGCTGGCGGACATCGGTATGGCCTCGCGTGCGCTCAAGCCGGAAGAGAACGATTTGGTGGCTCACACCATCGCCATGGACGGGATCGGCGTCATCCTGCATCGTAGCAATCCGGTGCAGGCATTGGCCGGTGAACAGATCAAGGCGATTTACACCGGCCAGATCACCCACTGGAAAGAGGTGGGCGGCAAAGACGCGAGGATCACCGTGGGGAATAGAGCGGAAGGTCGCTCCGAGCTGGAATTGTTTCTGCACTATTTCAAACTGAAGAACAGCGAGATCAAGGCACGACTGATCATTGGTGAAACCCAACAAGCGATTAAGACGGTGGCGGGTAATCCGGGGGCGATTGCCTATGTCTCCATCGGCGCCGCCGAATATGAGGCAGCGCAGGGTACGCCCATCAGGCTGCTGCCCATGGAAGGTGTGGCGGCAAGCGTTGCCAATGTGCGCGCTGGGCGTTTCCCGCTGTCGCGCCCGCTGAACCTGGTGACCAAGGGCGAGGCGACCGGGTTGGCCAGGCGCTTTCTCGACTTCGCACGCTCAGGAGCGGTGGATGACCTTGTTGGAAGCCAGTTCTTTGTCCCGCTGGCACGCTGACCGGCGGCTCGCCCCGCTGCTGGCCTTGCTGGCGGCGGCCTCGGCGTTGATACTGCTGCTGGTGCTGGCGTTTCTGCTGCGCGAGGCGTGGCCGGTGTTGAACGGAGGTGGCTGGCAGCGCTTCATGGGTGATGATGGCTGGTATCCGCTCGAAGGGAGCTTCGGCCTGCTGCCCATGGTGTGGGCGACGCTGGCGGCGGCGTTCGGCGCGGTACTGCTGGCGGCGCCGCTTGGGCTGGCAGGCGCAATCTTCACGCGCTTCTACGCACCACCGGTCATCGCCAAACTCTATCGCACGACACTCGCCCTGCTGGCCGGCATCCCTTCGGTAGTGTACGGCTTGTGGGGGTTGACCGTGCTGGTGCCGCTGATTGCGCGCTGGCAACCGCCCGGCGCCAGTCTGCTCACCGCCATCCTGATCCTCGCGTTGATGATCCTGCCCACGGTGGCGCTCACCAGTGCCTCCGCACTGAACGCCGTGCCGAGGTCATTGCTGCAAGGCGCGGCGGCGCTGGGGCTGACACGTAAAGGCATCATCCTCGGCGTGGCCGTGCCGGCGGCACGTGGCGGTATCCTCGGTGGCATTTTGCTCGCCACTGCCCGTGCGCTGGGCGAGACCATGGCGGTGCTGATGGTGGCGGGCAATGTGGTGCAGAATCCAACCGGCCTGTTCGAGCCGGTGCGGGTGCTGACCGCGAATATCGCTCTCGAAATGGCCTACGCCACCGGCACGCACCGGGCCGGT
>CAMTVY010000010.1:0-227672 GCA_947085325.1 uncultured Gammaproteobacteria bacterium | reverse complement strand
GAAGTCTTTGCGCAAAAATGGCTTAAAACCGCCGCTTCCGGATGAATTGAGAACATAGTAGCGAGTAAATGCTTTCCTCGCTACTGGCTACTCGTTACTGATTGGTGGAGGTCTACCGAATAACTCGCGCAAACCCGCATGGATGACGCTGATGGCATCACTGCGCTGGCATATCTGCTGTTGACGTTTACTTAAACGGTAGCATAGGAGAACACCATAGCCGGTACCGCATCTGAACCGCGCTTAATCTTCGAGATAGGTATAGCCGCTCAGCCCCTCACGCAGTTCGTGCAAAAATAGTTGCCGCTCGTCCGGCGCAAGCTGTGCCGCCTCGATCCGGTTGCGAAACGTCTGCAACAGGTCTTCTGCATTGAAATTAACGTAGCGCAACACCGTCTCGGCCGTATCGCCCCGCAATGGATCCACCAGTCGATGGCCTCCATCAGGCGTGAGTTCGACATGCACTGAGTCAGTATCGCCAAACAGGTTGTGCATATCACCCAGAATTTCCTGATAAGCGCCCAGCAGGAAAATACCGAGCAGATAGGGCTGATGACTACGCAAGGGGTGCAGCAACAGGCTGGTCTCCACCCCTTCGCCATCGACATACAGATCGATGCGCCCATCGGAATCACAGGTGATGTCCTGAAGCGCCGCGCGTCGCGTCGGGCGCTCATCCAGCCGGTGCAACGGCATGATGGGGAATATCTGGTCAATCGCCCATGAATCGGGCATGGACTGGAACAGGGAGAAGTTGCAAAAATATTTGTCGGCGAGTTTCTCGTTCAACTCATCGAGCAGCTCGCGTTGCATGCGCGAACCGGCCTGAAAAAAATCACGCGCCCGCCAGCAGATGGCCGAATATATCTGCTCGATACGCGCACGTTGGGCGAGATCCAGCGTGCCATGACTGAACATGACGTTGGCCTCTGACAGTCTGTGAACGGCGGCATGATACGTCTCTGCCGCACTGCGCGCGGATATCAGGTTCAAGCCGCGCCACAACTCCTGAATCAGCGGGTGCTCGTCGCTGGTGGCAGGAGTGATCTGCGCAGGTTGCGGCGCCTGCTCCACGTCAATGACATTGGTGATGAGCATGGCATGGTGCGCCGTCATGGCGCGTCCAGACTCGGTGATGATGTGTGGTTGGGGAATATTCTGCTCGGCGCATACTTCATGCAGCGCATGCACTACATTATCGGCATACTCCTGCACGCTGTAGTTCATCGAACAGAAATTGCGTGAGCGGGTGCCGTCGTAATCCACGCCCAGCCCGCCGCCCACATCCACACACCGCAGATCCACGCCGATGCGGCGGAGTTCGGCGTAGTAACGTGCGCATTCACGCATGCCGAGCTGGATGTCGCGGATGTTGGCAATCTGCGATCCGAGATGAAAATGCATGAGTTGGAATGCGTCGAGCATGTCTGCCTGTCGCAGCCGCTCAGTCACACGCAGCACCTGGGTAGCGGAGAGGCCGAACTTTGACTTCTCCCCGCCGGTGTTCTGCCACTTGCCGGCGCCGATGGAGGCCAGCCGCACGCGCACGCCGATGAGCGGCGCAATATTCAAGGCGCGCGACTCCGCTATCACCATATCCAGTTCTGACAGCCGCTCGACCACGATATACACCCGGTGGCCCAGCTGTTTTCCGATCAGCGCCAGCCGGATATATTCACGATCCTTGTAGCCATTGCAGATCACGATACTGCCGTTGACATTATTCGCACCAGAGAGCGCGAGCACGGCCAGCAGCTCAGGCTTGCTGCCTGCCTCCAGCCCTACGCGGCCACCGCCGTGACGGACGATTTCCTCCACCACGCGGCGCTGCTGGTTGACCTTGATGGGATAGACGGCTGTGTAGTCCGCCCTGTAGTTGTCGGCCGCCATTGCGCGGGCAAAGGCCGTGCATAGCGTGTCTACGCGCTGGTGCAGAATGCCCGAAAACCGCACCAGCACCGGGAGGGAAAGTCCGGCCGACCTGATTTCATCGCTCAGACGGTAAAGATCGACGCCCGTCCCCGTCCCGGGCTGCGGCAGGGCCACCACATGACCTTCATCATTGATATCAAAATAGCCGCTGCCCCAATAGGCGATGTTGTAAAACTCGCGTGCCTGGGCAACAGGCCAGGCTGTTTCCTTGCCCAAAAAATTTTCCGTGTGCGTGGTCATTTTGCTATTATCTCTGGTGTCCCCCACTATCCACAAAAGGACTTCGCATTATGACGATGGACGGTCTCTGGTACACAGAAGTATGGGCGGGACAAGGATCGGCCATCTCGCTCAAGACCGCACGCAAACTGCATGATGAGCAATCTCCCTATCAACGCATCGAGATTTACGAAACCGAGGGTTTTGGCCGGCTGATGACCCTCGATGGCCTGGTGATGGTAACTGACCGGGACAACTTTATCTACCACGAGATGATGTCGCACCCGGCGCTGTTTTCTCACGCCGAACCCAAGGCTGTACTCATCATCGGCGGCGGCGACTGCGGCACGCTGCACGAAGTACTGAAGCACCCGGTGGCCGAAGTCGTCCAAGTCGAACTCGACGAACGCGTAACACGCGTCGCCGAGCAATACTTCCCCGAGCTTACTGCCTCCAACCACGATGCGCGTGCACGGCTCCTGTTCACCGATGGCATCGCGTGGGCAGCCGACGCCGAGGCCGGGAAGTTTGATGTGATTATCGTCGACGGTACGGACCCCATTGGCCCGGCAGCAGGCTTGTTTTCCGAGGCCTTTTATAAAGACTGCTGGCGTGCGCTGCGCCCCGGCGGCATCCTGGCGGCGCAAAGCGAGTCGCCGCTGTTTCATGCCGACCTGATCTGTTCCATGCACGGCGCACTCCGCGCAGCGGGCTTCAGCGACGTGCGCACCCTGCCCTTTCCGCAGTGTACCTATCCCTCCGGCTGGTGGAGCGCGACGTTGGCAGGCAAGGGCTGCTCGCTCGACAGCCCGCGCGAGCAGCCCCTCCGCACGCGCTACTACAACCCGTCCATCCACCGGGCGGCCTTCGCCCTGCCGCAGTTCCTGCGCGAGCAGCTGGACGCGCGGGCACCTGCGCCATGAGGCCTGTCATTATCATTGGTACCGGCCTGGCCGGTTATACCCTGGCGCGCGAGCTGCGCAAACTGGATACTGATATCCCTCTGCACATCATTACCGCCGATGACGGGCGCTTCTATTCCAAGCCGATGCTCTCCAATGCGCTCAGCAAGGGCACACAGCCCGAACAACTGGCCACCGCAGACAGCACCAGGATGGCAGCCGACCTCAAGGCCAGGCTCTGGATCGAAACCCGCGTAACCGCCATTGACCCGGCCGCACACACCCTCAAGGCGCGCGATGAAACCTTAGCCTATGACACACTGGTGCTGGCCTTGGGCGCCGACCCGCTGCGCCCCCCGCTCACGGGTGACGGCACAGCGGACGTCTATGCCGTCAATGATCTCGCCGACTACACCCGCTTCCGACATGCGCTGGCAGGCAAAAAGCGGGTTGCCATCATCGGCGCCGGACTGATCGGCTGCGAGTTTGCCAATGACCTGCAGGCAGCGGGCTTCCAGGTCGAGGTCATCGGCTCCGGCAAGACGCCGCTGGATCGCCTGATACCGGAGCAGGCCGGACGCGCGCTGGAAAAGGCGCTCACCCGGCTTGGCGTGGCCTGGCACCTCGGCAACACGGTGCAGGCCGTGGACAAACATGGCGCCGGATACCGCCTCACATTGGCCGACGGCGCCGTGCTCGAAACCGATATCGTACTCTCCGCCGTCGGCCTGCGCGCACGTACCGATCTGGCCCGTGAGACCGGGCTGGAGGTAAAACGCGGTATTGTGGTAAACCGCCATCTGCTCGCCAGCCAACCCGATATCTATGCGCTCGGTGATTGTGCGGAAGTGGCAGGGCTGGTATTGCCGTTCGTGATGCCGCTCATGACCTGTGCGCGCGCACTCGCCAAGACGCTTGCTGGCGTGCCCACGGCGGTGAGTTACCCCGCCATGCCGGTACTGGTGAAGACCCCGGCGCATCCGGTGGTAGTGTCGCCGCCCCCTGCCGAACAGGGGCAGTGGGAGGTGGAAGAGCGCGCCGACGGCGTGCGGGCACTGTTCTATAACGCCGATCACGCCCTGCGCGGCATGGCGCTCACCGGCTCGGCCACAGCGGAAAAGAACACCTGGATCAAACAGCTCCCGGCAGTGCTGGCGTAGGGAGTTATTTTGTCGGATCCGCCTTCGGCTTGAACCGGTCTACTCACGAGTAGCGAGTGGCTAGTAGCTAGGAACTACCATTAAGCAGGGCTATGAGTTGCTCGCTACTCGCCACTAGCAACTGATTCTAAATCAGCACCAGATTATCGCGATGGATAAGCTCGGGCTCATCCACATAACCCAGCAACTCCACGATCTTGTCGCTGGGGTGACGCATTATTTTACGCACTTCATCGGCGTTGTAGTTCACCAGCCCGCGGGCGATCTCCTTGCCATCGGGCGCCAGACAGGCCACCGCCTCACCGCGGGCAAACATGCCCTCTACAGCGACCACACCCACTGACAGCAGACTCTTGCCGGCCTCGCACAGCACCCTGGCCGCACCTGCGTCCAGGGTGAGACGCCCACGCAGCTGTAACTGCCCGGCCAGCCACTGCTTGCGCGCCGCCAGCGGGCCTTCGCTGGAATACAGCAGCGTACCGCTTTCTTCACCCTGGACGATACGCAGCAGCACGTCTGCCTCACGCCCGGAGACTATCAGGGTAGAGGCCCCGGAGCGTGCCGCCTGCGCCGCCGCCCGCACCTTGGTCAGCATGCCGCCGCGCCCCAGCGCACCTGAACTGCCGCCCGCCATGGCTTCCAGACTGGCGTCTCCCGCCCGGGCCTCGCGGATGAGCTTGGCGTCGGGTTGAGCACGCGGGTCGGCCTCAAACATGCCGGGCTGATCAGTGAGAATCACCAGCAACTCCGCCTCAACCAGATTGGCTACCAATGCCGCCAGGGTATCGTTGTCACCGAAGCGGATTTCCTCTGTCGCCACCGTATCGTTTTCATTCACCACCGGCACCACACCGAGCTTGAGCAAGGTTCGCAGTGTGCTGCGCGCATTAAGGTAGCGCTTGCGGTGGGAGAGGTCGTCATGGGTAAGCAGAATCTGCGCCGTGTGCATGCCGTGGCGCTGAAAACAGGACTCGTAGGCCTGCACCAGACCCATTTGTCCCACAGCAGCGGCGGCTTGCAGCTCGTATAGTGCGCTCGGGCGCTGGCGCCAACCCAGCCGCTTCACCCCTTCGGCCACTGCGCCTGAGGACACCAGCACCAGTTCGATGCCTGCACGCCGGAGTGCAGCCATCTGCTCCACCCAGACGCCGATGCCGGATACGTCGAGACCGCGCCCCTCGTTGGTCAGCAGCGCACTGCCTATCTTGACCACCCAGCGGCGTGATCGACCAAGTTGTTGTCTCTTTAACATAAGGTACAAGATACAAGGGAAAAGATACCAGATACAAGTAAAGAGCAAGGCAGAGCTGTGATTTTATTCTTGTATCTTTTCCCTTGTATCTTGTACCTGCTTTTCCAGATACACCATCACCGCCTGTGTCAGTTCGCGGCAACCACCGCCGTTAATGGCGGAAATCGGGTACACTGGCCCCTGCCACCCGAGTCGTTTGACGACTGCGCGCACACGCTCAGCACGCTCATCCTCCGGCAGCATGTCGATCTTGTTCAACACCAGCCAGCGCTCGCGCGCGGCCAATTCGGGGCTGAATTTATTGAGTTCGGCCTCCACTGTGCGCACGGCCTGAACCGGGTCATCCGTGTCCGTCAACGGGGCCGTATCCACCACGTGCAGCAACAGGTGCGTGCGCGACAGGTGGCGCAGGAACTGCAAACCCAGCCCGGCGCCTTCGGCCGCACCCTCGATCACGCCGGGTATGTCAGCGATCACAAAACTCCGGTGCGCCTCGACACTCACCACCCCCAGGTTCGGGTGCAGTGTAGTAAACGGATAGCCGGCCACCTTGGGCCGGGCGGCGGACACCGCACGGATCAATGTGGATTTGCCCGCGTTCGGCAGCCCCAACAGGCCGACGTCCGCCAACAGCTTAAGCTCCAGGCGCAGCTTCCGCACCTCTCCCGGCGTGCCCGGCGTGAACTGCCGTGGTGCCCGGTTGGTGCTGCTCTTGAAGCGGGCATTACCCAAGCCATGAAAGCCGCCGCGCGCCACGCACAGCCTCGTGCCGGGCTCCGTCAGATCACCGATTTCCTCTTCGGTGTCCGCATCCATCACCAGGGTGCCGGGCGGCACCTTGATCAGCAGGTCGGCTCCACTCCTGCCGGTACAATCACTGCCCATCCCCTTCTGGCCGCGCTCGGCGTGGAAGACACGTTTGTAGCGGAAATCGACCAAGGTGTTGATTTCCGGCGCAGCGACCAGATAGATACTGCCACCATCCCCCCCGTCTCCGCCGTTGGGCCCGCCGAAGGGGATGAATTTCTCACGCCGGAAGCTCACACAGCCACCGCCGCCGGCACCGCCCTCTACATGGATATAGGCTTCGTCAGTGAATTTCATGATCAGTAATGGTCTTGGCGCGCAGAACGCACGTCCACGCGATTCTCAACGGAGAATGGGATAATACCTACTGTGGGGGGAGATACGACCAAAAGCAAGGGGGTGGGATCAGCCACCCCCTGACATGCAGGACAGCTGATGCTATTACTTCTTCGCGGCAGCCTTCTTCTTCGCGGCCGGCTTCTTCTTTGCAGCTGGCTTCTTCTTTACCGCAGTCTTCTTTGCAGCTGGCTTCTTCTTTACGACCTTCTTCTTGGCTACCTTCTTTGCAGCAGGCTTCTTGGTTGCTTTCTTTGCAGCAGGCTTCTTGGTTGCTTTCTTCATTGATATCTCCTTTTTTGGTGTTGCCTTGATTGCAGTTGCTCTCTTGGGTACTGCCTTCTTCGGTACTACCTTCTTTGGAGCTGCCTTCTTTCTCGCTACCGTTTTCGGTGTTATCGTCCTGGACGGCTTTTTCTTTACTACTTTCCGTACACCGGGCTGCTTCACACCTGCTTTCTTCGCTGCTGCCGCCCCTTTCTTCGCCGTCGCCTTCTTCGGTGCCACCTTCCCGCCCGCCTTCTTCTGCGCGAGCTTCACAGATACTTTTGCACCCGACGAAATCGCTTGCGCCTTTCTTGATGCCGGCATTCTGCTCGCATCAACCTGTTTAGGCAAGAGTTTATTTTCGCTTGCCGGTACTTCTATCATGCCCTGCTTCACCGTGCTGCTCTTTGCTTCTGTCTCCGCGCCATCAATAATCTTGCGCATGGCAGTGTAGATATCGTTGATCTCACCCACGCCCTGCACCGTGCGCAGCTTGCCCTGATTGCGATAGTAGGCAATCAGTGGTGCGGTCTGAGCATCATAAACACGCAGTCGGCTGCCGATAGTTTCTTCGTTATCGTCCGCACGATGCCGCAGATTTCCACCGCACTTGTCGCACTTGTCGTCGAGTCTTGGCGGTGAGGTATAGACATTGTAGGTCTCACTGCACAGCTCACAGGTGCGCCGACCCGTCAGCCGCTGCATGAGGATGTCGAAGTCCACCTCGATAAGTAACGCAACCTGCAGGGGATGCTCCAGTCGCGCGAGCATGGCATCCAGCGCCTCGGCCTGGGGAATATTGCGCGGGAAGCCGTCCAGAATGAAACCATTGCGGGCGTCCATGCTGTTCAGCCGTTCGGCAATCATGCCGAGCACGATATCGTCCGAGACCAACTGCCCGGCATCCATCGCAGCACGCGCCTGCTTGCCCAGCGGTGTGCCCGCTGCAACTGCAGCCCGCAACAGGTCGCCGGTCGAGATTTGGGGGATTTTATATTTCTGCACCAGCAGCTTGGCTTGCGTCCCTTTACCTGAGCCGGGCGCTCCTAACAGGACTATTCTCATGGCCTTCCTCGCTCTTGTTGTGGTGTCGTTATTGATCTTTTCCACCATACTTATCCGCCACCCTATTAGTGACGATGAGTTTCGGCATGCGTTAAGCTACCCTCAGCCTGCATCTAAGTCAACGTATCAGAAGAAAAAGTTGGTGTCCGTATCGCAGCATGTCAGACGCCAAATGAGGGACTTGAACACTCCCGCATCACACACAAATGTGTCCTCATGTTTTTAACAGCACCTCTTTGCCCAAGATGCATGATGCGTTACACTCTGGCGCGGTTTACTCAAAAAGCATACGTGAGGGAGCATGCCAAAGAAGAATGCCTTTTACGCCCAATCGGGCGGAGTCACTGCGGTGATCAACGCCTCCGCCTGCGGAGTGCTCGAAACCGCGCGCAAGCACAAGGACAAGATCGGCAAGGTCTACGCGGGCCGCAACGGCATCATCGGCGCGCTCACCGAAGACCTGATCGACACCAGCAAGGAATCCGCCAAGGCCATCGCGGCGCTGCGCCATACCCCCGCCGGGGCCTTCGGCTCGTGCCGCTTCAAGCTCAAGGGCCTGGAGCAAAGCCGTGCCGAGTACGAGCGCCTGATCGAAGTGTTCAAGGCCCACAACATCGGTTACTTCTTCTATAACGGTGGCGGCGACTCCGCCGACACCTGCCTCAAGGTCTCACAGCTCTCGGAAAAACTGGGCTATCCGCTACAGGCCATCCACGTGCCCAAGACCGTGGATAACGACCTGCCCATCACCGACACCTGCCCGGGCTTTGGCTCGGTGGCCAAGTACATCGCCATCTCCACCCGCGAGGCGAGCTTCGACGTGGCCTCGATGTGCAAGACCTCAACCAAGGTGTTCGTGATCGAGGTCATGGGCCGTCACGCGGGCTGGATCGCGGCGGCGGGTGGCCTGGCCTCAAGCAAGGACTGCGATATTCCTATCGTCATCCTGTTCCCGGAAGTGCCCTTCGACCAAACCAAGTTCCTCGCCAGGGTAGACAGACTGGTCAAGAAGTTCGGCTACTGCTCGGTCGTAGTCTCCGAGGGCGTGAAGGGAGCGGATGGCAACTTCCTCTCCGATCAAGGCCTGCGTGACGCCTTTGGCCATGCCCAACTCGGGGGGGTGGCACCGGTCGTGGCCAACATTATTAAAGAAGGTCTGGGCCTCAAGTATCACTGGGCGGTGGCAGACTATCTCCAGCGCGCTGCCCGCCACATCGCCTCCAGGACCGATGTCGCCCAGGCCTACGCCATGGGCAAGGCGGCGGTGGAGTTCGCCCTCAAAGGCCACAACGCGGTCATGCCCACCGTGGAGCGCGTCTCCAGCACACCCTACAAATGGAAAGTCGGCATGGCACAGCTATCCCAGGTGGCGAATGTGGAAAAGATGATGCCCAAGAACTTCATCAGCCCGGACGGTTTCGGCATCACCGACAAATGCCGTGCCTATCTGGAGCCGCTGATTGCCGGCGAAGACTACCCACCGTACAAAAACGGCTTGCCGCAGTATGTGCGCCTCAAGAATGCGGCCGTACCGAAGCGGCTGAAAACCACCTTTAAGATTAAAAAGTAACCCTGCTTCTAAAAAGCAGGCAGCACAGGGAGTTTTACGGCTTTATATACCAGGAGCTTCATTTCGTCCGACGGATCGGTAACTTTTGTTGACAGCTATCCAAACCTTTAGGGAGAAAGTCTAATGTCAGCAGCACTCGTTATCAGTATTGTGTGCGCATTCGCCGCCATCGCTTACGGTGTGTGGTCGATGCAATGGATACTCGCAAAGTCCGACGGCAACGACCGCATGCGCGAGATCGCCGCCGCCATCCAGGAAGGCGCCATGGCCTACCTCAACCGTCAGTACAGCACCATCGCCCTCGTCGGGGCAATATTATTCCTCGTTATAGGCTTTATACCGCTACTGGGATGGCAGACCGCCATCGGCTTTGCCATCGGCGCCATCCTGTCCGGCCTCGCAGGTTATGCCGGCATGATTATCTCGGTGCGCGCCAACGTGCGCACGGCCGAGGCGGCACGCAGCGGTCTCAATGCCGCATTACAGGTCGCCTTCCGCGGCGGCGCCATCACCGGCATGTTCGTGGTCGGCTTCGGCCTGCTCGGCGTGGCGGGTTATTACGCCGTTCTGCAGTCGATGACGCCCGCAGGGGAAACGGTCAGCCTCGCACCGCTGGTGGGCCTCGCCTTTGGCGGTTCGCTGATCTCGATCTTCGCCCGTCTCGGCGGCGGCATCTTTACCAAGGGCGCGGACGTGGGCGCCGACCTCGTGGGCAAGGTCGAGGCCGGCATCCCCGAGGATGACCCCCGCAACCCGGCCGTGATCGCCGACAACGTGGGCGACAACGTGGGTGACTGCGCCGGCATGGCCGCCGACCTGTTCGAAACCTATGCCGTGACCATCATCGCCACCATGCTGCTGGGCGGTCTGCTGTTCACCGGTGAGGCAGGCTCCAATGCCGTACTGTATCCCCTGGTGATGGGCGCGGTTTCCATCATCGCCTCCATCGTCGGCACCTTCTTCGTGAGCGCACGTGAAGGCGGCAAGATCATGAACGCGCTCTATCGTGGCCTGATCGTCGCGGCAGTGCTGTCCGCCATCGCCTTTTACTTTGTCACCGACTGGCTGATGGCCGGTAACGGCAGCTACAGCGTACTCAACCTCTACGGCGCCGCCCTCATCGGGCTGCTGGTGACTGCGGCACTGGTCGTGATCACCGAGTACTACACCGCGACCGAATATGGCCCGGTGAAATACGTGGCCGAGGCCTCCACCACCGGGCACGCGACCAACATCATCGCCGGCCTGGCGATCTCCATGAAATCCACCGCACTGCCGGTGCTCTCGATCTGCTTAGGGATATGGGGCGCCTATCAATTCGCCGAGCTGTACGGCATCGCCGTGGCGGTCACCTCCATGCTGTCGATGGCGGGCATCATCGTGGCGCTCGACGCCTACGGCCCGATCACCGATAACGCGGGCGGTATCGCGCAGATGGCGGGACTGCCGGAGGAGGTGCGCAACATCACCGACCCGCTCGACGCCGTGGGCAACACCACCAAGGCCGTGACCAAGGGTTACGCTATCGGTTCAGCGGGCCTGGCGGCGCTGGTGCTGTTCGCCGACTTCACACACGAACTGAGCAAGCACTCGGGCGGCATGCTCACCTTTGACCTCTCCAACCACATGGTCATCATCGGCCTGCTGATTGGCGGCCTGGTGCCCTATTTGTTCGGTGCACTGGCGATGCAGGCCGTAGGGCGTGCGGCCGCATCGGTGGTGGTCGAGGTGCGGCGTCAGTTCCGCGAGATCCCCGGCATCATGGCGGGCACCGCCAAGCCGGACTACTCGCGCGCGGTGGATCTGCTCACCAAGTCCGCCATCAAGGAGATGATCGTACCCTCGCTGCTGCCGGTGCTGGTACCGGTTGTCGTGGGGCTGACACTCGGCCCGCAGGCGTTGGGCGGCGTGCTGATCGGCGCCATCGTCACCGGTCTGTTCGTGGCCATCTCCATGACCACCGGCGGTGGTGCGTGGGACAATGCCAAGAAGCACATCGAGGAAGGCCACTTCGGCGGCAAGGGCTCCGACGCGCACAAGGCGGCGGTCACCGGTGACACTGTAGGCGACCCCTACAAGGACACCGCCGGCCCCGCCATCAACCCGATGATCAAGATCATCAACATCGTGGCGTTGTTGATCGTGCCGTTGCTGTAATCCTCCAGATCTTTTCTGAAGGCAAAAAAACGGGGGCTTAAAGCCCCCGTTTTCACATGCACGGCATCAAAGCGTATTACAGGTTGTAACCGCGCTCCTCGTGTTGCGAGAGATCCAGGCCTTCCGTCTCCTGCTCCTCGCTGACGCGCAGGCCCATCACCGCATCCAGCACCTTGAGGATGACGTACGTCACCACACCGCACCAGACGATAGTGACCAGCACGCCCTGAGCCTGGGTGATGACCTGACTCACGATGCTGAAGCCATCGCCCTTCACGCCGCCCAAACTCGCGGCGGCGAATACGCCGGTGAGCAGCGCGCCGATGATACCGCCCACCGCATGCACGCCGAACACGTCGAGCGCATCGTCGTAACCGAGCATGCGTTTCAAGCTGGTCGCCGCCCAGTAACAGACCACGCCTGCGGCGGCGCCGATCACAATCGCGCCCATGGGCCCCACGTAGCCGGAGGCCGGGGTGATGGCCACGAGACCGGCCACCGCGCCGGTGACTATACCGAGCACCGTGGGTTTGCCGCGCACCATCCACTCGGCAAACATCCAGCCCATCGCCGCAGCGGCGGTGGCGATTTGCGTCACCGCCATAGCCATGCCCGCAGTGCCGTTTGCGGCCACCGCGCTGCCTGCGTTGAAGCCGAACCAGCCGACCCAGAGCATGGAAGCGCCGACCACGGTAAGAGTGAGGTTATGCGGCGGCATGGCCACCTTGCCGTAACCGGCGCGCTTGCCGAGCACCAATGCCGCTACCAGGCCCGCGATACCGGCGTTGATGTGCACCACGGTGCCGCCCGCGAAATCGAGCACGCCCCAGTCCCACATCAGGCCACCGTCGCCGCTCCACACCATATGCGCGACGGGCGCATACACGAAGGTGAGCCACAGGCCCGTGAACCACAGCATGGCGGAGAATTTCATGCGCTCGGCGAACGCGCCCACGATGAGCGCGGGGGTGATGATGGCGAACGTCATCTGGAAGGTCATGAACACCGTTTCAGGAATGGAGACCCAGATGGATTCCACCGTGACGCCGCTCAAGAACGCCTTGCTCAGGCCGCCGAAGAAGGAATTGAAATTAACCACCCCCTTCTCCATGCCGCTGACGTCAAACACGAGGCTGTATGCGTACAGCGCCCACAGCACCGTAACCAGCGAGGTAACGGCAAAGCACTGCATGAGCACCGAGAGCACGTTCTTGGAGCGCACCATGCCGGCGTAGAACAAGGCGAGACCGGGGATGGTCATGAGCAGCACCAACGCGGTCGAGGTCAGCATCCATGCCGTGTCGCCCGAGTTCAGTACCGGTGCGGCAGCCGCAGGAGCGGCGGCTGCCGGTGCGGGCTCAGCCGCCACCTCTGTTGCTACCGGGTCTGCGGCAGGCACTTCCTCAGCCATCACCCAGCTCGGCGCCGCGAGCAGAAGCGTTATCGCGCATGCGCTCACCATACTTTTGAATTTATACATCATGTGATCTTCCCCCTCGCTTAAAGCGCTTCCGGACCGGTCTCACCGGTGCGGATGCGGATGACCTGTTCCAGGTTATAGACGAAGATTTTCCCGTCGCCGATCTTGCCGGTGTTGGCCGATTTCTCGATGGCCTCGATCACGCGTTCCAGCATGGCGTCATCCACGGCGGTTTCGATCTTCACCTTGGGCAGAAAATCCACCACATATTCCGCACCCCGGTACAGCTCGGTGTGCCCCTTTTGCCTCCCGAAACCCTTCACCTCGGTGACGGTGACCCCCTGCACGCCAATCTCAGACAGGGCCTCGCGCACGTCGTCGAGCTTGAAGGGCTTGATGATTGCGGTTACTAGTTTCATATCATCTCCTAAAAGTGAGCTGTTCCTGTGGTTGTGCTGCGGCTCATTCCTTAAATATACGTATGTAAACGGTAACCCCGGCGCACACGCCCAGAAGCTCCGTTATGTTACCGTTAGCAGTTTCTGTGCCATCAAAAATAATAATTTAAAAACAATATGTTGTTTAATTTTTTAAGAGCCGGAAAGCGTTCTGTGCACTAAATTCAGGCCTGATAGCCGAGCGCATGCACCAAGACAGTGCCTGTGCTAAAGCACTAGAAAATGATGTATGTTGTCTGCATCCATATCGCACCCGCGCCCCCGGCTCACCACCGCGCCTCGGGACATGATGACGTACTCATCCGCCAGCGCCCTGGCAAAGTCATAATACTGCTCCACCAGCAGGATGGCCATGTCGCCGCGCTGCACCAGCAGCCGGATGACGCGCTCGATATCCTTGATGATGGAGGGCTGGATGCCCTCTGTCGGCTCGTCCAGCATGAGCAGTTTCGGCCGCATCATGAGTGCGCGCGCGATGGCGAGCTGCTGCTGCTGCCCGCCGGATAAATCGCCGCCACGCCGGTGCAGCATCTCCTGCAGTACGGGAAACAACGCCATGATGTCATCTGGCAAAGTGGCCTGTGCATCAGGCCGGACAGCCAGCCCGGTCAACAGGTTTTCCTGCACCGTCAGGCGCGTGAATATCTCTCGCCCCTGTGGCACATAAGACATACCCCTCTGTGCCCGGCTGTATGCAGGCGTCCTGGTGATATCCTCACCGGCAAACTTGATCGTGCCTGACGCGACTGGCAGCACACCCATGAGGCACTTGAGCAACGTACTTTTACCCACACCGTTACGCCCCAACAGCGCAGTACAGGCGCCACGCGCGACCGGGAAGCTGATGTCGCGCAGCGTATGACTGCTGCCGTAATAATGATTAAGCCCGTCAATCTCCAGCATGCTCAGCGCCCCAGGTACACCTCTATCACGCGTTCATTGTTCTGTACCGCCTCCATGCTGCCTTCGGCCAGCACGCTGCCCTCATGCAGCACCGTTACCTTGCGCGCGATCCGGCTGACAAAATTCATGTCATGCTCAACCACAACAATGGAGTGCTTACCGGCGAGGCCTTGCAGCAGCTCTCCCGTGCGCTCCGTTTCCTCCTCGGTCATCCCTGCCACCGGTTCATCCACCAGCAACAGTCGCGGCTCCTGCATCAGCAGCATGCCTATCTCCAGCCACTGCTTCTGCCCGTGCGACAGCAGACCGGCGGGCTTGTGCGCCTGCTCGGCGAGGCAGATCAAACCGAGGATGGCAGCGATACGGTCACGTTGCTCACTGTCGAGGCTGGCAGTCAGGCTATGCCAGACGGACTTGTCCGTCTTCAGCGCCAACTCCAGGTTCTCGAACACCGTGTGCTGTTCAAACACGCTGGGGCGCTGGAATTTGCGGCCGATGCCGGCGTGGGCGATCTCAGGCTCCGTCAGGCGGGTAAGATCGACAACCCCATTGAAAAATACCTCGCCCTGATCCGGCCGGGTCTTGCCGGTAATGACATCCATCATGGTGGTCTTGCCGGCGCCATTCGGGCCAATGACACAGCGCAGCTCGCCCTCTTCAATCAGCAACGAGAGATTGTTCAGCGCCTTGAATCCGTCAAAGCTGACGCTGACGCCGTTGAGGTAGAGCACGGTGGCATGCCGCTCCGGCGCAGCTGACGTCGCCGTGCTCATGCTCTGCGCCTGCGTAACCGGCTCAGCAGGCCTATCACGCCCTTGGGCATGAACAGGGTGGTAAGGATAAACAACAGCCCGAGAAAATAGAGCCAGATATCGGGAAACGACACCGTCAGCCAGCTCTTGGCGCCATTGACCAGACCCGCGCCCAGAATCGCGCCCGTAAGGCTGCCACGCCCGCCCAAGGCCACCCATACCGCGATTTCTATCGAGTTGGCAGGTGACATCTCGCTCGGGTTGATAATGCCTACTTGCGGTACGTACAAGGCGCCGGCAATGCCACACAGCACGGCCGACACGGTCCACACAAATAATTTGTAGCGCAAGGTATCGTAGCCCGAGAACATCAGCCGGCTCTCTGCATCGCGTATGGCGGTCAGTACCCGCCCGAGCTTGGAGCACACCAGAAAACGGCACAGCAGTAACACGGCAAGCAGCGTTACTGCGGTGATGACAAACAAGGCCAGCTTGGTCGAGGGCTCGGCCAGCGAATAGCCGGCGATGCGCTTGAAGTCAGTGAAGCCGTTATTGCCGCCAAAGCCCGTGTCGTTCCTGAAGAACAGCAGCATGCTGGCGAAGGTGAGCGCCTGCGTGATAATCGCGAAGTAGACACCCTTGACCCGCGAGCGGAAGGCAAAGTAACCGAAGATGAAGGCCAGCAGCCCCGGCACCAGCACCACCAGCAGCAAGGCAAACCACAACTGGTCAGAGCCATACCAGTACCAGGGCAGTTCCTTCCAGTCCAGAAACACCATGAAATCCGGCAGGTCGCTGCCATACACCCCTTCGCGCCCGATGGAACGCATTAAATACATCCCCATCGCATAGCCCCCCAGGGCGAAAAACAGGCCATGGCCGAGACTCAGAATGCCGGTGTAACCCCAGACAAGATCCAGGGCGAGCGCCACGATGGCGTAACACATGATCTTGCCCGCCAGCGTCACGACATGATCCGGCACATGGAGCAGGTGTGCAGGCGGCAATGCCAGATTAAGCGCGGGAATGACCACTACCATCACGAGAGCCGCCCCTGCCAGTATCCACCAGCCCCGCGCTCCATACAATTCAGTTATCCGCTGCATAGGCTCAGCTCTCGGCGCTCCTGCCCTTGAGCGCAAACAGTCCTTGCGGGCGCTTTTGAATAAAGATGATGATCATCACCAGGATGATGATCTTGCCCAGCACGGCGCCGGCATAAGGCTCCAGCAGTTTATTGATCTCGCCCAACCCCAATGCCGCCACCACGGTACCGGCAAGCTGCCCCACACCCCCCAGCACCACCACCATGAAAGAGTCCACGATATAGCCCTGCCCCAATTCAGGGCCGACATTGCCGACCTGCGACAGTGCGCAGCCGCCCAGCCCGGCAATGCCGGAGCCGAGGCCGAAGGTCAGAATATCCACCTTAGGCGCGGGGATGCCCATGCATGAGGCCATGCTGCGGTTCTGCGTCACAGCCCGCAGATACAGGCCCAAACGGGTGCGTGTAAGCAAGAACCACATGAGCGTCACCACCAGCAGGGCAAAGACGATGATGGCAATGCGGTTATAGGGTAGCACCAGACCCGCCATGGGCGACCATGCGCCCGACATCCACGCAGGATTATCCACCGCGACATTCTGCGCCCCGAAGCCAAGCCGTACCGTTTGGATCAGCAGCAGACTGATGCCCCAGGTGGCGAGCAGCGTTTCCAGTGGCCGGCCATACAGATACCTGATGACACTGCGCTCCATGGCCATACCCACCAGCCCGGCGACAACAAACGATACCGGCACAGCGGCCAGCAGATAGCTTTCAAAGGCAGTTGGCCAATATTGTTTAAACAAGATTTGCACGACGTAGGTCGCGTAGGCCCCGATCATCAGCAGCTCGCCGTGGGCCATGTTGATGATACCCATCAAGCCAAAGGTAATCGCCAGACCCAATGCGGCGAGCAACAGGATGCTGCCCAGGCTCAACCCACTGAACAGGTGGCCGAGATATTCGACTTTTTTCAATTTCGCATCCATGCTCGCCAGCGCCGATTGAATCGCGCGGCGCACCTCCGCGTCGGGCTCGACAGGGTTGCCGCCCGCGCCGTTTTCGAGCCGCGCCACGAGCAGCGATTTGACGTGGTTGCTGGGATTTTGAGCCACGTCCTGGATCGCCTTTAGTCGAAGTTCGCGCTCTGGGGCGCGCAATCGAAGACCGGCCTGCACGTTCAGCAAGAGCGACTTGATTTCCGCATCCTCTTCCTGCTGCAAACGGCGCTCGATGAGCGGTAACAGCGCATCACCGGCATTCTTTTGCAACTCCATCGCGGCCGCCAGGCGCAGCGCCCGCTCGGGCGCGACAAGCCGAAGGGCCGCAATGGCGGTATTGAGGTGCTGACGCAGACGATTGTTGATGGAAATCTTTTCCAGGGGCGCAACCGAGGCCGGCTTGCCGGTGAGCGCATCAAGCACGGCAGCGGGCGTTACGATGACGATGGCCTCACCCTCCGTGGTGTAAAGGGTTCCGGCTGACAGCGCTTCCAGTACCGGCAACGCGGCGGCATCGCCGGCATTAACCAACTGCTCAACCAGCGCAATCTTTTTGTTAGCTTCACCGGTGGCGAGCGTGTTCAGACTCGCGGCATCCAACGCCCACACCTTGCCTGTCAACAAGACGAGCAGTATGCCCGCAAGACACCACCGATGTTCAGCGAATTTTACTGACAGCATTGAATGTTCCGATCATAAAATAAGCAAGGCCGGGACTTAGCTTCTTCCCGGCCTTGTTGCGCTTTAATAATTATTTACTTGTCGGATTTCTTTTCGTTACCGGGAATATAAGGGCTCCACGGTTGAGCGCGAATCGGCTTATCGGTCTGCCACACGATGTCGAACTGGCCGTTTTCCTGCACCTCGCCGATCATCACCGGCTTCCACAGATGATGATTGGTCTCGTCCATCTTCAGCACGAAGCCGGAGGGTGCATTGAAGGTTTGTCCCGCCATCGCTTTGCGCACTGCGTCCACATCGGTGCTGCCCGCCTTTTTGACCGCGTTGGCCCACATATGCATACCGACGTAGGTGGCCTCCATCGGATCATTGGTGACACGCTTGTCGCCACCGGGCAGATTGGCTTTCTTCACATAGGCCTTCCACTTGGCCACAAAGGCGTCGTTTTCCGGGGCCTTGACCGACATGAAATAATTCCATGCCGCGAGATGACCCACCAAGGGCTTGGTGTCTATGCCGCGCAGTTCCTCTTCACCCACCGAGAAGGCGATGACCGGCACGTCGGTCGCCTTCAAGCCGGCGTTACCCAGTTCCTTGTAGAACGGCACATTGGAGTCGCCGTTGATGGTGGAGATGACTGCGGTCTTGCCGCCGGCCGAGAACTTCTTGATGTTGCCGACGATGGTCTGATAGTCGCTGTGACCGAACGGTGTGTAGACCTCTTCGATATCCTTCTCCGCCACGCCCTTGGATTTCAGGAAGGCGCGCAGGATTTTATTGGTGGTGCGCGGGTAGACGTAGTCGGTACCGAGCAGATAGAAGCGCTTGGCCGCTCCACCCTCTTCGCTCATCAGGTATTCCACCGCCGGGATCGCCTGCTGATTCGGCGCCGCGCCGGTGTAGAAGACGTTTTGCGACAGTTCTTCGCCTTCATACTGAACCGGATAAAAGAGCAAGCCGTTCAACTCCTCAAACACCGGCAGCACGGATTTGCGCGACACCGAGGTCCAGCAGCCGAACACCACCGCCACCTTGTCCTGGGAAATAAGCTGCCGCGCCTTTTCCGCAAACAGCGGCCAGTTGGAGGCGGGATCCACTACTACCGCCTCCAGTTTTTTACCCAGCAGCCCGCCTTTTGCATTGATTTCTTCGATGGTCATCAATGCGACGTCCTTGAGCGAGGTCTCGCTGATCGCCATGGTGCCGGACAGCGAATGCAGGATGCCGACCTTGATGGTATCGGCGGCCTGCGCCAGGCTTGCCGTGCCGAGTGTGATGACCGTTGCCAGCGCCACACCGATGTGACGGATACTGAAACATCTCATGATTGTTCTCCTGAATGCAATGCGTTGTTGACCAAAGAGCACGGCGGGGCCCAAGGCCCCGCCGGCTCAGCGCCCCTTACAGATCGAAGCCGTAGGTCAAGCCTAATATGACCTTGTTGTCGTAGTCGTCGTTGCCCGAGCGATCCTCGCCGGCCACGGTATACTGCACGTACATGTTCGCACCGGTGCTGCCTATCGGATGCCCCAGCGTCAGGTTCAGATGGCGGAAGGCCGAGTCTTCAGTGGTACAGTCCGCGCACATTTCTGAGTTGTCGTCGTCGTTGTAGGTGTACCAGCCGAGCGAGGCGCCGAACGTGAAGTCACTGGGCAGTGAGGTGCTGTAGTTGGCGGTCCAGTAGATATCGCCGCTGTTGCCCCACCAGCCGTCATTGAGCAGATATTGCGCCTGCAGGCTGAACGGGCCATAGCCGACACTGGCCAAGGCTTCGGTCAGATCGGAGTCATCCACGTCAATATAGACGTACTGGATCAGGCCGAGCTTGTAGCTTATGTCACCAGACGAACCGGCGAAGCCGGCATAGAAGTCGTTCTCGAAGCCGCTGCCGTCGGTGTCTACGCCTGTATTCGCATCGTAGCTGTAACCCAGGTTGGAGCCCCACCAGCCGGCATAAAAGCCGTTGGCATTGCTGTAATCAATGCCGCCCTGTACTGCGGTGTTCTCATTCTCCTCGTAGATACCGCGCAGCAGGTACTTGGAGTGCACGCCGATATTGCCGGTGAATTTATGCGGGGATGCGGGCTCGGCTGCGGGTGCGGCCTCGTCCGCGTGCACGGTGCCGGACAGTACCAGAAGCGAGGCTGCAGCGAAGGCCACGCCTAACGGCTGTAAGCACTTTTTTATATTAAAACTATGCATGGTCATGCTGAATATCTCCAAAGTAAGAGGGGTGGTGCCTCTAGTGTTAGCAGCTTCCATGCCACCTGATAAATATTAATTTAAAACAATGACTTATTCATAAAATATCCCTGCCTTGGGATTTTTTACACACCAAATTCGCACCAAATTAATGCATCCTCGCCGTGGCATGCACCTGTTTATCGCGTATCCCTGCCGCTAACCCAACAGGCCGCGCTGAACAATAAAGGCGATAATCTCGTTGAGACCCGCGCCGGTCTTGAGATTGGAAAATACAAAAGGCCGCTCGCCGCGCATCTTGCGCGCGTCGCGCTCCATGACATCGAGCGAGGCTCCGACATAAGGCGCAAGATCAATCTTGTTGATGATTAATAAATCGGACTTGGTGATGCCGGGGCCGCCCTTGCGCGGGATCTTGTCGCCCGCGGCGACATCAATGACATAGAGCGTGAGGTCGGAAAGCTCCGGACTGAAGGTGGCCGCGAGATTGTCGCCGCCGCTCTCCACCATCACCATGTCGAGATCGGGAAAGCGCTGGATCAACTGCGCTACCGCCGCGAGATTCATCGAGGCGTCTTCGCGGATGGCGGTGTGCGGGCAGCCGCCGGTCTCCACGCCGATGATGCGATCTTCGGCCAGCGCGCCGCTGCGAATCAGAAACTGGGCGTCCTCGTAAGTATAGATGTCGTTGGTGACCACCGCGATCTGATAACGCTCCCGCAGCCGCTTGCACAGGGCGTCCACCAGCGCGGTCTTGCCCGATCCGACCGGGCCGCCCACCCCAACCCGTAACGGTGATTTTAGGGGGCGTATGGGCATGGCGCTCATGAGCGAAACAAGCGCGTGTATTGGGTTTCGTGGCGGGCGCTCGCCAGGGCCAGTCCCGGCGCAAACGCGCCGATTTCGTCATCGGCGATCTGCAATCCCTGCTGCACCGCTGCGGGGATGATCTCGATAGCACGGAAGAGCAGGCGCTGTCCGGCGCTTTGCCCCAACGGTATCAATTTCATGGCGGCCGTGGTCTGGTTTTCCACCCACGCCCACAGGTAACCGATGGCTGTCTCAGACAATGGAATTGCCCATCTCGCCGCCGCGAGCGCAAACAGATTGGCAAAACTCGCGCAGGGATGCGCTGTCCATGTCCTGGCCTCGGCAATCCCTAATTCGCTGAGCAGCCGCGCCAGGGCCATGCCCAGTTGCTGATCTTCGCATTGCAGCTCGGCGCTCTCGCGGCTGGCGCGCAAAAACGTGCTCCAGTATTCCACGGCAAGCGTATCTTGCTCCCGCCAGGCATTGTAAAAGCGCGCCAGCACCGGCACGTCCAGGCGGCAAAGGGTGTGATTTAACAAACCATGTATCCAGTCCGCGGCGCTCTCTTCGTCATGCACCCAGCCCTGATTCACCGCCCACTCCAATCCCTGTGAATAGGCATAGGCCCCGACCGGCAGCGCGGGGCTCGCAAGCTGCATGAGGCGCAGTAACGCAGGGTGCTTTAACCCGGCCTGGTCAGTCGTGTTCGTGGTGAGCACGGGTCTCCTCATAAGCGCCCCCTTCCGGATCAAAAGGCGTCCGTTCGTTAAATACGTTGAGCCCCATCCCGCGCAGCATTTCATCCAGCACATGATCGTGCAGGTAGCGTAACCAGGTGTGCCCAATCTGTAACGCCAGGTGACGATTCCCCAGGTGGTAGGCAGCGCGCGCCAGCAGCAGGGTATTGTTGGTAAACACGGTGGAAACCTCTTCAGGCGCGGCATGAATCTGGATCAGCAAGCCATCCGCGGCGCGCAGCACATCGTCTTGCCGGAGCACGGTGCCGCGCGGTAACAGCAAAGCGATCTCCCGGCCATCATCCAGACGCGCGCGCTGGCGACTCTTCTGGCGTAACTCAAAGGGCAACGTCAATGTAGCCTGGCAAACCTCATCGGTTTTTATCCGTTCGCTGACCTGCGGCAATCCTGCGACCGTGTACCGCTCTTCTGAAATCATGTCCGCTAAAACAAAAAATAACGCTGGGCCAGTGGCAGCACTGATGCCGGTTCGCAAACAAGCAAGTTGCCGTCGGCGCGCACTTCGTAGGTTTGCGGATCCACCTCCATGCGCGGCTGATAATTATTGTGAATAAGATCGCGCTTGCGCACCGTGCGCGTGTCGCGCACCGCCACCAGCCGTTTGTGCAAACTCAACGACTTGCCCACACCTTTCACAAGCGCGGCCTGTGAGACAAAGGTCACGCTGGTCGCCGCGCGCGCGCCGCCCAGCGCCCCGAACATGCGGCGGTAGTGCACCGGCTGGGGCGTCGGAATAGAGGCGTTGGGATCGCCCATGGGCGCTGCGACGATCATCCCGCCCTTGATGATGAGCGAGGGTTTTGCGCCGAAAAACGCTGGGCGCCAGAGCACGATGTCGGCGAGCTTGCCGACCTCAATGGAGCCCACTTCATGACTGATGCCATGCGTGATGGCCGGGTTGATGGCGTATTTTGCGATGTAGCGCTTGGCGCGGAAATTGTCGTGGCGTGCATTATCTTCGGGCAGCGCACCGCGCTGCAGCTTCATCTTGTGCGCCGTCTGCCAGGTGCGGGTAATCACCTCGCCGACCCGGCCCATGGCCTGCGAGTCGGAGGAGATCATGCTGAAGGCGCCGAGATCGTGCAGGATGTCTTCCGCCGCGATGGTTTCGCGGCGGATGCGCGACTCGGCAAAGGCGACGTCTTCGGGGATGTTGGGATCCAGGTGATGACACACCATCAGCATGTCGAGATGCTCATCCACCGTGTTAACGGTGTAGGGGCGTGTGGGATTGGTGGAGGACGGCAGCACATTGGCTTCACCGCACGCCTTGATGATGTCCGGCGCATGGCCGCCGCCGGCGCCTTCGGTGTGATAGGTGTGGATGGTGCGGCCCTTGAAGGCGGCGAGGGTGTCCTCGACAAAGCCGGATTCGTTCAAGGTATCGGTGTGGATCGCCACCTGCACGTCGTATTTCTCCGCGACGTTGAGACAGTTATCAATCGCGGCGGGGGTCGTGCCCCAGTCTTCATGCAGCTTCAAACCGATGGCGCCGGCCTCAATCTGCTCCTCCAAGGCGGCCGGCAGACTGGCGTTGCCCTTACCGAGAAAGCCGAGATTCATCGGCAATTCCTCCGCGGCCTGCAGCATGCGCTGCATATACCACGGACCCGGCGTACAGGTGGTGGCGTTGGTACCCGCCGCCGGGCCGGTGCCGCCACCGAGCATGGTGGTCACACCCGACATGAGGGCGTCCTCGATTTGCTGCGGGCAAATAAAATGGATGTGACTGTCAATCGCCCCGGGTGTCGCGATCATGCCTTCGCCCGCAATCACCTCGGTGCCGGCGCCGATGATGATCGTGACGCCGGGCTGCACGTCCGGGTTGCCGGCCTTGCCGATGGCCGCGATGCGCCCGTCCTTGATGCCGATGTCTGCCTTGATGATGCCCCAGTGATCGAGGATCAAGGCATTGGTGATCACCGTGTCCACCACCTCATGCGAGGTGCGCTGGCTCTGCCCCATGCCGTCGCGAATCACCTTGCCGCCGCCGAACTTGACCTCCTCGCCGTAGACGGTGTGATCGCGCTCCACCTCGATCCACAACTCGGTATCGGCGAGACGCACGCGGTCGCCGACCGTCGGCCCGTACATCTCCGCATAGGCGCGCCGGCCGATTTTAGTCATCCAATGCACCCATGATCCTGCCCTGAAAACCATAAACGCGCCGCAGCCCCGCGTACTCGACCAGCTCCACCTCGCGCGTCTGACCCGGTTCGAAGCGCACCGCCGTACCGGCGGGAATGTTCAGGCGAAAACCACGCGCGCTTTCGCGCTCGAACAGCAGGGCGTTATTGGTTTCGTAAAAATGATAATGCGAACCGACCTGTATCGGCCGGTCGCCGCCGTTGGCGACCTTCAAGCGCAGCGTCTTGCGCCCCGCGTTCAGTTCGATTTCGCCCATCTCAGTGATGATCTCGCCGGGAATCATGATTCTTCTCACACGATTGGATTATGTACCGTCACCAGCTTGGTGCCGTCCGGAAAGGTGGCCTCGACCTGCACATCGGGGATCATCTCGGCCACCCCTTCCATGACATCGCTGCGGGTAAGCAAGGTTGCACCATGACTCATCAACTCGGCGACGCTGCGGCCGTCGCGCGCGCCCTCCAGAATCGCGGCCGAGATATAGGCCACCGCCTCCGGATAGTTTAATTTCAAACCGCGCGCCTTGCGCCGCTCGGCGACCAGCCCGGCGGTGAAGAGCAGCAGCTTGTCTTTTTCGCGTGGCGTCAGTTCCATGGGATTCAAGTATTCCAGATACGCGGCCGGCACACCGCACGGCCCAGCACGGCGGGCCTCAGCATTTCCCAAACCTTCACAAAATAATCTTTTGCCGCCTCGGCATGAGCGCCAAGATATCGCGCCACGATCACCTCATCAAGCTGCGTCACACTGCATGACTCTTCATCATGCGCGCGCGCCAACTCCCGCAACGAGGGAATCAACTCAGGGCGGCGCGTTACGCATACCAGGCTCGCCGTAACCGGGCAAGCCGCCATACCCCATTTCGCCGCGAGTGCGGGACCGCCGCCCCGGTAATGGCCGCGCTCGATCCACAGCGGCCGTCCCGCCCGCCAAATTTCAAAACTCTGCCGGCAGTCACCCGTGGAAAAAACCTCTTGCGCCGCCGGACGTCCCAGGCAGAGTATCTCCCAACCCATGAATGCGCCGTCCGCCGCAAGATCAATGCGCGTGGACATTGCCACGCGCGCGCCTTGAAATACAATATTCTCCTGGGGAAACCATTCCAATTCCGCCCCTGCAGCGACCACCAAATTTTGCCTCACGCAGGCAGTCCGCCCCATGCTGCGATAAAACTTGCCGGCGGCGGGCGTCGTCAATAAGGTCTGCGCGCCTTCTTCCACACTCACATCAATCGCCAAACTATCACCCGCCACCACCCCCCCCGGAGGATGCAATATATAAGCATGGCAAACACCACTTTGCTCCGGGTGAAATACCCGCTGTATCTGCAACGGCCCCTGATGACGGCGGGCGGCGAGCACCGTGCGCGCCTCTGCCCGCGCAAAGCGCAGTCTCAACTCGGCCTGCCAGCCTTCGGGCTCCGGCGGCGGCGTGGCCATCCACTCGGCGCGTTGCGCCGCACACGGATGTGCCAGTGTCGCGGGAGGCAGAATGCCGGGAGCGACCGCCGTTTTGCTCACACGGCTAACAGCCAGATTCCTGCCGCCGCCAGGCCAACACCGCCCAGGCGTAACAACCGCGCCGGCCATGAGTAGTGGTGGGCGAGCCCCATCAGCATACCCACCCCGTGCAGCATGGCCGTAGTCAACAAAAATCCCAGCGCGTAGAGCCATGGCATGGCTGCCTGCGGCATTTCCGCGCCGTGCGCATGGCCATGAAACAGGGCAAACAGCCCGGCAACGCCCATACTCAGCCAGAGCGGCATTTTTGCGACGCCGGCGATGAGCAGACCAAACACCACCACCGATCCGGCGATGCCCAGCTCGACCTGCGGTAACGGCCAGCCCAGCATGCCCATACCGCCGCCCAGCGCCAGCATGGCCAGAAAGGCGGCTGGTATTAACCACCGCGCGCGCGCGCCGATTTGCACCGCCCAGATGCCGACCGCCAACATGGCGAGCAGATGATCGAGACCCAGGAGCGGGTGAATAAATCCTTGATAAAAACTCGCACCCTCCGTGCCGAAGGTGTGCGCGAACGCCGTTTGACTAAACAGTAATGTTAAACCACCCGTCATCCATACATATCTGAATTTCATTGTCGAGACTCCCTAATCGTTAATGGGGCTATGCGGCCCAACCACGGATAATCTTGCGATGCGCACCCATCTTGCCATGCGCCACCACCGATCCCAATACATCCACGATGCCGCGCAGCGCCATGAGCGAGGTAATATCCGAAATGTCATAAGGCGGCGAGACCTCCACCACCTCCATGCCGCAGATGCCCTCCTTCGCCACCTGCCCCAGCAGATACAATATCTCGCGCGGCAGAAAACCGCCCGGCTCCGGCCACCCCGTGCCCGGTACGAAGCCTGCATCCACGGAGTCTATATCAAAACTGAGGTACACCGCATCGGCGCCCTTCCAGGCGGTCTCCAGGGCGATTTCGACGACCTTGTCGAGGCCCAGCCGTTCCACATCGTACATCGTGATGATGGTGGTATCGCGTTTCACGGCCTCCTTGACCGCCTGGCGCGGTACCTGCCAGCCGCCGATGCCGATCTGCACCAGATTCGTCGCCGGGACATTAGGCAGATTGGTGGCATGAAACCAGGGCGTGGTGTGCATGCGTTCATCCAAATCTTTTTCCTGGATGTCCGCGTGACGATCAAAATGGATAATGCCGATCTTTTTATCGGTTTGACTGGCGATGCCGCGCACGGTAGCAAAACCGATCGAGTGATCCCCACCCAGGATGATCGGCATGGCGCCGCTCGCAAACACGTGTGCGGTGGCCTTCGATATCTGATCGAAGGTTTTTTCGATATTGGCCGGAATGGTAAACACATCACCGATATCACACAAGGTCATCTGCTCGCGCAGATCCACGCCCAACTCATAGTTGTAAGGCGTATAAAGCGCTGAAATACGGCGTATTCCTTGCGGCCCGAAACGCGTGCCAGGTCGATAAGTGGTGCCGCCATCGAAAGGCACACCCAGCACCGCGACATCGAACTTTCCGACATCCTTCGCATCCTCTATATAGGGCGCCTTCATGAAGGTGTTAATACCCGCAAAGTGTGGTAGTTCGCCGCGCGCAAAAGTTGGAATGCTCTTATCCTGAATACTGTCCGCGCCCTGCAGACCCAGCTCCAGACAACGCCGCTCCTCGGCATCCCAGGCTTTATGGGGCAGCTCGGCCTCTTTGTGCGCCATTTTCCAACCTTGCAGTTGGGACTTGTCAAATTGGGGATGATGCGCGCGCGCCTTTGCGCTCATGGCAAAGGCGCTGCGTTTGTCCGGTTTTGGAAGACGCATCTTGATTCTCCTGTTAATGAGTGAAGGATTCGGTTTCGGTCAAACGTTGCAAAACATCTTGATCGGTGTAAACACCGGAAGTGGCGCGAATACGTTGCAATATCGTCTTCTTGAGGGCCAGAAATTCCGGCGTGAGCTTCATGTCGGCGTGGCGCTCGACCGGCAGCGGCACGACGTGGATGCTGTCTATGCGTCCGGGATGCGGCGCCATCACCACCACCCGATGCCCCAGATAAATCGCTTCCTCGACATCATGCGTGACAAATAAAATCGTACTGCGTTCCTTGTTAAAAAGATGCAGGATGAGATCATGCATCACCTCGCGCGTCTGCGCATCGAGCGCGCCGAACGGCTCATCCAGCAGCAACACCTGCGGCTTCGGCATGAGCGCGCGCGCAATGGCGACGCGTTGACGCATCCCGCCGGAGAGTTGATTGGGATAGGCGTCCTTGCGCTCCAGCAAACCCATCAACTCCAACAAGGCATAGGAACGACCGATCGCCGCATGCACCTCCCTGAGACTGTTGCTCCGCTCTCGATGAACCTTGAGCTGGCGGCAAAAGCGCACATTTTCCATCACGCTGAGCCACGGATAGAGGCTGTAATCCTGAAACACCATGCCGCGCTCCGGGCCGGGGCCGCTGATCGGTTTTCCATTGAGCAACACCGCGCCGGCGGTCAATGTTTCCAAACCCGCGATGATGCGCAGCAGCGTGGACTTCCCGCAGCCCGAGGCTCCCACCACGGTCACGAACTCATTCTCGTCTACCTCCAGGCTAATGTCCTCCAGCACGGATATCACTTTCTCGCCCGCACCGAAAATCTTGCTCAGCCCTTGCAGACTTATCCTGGAACAGGACGGCTTTATCGATGATGCAGCCATGGAAAACTCCTGCGGTGCAGCATGCGAAATAACTGATCCATGATGAAACCGATGAGCCCGATCAGCAGAATTCCGGCAAATATCTTGTCGGTCTGCAAAAAGCGCTGTGCCTTGAGGATGGCGTAGCCGAGACCTGAGTTGGCCGCCACCAGCTCGGCGACGACAAGATACGTCCACGCCCATCCCATCGTCACGCGTAGCGTGTCCACGATATTGGGCATGGCGGATTTCAACACCACGCGCGTAAGTATCTCGCCGCAGCTGGCGCCCATCGTCTGTGCCGCCTCGATCTGCGTCATGGGAACACGGCGCACGTCCTCGGAGATCATCAGCACCATCTGGAAAAACACGCCGATCCAGATGATAGTGATCTTGGCGCCTTCATCAATCCCCACCCACAACATCACCAGCGGCACAAAGGCCACCGCCGGGAGATAACGCGCAAATTCGATCAGCGGCTCGAAAAAGGCCTGCGCCGGTTTGAAGGTTCCTATCAAGAGACCCAGCGGTAGCGCGATCAACAGCGAAAACAGAAATCCCGCCATCACCCGGTAAATGCTGATGCGGATATCACCCAACAGATCGGCTTGGGTGAGCCAGACTACAAACCGCCGCAGCACCTCGAGCGGGCCGGGCAGAAAGATGCGCTCAAACCAGCCACTCGCCGCCAGCCCACCCCAGACCAACAGCAGACAGGCAAAACCGATGAGCCCGATGACGAGATAGGTGCTGCGCGCCAGATCGCCGCGCACGGCCCAAAACGCCGTCTTGCTCTTCATGCCGTACGACGCACCGGATCAGCAGCGCCCGCTCATTGCGCTATCGCCTCCTGGAGCAGCGAGTCATCCAGCCCTTTCTGGAAATTCACCGTCCCTTCCAGGAGTTTATTGTCCTTGAGAAACTTCTCGATGACCGGCCCCACCGCCAGCAGAGATTTGGGATTACCGGAAGGACCGAAGGCCTCCAGATTATCCGCCTCGTGGAAGAAACGCGTGCCGGGCAGGAAGGTCTTATACTCCTTGGCGTCAAGGCCGACGATCTTGGACATGATCTTGGCCGCTTCCTCAGGATGCGCCTCGATAAACTTGACCGCGTCAAACCACGCCTTGATCATGCCGATGAAATCCTTGCGCTTCACCTTGTCATTGATCGCCTTCTGTTGCGCGACCAGCGCATCGGGAATCAAACCCGGCATGTCCCTGGACGTGAACAAGGCATGGCCCTTGCCGCTCAACTGAATCTGGTTGACCCACGGATTCCACACCACTGCGGCATCCACCCGTCCGCTTAAAAACGCGGCGGCCGCATCACCGGCGGTGAGATTGACGACCTTCACGTCAGCGGGGGTCATGCCGTTCCTGGCCAGCGCCGTCACCAGCACGAAGTGTGAGATGCTGAATTGTTCCAGGGCGATGGTCTTGCCCTTGAGATCGGCGAAGGATTTAATCGCCGGCTTGACCATCAGGGCATCGTTGCCCGCAGAATTATCGTTAACCAGAATCAGCTTGAGGGGCACGCCCGCCGCGAGCGGGGCCATGCTGTCGCTCCAGGTCTGGGAATTGGCATCCAGCTTGCCCGCTGAGAGCGCCTGGATTGAGTCGGTGTAATTGGGAAACCACACCAGTTCGACCTTGGCGCCGTATTTCTTAAAGTAGCCTTTTTGTTCGGCAACGTACCAGGCCACCCAGCCGGGCCAGTCGCTGAGGCCCACCTTGACTTCGGCCTGGACGGGGTGCGGATGAAGGAGCCCGACCAGCGAGCACAACAGGACAGCTACCACGGGGATACGATGCGTTTTCATAAGAGTCAATCTCCATAACGGTTTATGGGCGCGAGAGGTCAAGCAGGGCTTAAGTCCTTGTCAGGGCCTATGCAAAACCTGCTTATCTCCCGGGCTTTTATCCCGCCGTGGAGCCCAACCCATAATGAAGGCGAGGCCGACAACTCTCGGACCAGCATCCACGACAAAATCCGCCGCGAACCGGAACCCTAGTTGTCATTAGGGTAAACTATGGGACGAGGCGCAGTGCTCGACCCCTCGCCTGATACTGGAGCAACTACTATGCCAGCCGGTTGAGCGGGCTTTAATCAATTTCGAAAACCCTGCACAGGTACCTGTTTTGTTGAAGATTCCATATACAAACTTGCTTCAAAAAGGCTACGCAAAGCGAGGCTGCCTCAAGCACCTATCGCATTACTCTGCACCCTTTTTGTGCAGCAATATTCAGATACGCCTCAATAAGGTGCTATTCGAGTCTTGATGATAGCTCCAGCGACAATCCAAAAAAGCCTGCTCTCCAACGGCGTCCGGATTATCTCTTACCCCATGGACACCCAGAGCACCGCCATCGGCCTGTGGTGGGTGAACGGCGGCCGGCATCAACGAGCGGAGCAATGCGGTTACGCGCACCTGCTGGAACATCTGCTGTTCAAAGGCACGGCGCAGTACGACGCCCAAGCACTTGCCCGCTATTTTGAGGCGATGGGGGGACAGGTCAACGCCCATACCGGCCGCGAACTGACCGCGCTGCACGGTTTAGTCCCGGCTGAAAATGCGCCGGAACTGCTCGACTTGTTCATCAACCTGTTGCTCGCGCCGACGTTTACCGAACAGGATATCGCGCTCGAGCGCAATGTGGTGCTACAGGAAATGGCGATGATCGCCGATCAGCCTGCCGAGAGACTGGAAGAGCACGGCATCGCCCTCACCTGGCCCGATCACCCCATGGGCTGGCCGTTGCTGGGCCGGCGCGAGGTGCTCGAACAAGCGAGCGCGCGAGCGCTACGTGAATATTTGGCTACGCAGTTGTCGGGCGACAGGCTTTATGTCGTCGCGGCAGGCGCCCTGGATCATGCGGAGCTCGCGCGCCGCTGCGCGCCGCTCGCGGCGCTGCCGGCCGGCGCAGCGCCGGCCCAACAACCGCCTCGCCACTCACCTGGAATGCATCGTGAAGCAACCAGCGGCGAGCAACGGCACTTGTTATGGATCATGCCCGCGCCGGCGGCTAATCATCCTGATTTTCCGGCCCTGCTGGTCGCCAATCACCTGCTTGCCGGAGGCGTCTCTTCGCGGTTATTTCAGGAACTGCGCGAACGGCGCGGTCTGGTTTACGATGTGCAATCACGCCATGAGGTATATTCAGACACGGGGCTCTGGTTCATACAAACAGCTTGTGATGCGCGGGAAGCTCAGGACTGCCGCAGCGCCGTCGAGGTCATCTTGCAGCAACTCATAGTCTCAGGCCCTGAGCCTGCGGAATTGGAGACGGCACAACGCCACCTGCGCGCGGGCCTATTGATCGAGGCGGATGATCCGGAAAGCGTCATGGAGCGGCTGGCGCACGAGGCGATCTATCTCGAACGGCACCCGAGCTTACAAGAGCGCAGCGAACAGCTTGCCGCCGTAACGCCCGCCAAGGTCAGCGAATTACTCAAGTACGCGGTGGAACGCACTACGTACCTTGAAGACAGCGGCTAAGCGCTTAACCTGAACAGATGGCATGTGGCGGCGATTTTTCATACACTATACGTAGCAATCCAAAGGAAGTCTTATGGCCGGCGCCCAAACCCTGAATGATCTGCTGCGCGGCATCGTCGACGCCCTGCCCGCAGGCATGAGCGACGTGCGCGCTGATATCGAAAAAAATCTGCGGGCCTCATTCAACTCGGCTTATGCCAGATTCAACCTGGTCACGCGCGAGGAATTCGACGTACAGACTGAAGTGCTGTCACGCACACGTGCCAAGCTCAAGGCGCTGGATGATAAAGTGGCGGCGCTTGAGTCCGAATTTCTAAAACCACATACGACAGAATAACGCCCCCTCATGTCGCTCGCTGTGGCCTACAGCCGTGCACAGTCCGGCATTGATGCCCCACTGGTCACGGTGGAGGTACATCTCTCCAACGGCTTACCCAGCCTTTCTATCGTTGGCCTGCCGGAGGCGGCGGTCAAGGAAAGTAAAGACCGTGTGCGTAGCGCCTTACTGAACGCGCATTTCGACTTCCCCACACGCCGCATCACCATCAACCTCGCGCCCGCCGATCTGCCCAAGGAAGGCGGACGCTTTGATCTTGCGATTGCGCTCGGAATATTGGCCGCTTCGGGACAAATCCCAAAACAAGCACTGGAAAACTACGAATTTATCGGGGAACTGGCCTTGACGGGCGAGCTGCGTTCGGTGCGCGGCGCGCTACCCGTGGCGCTGAAGGTGCGCGAGGCAGGCCGCATGTTGCTGACGCCAATGGAAAATGCCGATGAAGCGGCTTTGGTGACGGGAGTGACGGTACTGGGCGCGCGCCACTTGCTGGAAGTGTGCGCGCATTTGGCGGGAACCAAGGCGCTCACACCGCACGTGCTAAATGCGGCTCAGCTTGGAGAGGAAACTACAGAGGATTTAGCAGAGGTGCGCGGTCAGCAACATGCCAAACGTGCGTTGGAGATAGCTGCGGCCGGAGGCCACAGCCTGTTGATGATCGGTCCGCCCGGCACCGGCAAGACCATGCTGGCGAGTCGTTTGTCCGGCATCCTGCCGGAGATGGAGGACGACGAAGCCTTGGAGTCGGCGGCGCTGCTGTCCGTCAGCGATCACGGCTTCACTACCCGGCTATGGCGCAAACGCCCGTTTCGCGCGCCGCATCACACGGCATCGGGCGTGGCGCTGGTGGGAGGAGGAAGCATACCGCGTCCGGGCGAGATATCGCTCGCCCACCACGGCGTGCTGTTTCTGGATGAACTGCCTGAATTTGACCGGCGCGTGCTGGAAGTCCTGCGCGAACCGCTGGAGTCGGGCCGCATCACCATCTCACGCGCCGCACGTCAGGCCGAATTTCCCGCGCGCTTCCAGTTCATCGCCGCCATGAACCCCTGCCCCTGCGGTCACCTGGGCGACAGCAACGGCCGCTGTCACTGCACCCTGGAGCAGGTGCAACGCTACCGCGCGCGCATCTCCGGCCCCCTGCTCGACCGCATTGATATGCACATCGAAGTGCCGAAACTTCCTCAACACGCCATGCACGCACAACCTGATACCACCACCGAAACCAGCGCACAAGTACGTGCGCGTGTCGCAGCGGCACGCACGCGCCAGCTCCAGCGCAACAAAAAACCCAACGCCCTGCTCAAAAATCGTCAAATCGAGAAGCACTGCCGCCTGAGCACCACCGACAACACACTGCTTGAACACGCCATCGAACGCCTAGGCCTCTCCGCCCGCGCCTACCACCGCATCCTCAAGGTCGCCCGTACCATTGCCGACCTGGCCGCAAGTGATGACATCACCACGGCCCACCTCACCGAGGCCATCTCCTACCGGCGCCTGGATCGCGCGCCAGCCCGCTAACCCTTGATCTCCACCTTGCAGCTACAAAATCATACGAAAAACGTGGCGGCCTACCCTTCCCCTCCCCTCCAGCCAACCTGTTTACACCGGATGAACCGGCTATCGGTATCGGCGAATTCATCGCTGACGACAAGCCCGCCGCTAGTCCATGGCCCAGCCGCCCACCGCCGGGCGCTGGCGGAGCACACCTACCGGCATGTCAGTCTTTACCTTTGTTATACTGACGCGTCATTCAGCACCTTCATATCTCATGAAAACACAAACCCTTCTTCTCTGCACTCTTTGCCTGTTTGGGGTAAACGGGCATAGCGCTGCCGACACCCGGAAAGACGCCTGCGTACCTGTCGCCACATGGGTATCGCCGCAACACCCGCAAGGGGCGGCCTTGATCGCACCCGTCTTCATGGAGAAACTCAGCAGGCGTCAAGTGGTATTGCTCGGCGAGAATCACAGCAGCTTCGAGCACCATCGCTGGCAATTGCAGACTATCGCACAGCTGCACGCACGGCGCTCTGATCTGGTGCTGGGATTTGAAATGTTCCCGCGCCGCACGCAGGCCGCGCTCGACCGCTGGGTGGCGGGCAAGCTCTCCGAAGCCGAGTTCCTGGAGCAAACCGAGTGGCACAAGGTATGGAATTACGACCCGGCGCTCTACATGCCGCTGTTCCATTTCGCACGCATGAACCGTATCCCGATGGTAGCGCTGAATGTGGAGCGCAGTTTTACCAGTGCCGTCAGGAAAGGCGGGTGGGATGCCGTGCCTGAAGATCAGCACGAAGGCGTGTCGCGACCGGCACCTGCGGGCCCGGGCTATCTGGAAGAGCTCGCGGAGGTCTATCGCGCCCATAGCAAAGCTCCCGCCGGGGCGGATCATGACAAGGCAGCGGATGCCACGCCCGATCTCGATGATGCCGGGTTCCGTCATTTCAGCGAAGGCCAGTTGACGTGGGATCGCGCCATGGCCGAAGCCCTCAACAGTGCCGTGCGCCAACCGGAGGCGCCGCTGGTGATCGGCATCATGGGTGCCGGGCATGTCATGAACCGCTACGGCGTACCGCACCAGCTGGCCGACCTTGGCACACATGACGTGGCCGTGCTGCTCGCCTGGGACGTTGAACAGGCATGTGACGCGCTGACACCCACGATTGCGGACGCCGTCTTCGGCATCGCAGCGCCAACTGTCGCGGCCCAGGGCGACAAGCCACGGCTGGGCGTGCGGCTGCAGGATGACAAAGACGGTGTGCGCATCGTTGACGTCACGCCCGACAGCGTTGCCGAAGACACGGGCCTGCGCAATGATGACCTGCTGCTGCAAGTGGCGGGTGTGACGGTAAAGAATGCCGCCGAGGTGAGCACGATCATACAACGCCAGGCGCCCGGCACCTGGCTGCCCATCCAGATCAGGCGCGGCGAACACGCGCTTGAGGTGGTCGCCAAATTCCCCGCGCAGCAATGAGGCCGCTCGCCGGGCTGCTGCTGTGGTGCGCCGTAACCGTTACGGCACAGGCAGGCGTCACCGGCATCCACCATGATCTGGGCATTGAACTCGACCCTGCGACGCGCTCACTGAGGGCCACGGATACCATCACCCTCACGGGCAATGCAGCCGTCCACCTCGCCCTGGGCCGCGAGTTTGCGCTGGAGTATCTGGCTCTCGACGGGCGCGAACTGCACAACGAACCACTGGCGCACAGCACGGGCACGGCGGACGGCCTGTCACACTGGCGCATCACGCTGGGCGAGCAGGCTGCGCCGCATGTCATCACCGTGCGCTACACGGGCACATTGGCGCCCCTCAAGGCGACGGCTGACGAGCGTGATGTGTTACGCCGGCTGCCTGCGATGGCGGACAGCAGCGGCAGCTATCTGCCTGCCTCCAGCGCCTGGTACCCGCAACTGGACGATGCGCCTTTCACCTACACCCTTGCACTCGACCTCCCCGACCCGCAGCGCGGCATCGTACCGGGCACGCTGATGGAAGAGACACTGCACCAGGGACGTTACCGTGCACGCTTCGCGTTTAGCCACGCCGCCGAAGGCATCGCCCTCATGGCGGGGCCGTATCGCATCGAGGAGCGCATCGAAAACGGCCTGCGCCTGCGCACCTATTTTCACCCGCACATCGCGGAGCTCGCGCAGGGCTATCTGGACTCCATCAGCGGCTACATCGAGCTGTATAGCCGGTGGATAGGGCCCTACCCGTTCAGCGAATTCAGTATTGTCTCCAGCCCGCTGCCCACCGGCTTCGGTATGCCTACGCTCACTTATCTTGGCAGCGATGTGCTGCGCCTGCCGTTCATCCGCTTTGGATCGCTCGGCCATGAAATATTGCACAACTGGTGGGGCAACGGCGTCTATGTGGACTGGCAGCGCGGCAACTGGTCAGAGGGGCTCACCACCTTCATGGCCGATTACACCTACAAGGAACGCGCTGACACGGACGCGGCGCGTACCCTGCGACTGTCCTGGCTGCGTGACTTCGCCGCGATACCGCAAGGCCAGGATATTGCCTTGCGTGAGTTCTCTTCACGCCACCACAGCGCTTCGCAAACCGTCGGCTACCACAAGGCGGCGTTCCTGTTTCTGATGCTGCGCGACCAGATCGGCACAGCGGCATTCGATACCGGATTACGCCGCTTCTGGAATCAACACCCATTCAAAACAGCGGGCTGGAACGACCTGCAATATGCCTTTGAGCAAAGTTCCGGCGAATATCTCACCGGCATGTTCGGCCAATGGCTCACCCGCAACGGCGCGCCGCGGCTTGCACTGGAAAACGTTTCTGCAAAAAAATCCGGTGATCGCTATACGGTCAGTTTCACCCTCACCCAGAGCGCGCCGGTTTACGCGCTGCGTGTGCCGGTGGCTGTTAAAACCAGCAGGGGCATTGAAGATCATGTGTTCGAGTTGACACAAACCGAGACCCGTTACACATTGGAAACCTCTGTCCCGCCGTCCGCTCTCACACTCGACCCGGACTTCAGGGTATTTCGCAGACTGGATCCCGCCGAGCTTCCGCCGATCCTGCGCCAGGTCATCAACGACCCCGCAACACAAACTGTCACCCTCACCCAGGATGATCTGTTCCGCAAAACAGCAGCCGTGCTTGCGGAAAAGATGCTGGATCATGCGCCACAGTTTGCATCTGAGTTGAATGCCGCCACGCCCATGCTCGTCATCGGCCAGCATGATGCGGTTGACCGGTTCCTGGCCGAGCGGAAACTTCCTGCGCGGCCGGAGAACCTGAGCGGGAAAGGCACTGCGCAAGTGTGGACAGCGCAGCAAGGCAACGGCAAGGTCATCGTCCTCATCTCCGTCTCCGATACGCGCGCACTGGAGGCGCTGCTGCGACCGCTGCCGCATTACGGCACGGAGAGCTTCCTCGCCTTCGAGCACAGCAAGGTGATTGAGCGCGGCGTGTGGCCGGCGCAAAGTCCGGAGTGGCCGCTCAAGTAGTAATACAATGTGACGGTATGAACGTCTCCGTCATTGAACGCCTGGAAGAAATCCCCGCCGCGGAGTGGAACGCGCTTGCCCGCGACGGCAATCCTTTTTTGCGGCATGAGTTTCTGGTGGCGCTCGAACGTCATGGCTGCGTCGGGCAGCATGCCGGCTGGATACCGCAACATCTCGTCGCGCACGACAGCGGTCGGCTGGTGGGCGCCGCGCCGATGTATCTCAAATACAATTCTCACGGCGAGTTTGTGTTCGACTGGGCATGGGCGGACGCCTACGAACGCAATGGCTTGCCGTATTACCCCAAGCTGGTCGTCGCAGTGCCCTATACACCCGTCACCGGCCCACGGTTGCTGCTGGCGGATAGCGCCAACCAGGAGGCCGTGGCCAGCGGCCTGATGGAAGGCGCACTCGAGCATGCCCGCCGCCTGCAGCTTTCATCGCTACACTGGCTGTTCACCACCGAGCGCGACACCGCCCGGCTTGAACGGCACGGCCTCATGCGCCGCAGCGGCTTCCAGTTTCATTGGCACAATCCGGGTTACCGGGATTTTTCCGATTTTCTTTCCAGCCTCACCGCCGAAAAGCGCAAAAAGATCAAACAGGAGCGGCGGCGCGTACGCGAGGCCGGGATCGAACTTGAAATCCTGAACGGCCACCAGATCAGCGCCGGGCAGTGGAAAATATTTCATGGTTTCTATTGCTCCACCTTCGCCAGGAAAGGTGGCAGCGCATCGCTGACACTGGAGTTTTTCATGGAGATCGGGCGCACACTGGCCGATAACATTGTGCTGGTGCTGGCGCGGCACCAAGGGGAATACGTGGCCGGCGCGCTCAATCTGCGCGGCGGCGATACACTGTATGGCCGCCACTGGGGCTGTACGGCTGACTTTCACGGCCTGCACTTTGAGTGCTGCTATTATTCGCTCATGGAATACTGCATCAGTCACGGGCTTGTCCGTTTCGAGGCGGGCGCGCAGGGCGAACACAAACTCGCGCGCGGGTTTCTGCCTACGCCCACCTGGTCGGCACACTGGCTCGCGCACCCTGCATTCAGTTCTGCGGTGCAGGATTTCCTGACGCGTGAAACATCTGCCCTCCAGTCTCACCTCGAGGAGCTGCACGAACACTCGCCGTTCAAACCGGTCTGCCGGTGATGCAGGCACCTTATTACATCCAGCCGCACGACACCGGCTTTCCTGACGTGGCGTTGGCGCTGCGCGACCCCGACGGCCTGCTCGCCATCGGCGGCGATCTCTCGCCGCAACGCCTGATCGAGGCCTATCGCAGCGGTATCTTTCCCTGGTATACCGTCGGCCAGCCCGTGCTGTGGTGGTCGCCCGATCCACGGGCGGTACTGTTCCCGCAGAATTTCAGGCTATCGCGCAGCCTGCGCAAGCTGTTGCGGCAGAACAAATATCGCGTAACGCTCGATGCCTGCTTCTCCGTGGTGATGCAGGCCTGCGCCGCGCCGCGTGGCGAAGATACGGGTACGTGGATTACAGCGGATATGATGGAGGCCTACGGCGAACTGCATCGCCTCGGCCATGCACACTCGGTAGAGGTCTGGCACGGGGACGAGCTGGTGGGCGGCCTCTATGGCGTGGCGCTGGGGAGGGTATTTTTTGCCGAATCCATGTTCGGCTGGCGCGCCAATACCTCCAAGGTGGCGCTGGCATATCTTGCTGCCACGCTACGAGCATGGAATTACGCCCTGATCGATTGCCAATTGTACTCAGCGCATCTCGCCAGCCTGGGCGCGGAAACCCTCTCCCGGCCCGCGTTCACCCGCCTGCTGCAACAGTGGCGTGATGTACCACCCGCCCAGGATGCGTGGATGGCAGCATGCGCGACTTGAACTTCTACCTGACACCTCCGCACCCCTGCCCCTATCTCGACGGACGCAGTGCAAACCTGCTGTTCACCGACCCCTCTCTCGCCATCAGCACAGCACTTTACGGCAACCTGATCGAGCAGGGCTTCCGTCGCAATGGCCCACACCTGTATCGTCCCCACTGTGATGCGTGCGAGGCCTGCATCCCGGTACGCGTACCCGTCAATGAGTTCCAGCCACGCCGCCGCCACCAGCGGGTCTGGCGGCGCAACCAGGATATTGAGGTCAGCTGCCTCAGCCCGCTGTATGATGCCGAACACTTTCAACTCTACCAGCGCTATCTCGCGCAGCGCCACGGCGAAGATCGCGTCGGCCCGCCGACCCCGGAACAGTATCAGGAACTGTTCAGCGCTCCCGGCATCGACACCCGTCTATATGCGTTTCACCGCGCGCAGCGACTGCTCGCCGTTGCAATCATTGATCATCTGCCGCAGGGGCTTTCGGCCGTGTATACCTTTTTTGAGCCCGCAGAGCGTGCGCGCAGCCTCGGCGTCTATGCCGTACTGTGGCAGATACAGGAGGCGCGGCGCCTCGGCCTGCCCTGGCTCTATCTCGGCTACTGGATCAAGGAGTGCCGCAAAATGGGCTATAAAGGGCAGTACCGGCCGCTGGAGGTGTACCGCCACAACCGCTGGCTGCGGCTTTTGTAGTATAATGAGCCCGCTTTAAAGCTGCTGGCAGCATCAATCACGGGGAACCCAACGAACCGCATGGCAAAAGAAGAACACATTGAAATGGAAGGCACGGTGGCGGAGACGCTACCTAACACCATGTTCCGCGTAAAGCTGGATAACGGTCATGTGGTGACCGCGCACATCTCCGGTAAGATGCGCAAGCACTACATTCGCATCCTCACCGGCGACCGGGTGACGGTACAACTCACGCCGTACGACCTCACCAAAGGCCGCATCAGCTTCCGCGCACGTTGACAAGAGTTGTGTCGGATCCGCTACGCTTGATCCGACCTACGCAACTTCAGCCCCAGCCAGCCACGCGGGCATCCATCTGCACCGGAGAACCCCTGAATAAATCAGAGATTCTCTAGCCCACTTCCTCGGCCTGTGCGAGCTTTTCCTTTTCCGCAACCGAAAAGACCAGCTCGCCGTCCTTCTCGCTGATGCGCACATGGCCGCCGCCGGCCAGTTTGCCGAACAACAGTTCCTCGGCCAGCGGACGCTTGATCTTCTCCTGAATCAACCGCGCCATGGGGCGTGCGCCCATCACACGGTCAAACCCGTGCACGGCAAGCCAGGCGCGTGCTTCATCATCCACGTCTATCGTCACGTGTTTATCTTCCAGCTGGGCCTCAAGCTCCAGGATGAATTTATCCACCACGCTGGCAACTGTCATGCTGCCCAGCGCCTTGAACTGGATAATGACATCGAGGCGGTTGCGGAATTCGGGGCTGAACGTGCGCTTGATAACCTCCATGCTGTCCCCGCTGTGATCCTGCTCGGCGAAACCGATGGAGGAACGGCTGACCTGATCCGCACCCGCGTTGGTGGTCATCACGATCACCACGTTGCGGAAGTCAGCCTTGCGTCCGTTATTGTCGGTCAGCGTGCCGTGATCCATCACCTGCAACAGCAGGTTGAACACGTCGGGGTGCGCCTTTTCGATCTCGTCCAGCAGCAGCACGGCGTGCGGATGCTTGGTGACCGCCTCGGTGAGCAGGCCGCCCTGATCAAAGCCGACATAGCCGGGCGGCGCGCCTATCAGGCGCGACACCGTGTGCCGCTCCATGTACTCCGACATGTCGAAGCGGAGGAGTTCCACGCCCATGCCCTTGGCGAGCTGACGCGTAACTTCGGTCTTGCCGACGCCGGTAGGGCCGGAAAACAGAAACGAGCCGATTGGCTTTTGCGCGTGACCCAGCCCCGAACGCGCCATCTTGATCGCAGCGGCAAGCCCCTCTATCGCCTCGTTCTGGCCAAATACCATGAGTTTCAGGTTCTTTTCCAGATGGCGCAGCATGTCCTTGTCAGACGTCGAAACCGTTTTGGGCGGAATGCGCGCCATCTTGGCAACCACGTTTTCGATCTCCACCACACCGATGGTCTTCTTGCGCCTGGAGACCGCAACGATGGCCTGGCTGGCGCCCGCTTCATCGATCACGTCGATGGCCTTGTCCGGCAGATGGCGGTCATTGATATAGCGCTCTGCAAGCTCGACCGCCGTACGCAACGCCTTGTGCGAATACTTCACCTTGTGGTGCGCCTCGAAGCGCGACTTCAAGCCCTCCAGAATGGAGACGGTTTCATCTATGCTGGGCTCGTTGACCTCAATCTTCTGGAAACGACGCGCCAGCGCGCGGTCTTTCTCGAAGATGCCACGGTACTCCTGATAGGTGGTAGAGCCGATGCAGCGCAACTCGCCTGACGCCAGCATCGGCTTGAGCAGGTTGGAGGCATCCATCACCCCGCCGGAGGCCGCACCCGCGCCAATGATGGTGTGAATCTCATCTATGAACAGTATCGCACCGGGCTCCTTGTGCAACTGGTTCAGAACTGCCTTGAGGCGCTTCTCGAAATCACCGCGGTATTTGGTGCCCGCGAGCAGCGCGCCCATATCGAGCGCGTAAATGGTGCTCTCCTCCAGCACCTGCGGCACCTCGCCGTCGACAATCATCTTGGCCAGGCCCTCGGCAATCGCCGTCTTGCCTACACCAGCTTCGCCCACATAGAGCGGATTGTTCTTCCGCCTGCGACACAGTATCTGGATGGTGCGCTCGACTTCGTTTTTGCGCCCGATGAGCGGGTCAATCTTGCCCTGGCGCGCGAGCTGGTTCAGGTTTGTGGCAAAATTCTCCAACGCGGTGCGGGCAGGCGCCTCAGCGCCCGGCTCGTCGTCGGCTGCCGGCGGCGGCACCTGCGCGTCATCGTCGCCATGCACCTTGGAGATGCCGTGGGAGATGTAATTCACCACATCGAGGCGGCTGATACTCTGTTTTTTCAGGAAATACACGGCCTGCGAGTCCTGCTCGCCGAACACTGCCACCAGCACATTGGCACCGGTGACCTCTTTCTTGCCGGAGGACTGCACGTGCAATACCGAACGCTGCAGCACACGCTGAAAACCGAGGGTGGGCTGGGTATCGCGCACGTCCTGCATCGGCAGCAGCGGTGTAGTCTCGGCCAGGAAGCCTTTCAGATCCTTGCGCAATCGATCCACGTCGGCGCCGCAGGCGCGCAGCACCATAACCGCAGTGGGGTTGTCGAGCAAGGCAAGCAGCAAGTGCTCCACGGTCATGAATTCGTGCAGCTTCTCGCGTGCCTCACGGAACGCCGTATTGAGTGTGACCTCAAGCTCCTTGCTTAACATGCTGTTACCCTCTTGGTGTCGTCGTATTCAACCGCATCTGGTCAGTGAGTAGCAATATTCAGGCCTTTTCCAGGGTGCACAGCAGGGGATGCTGGTTACGGTCAGAGTATTCGTTTACCTGAGCCACCTTGGTTTCCGCAATATCGCGCGCGTACACCCCACACACCCCCTTGCCGCGCGTATGCACATGCAACATGATCTGGATCGCCTGTTCCGGGCTCATGGCAAAAAACAGCTCCAGCACCTGCACCACGAACTCCATCGGCGTGTAATCATCATTCAGCAGCACCACCTGGTAGAGCGGCGGTCTGGCAAGCCTGGGCTGCGCCTCTTGCAGCGCTACGCCATCGTCCCTGCCCTGATCCGGAGTGTACGCCATAACTGTATATCGGTCGCAATAGCAGAAGCGGGCATGCCTGCAAGCCAGACTGCGGCAAGAGTTGCCGTATTTCCATGCCTAGTGAGACCTAGGTTAGGCAGTTACAGTTCAATTTTCAATAGCAAGCTGTCGCGGCCCCGGTCACCACGAAAAATCTGCCCCAGGCAGCGGAATATGGGACAATAGACCGCTACATTTACTCTCACCTGATGACCCGCCCGGTACCGGAAACAGCCTCAGTGGCGGCAGACACCCTGCCCGCACTGGATTTGCTGCTGCATATGCCGCTCCCTGCGGAGGCGGGCGCCTGCGCGCGCTGGGCACAGCTGGCTGGCAGCAGCCAGGGGCTGGCCAGCTGTGAAGCCGCACGCCACCACGGTGGACCGCTGCTACTCATTACTCCGGACAGTCACACCGCCACCCGGCTGGAGCATGAGATACGCTTCTATGTCGGAGGGGCGCAGGCCGGTTTTCCTGTGCTCACCTTTCCCGACTGGGAAACATTGCCATACGACACTTTCTCGCCACACCAGGACATCATCTCGCAACGCCTGACCACGCTCTATCAACTCCCCGCGCTGGGGCGCGGCGTGCTGATCGTACCGGTAGAGACGCTGCTGCATCGCATCGCACCGTCCGAGTACGTACAGGGGCGCAGCCTGCTGCTCGAAACCGGCGCGCGCTTCGATCTCGCGGCCATGCGCACCCGGCTGGAGGCCAGCGGTTATCGCTGCGTATCGCAGGTAATGGAGCATGGCGAGTTTGCCGTGCGTGGCAGCCTGCTGGATCTGTTCCCCATGGGCAGCAACCAGCCCTATCGCATTGATCTGTTTGATAACTGCATCGACAGCCTGCGCACCTTTGATACCGAGAGTCAGCGCTCCCATGGCACGGTGCAGTCCGTCCGTCTGTTGCCTGCGCGTGAGTTTCCGCTGGATGAAAACGCGATCAGCCTGTTCCGCCAGAACTATCGCACCCGGTTCGAGGGTGACCCGCAGCAAAGCCCGCTTTATCGCGACGTGAGCAATGGCTTTGTGCCGCCCGGCATAGAATATTACCTGCCGCTCTTCTTCAACCACACCCATACCCTGCTCGACTACCTGCCGCAGACCAGTTGTGCACTCATCATGGAAGGCGTGGAGCAGGCGGCACAGGCCTTCTGGCGCACGGCGGGTGAGCGCCATGAGCAGCGCCGCCACGACCGGGAGCGCCCGCTGCTGGCGCCGGAGTCGATATTTGTTCAACCCGAGGCGCTGTTCGCGGGCCTGCAAAGCTTCCCGCAGATACAACTGCAACCTGCGCCGAATCTCGCAGCGATCAATTTCGCCACCGGCACACCGCCTGATCTCACGTTCGATGGGCGCGCTGCACAACCCGCCGCACGGCTGCTGGAGTTTCTGGCTACATTTTCCGGCCGCGTGCTGCTGGCCGCTGAGACCTCGGGGCGGCGCGAGACGCTCATCGATCTGCTCAAAAACACCGGCCTGCATCCCACCGTATTCCCCGACTGGCCCGGCTTCCTCGCCGGTAACGCGCCGCTCGGCATTACCGTAGCGCCGCTGGAGCATGGCCTGTTATTGCCGGAGGCGCACGTCGCTGTCATTGCAGAGCAGCAGCTCTTCGGCGAACAGGTATTGCAGCGCCGCCGCCGCAAGGCGCGCACGCGCGACGCCGAAGGGCTGGTACGCAATCTGGCCGAGCTTTCCCTGGGCAGCCCGGTGGTGCACGAAGACCACGGCGTCGGGCGCTACCGCGGCCTGCAAATCCTCGATGTCGGTGGCCTGCAAACCGAATTTCTCACCCTGGAATATGCGGGTGGCGACAAACTCTATGTACCGGTCGCCTCGTTACACCTTGTCAGCCGTTACACCGGCGCAGCGCCGGAGCAGGCGCCATGGCACAAACTCGGCGGCGAGCAATGGGTGCGCGCCAAGCGCAAGGCAGCGGAACGGGTGCGCGATGTCGCCGCCGAACTGCTGGAGATTCACGCCCGGCGCGCGGCGCGTGAGGGCCACGCCTTCGCACTCGACGCACATGATTACCATGCCTTCGCAGCGGCGTTCCCGTTTGAGGAAACACCTGACCAGCACGATGCCATCGACAGCGTGCTCACCGACCTGCAAAGCGGCAAACCCATGGATCGCCTGGTATGCGGCGACGTCGGCTTCGGCAAGACCGAAGTCGCCATGCGCGCGGCCTTCGTCGCGGTGCAAGGCGGGCGTCAGGTCGCCATACTGGTACCGACCACCCTGCTTGCCCAGCAGCATTATCAAAACTTCAAGGATCGCTTCGCCGACTGGCCGGTGCGCATAGAGGCCATCTCGCGCTTCCGCTCCAAGAAAGAACAGGGCGCCGTCATCAAGGGTCTGGACGAAGGCACGATCGACATCGTGATCGGCACACACAAACTGTTGCAGGAAGGCATCGCCTTCAAGCGTCTGGGACTGGTGATCCTTGACGAGGAACACCGCTTCGGTGTGCGCCAAAAAGAGCGCTTCAAACAGCTCCGCGCCGAAGTCGACGTGCTCACCCTCACCGCCACGCCCATCCCGCGCACGCTTTCGCTCTCGCTCTCCGGCCTGCGCGATCTCTCCATCATCGCCACCCCGCCCGCGCGCCGTCTCGCGGTCAAGACCTTCGTGCGCGAATGGGACAGGGCGCTGATGCATGAGGCCGTGCTGCGCGAGATCAAGCGCGGCGGCCAGGTATATTTTCTGCACAACGACGTGGACACCATCGAGAAAATGGCGCGCGACCTCACCGCGCTGGTGCCGGAGGCGAGCGTGCGGGTCGCGCACGGGCAGATGCGCGAGCGCGATCTGGAGCAGGTCATGCTCGACTTTTATCACCAGCGTTTCAACCTGCTGGTGTGCACCACCATCATCGAGACCGGCATCGACGTACCCAGCGCCAATACCATCATCATCAACCGCGCGGACAAATTCGGTCTGGCGCAGCTTTACCAGCTGCGTGGTCGCATCGGGCGCTCGCATCACAGCGCCTACGCCTATCTGATTATTCCGCACCACAGCGCCATCAGTGCCGACGCGCACAAGCGACTGGAGGTCATCGAGTCGATTCAGGAACTGGGCGCGGGCTTCACCCTCGCCACCCACGACCTCGAAATTCGTGGCGCAGGCGAACTGCTGGGCGAAGACCAGAGCGGGCAGATGCAGGAGATCGGTTTTACGCTCTACTGTGAATTACTGGAGCGCGCCGTGGCCTCGCTCAAATCCGGGCGCCAGCCTGATCTCGACCGCCCGCTCGACCACGGCGCCGAGATCGACCTGCGCCTGCCCGCGCTGATACCGGACGACTACCTGCCGGACGTGCACGCCCGCCTCATGCTCTATAAGCGTATCGCCAGCGCCACGACCGACGATGAACTGCGCGAACTACAGGTGGAAATGATCGACCGCTTCGGCCTGCTGCCTGACGCCGCCAAAAACCTGTTCGCCCTTACCGCCCTCAAGCTCAAGGCGCAGCCGCTCGGCATCCGCAAAATCGAGGCCGGCGAAGGCGGTGCGCGCGTGATCTTCAATGACCGGCCCGCCGTCGATCCCGGCACGATCATCGCCTTGATTCAACGCGAGCCCAAGGTCTACAAGCTGGACGGGCAGAATAAACTGCGCATGATTAAATCGCTGCCGGACGCTGCCGAACGCATTAACGCTGTCGAGCAGTTGTTGCAGACATTGGCGCCGGGCAATTATACATAGCGCCATAAATCTACTGCGCGTCTTTAGATGCGGGTGCGTGCGGTGCTCGGAATCCTCATGTACTACTTGTACACTCCGGTTCCTGCGCTCCGCCGCCCCCGCCTGAAAGCCGCTCGCTACGATTTCTGGCGCTATGTATAGATCGAGCAGGTTTGGTCGCTCCCGGCATCCTGCCTCCCGCGACACTAGCACGTCCCTGTGCGTCGTTGGATCCGTCGCTTCGCTCCTTGATCCAACCTACTCCACTGACAGATGCTCCGCCGCGTCGACGGTGTTTTGCAGCAGTGTCGCCACTGTCATCGGGCCTACGCCGCCGGGCACCGGCGTGATCCAGCCGGCGCGGGTGCAGGCGGCTTCAAATTCCACATCGCCGCAGAGTGTACCGTCGGGCAGGCGGTTGATGCCGACGTCGATGACAATGGCGCCGGGCTTGATCCATTCACCCTGAATCAGGCCGGGCTTGCCGACGGCGGCCACCACGATGTCGGCGCGCGCAACGTGCGCGCCGAGGTCTTGCGTAAAGCGGTGGCAGAGGGTGACGGTGCAGCCCGCCAGCAGCAGTTCCAGCCCCATCGGCCGGCCGACGATATTGGAGGTACCCACCACCACCGCATACTTGCCCCGTAGCGCCACGCCGGTGTGCTCCAGCAGCGTCATCACGCCGCGCGGAGTGCAGGGACGCAGGCGCGGCATGCGCAGCGCCAGCAGCCCGATGTTACAGGGATGAAAGCCGTCCACGTCCTTGGCCGGGTTGATGCGCTCGATCACGGCATCGGCCTGGATGTGCTCCGGCAGCGGCAACTGCACCAGAATGCCGTCCACGTCGGCGCGCGCGTTCAGTTCATCGATAAGGGCGAGCAGCGCATGCTGCGAGGTGGTTGCGGGGAGATCGTACGCCAGCGAGCGTATGCCGGCCTCTTCGCAGGCCCTGCGCTTGCTGCGCACATAGACCTGGGACGCGGCCCCCTCGCCCAGCAGTATGACCGCCAGCCCCGGCGCGCGCCGCCCCGCCGCCAGCCGCGCCTGCACGCGCTGCTTTACGGCCTGCTGCAAGCCCGCAGCAATGGCCTTGCCGTCAATGATGTGTGCGCTCATGCTGGGGAAGCGAGTGATCTCAATAGGGGTTCAATGATCGCATGCCCACAGCATTTCACCAAGCGGGGGACGGGGGGATTATAATTGGGTGCCCAATTGACCCTCGCGGGTACGGCGCGTATGATCGCCAACCTTGTGCCGGAGTCCGGTTGCCGCTCCCGGCATCCTGCCTCCCGACACTAGCACGCCCTGTGCGTCGCAGGTGTAGTATCTGGCGAGGGTGAAGGATTTTCGGGGTATAGCGCAGCCTGGTAGCGCACCTGCTTTGGGAGCAGGGTGTCGGGGGTTCGAATCCCTCTACCCCGACCATTTCGTCGGGAGCTAAATGGGTCTGCGGAGCAGCCTTCCGGGCGAAGGCCGGGGCGGCCTGAGACACCATTTTGCGCCCGTAGCTCATCCGGATAGAGCACCGGCCTTCTAAGCCGGGGGTAGCAGGTTCGAGTCCTGCCGGGCGCACCCGAATATGCAGGAATGTAGTACACTAGCAGCCAATTATGGTGGGCGTAGCTCAGTTGGTAGAGCCCCGGATTGTGATTCCGGTGGTCGTGGGTTCGAGCCCCATCGCTCACCCCATAATATGACCCCTCAGCCCCGTTGGGTAGGCCCGTGAAGCGGGAGCACACACCCAGGCAGATGGATGTGACTGGCACAGGCATTACAGCCCTGCCAGAGATTGCGGCAAACACGTTTTAGTACCGGGCCGTTAGCTCAGTTGGTAGAGCAGCTGACTCTTAATCAGTAGGTCGTAGGTTCGACCCCTACACGGCCCACCACTTCCCCATCCGCGCCGGTCACGCCGGCGCGGCCAGTCCCACTGCCCCCGCGCCTGTCTTGCGTGCCACGCTCAAACGTTGTGCGCGTCACCACTCACATGCTGTTGCGTGCCTGCCAGATGTACCAGCTTCGTGAGCGGAAAATCACAACGGAAGGTACTGCCCTTGCCCTGCTCGCTCTCGATATGCAACTGGGCGTCATGCCGATTGAGCACGTGCTTGACGATGGCAAGACCGAGGCCGGTGCCGCCACTCTGGCGCGAGCGGCCCGTGTCTACGCGGTAAAAGCGCTCCGTCAGCCGCGGGATATGGTGGTTGGCGATACCCACACCGGTGTCGCTCACCACGAGGTGGGCGCCCGCCGCATCGCGGAACCAGCGCACGCGGATCGCCCCGTGCTCCGGTGTATATTGCACGGCATTGAACACCAGGTTGGAAAACGCGCTGCGCAACTCATCTTCATTGCCACGCAGGCCAAGATCAGGATCGGCGTCGAGCTGAATAGTGTGGCTACGTGCGCCACTCAATACCCGCGCCTCCTGAACCACACCCTCCAGCAATCCGGTCACTACCACACTCCCCATCAGCGACGGCTGCTCCATCTCCAGCCGTGACAACAGCAGCAGATCCTGCACGATATTCTGCATACGCTGCGCCTGCTGCCGCATCAGTTGTAACGGACGCTGCCAGCCGGGCGGGCATTCCGGCGCCGCTTCATTCGCTGTTTCGAGGAAACCGTTGATCACGGTAAGCGGCGTGCGCAGCTCGTGCGACACATTGGCGACAAAGTCGCTGCGTACTTGCTCAAGGCGGCGGAGGTGCGTGATGTCACGCGCCACCAGCAGGCGCCGCGAGTTGCCGTACGGGACTATCAGTGCCGCCAGCATCACCTCGGCATTGGCGGGCGCCGCCAGCTCTATCCCGCCGGAGTAGTCGCTCGCCGCAAGAAACTCGATAAACTGCGGATGCCGCACCAGATTGGTAATGCGCTGACCGACGTCTTGCGGCCAGTGCAGGCCCAGCAGTTCTTGCGTTGCATTGTTAAACCATTCGATTTCGGCATTCAACCCCAGCACCACCACGGCATCGGGCAGCGCTGCAGCGGCGTCTTCAAACCGGGTGAGGATACGCGTCAGTTTGCGCTTGCGCTTGCTGTTACGCGCCTGCAACCGCCCCAGATCGTTAAAAGTCGCATCCCATATCCCGCTCGAAACCGGAGGGTAGGCATCCTCGCTCTCCATCAGCCAGCGCTGCAACCGCCGCAAATTAATGAAATGCCAGCCGAGATATCCCAGCGCCGCGAGCAACATAAACAGCAGTACGTTGTCGGCAATCAGCCCGATCAAGAGCGCGACGAACGCGACCCCGGTCAACCGCCAAAATTCATTTATCCAGACCTGACGCATAGCGCTCCAAAATTGTGCTGCACAGGCTGCACCCGCCCGCCGACTACTCGCAACCCGCTGCTTAATATAACCCGCTATTCCTATTTTGCTACACTGGGCCGTGATGCGCCAGAAACGACAACTCCTGGATATGCTGCGTGACGGCCACTTCCACTCCGGCACTGCGCTGGGGCTGCGCCTGGGCGTAAGCCGCAGCGCGATATGGAAGGAAATCCGCCAGCTCGGCAGCCTCGGCCACGAGATACATGCCGTGCCCGGTCGCGGCTATCGCCTTGCCCACCCCATCGAGGCGCTGGATGAGACCGCGATACGTGCGGCGCTCAGCCCGTCGGCACTGCGACTGCTTGGCAACATCGATATCCTGGACGAGATCGACTCCACCAATATCTATTTATTGCGCCAGGCCGGCAGCGGCACACCGGGCGGCACGGCCTGTTTTGCCGAGCAGCAACACGCCGGGCGAGGCCGTCATGGGCGTACCTGGATATCGCCGCCGGGCGGGAACATCTACCTCTCGCTGCTATGGCGCTTTAGTATGGCACCCACTGCCGTCGGCGGCGTCAGCCTCGCCGTGGCCATAGGCGTGATGCGGGCATTGCGCGCCGCCGGGCTCAACAACGCCGGGCTGAAATGGCCCAACGATGTCCTGTGGCAGGGCCGCAAACTGGCCGGCATCCTGCTCGACATGGCGGGTGAAGTCACCGGCCCCTGCCATCTGGTCGCAGGCGTTGGCCTCAATGTCGCCATGCCACCGCAGGCGGTCTTTGCCCTGGATCAACCCTGGGCGGACATGCGCACGGCGCTTGACCCTGCGCCGTCACGCAACCACCTCGCCGGCCTGCTGCTGCAACATCTGCTGCTGGCCTTGCACGAATTCCAGCAGCACGGTCTCGCACCTTTCATGCAGGAGTGGGAACAGTTTGATCTCATCAAGGGTACGCGGGTAACACTCGACCATGGCGGGCGCCCCGTGCATGGCGTGGCCCAGGGCGTTGCCGCCGACGGTGCACTGAATCTGTTGGTGAATGGCGTTATCCGGCGTTATTATTCCGGCGAAGTGAGCATGCGGAAATCATCATGAATACCGACAAAATCCTGCTGCTCGATATCGGCAACACACGCATCAAATGGGCGTGGTTGTCAGCCTCCGGGCTGGAACATACAGGCAACGTTGCACATGCCGGGCTGGATCTGCGCGCGCACGCACACACCGTATGGGGCGCGGTCGCCACGCCTGCACGCATCGTGGTATCGAATGTGGCTGGTGCCGAGCTGCGTGCACGCCTGTCGGAAGTCACTCAGGCCCTGTGGCAACGGGAACCGGAGTTCGTCTGCGCACAGGCCAGCGCCTTTGGTATCACCAATGGCTATACCGAGCCCGGCAGGTTGGGGGCAGACCGCTGGGTGGCGCTGATCGCGGCACACGCCCACACACCCGGTGCGGTGTGCGTGGTGGATTGCGGCACCGCCGTCACTATTGATACCTTGATGGACGACGGCCATCATGCGGGCGGCGTAATACTGCCGGGACTGGCCCTGATGCAGCGCGCCTTGCTTGATCACACGCAACAAATTGCTACAAACATGAATCAGGCCCCGTACCCGCTCACGCCGTATGCGCGCTCAACCAGCACTGCGGTGCAGCATGGCGCACTGTATGCCGTCACCGGCGCCATCGAACGCGCGGTTGCCGATACTGAGGCCACCCTCGGCACCGAGGTCATTCGCGTCATCACTGGTGGAGATGCGCCCGCTGTCCTGGCCCATCTCAGCGGCCATTATCACCACCAGCCTGACCTGGTGCTGCAAGGATTGACTGTCATTGCGGGAGGTGCACCATGAAAGTGTTGTTTCTGTTGCTGATACTTTTGAACCTGGGCGCACTGGCCTGGCAGTTTATGGACGACCAGACCACGACAACAGCAGCCGTCGGCGGAGACACAGCGAAAACCCTCGTGTTGTTGCGCGAGCTCAACGCTGAGCAGCTCACACAACTGACCCCCGTCGTCACCGAGGAGCTGCCCTTGCAGCCGGCGGAGGCTCCTTAAATTGCCTTCGCTGCCCGAATTACCTACAATGACCACGCCGTTTCCGCATAGATCGGCTTCCAGCGCTGGCGTAGCTCAGTTGGTAGAGCAGCTGATTTGTAATCAGCCGGTCGGGGGTTCGACTCCTCTCGCCAGCTCCAATCTTTTCAAAGATTTATTCATCTGTTAAACCCGCTCAACTTAACTTCTGCGTCAGCCCACACATTCGGCGGATTACGCTTCGCTAATCCGCCCTACACTTTCTGGTAGATCAGGTTGATTGCCCCGTAAGACAGCTTCATGAATCATCCTCACTGCAACTCCAATATCGGTCCCAAGCAGAACTCGCTTGGCCTTTCGGTACTTGGTACCCACGGCGACGACCGAAAATACCTGCGAGTCGGTGGCACCCTGTTCATCGAGCAATGTCCAAATTGGAGATCCGCTCATTCCTTGAGGCTTTGGGAAGTTTCGATGACCTCCATTCGAGTCGACGCCCTGCTTTAAGTCGAGCGGCAATACGATATGAGTCTCTGGCGACACCCCATACATGGAGTACTCTTGATCGGGAGCGGAGCGGCTCCGATAAGCGTAAGGCGCCGCTGTAACTTCCTTCACCAGTGTATTCACTTTACCGCGTGACGCCGGAAAGCCCACAAATGCATATATCTTCTCATCTCGCGGAAGAAGTCGTGGACGAAGGCAAGAGATGTCCATCGCGAACTTCTTCACTTCAGGATATGGGGGGAGCTTTCTGTCAGCCTCAGAACCCCGATGTCTATCGGGTCACTGTTGCGGTCACCATTCCACCGATTAAGCCGAAGCTGTCCAGAGAGTTTTCGCGTGGTGGTTGGCGTTATGTAATAGAACAGTGGTCTTCCCCGCAGCGCTTCAAGTACATGAGCTGCGGAAACAAGAAAGTGATCAACTCCAGATCTGACGAAGAAACCACTTCCGAACAGGGATGGCCGACCGTCGTTGTCCTCATAAAGCGGAACAACGAATGAAGTAAGTACGTCTGTGGCCTCATCGAGCAACGCGATCAGTTTCTGGCTCTCTGTTCCGATGTTCGCCGGTGCGGCCATGAAGCTATCTCATGAATCAGCCAAGGGTGGGCAAACGGATTTTGTTTGCCCACGCGGATTCAAGCTCGATTCAAACATGTGGACACCAAGTTTCCCACTCTACATGGCTCCCATCCTTGGCGAAGCCTACGCCGCTATGTCCAGCGGCTTGATGCCTCGGTACCGTTTGGCGTTTTTGCCGTGGGTCAGCTCCCACAAATCCACAGCGTATTGCATTCTTACCCAGCTTTCCGGGGTGGTGTTCAGCAGCTTGCCCAGGCGCACCGCCATATCCGGGGATAGGGTGCGCTTTTCGTGCAGCAGTTCCGACACGGTGAGACGCGATACCCCTAGCCGGTTGGCAAATTCCGTTTGCGTGATGTCCAAGGCGGGTAACACGTCTTTCCGCAGCACTTCGCCGGGATGGGTGGGTTTGCGTTTAGGGTCGCGTAGAGTTTCCATCAGTGGTAATCCTCAAGGTTCACGTCAAAGGCGTTGCCGCCCTTGAATCGAAATGTAATCCGCCAGTTGCCCGACACCTCCACACTGTAGGTGCCTTTCCGGTTGCCCTTCAGTTCATGGAAACCATAGCGGGCAAGCTCATATCCGCCGCCGCTACCACCCCTTCTAGACGGTCGAGAATGCGCCGGATACGGTCGGCCTGCTGGGGGTTGATGCCTTTTTTCGAGCCTCGGCTAAAAAAGTTCTCAAGCCCTTTGCGTGCGAAGGTTTTTATCATGGGCGAATGCGATTGTAATCCATCGCATTACACATATCAAGGCTGCACTGCCATGCTTCTCAGGCGCAATATCTCTCGCGCTGAGGGTGGTAGTGTCAGGCGGAGAGCCCGACCTTGAGGTCGTCCTTCAAATCCTCAACGTCTTCAAGGCCGACGCCGATGCGCACCAGCCCGTCGCTGATGCCGGCGGCGGCGCGGGCTTCGGGTGTCAGGCGCCAGTGGGTGGTGGTGGCGGGGTGGGTGATGGTGCTCTTGGTGTCGCCGAAGGTGGCGGTGATGGAGATGATCTGTGTGGCGTCGATCAGTTTCCACGCGGCCTCTTTCCCGCCCGCGAGTTCAAACGACAACACGCCGCCGCCCGCGGTTTGCTGCTTCATGGCGAGGGCGTGCTGCGGGTGCGACGGCAGGGCCGGGTAATGCACGCGCTTGACTGCGGGTTGCTGTTCCAGCCATTCGGCAAGCTGCAGCGCACTGCGGCTGTGTGCGTCCATACGCAGGCGCAGGGTTTCCAGCCCCTTGAGATAAATCCAGGCATTGAACGGGCTCATGCTCGGCCCGGCGGTACGCAGGAAGGCGTAGATGTCGCCGCCCACCAGTTTGTCGCTGCCGACGATCGCGCCGCCCACCGCGCGGCCCTGGCCGTCGATGTATTTGCTCGCGGAGTGCACGACGATGTCCGCGCCGAGCGCGAGCGGTAGCTGCAACGCCGGAGTGCAGAAGCAGTTGTCCACCACCAGTAAACTTCCGTTTTTGTGCGCGATTTTCGCCAGCGCGGCGATGTCGGCCACTTCGGTGAGCGGATTGGACGGCGTCTCCAGGAACAGCAGGCGCGTGTTGGGGCGCAGTGCCTGCTGCCACGCAGCGAGATCGGTGAGCGGCACAAAGCTGGTCTCGATGCCGAAGCGCGCGAGGATGGTATTGAACAGGATCACCGTGGGGCCGAAGATGCTGCGCGAGGCGACGATGTGGTCGCCGCTCTTCAGCAGCCCCATGCAGGTGGTGAGGATGGCGGACATGCCGGAGCCGGTCGCCACACAGCGCTCGCCGCCTTCGAGGCTGGCGAGGCGCTGCTCGAAGGTGCGTACCGTGGGGTTGGTGAAACGCGAGTAGATGTTGCCCGGCTCGGCGCCTGAAAAGCGCGCGGCGGCCTGCGCGGCGCTCTGCGCCACAAAGCTCACGGTAGGGAAGATCGGCTCGGACTGCTCGTCTTCCGTGGTGCGAATCTGGCCTGCGCGCACGGCGCGCGTGTCGAACCGCTGGCCTTTATGGCCGCCTTTTTTTCTGTCGTGCATCATGCTCAGGCGTCGTTATGTAAATCCATGATCTCGGTCTGCCCCACAGACCCGTGGTTCCTGGCCTGATCGCAACGCGATTGCTCCAGCGCGTCAAGGTAGCCGCGGTCTACACCGCCAGTAACATATTCGCCGTTGAAACAGGAGGCATCAAATCGCTTCACCATGGCATGGTCACCACTGGTCGCTTCTATCAGATCGTCGATATCCTGATACACCAGGCCATCGGCGCCGATGGCCTGCGCTATTTCGTCCTCATTGCGGCCATGCGCAATCAGTTCATGCACCGAGGGCATGTCGATGCCGTATACGTTGGGATAACGTACCGGCGGGGCCGCAGAGGCAAAATACACCTTGCGCGCCCCCGCGTCACGCGCCATCTGGATAATCTGCTGCGACGTGGTGCCGCGCACGATGGAGTCGTCCACCAGCATGACGTTTTTGCCTTCGAACTCCATGCCGATGGCGTTGAGTTTCTGGCGCACCGATTTCCTGCGCTGGCTCTGGCCGGGCATGATGAAGGTGCGCGCGATGTAGCGGTTTTTCACAAAGCCCTCACGGTAGGGCAGACCCAGCTCCTGCGAGAGCTGAAGCGCGGCGGTGCGGCTGGTGTCGGGGATCGGAATCACCACGTCGATGTCATGGTCAGGCCATACACGCCGGACTTTCCGAGCCAGCATTTCCCCCATGCGAATGCGCGCCTGATACACGGAAATGCCGTCGATGATGGAGTCGGGCCGCGCCAGATAGACATATTCGAAAATACAGGGCGCATACACTGGATGCTCGGCACACTGGCGCGTATGCAGCTTGCCCTGGGTATCTATCAACACCGCCTCGCCCGGCGCCACATCCCGCACCAGCTCAAACTCCAGTGCGTTGAGCGCCACGCTCTCCGAGGCGATCATGTATTCTGGCCCCCGCTCGGTGTCGCGCTTGCCGAACACCACCGGGCGTATGCCGTAGGGATCGCGGAACCCCACCACGCCGTAGCCGGTGATCATGGCAATGGCGGCATAACCGCCACGGCAACGCTGGTGTACGCGGGCGATGGCCGAGAAGATATCGTCTTGATCGATGCGCAGTTTGCCGCAACGCTGTAGCTCCTGCGCGAATACGTTCAGCAGCACCTCGGAATCGGAGTCAGTATTGATGTGACGCAGGCCTTCGCGAAACATTTCCTGCTTGAGCTGGTCGGCGTTGGTAAGGTTGCCGTTGTGCGCAAGGCATATGCCGTAGGGCGAGTTGACATAAAACGGCTGCGCCTCCGCAGAACTCGAGCAACCGGCGGTCGGGTAGCGCACATGACCGATGCCGATATTGCCGCGCAGGCTGCGCATGTGCCGGGTATGGAATACGTCACGCACCAGACCATTGTCTTTGCGCATGTAGAGCCGCCCGTTATCGCTGGTGACGATGCCTGCGGCATCCTGCCCGCGATGTTGCAGCACAGTGAGGCCGTCGTACAACGCCTGATTCACGGCAGACTTGCCGACAATGCCAATAATCCCGCACATGCACGCTACCTCACAAAGGGCTGTCGACGTACTCGAATTTCTGCGCAAACTCCGGCGGCAGCATTCCGCGCAACCATACAGCCAGGGTCTGGAACTGGTCGATGAGCAGCGAGTCCTGCCACCACTGGTCTTGGGGTAGCGGCGTGGCTCCGGCCAGCAATACCAGTATTGCCACCACAACCACACCGCGCGCTACACCGAATATCACGCCCAGCATGTGGTCGGTGCCCTTGAGACCGGTCTTGTCCACCAGCCGCATAATCAGGTAGTTCACGATGGCCGCACAGATCAGCGTGATGACAAACAGACTGACAAACGCCGCCGCCAGTTGCATGGAGGGCGCCGGAATATAGGCGGCAAACAATTCGGCGCCGCGCGGTGAAAAGCTTATTGCGACCCAGAAGGCCACAACCCAAGCGACCAGCGACAAGGCCTCTCGTACCAGCCCGCGAACCAGACCGATCAGCGTTGAAAGGGCGATAATCCCGATGATGGTATAGTCAACCCAGATCATGCCGTCACTGACCTATGCCTGCGCACTATACAGACGGCATTTTAACACAGACCCGTTTAGCCGCCTAAGCATCTACGGTCGGGGATACTGCACCACGCTACCCTTGATCTTGAGCTCCTTCAGCAGCCGGTCGCGCACCGCTTCAGCGCGCGTGCGATCAGTCTCCGGCCCCACACTCACGCGCAGCAATGTGGCGCCGTTAGTCGTGATCTTCTCCACCAGCGGCTTGTATCCCTTGCGCCGCAGTTGGTCGCGCAGGGCATGTGCATTCTGCTCATTGGCAAAGCTGCCCAGACGCACCACCCACCCTGCTGTATCGGCGGCGGGTTTGCGGTCAACACTGCCCGGCATCGGCAACGCTTGCGCCGGCGCTTTCTGAATCGCTGGCGGCACCGGCGCAGGGGGTGCAGGTTCAGCGATAGGCGCCAGCTCGGCCGGCACCGGGTTGAGACTGCCGGCAGGCGGGATATCCTCCAGCGGGATGATCTTGGAGCTGAATTCGGACGCAGGCGGTGGAGGGATATTGCTCTTGGTCAGCGGGCTGTGGCCTTCCCTGCCCAGCAGCATGGGAATGACAATCACCCCCAGGATGACCAGTACAACAGCGCCCACCAGACGCTGCTTCAGCCCGCCGTCTTCCATGTATCGGCCTTGTTGCGACATGCGCCCATTATAGCGCTGCTTGCATGGCCTCAGCCACGGTATAAAACGAACCAAACGCCACCACGCGGTCGCCCTGCCGGGCCTGACTCCAGGCGGCACGCCAGGCGTCGCCGACGCTGGCGCTGTGATCGACGCCGGCCGCAGGGGCATTCTCGCGCACGGCCTGCATGATCTGCGCCGTAGTGGCCGCGCGCGCCGCCGGCAGCGCCGCCACCTGCCAGTGATGCACGCTCCCGCGCATGGCGCCCACCACACCGGCGATATCCTTGTCGGCCAGCATGGAAAACACTGCCAGCGTGCGCCCCGTACAGGGGTACTCCAGCAGGCTGCGCGCCAGCACCTCTGCGCCATGCGGATTATGGGCCACATCGAAAATTCGCGTCACCGGCCCGGACAGCATCTGAAATCGGCCCGGCAGACTGACTTCCGTCAACCCCTGCTGTATGGCCTCTGCGCTCACCGGCAACCGCGCCATGAGCAACTGCAACGCCATCACTGCGGTAGCCGCATTTTGCAACTGAAATGCGCCGCGCAGGGCAGGGAAAGGCAGGTGTTCATAGCGCGCACTTGTGCCCGCTGGCCTGCCCCACCAGGTCCAGCCGTCGCCGCTCACAGCCCAGCCGAAATCATGCCGGATACGGTAAAAAGGCGCGGACAACTCCTCGGCCCGGGCATGCAGGCTGTGCGGCGGATCCGGATCGCCGCAGATCGCGGGCCGCCCGGCGCGGAAGATGCCGGCCTTTTCGCGCCCGATGCTTTCCCGATCCGGGCCCAGCCATTCCACATGATCGATGCCGATGCTCGTCACCACGGCGACATCGGGCTCCAGTATGTTCACTGCATCGAGCCGCCCGCCCAGCCCGACCTCCAGTATGGCCACATCGAGTTGTGCGCGCTGCAGGATGTCTATCGCCGCCAGCGTGCCGAACTCGAAATAGCTGAGGGAGATTCCGGCCCGTGCAGCGTCTATGCGTTCAAAGGCCGCGCATAAACGCGCATCATCCACCTCCGCGCCCAGCACCCGGATGCGCTCGTTGTAGCGCAGCAGATGCGGGGAGCTGTAACTGCCTGTGCGGTAACCGGCAGCGCGGTATATCGATTCCAGCAAGGCGACGCACGACCCTTTGCCGTTGGTGCCCGCCACCGTGATGACGGCATGCGACGGCTGCGCAAGGCCCATGCGCCAGAGCACGGCGCTGACCCGCTCCAGGCCCAGGTCGATCAGTTTGGGATGCTGGGTTTCCTGCCAGGACAGCCAGTCGGCGAGCGAGTTAAAACGCATTTAATGGAACAACTCGCGGCAGCACCTGGCCGTCTAAAACCATCATTGCGGGCCGCACCCTGCCCTAGTTACTCACCACCGGTCTATGCATCAACACCGCCAGCAGGCGTGCCACCCGGTCGCGCATTTCATGGCGGCTGATGATCATGTCGATGGCGCCGTGATCGAGCAGGAACTCGGCACGCTGAAAACCCTCCGGCAGCACTTCGCGCACGGTCTGCTCAATGACGCGCGGCCCGGCGAAACCGATCAGCGCCTTGGGTTCCGCCACGTTCACATCGCCCAGCATGGCCAGGCTGGCCGACACGCCACCCATGGTAGGGTCGGTGAGCACGGAGATAAACGGAATGCCGCGCTCGCGCAGACGCGCAAGGGCGGCACTGGTCTTGGCCATCTGCATCAGCGAGAACAGGCCTTCCTGCATGCGCGCGCCGCCGCTGGCAGAGAAACAGACCAGCGGCACGCCCTGCTCCAGACAATGATTCACCGCGCGCACAAAGCGCTCGCCCACCACCGAGCCCATCGAACCGCCCATGAAGCGAAACTCGAATGCGCAGGCGACTATCGGCTGGTTCTTGAGCCGGCCTGCCACGACTATCAGGGCATCCTGTTCGCCCGTGTCCTTTTGCGCCTGCGACAGGCGATCCTTGTAGCGTTTGCTGTCACGAAACTTGAGTACGTCCACCGGCGCCAGTTGCGCGGCAAGCTCTTCGCGCGGCTCGGCGTCCAGAAAATGATCCAGCCGTTTGCGCGCACCAATACGCATGTGGTGATTGCATTTCGGGCAGACGTGGAGATTACGGTCGAGCTCGGCACGAAACAATACGGCGCTGCATAGCTCGCACTTGGTCCACAATCCTTCCGGCACCGTTTTTTTCGGGCCATTGCCCTCGGTCCTGATTCTGGACGGCAGCAGTTTCTCGAACCAGTTCATGGCGCGTTACCGGCAGTTTCGTCCAGCGCCTGACGCATTCCGGCAAGCAGCGTGCAGATTTCGGGTGCAATCTTTTCCGGCGCGTGTTGTAACTGCTCGACCTTTTGCACCAGCGCACTGCCCACAATCACGGCATCGGCGAGGCGGCCCACAGCGGCGGCCGTAGCGGCATCCTTGATGCCGAAGCCCACACCCAGCGGCAGATCGGTCAGGGTGCGAATCTCGCCCAGCTTGCCCCCAACCGCGCCTATATCCAGCGTTGCGGCGCCGGTCACGCCTTTGAGCGAGACGTAGTAAATATACCCCTGCGCCACTGCGCTGATCTTGGCGATGCGCTCGCGGGTGCTGGTGGGTGCGAGCAGAAAGATCGGCGCAATCGCATGCGCCTGCAGGGCCGCAAGCAGGTCATCGGCCTCCTCGGGCGGCATGTCCACCGTAAGCACGCCATCGACGCCCGCAACAGCAGCGGCGGCGGCAAACTGCTCATAACCCATCACCTCCACCGGATTGAGGTAACCCATGAGCACCACCGGTGTGGTGTTGTCGCTGGCGCGGAACACGCGCACCATCTCCAGCACCCGGCGCAGGCTCACATGGTGTTTGAGTGCGCGCTCGGAGGCGCGCTGTATCACCGGGCCATCGGCCATCGGATCGGAGAAAGGCACGCCGAGCTCGATGATGTCCGCCCCGGCGCCCGCCATGGCATGCATCAGCGACACCGTCAGCTCCGGATTCGGATCGCCGGCAGTAATAAAAGGAATCAGCGCCTTGCGTTTCTGTGCGCGCAACTGGTCGAAACACTGTGTGATGCGACTCACGCCGGCTTCCTGCAGCTGTATTTTTTGCTCTGGCTGGGCGCGGTTCATACCTTGATGCCCTCGCGTGCCGCCACGGTATGAATGTCCTTGTCGCCACGGCCCGACAGATTGACGATGATGCTCTCGCTCTGCTTCAGGGTCGGCGCCAGCTTGGTCGCGTAGGCCAGCGCGTGGCTCGACTCCAGCGCCGGCATGATGCCCTCGATGCGCGTGAGGTCATGAAAGCCCTGCAAGGCCTCGTCATCGGTGATCGCCACATACTGCGCGCGGCCGCTGTCCTTGAGCCAGGCATGCTCCGGCCCGACGCCGGGATAGTCGAGCCCGGCCGAGATCGAATGGGTCTCGATGATCTGGCCGTCGTCGTCTTCCATGAGATAGGTGCGATTGCCGTGCAACACACCGGGCCGACCCCTGCACAGCGTGGCGGCATGGTGCCCGGTGTTGAGCCCTTCGCCCGCCGCCTCCACACCGTAGATCGCCACGTCCTGGTCCTCAATGAAGGGGTGAAACAGGCCGATGGCATTGGAGCCGCCGCCGACACAGGCGACGAGCGCCTGCGGCAGACACCCTTCCTGCTCCAGTATCTGCGCCCGCGCCTCGCGCCCGATGACACACTGAAAATCGCGCACCAGCATGGGATACGGATGCGGCCCGGCCACGGTGCCGATGATATAAAAAGTATTGTCGACGTGGGTCACCCAGTCGCGCATGGCCTCGTTGAGCGCATCCTTCAGCGTCTTGGAGCCGGACTCGACCGGCACCACGGTCGCACCCAGCAGCCGCATACGGTACACATTGAGCGTCTGGCGCTTGATGTCCTCCGAGCCCATGTAGACCACGCACTCCAGACCGAGCCGGGCGGCCACCGTCGCGGTCGCCACGCCATGCTGGCCGGCGCCGGTCTCGGCGATGATGCGGGTCTTGCCCATGCGTTTGGCCAGCAGCGCCTGGCCGACGGTGTTGTTCACCTTGTGCGCGCCGGTATGATTCAGGTCTTCGCGCTTGAGATAGATCTTTGCCCCGCCGAGCTGCCTGCTCCAGCGCTCGGCGAAATACAGCGGCGAGGGACGGCCCACGTAGTGCTTGAGATCGTGCTCGAATTCGGCAATGAAGGCAGGATCGTCTTTATAGCGTTCATAGGCGCGCCGCAATTCTTCGAGCGGCTGCATCAAGGTCTCGGCGACAAAGCGCCCGCCGTAGGGGCCGAAGTGGCCGTTGGCGTCGGGCAATACCGCGCGCACAGCTGCCTTAGCCGCTGACACTGTTCACCTCTTGTATGAATGCCGCCATTTTCTGCTGATCCTTGATGCCTTTTGCCGACTCCACACCGCCGCTCACATCCACGGCGTAGGGCCGCACTTGCCGCACCGCCGCCGCCACATTCTGCGGCGTGAGACCGCCCGCGAGTATCACCGGCAGCGCCAGCTGCGCCGGCACGCGCGTCCAGTCAAAGGCCTCGCCGGTACCGCCCGTGAGCCGGTCGTGATGGGTGTCCAGCAGCACGCCGCTCGCCCCGGCATGATCACGCACACCGGCCGCCACATCCATGTCCTCGCGCATACGCAACGCCTTGATGTAAGGCCGCCCATAGCGCTCACACTGCGCCGCCGTCTCGTGCCCGTGAAATTGCAGCGCGTCTATGCGCACCGATTGCAGCACGGCCGCGATCTCAGCCGGCGCGGCATCCACAAACAGGCCCACGACGGTGACAAACGGCGGCAGTGCGCTCACTATCGTCTGCGCCTGCACTATCGTCACCGCGCGCGGGCTGGGCGCGTAAAACACCAGGCCGATGGCGTCCGCTCCCAGCACCGCTGCTGCCTGTGCATCCTCAGGGCGGGTAATGCCGCAGATTTTAACCCGTGTACGCATATAAAACCGATAAAAGTGTCACATTGCCCGGGTAGCAGGGGAAAAGGCCAGACTGGGGCCCGGAGCGATTCCGGAATAAAGCCGTATTGTAGCTAAAAACACAGCGCTAAGGTGGGCCGAGGCAGGTCAAAGCGGGCCGGGTAGTCCACGGCCATCAGCGTCAGTCCATGCGGGGTGGCGGTCACCCCCCCCAAAGTGCGGTCGCGCGCCTCCAGCACCTCCCGCACCCACTCGGGCGGACGCTCGCCTGCGCCTACCGTCATCAGCACGCCGGCGATATTCCGCACCATGTGCTGCAAAAAGGCATTGGCGACGATGTCGATCACCACCAGATCGCCCTGGCGTACGACATCCAGCCGCTGCACCGTGCGCACGGCATGTTTCGCCTGACACGACAGCGCGCGATAAGAGGAAAAATCGTGTTCGCCCACGAGATACTGCGCCGCAGCCTGCATCCGCTCCACCGTCAGCGGACGGTAACACCAGCTCACCTTGGTGCCAAATGCACCCGGGCGCACGCTGCGGTTGAATATCACATAGCGGTAATGGCGCGCCGTGGCGGAAAAGCGGGCGCTGAAGTCGTCATCCACGCGCCGCGCCCACACCACGCCACAGTCATCGGGGAGATGGGCATTGGCGCCGAAGACCCATGAGTGATCTTCACGCACGGCATCGGTATCAAAGTGAATCACCTGCCCCAGGGCATGCACACCGGTATCGGTACGGCCTGCGGTAATAACGCGCAGCGGATGATCGGCAACCTTCGACAAGGCCTGCTCGATGCACTCCTGCACCGTACGCGTGCCGGGCTGTACCTGCCAGCCATAAAAGCGTGTGCCGTCGTACTCAACCCCGAGCGCGACGCGCATCAGATCCGGTCTGCGGCCCGCAGCAACTCATCCTCAAAACCGAACAGGCGCAGATCAGCGATGCGGAGCGGATACAAAATGCCGTCGAGGTGGTCGCACTCATGCTGCACCACGCGGGCGTGAAAATCCCGCGCCTCACGCTCAATACGGTTGCCGCGCTGGTCGAAGCCCGAATAACGCACCTGGGTCGGGCGCCGCACCAGGCCGCGCATACCCGGCACGCTCAGGCAGCCTTCCCACAACTCGTCGTCTTCGTCACCCGTCACCTCAACCAGCGGATTAATGAGCACCGTAGTCGGCACCGATTCGGCCTCCGGATAACGCAGGTTGTGCTCTACACCGAAAATCACCACGCGCCGGCTGACACCGATCTGGGGTGCGGCGAGCCCGGCGCCGTTGCGCGCCGCCATGGTGTCGAACATGTCGGCGATAAGGTCATCGAGCTCGGGGGTATTAAATTCGGCCACCGGCTGCGCCACCTGCAACAGCAGCGGGTTACCCATGCGCAGCACTTCCCTGACGGCCATGTCAGGTCAGCGGGATAACATGTGCGAGCAGGGTGCGCACCTTTTCCATGGCCTGCTTGAGCGTATGCTCAATCTCCGCCATGGAAATGGATGCCTCACCCCGGCCTGCGGCCATGTTTGCCACCACCGCGCAGGATGCGTAGGCCAGCCCGAGTTCGGCCGCCAACCCCGCCTCCGGCATGCCGGTCATGCCCACAATGTCGCAACCGTCGCGCTCCAGGCGATTGATCTCGGCCGCGGTCTCCAGCCGCGGCCCCTGTGTCGCACCGTAGGTCGCCAGGCCGTTGCACGTCAGCCCGGCGCCGGCACAACCCCGCATCAACAGCGCACGCAACTCGGCACTGTAGGGTCGGGTAAAATCAATATGCGTGACGGGCATGTCGCCGCCCTCGAAAAACGTATGCGCCCGCCCCCACGTATAGTCGATGACCTGATCCGGAATCACGATACTGCCCGGCAACAGGTCGGCGCGGATGCCTCCCACCGCCGCGATCGCAATCACCTGCTTCACGCCAATCTGCTGCAGCGCCCGCAGGTTGGCGCGATAATTGATCAGGTGGGGGGGGATGGTGTGGCCATAGCCGTGACGCGGCAAAAACACCACTTCCTTGCCGCATAGCCTGCCATGCGTCAGCGGGCCGGAAGGCTCGCCATAGGGGGTATACACCACCTCGCGCCGCGTGACCTCCAGATTTTTCAGCGAGGTAAGCCCGCTGCCGCCGATAATGGCCAGTTGAGTCATTTAAATATCTTCCTCCCGTACCGCGAAGATGCCAGGCGCGTTGCGCCAGTAGTTCCTGTAATCCATGCCGTAACCGAACACATAGCGATCCGGCACCGTCAGCCCGATAAAATCGGCGTGCACATCGCATTTGCGGTCGTGCAGCTTGTTCACCAGCACCGCGCTATACACCTTGCGCGCGCCTTCTGCCTTGCAATACTGCAAAATTGCTGCGAGCGTATTGCCTTCATCCAGGATGTCATCCAGCACCAGCACCACGCGATCACACAACGCCGTTGCGGGCCGCACATTCCATTGCAGCGCGCCGCCTTGTGTGCCGCTCGCATAGCGCGTGGCGTGCAGGTAGTCGACCTGCAACGGGAAATCGAACTGCGTCAGCAGACGCCCCGTCACCACCACCCCACCGATCATCGTGCACAGCAGCAGCGGATTACTGTCTTTGAGCCTCGCGCCGATCTCGCTGGCCATGCGCGTCAGCGCCGCCTCGACCTCAGCCTGGGTATGCAGACAGTCGGCGTGGGCATAAACATCGAGCACCTGCTCTGTGGCAACTGACATCAGCTTTCTCGTGGCTATTGTGACGAATTATAAGGAGCCGGCGCGGTACTGGCTAGCCGATTCGGGTTGCATGCATCGTTACCGCCTGCACCGCCTGCTGCCACGCCGCTGTTTTTTGCAGCTGCAGGCGATCAGGCGCGGTACGGCCACGCATGCGCAACAGGCGGGCGTGAGAGGCGGGGCTGTGGTGGTCGGTAAGCGCCTCCACAACCTGCGCCGCCGCCTCGGGATTGTTGCATACCAGCGCCATATCGCAACCCGCATTCAGTGCGGCGTGGGCACGCTCGACGTAGCTGCCCGCCACACTGGCGCCTTCCATGCTGAGATCGTCACTGAAAATCACCCCCTGAAAGTCCAGGCGCTTGCGCAGCACTTCCTGCATCCAGAACGGTGAAAATCCCGCGGGGTGCGGATCGACACGCGGATAGATCACGTGCGCGGGCATCACCGCAGCAAGTCCGAAGTGAATCATGCGTTCGAACGGCAGGATATCTTCGGCATAGATATCTTCATAGCGGCGCTCATCCACGGGAATTGCGACGTGCGAGTCGGCCTCTACTGCGCCATGGCCGGGAAAGTGTTTGCCGGTCGCCGCCATGCCGGCGCGCGCCATGCCGCTCATATAGGAGTGCGCAAGATCAGCGACCCTCTCCGGGTCGGAATGAAAGGCGCGGTCGCCGATGATGGCGCTCACGCCTCTATCGAGATCCAGCACCGGCGCGAAACTGAAATCAATGCCCACGGCGCGCACCTCCGCCGCCATGAGCCAGCCATGGGTCTCAGCGAGGCGCTTGGCGCGTTTGCGGTCGCTGTCATACAGCGTGCCCAGATGGCGCACGGCGGGTAGCGCTGTGAAGCCGTCGCGAAAGCGTTGCACCCGACCGCCTTCGTGGTCCACAGCCACCAGCAGGCGTGGCTCGCGCAAGCGGTGTATCTCGGCCACCAGCATCGCGACCTGGTCGGCAGACGCATAATTGCGGGCAAACAGGATCACGCCGCCCACAGCGGGATGCTTGAGCAGTTCGCGTTCGGCCGGGCTGATTTCGAGCCCCGCCAGATCAAGCATTACCGGGCCTAGCGGCATGATTTCATCCTTGCGATCACTCACGAATGATGACGCGCGCACCCACTGGTACACGCTCGAAGAGTTCAATCACATCCTGGTTACGCATCTTCACGCAGCCGTGCGAGCCGGGGACACCCATCGTGTCTTCATCCGGGCAGCCGTGAATGTAAATGTAACGGCGCAGGGTGTCCACATTGCCCCGCCGGTTTTTCCCGATCTCCAAACCACTCAGCCACAGGATGCGCGTGAGTATCCAGTCACGTTGCGGGTGTTGCCTGCGCAGTGCAGGCGTGTAAATTTCGCCGGTCGGGCGCCGGCTCACGAATACAGTATTGGCCGCACACCCGGCGCCGATCTTCGCGCGCACCACGTGTGCGCCGCGCGGCGTGCATTCGCTGCCATTGATTTCACCTGCACCGTTTTTGGCCGTGCTCACGGCAACGTCCAGCGCAATGTGACTGCCTTCACGCAGTCGCAGGCGCTGTTCTGCGATGCTGATTTCTATCACAGAGGATGCATTCGGCATGGGCTCAGCGCTCCGAACGAAACCACGCCAGTTTGTCGTGCAGCCGCACCACATCGCCCACGATGATCAGCGTGGGCGCGTGCACTTCGGTGTTGCCGATGATCCCCGGCAAGGTGTCGAGGGTGCCGGTCAGCACGCGCTGGTGCGGTGTGGTGCCCTGTTCGACCAGCGCGCTCGGCGTAGTGGCGGGCAGTCCGTGCGCGATCAGTTCGCGGCACAGTATATCGACCGCCGCCAGCCCCATGTACACGACGATGGTCTGCTGCGGCTGAATCAGCCCGGCCCAGTTCAAGTCCATGCCGCCGTCTTTCATCTGGCCGGTGACAAACACGCACGACTGCGCGTACTCGCGGTGCGTGAGCGGGATGCCGGCATACGCCGCGCAACCCGACGCTGCTGTAATACCCGGCACGACCTGAAACGGAATGCCCTCCTCGGCCAGCGTGGCAATCTCCTCGCCGCCGCGCCCGAAAATAAACGGGTCGCCGCCCTTCAGGCGCAGCACGCGCCTGCCAGCCTTGGCATGCTGCACCAGCAGCTGGTTGATCATGTCCTGGCGCAGCGTGTGTTCGCTGCGGCGCTTGCCCACGTAGATGCGCTCGGCATCGGTACGCACGAGGTTGAGAATGGCATCCGGCACCAGCCGGTCGTGCAACACGACGTCGGCCTGCTGCATGAGGCGCAAGGCGCGAAACGTGAGCAGATCGGGGTCACCCGGCCCGGCACCGACCAGATAGACTTCGCCTGCGGTCACTGCGGTATCCGCGCTCTCCAGCGCCGATTGCAGCGCCGCTTCGGCGGCCTGCCCCTGCCCCGCGAAGACCCGCTCCGCCACCGGGCCTTGCAATACACTTTCCCAGAACCGGCGACGCTGCGCAGCATCGACAACACGCTGCTTCACCGCCACACGGAATTTCGCGGCGAGCGTGGCAAGCCTGCCATAGGCAGCGGGGATCAGCGTTTCCAGCCGTGCCCGCAACAGGCGCGTGAGCACCGGCGCCGCGCCACCGGAGGACACTGCAATCAACACCGGGGAGCGATCGACCACGGCAGGCATGATGAAACTGCACAGGGCAGGGTTGTCCACCACATTGACCGGGATATTTTGTTGCAGTGCGGCTGCGTGCACGGCCTGATTGACGGCACTATCATCCGTCGCGGCAACAACGAGCACACAGCCTGTGACATCAGCGGCCTCGAACCGCCCGTTGCGCCAGAGAATATCGTGCCGCGCTGCATGCTCCTGCAATCGCTGGCACAACTCAGGCGCTACCACATGCACCATGGCGCCCGCGCGCAATAATTGCAGTGTCTTGCGCGCGGCAACCTCGCCGCCGCCCACCACCAGGCAGGGTCTGGCTTTGATGTTCAGAAAAATCGGGAAAAAATCCATGTGGATGGGTGCGCGCCGTCAGCGAATTGCGAAACTTTTGTGGTGCGCAAGTGGAACCGATGCCCTCTCTACCGCCGCCACTTCCGCCAGCACTGGCCCGATACGCAGCCACGCATGCAAGGCCTCCAGTGCGCTGTCTGCGCCACAGGCCAGCAGTTCGACTGCGCCGTCGTCACGATTGCGCACCCAACCGGTCAAGCCGAGCGCCTGCGCCTGTGCGCACACGCCGACCCGGAAACCCACGCCCTGCACCCGGCCCGACACGACATAACGCATGCAGGCCGCCATGCGCGCCGCTACCTGGGCGTCGTCTTCCCGGCAGGGACCGCGCCTGCCTTGACCCGGACGTGCGCAGGCGACGAAGCTATGAAGCGCTCGATCGACGCAGCGTCTATGCGCCCCAGATGGGTCGCGGCAATCTCGCCATTGGGGGCAATGAGAAAGGTCACGGGCAGACCCCGCACCGGCCCCAGCGGTGATTCGTAGGTTGACCCGCCCAGCAACACCGGATAATCCATCATGCGCTCATCCATGAACTTGCGCAGGGCCGCTATGCCGATATCCTCGACGGATACCCCCAACACCAGGGCGTCCTTGTTTTTGTGCCTGTCATGGAACATCACCAGTTCGGGGATTTCCTCCAGACAGGGGGGGCACCAGGTGGCCCAGTAGTTCACCACCACCCATTTGCCGCGGTAATCCGACAGCTTGTGGCTCACGCCGTTGCTGTCGGGCAGGGTGAAGTCGTGGCCGCCGTCGCCCTTGGCCTGCGCAGCAGATACCCATAGCACGGCAAAAAGGATTAAAATGGCTTTACAAACACTGATCTGCACACAGCCTCCCACACACCCATTTCGGCAGAACTCGCCGCCCGCACGGACTAAACCTGCATGAATGATATCAGCTTCCGCACCGAGAGAGACAGCCTGGGCGAACTGAAGGTTCCCGCCCACGCCTGGTATGGCGTTCAAACCGCGCGCGCCGTGGCCAATTTCCCGATCAGCGGGCGCGGCCCTGATCGTGACTTCGTACTGGCCCATGTGCGCGTCAAACGCGCGGCAGCGGTTGCCAACCAGCAGTGTGGGCAACTGGAAGATACGCCGGCGCGCGCCATCCTGGCGGCCTGCGATGACATTCTGGCAGGCAGCTATCTCGATCAATTCGTAGTGGATCGTTTTCAGGCCGGCGCCGGCACCAGCCATAACATGAACAGCAACGAAGTGATTTCCAACCTTGCCAACGCCACACTCGGCGTTGAACGCGGCACTTACCGTCCGGTGCACCCCAACGATCACGTCAACATGGGGCAAAGCACCAACGACACCATCCCGACCGCCATCCGTCTCGCGGCGCTCGCCAAGCTGCCGCGCCTCATCAAAGCCGTGCATGGCATGGCGAGTGAGTACGCACGCATCGGTGCGCGCGAAACAGCTACGGTCAAGAGCGCGCGCACCCATTTGCAGGATGCCGTGCCCACCACCGTAGGGCGCGAATTCAACGCCTATGCCTGGACGCTCACGCGCTGCGCCGAGCGGCTGCAGGAGACACGCCTGCCATTGTGCGATATCGGCCTCGGTGGCAGTGCCGCAGGTACCGGCCTCAACACCGCGCCGGGCTACATCGAAAAGGTCGCGGCGGAACTTGCGCGCCTGAGCGGCGAACCGCTGCGCCCGGCGCCTGATCTCGCTGCACAGATGCAGTCGATGCTCGACCTGCAACACCTTTCCAATGCAATCCGCGCGCTGGCGCTCGAACTCACGCGCATCGCCAACGACATGCGCCTGCTCGCCTCCGGCCCGCGCACGGGGCTGGGCGAAATTATTCTGCCCGCCGTGCAGCCCGGCTCCAGCATCATGCCGGGCAAGGTGAACCCGGTGATGTTCGAGATGCTGAACCAGGTGTGCTACCAGGTCATCGGGCAGGATGCCGCCATTGCCGCCATGACCCAGGCCGGGCAACTGGAGTTGAACGTGATGATGCCCGCACTCGGCTCGGCGCTGTTTGACGCGATGGACTGGCTTACCAACGCCATCAACGCCGCAACTGAACTGAATCTCAAAGGGCTGACGGTCGACCGTGAACGCTGCAAGAATTTCCTGCACCAAAGCGTAGCGCTGGCCACGCTGCTCAACCCAGGCATAGGCTACGAGCAAGCGGCGAAGATCGCGCAGGAATCCGAGAAGACCGGCAAACCCGTGCGCGACATCGTGGCAGAGCATGGCCTGATGAGCCACGAGGAATTCGACGCATTGGTGCATAAGGCTGCGCACGAGGGACAACTCTGAAGGTAGTTTTGATCACAACGTAAAGTCCGTGAAGGGACTTTCTTCAACAAATTCCTAGCCGATCTGCCATCTCATCGTCTATTATCGCCCGAGAATAGAGCTACCGACGATGCTGCAATGACATGAAAGAACCGCCGCTGCCGCCAGATGAACCGATCAGGCTGGCCGCGCTTCATGCCCTGTCCATCATGGATTCACCTCCCGAGGAGCGCTTTGACCGCATCACGCGCTTCGCCACCCGGCTGTTCGATGTACCGATCGCGCTCATTACCCTGGTGGACGCGGAACGCCAGTGGTTCAAATCCTGCCAGGGCCTGCAAGCCTCCGAGACGCCACGCAGTATTTCATTTTGCGGGCACACCATTCTGGGAGATCGTGCCATGGTCGTTCCCGACGCGCGGCTCGACAAACGCTTCGCTGACAATCCGTTGGTGACAGGAGCGCCGCATATCCGTTTCTACGCCGGCTTCCCGATCAGCGCACCGAACGACAGCCGGATCGGCACCTTGTGCATCGCAGACTACCGCCCACGCCAGCTGGACCAGACACAACTCGACACACTGCACGAGCTGGCTGTGTGGGCACAGCATGAATTGTACAGCGCGGAACTCGCGCGCGCATTCCACCTTTCACAGCAAAATTATTTATTACGCGCCGAGATTGCCGAACGTGCCAAGATGGAACAGGCGCTGCGTGAAACGGCCACCGCACTGGAACATGCTGTTGAGGGGATCGCGCGGCTGGATGTAGAGGGGCGCTTTCGTATGGTCAACAAGTCCTACGCCGACATGGTCGGTTACGCGCCAGAAGACCTGATCGACGCCGAGCGATCGCTGACAGTGCAGCCGGATGACCTTGGCCTGATGCAGGCCGCCTACCAGCGCTTGCGCGCGAGCGGAAAAGCGGATGTGGAAGCCAGAGCACTGCGCAAAGATGGTTCGATTTTCTACATGCATGCAGTGATGGTCGGAATCTACGACGAGCGTAATAATTTCTCTGGTCACTACTGTCTCATGAGCGACATCACCGAGCGCAAACAGGCCGAGGAGCGCCTCAAACAGCTTGCGCTGTATGACTCTCTGACCGGGCTTCCCAACCGACAGCTGCTTGATGACCGCCTGCGGCAGATCATAAGCGATGCCGACCGCGGGAATTACATTGTCGCCGTGCTATTCATAGACATCGATTACTTTAAATATGTCAACGATACCTTCGGACACAGCGCGGGTGACAAGCTGCTTAAGATGGTAGCCACGCAGCTCGGCACCGGCCTCCGGGCGAGTGATACCATTGCCCGCCTCGGAGGAGACGAATTTGCCATAGTGCTCCCCGAGATTCATCACGTGGGCGAAGTCGCCGGTATGGTTCGGAAGATCCAGCAGCTGCTGGATCTTCCTTTCATTGTTGATGGCCGAGAGATACATGTGAGCGTAAGCATCGGCATCACCCTGTACCCGCTGGATGAAGACGATGCGGAAGGGCTCCTCAAAAGTGCCGACACCGCCATGTATCATGCCAAGGAGTCTGGGCGTAACACCTTCAGACTCTACACACCCGATCTCCATGACCGTGCCAGCCGACGTCTGACTCTGGAAAGCGGTCTGCGCCGCGCCCTAGAGAGAGGAGAGTTCCTGCTGCACTACCAGCCGATAGTGGTTCTCCGTACCGGAGAAATCATCGGCATGGAGGCACTGCTGCGCTGGCACCAACCCGAGGAAGGACTCATCACGCCACTGGAGTTCATCCCCGTGGCCGAGGAGACCGGGCTGATTGCTCCAATCGGCGCGTGGGTACTGCAAGCTGCATGCGCGCAGACACGGATATTGCAGCAGATGGGCCTCCCCCCACTGCGCCTAGCGGTGAATGTGTCGGCCCGGCAGTTGCGACAAAAAGATTTCCTGCGGACGGTCAGGAAGGCGCTCGAGGAGAGCGGCCTCGCGGCATCCAGACTCGATCTTGAATTAACCGAGAGCATGCTGATGCGCGACCCAGAGGATGCCATCCAGTGCCTGGAGGCGCTAAAAGCGGACGGCGTGTCCTGCTCGCTTGATGATTTTGGTACGGGCCACTCATCCCTAAGTACCCTCAAGCGCTGTCCCATAGATTTCTTAAAAATAGACCGCAGCTTCGTACGTGACATCGCCACTGATCCCAATGATGCCGCGATAGCAAAGACCATCATCGCCATGGCCCGCACGCTCAACATGAAAGTCATCGCGGAGGGAGTGGAAACCTTCGAGCAGCTCAAATTTCTGCGCGAGGAGGGCTGCGACATGGCCCAAGGCTACTACTTCAGCAAGCCGCTCCCGGCCGATGAGTTTGCCGGGTTGGTCCAGAGCTGGGAGCGGATACAGACGTTCAAATTCGAGCTTCGCTAACTGCTGCATCCATCCGTTGCAGTCCACCGTCAAACTATCACTACAGCTTCACTGCGTGAGCAGGCCTGCTAATGCTCGCGGGTGGCGCGGAATTCGATGTCCGGCCAGCGCTCCATGGTCAGCTCCAGATTGATACGCGTAGGAGCGATATAGGCCAGATCACCCACACCGTCCAACGCCAGATGGGTATATGCCTCTCCATTGACGACCTTAGGCACAGGTTACTCGTCTCTGAGTTACCTCAAGAAGCTGCCGGTAGATGAAATCAAGGTGGACAAGTCTTTTGTGATAGACATGGTAACCGATGACGACAACGCCGCCATCGTACGCTCTACTATTGAGCTGGCGCACAACCTCAACCTGCAAGTCGTGGCCGAAGGCGTGGAGACTCAGGAAACTCTTGACCGGCTGATTGCACTCGGTTGCGACAAGGCACAGGGCTACTTCTTCTCCTGCCCCTTACCCGCCGATGAATTCCGAAGCTGGCTGCTAAAGTACCACTAACGCCTGCGCAGCCTTGGGCAAGACTGCACGAACACATTCCGCCCCAAAATGATTCAACTCGCTCCCTGACACACGCAGAATGGTGCGCAACGGTTCCCAGACCGAGCACCATACAACCTTTAATTCACTGAAAATAATACGCTTTCTCTGGTTGGCACGGCTATTGCTGATACTTCCCCGACAACACTTGATCGGGAGACTTTCATGCGCATCGCGCTAGTCGTGGAAAATGCAGAAGATGCGGAACTGCTACAGTCCGCCACGCACAAGCATGGACACGAGATAGTCGAGCTCGTCACCAGCATCCCGGAACTACAGCTCGCACTCAAAACCATTGAAGCCGACATACTGGTGTTTGCGCTGGAACACGTTAGTCACAGGCAACTGCGCCAGATTGAACGCATTTATCTTGGCCAGCCATGCCCGATCGTCATGTTTACCCGCCAGGGCGATGCGCCGACTATCAACGCGGCACTGAAAGCCGGCATCAGCGCCTATATTGTCGATGGACTGTGGCCGGAGCGGGTAAAGCCGATCATGGATGTTGCCATCATCCGCTTCAATGAAACACAGCTTCTGCTCAATCAACTGGAACAGACCCACACGACTGCGGCTGAACGCAGACTTATAGGGCAGGCTGCGGCCATCCTCATGCAGAAAGCCCGCATCTCCCGGAACGGCGCCCAGCAGGCGCTGCGCAGGCTCGCCCTGACTCGCAACAAACGCACCGTGGATGTAGCGCAGGACTTCATCGTCATGGAACAGAGTTTACTGGCGCATGCTTGAATCAGGTCGATGATGATGCGAATAACTTCAGTTGGCTATGTGGGGCGCATGTCTGGTGCTCACACCCACTCTCCGCCTCTCCTCGGAGAGTGGGTTCTTTTTATACCTGCTGGCCGCCCGGCTGAATATGAATAAACCGTCTAAAGCGTTACGTGTGCTGCTGGTGGATGAAAGCCCGCACCGGGCCGGAGCAGTGGAGCAGGCCTTGCGTCAGGCAGGCCATGCGGTGGCCGCGCACATCGCGCCCCATGACGACCTGCGCGCGCGCGTTGCGGAGATTCAGCCGGACGTCATCATCATCGACATGGAGTCACCCGACCGCGACACCCTGGAACACATGTGCTGTATCGGTCGTGACCTGCCGCTGGTGATGTTCACCCATGACGGCGACGAGGAAAATATTCGCCTCGCGATGCATGCCGGCGTCAGCGCCTATATCGTCAACGGCCTCGGCAGTGAACGCATTAAACCCATCATCGATGTCGCCATCGCGCGCTTTCAGGAGTTTCAGGCCCTGCGCGGTGAGTTGACCAAGGCCACTACTGCGCTGGAGGAGCGCAAGCTGATCGAGCGCGCCAAGGGGATGGTCATGAAACAGCGCCAGTGTTCGGAAGACGAGGCCTATCAAGCCCTGCGCAAGCTGGCCATGACACGCAACCTGCGCATGACGGAAGTGGCGCAGACGGTCATTACAGCGGCGGAATTATTGATGTGAAGTCGTAAGTCGGCTTAAGCGCAGCAGATTCAAGAACCCTCCCAACGAAGGGCTGGTTCCGTAACTAAAGTACCAGCAAGCCAATGCCGGCTTGCGCATGGACAACGGCGTCCATTCTGCGGGAGCAATCCTTGCGGGATGGGCGCTTTTTTTTGGCGCTATGTATAACTTGATGAGGAGATTTTGCCATGACGCATGACACACAGACTGAACTACCCACCGGCAGCACTACGGGCACGACGCGCCGTGAATTCATGAAATCGCTGCTCGCCGCAAGCATCTACAGCGTGATGCCCGCCGGTCTCAGCAGCCGCGTGCATGCCGCCGGTTCCGATGCACCGGAAAAAACCGATCTCAAGATTGGTTTTATTCCTCTCACCGACTGCGCCAGCGTGGTGATGGCGGGCGAGCTCGGCCTGTACAAAAAATACGGCCTCAACGTGACGGTGACCAAAGAGGCGAGCTGGGCCGGGGTGCGCGACAAACTGATGCTGGGCGAACTGGACGCCGCGCACGTGTTGTACGGCCTCATCTACGGCGTGCAGCTCGGCATCGGCGGCCAGAAAAAAGACATGGCGATCCTGATGGGCCTCAACCACAACGCCCAGGCCATCACCCTGTCGAACGCACTCAAGGACAAAGGCGCCGTGGATGGTGCGAGCCTGAAAAAACTGATTGATACTGAAAAGAGCGAGTATACCTTCGCACAGACATTCCCCACCGGCACCCATGCCATGTGGCTCAACTACTGGCTGGCGGCGCACGGCATTCATCCTTACAAGGACGTCAAGAACATCGTGATCCCGCCGCCGCAAATGGTGGCGAACATGCGCGTAGGCAACATGGATGGCTACTGTGTCGGCGAGCCGTGGAATGCGCGCGCGATCTACGACCAGGTCGGCTTCACCGCCACCACCACGCAGGCCATCTGGAAAGACCACCCGGAAAAGGTGCTGGGCACCACGCTGGAGTTTGTCCAGAAATATCCCAACACGGCACGCGCGCTCATCATGGCCGTGCTGGAGGCGTCGAAATATATAGACACCACCGCTAATCGCCCACAGGTCGCCAAGATCATCGCCCGCAAGTCTTACGTGAATGCGCCCGATCCGGTGATTGAAGGCCGCATGCTGGGCAAGTATGAAAACGGGCTCGGCAAATCCTGGATCGATCCCGACTACATGAAATTCTACAACGACGGCCGCGTCAATTTCCCTTATCTATCCGATGGCATGTGGTTCATGACACAGCATAAACGCTGGGGCTTGCTGACCGAGGATCCGGATTATCTGGCCGTGGCGAGTCAGATAAATCAAATCGCTTTATACAAACAGGCGGCTGAGCAACTCAAGGTCCCGGTGCCGGCCGAGCCGTTGCGCAGCAGCACCTTGTTTGACGGCACGGTATGGGACGGAAAAAATCCCAAACAGTATGCCGCAAGCTTCCAGCTCAAGGCCTGAAAGGAGGCTCCCGATGAACGTGGTGCCCATGACGAAAAAAGACGTCATCCCAATAAGCAGGAATGACGCCGCCGGTTCAGTGCAGCAGCCCACGCCGAACGTGGCCCAACGGCCGGCTGCGCGAAACTGGACGGCCTCACTGTATGGCGGCATGGATGCGCTGGCCAAAGGGGCGATCCCGCCGCTGCTCGGTCTGATCGTGTTCCTGCTGGGGTGGTCACTGCTCGCCGAGTACAGTCCGCAGCTGCCGGGGCCGGTGAAAACCTGGCACTCCGCCGTCGAGTTATTCAGCGATCCCTTCTACGACAACGGGCCGAATGACCAAGGCATCGGCTGGAATATCCTGCACTCCCTCGAACGGGTCGGGCTGGGCTTCGGTCTCGCGGCGCTGGTCGGCATCCCGCTGGGGTTCATGATCGGACGTTTCAGCTTTCTAAACAAAATGACGGCGCCGATCATCAGCCTGCTGCGCCCGGTGTCGCCGCTGGCGTGGCTGCCCATCGGCTTGCTGGTATTCAAGGAGGCGCAGCCCGCCGCGATCTGGGTGATCTTCATCTCCAGCATCTGGCCCATGGTCATCAACACGGCGGTCGGCGTAACCAAGGTGCCGGTCGACTACCTCAATGTTGCGCGCGTATTGAACCTGTCGGAATTCAGGATATTCAGCAAAATCCTGTTTCCCGCAGTACTGCCCTACATGATGACCGGGGTCAGGCTGTCCGTCGGTGTGGCTTGGCTGGTCATCGTGGCGGCGGAGATGCTGACCGGCGGCGTGGGAATCGGATTCTGGGTGTGGGACGAATGGAACAATCTCAATGTCGAGCACATCATCATCGCCATTTTTGTCGTCGGCATCATCGGTCTGTTACTCGAACAGGCGCTGCTCATGCTCGCCAGACGCTTTGAATATTGACAGTTGACCCAAAAGGAACAGCCATGCACAAAAAATTCATACAACTGGAAAATGTAGAGCGGGTCTTTGTCACCAGACAGGGCACCTACACGGCCATCACCGACATCAACCTGGCGATTCAACAAGGTGAGTTTGTTTCCATTATTGGCCACTCGGGCTGCGGCAAATCCACCTTGCTCAATCTTGTGGCGGGCCTCACTCCGGCGAGCGGCGGCATCATGCTCTGCAACGGGCGCGAGATCACCGGGCCCGGCCCGGATCGCGGCGTGGTGTTCCAGAATCACTCGCTGCTGCCCTGGCTCACCTGCTTCGGCAACGTGTACCTCGCGGTGGAGCGCGTCTTTGGCCGCACCGAGAAAAAACCGCGTTTGCGTGAGCGCACCGAACAGGTGCTCGACCTGGTCGGCCTCAAGGAGGCGCAGCATAAATATCCGCACGAAATCTCGGGCGGGATGAAGCAGCGCGTCGGCATCGCGCGCGCGCTCTCCATGCAACCCAAGGTGCTGCTGCTGGATGAACCCTTTGGTGCATTGGATGCCCTGACACGCGCACTGCTGCAGGACGAACTGATGCGCATCGTTGCGGCCAGCGGCTGCACGGTAATGATGGTGACCCACGACGTGGACGAAGCGGTGCTGCTCTCCGATCGTGTCGTCATGATGACCAACGGCCCTGCGGCCACGATCGGGCAAGTACTGGAGATCGCCCTGCCGCGTCCGCGCAACCGTTTGGCGCTGGCCGAAGATGCGCGTTACGCGAGCCTGCGCAGTGAGGTATTGAAATTTCTCTATCAGCGCCATGCCAGGCATGCCGCCTGATCCAATCCAAACATAATCAAGGAGCTTCATTACATGAACTTCATCACACCATCCGTAAACCGCATGCGCAGACCTGTCTATTATGTGGGCCTCATTCACCTGCTGGGCCTGCTTGTATCGCCGGCGGCTCATGCCGAGGGAGCCTTTCTTGAGGCCATTACCGGAGGCAAGGTCTCCGGCCAGTTGCGTCCGCGCTTCGAGTCGGTCACCCAGGAAGGCAAGTCCGACAAGGCCAGCGCCTTCACCCTGCGCACACAGCTTGGCTACGCCACCGGTGACTTCAAGGGCTTCGGCGTCTTTGTGCAGTTTGAAGACATCCGCAATCTCGGCAGCAACCGCTACAACGACACCATCAACGGCTTGACCCAGTACCCCACCGTTGCCGATCCGGAGAGCACCGAGATCAATCAGGGCTTTATCAGTTACAAAGGAGGCCCCGATACGCTGCTTGCGGATACCACTATCAGGTACGGACGGCAGATCATCAATCTCGACAACCAGCGCTTCATCGGCAGCGTAGGCTGGCGGCAGAATTCACAGACATTCGACGCCTTTTCCGCAACGTCCGCAGTGACCAATAACGTCAACGTCTTCTTTGCTCACGTAACCAACGCCAACCGTATTTTCGGCCAGAATAGCAGCCAGGGTGACGTCAGGCTCAACGGTGAGCTTTTGAACATCGCCTATCGCGGTTTCAAGCCCGGCACCCTGATCGGCTATGCCTACCTGCTGGACTATGCGCCGGGGCAGCCAATTGCAGTCACCGCGTCCAATAAAACACTGGGCCTGCGTTTTGACGGCTGGCATCAGCCGGAAGGCGGCACCAAATTTTTCTACACTGCGGAGTACGCCAATCAGAGTGATTATAAAAACGGTGCAAGCAGCGTCGACGCCAGCTACAGGAATCTGGTTCTGGGCGCCGAGGTCAAGACCGTCCAGGTCAAATTGAACTACGAAGTATTGGGCGGTGACGGGGTATACGGCTTTGCCACGCCGTTTGCCACAGGGCATGCCTTCAACGGCTGGGCCGATCAGTTCCTGGGCACGCCCAGGGATGGCTTGCAAGATATTTTCGTCACCCTCGAAAAAAGCTGGAAGGGCATCCACTGGCTCGCGCGTTACGACCGCTATTCTTCCGACACCGGCGGCTACGACTACGGCAGCGAGCTGGGCCTGCAAGCCAGCAAGAAGGTGAACAAGACTCTCACCCTGCTGGCCAAATATGCCGACTACAGCGGCGACACCAATGCCACCAACGTGGCGCGCAATCTCACCTTGTCACGCGACTTGAGCAAATTCTGGCTACAGGCCGACTTTCAATTCTAGGCAGGATAACCGGGGTTGACCATGAATTACATTAACGTCATCGAGCGTTATCACGAACATCGCGCAGGCGTACAGGACATGGTGGCCTCCATCCTGACCGGCATCGCGGAACCGTGCCTGATGGATGACCCCACGGCGCAACACAAGGCGATGCAGTCACTCGCAAAACTCTATCGTTTTGTTGACCTGCTCTATATTCTCGATGCCAGCGGCATGCAAACCAGTGACAACATCACCAGCCCCTACTGGAAGCAGGCCATCGAAGACGGCAAGAGCAAGGATCGCAGCCAGCGTCCTTACTTTATTCAAGCGCGCGCCAACAATCAGATCACCGTCACCGATCCTTATTTATCCAACGCCAGCAGAAAGTTGTGCATCACGGCGGTGATAAAAATCCATGACAGTCACACACAAACCACAGGCTATCTGGTGCTTGATGTTGATCTGGCCAAGACCATCGAATTTCTCATGGGTGACGGTTCGCGGAGCAGGTTTCAACCAGTGTTCAAATCCATTTATGCGCTGATTGTGATCGGGTTGTTCAGCGTGGTGGCGGTGCTGCTGTATTCCGCCTTCACCGATCTCGCCACCCTGTTTCAGGCAGGACATACCCTCGAGGCCATACAGCTCAAGCCGTTCAGCGTTATCATCTTCATAACCCTGGCGCTCGCCATCTTCGATCTGGGGAAGACCATCCTGGAAGAAGAGGTGTTGATGCAGAAAGATATCCTCCGCCACAGTTCCACCCGGCGCACCATCACCCGCTTCATCGCCGCGATCCTGATTGCAGTCTCCATCGAGGCCTTGATGCTGATGTTCAAGGGCGCCTTGAACAACGGCGCGGAGACACTGCAGGGCGTGTGGATGATGTTGACCGCGGTGGGCCTGCTGGTAGGCCTCGGGTTATACGTTTATTTCGGCGCACGCGCCGAGGCCATCCTGCTGGGACTGCGCAAGTAGGCTGCTAATGCTCGCGCGTGGCGCGGAACTCGATCTCCGGCCAGCGCTCCATGGTCAGCTCCAGATTGATGCGTGTGGGCGCGATGTAGGCGAGCTGGCCCGCGCTGTCCAAGGCAAGATGGTCGTACGCTTTCTGGCGGAACTCCTCCAGCTTTTTGGCATCGGCACACTTCACCCAGCGCGCAGTGGCGACTTGCACATTCTCGAAGGCGCATTCCACGCCGTACTCGTGCTGCAGGCGGTAGGCCACCACGTCGAATTGCAGCACGCCGACGGCGCCCAGAATCAGATCATTGCTACTCAAGGGGCGGAATAGCTGGGTCGCGCCTTCTTCACACAGTTGATCGAGCCCCTTTTGCAGCGCCTTCATGCGCAACGGATCGCGCAGCCGCACGCGGCGGAACAGCTCGGGCGAGAAATACGGGATGCCGGTGAATTTCAGTTCTTCGCCCTGGGTGAAGGTGTCGCCGATCTGGATCGTGCCGTGGTTGTGCAAGCCGATGATGTCGCCGGGAAAGGCGGCGTCGATGTGCTCGCGCTCGCCGGCCATGAAGGTGATGGCGTTCGATATCTGCACCTCGCGCGCGATGCGCACGTGGTGAATTCTCATGCCTTTTGAATAACTGCCCGAGCACACGCGCACAAACGCGATGCGGTCGCGGTGCGCCGGATCCATATTGGCCTGTATTTTAAAAACGAAACCGGTGAATTTTTCTTCCTCGGCCTGCACGCTGCGCGTGGTGGTGGCGCGCGGTTGCGGCGGCGGCGCGACCTCGACAAAGGCATCGAGCAATTCTTTCACGCCGAAATTGTTCATCGCCGAGCCGAAAAACACCGGCGTCAGTTCTCCGGCGAGAAAAGACTGAAGATTAAACGCATGACTGGCGCCCTTGACCAGTTCGATCTCCTCGCGCAGTTCCGCCGCCATGGGGCCGAACAGTTCATCGAGACGCGGATTGTCCAGGCCCTGGATGATTTCGCCCTGCTGTATCTTGCCGCCGTGCGCAGACGCAAACAGGTGCACGCTGTCGTTGGGCAGATGAAAGATGCCCTTGAAGCGCTTGCCCATGCCGATGGGCCAGGTTACCGGTGCGCAGCGGATGTTGAGCACGGTTTCGATTTCATCCAGCAGTTCGACCGGCGCGCGCCCTTCGCGGTCGAGCTTGTTGATGAAGGTGACGATAGGTGTGGTGCGCAGGCGGCACACCTCCAGCAACTTGATGGTGCGCGCCTCTACGCCCTTGGCGGAATCTATGACCATGAGCGCGGAATCGACTGCGGTCAGCGTGCGGTAGGTGTCCTCGGAAAAATCCTCGTGCCCCGGCGTGTCGAGCAGATTGATGATCTTGTCGCGATAGGGGAACTGCATCACCGAGGAAGTGACGGAAATACCGCGCTGCTTTTCCAGCTCCATCCAGTCGGAGGTTGCATGGCGCTGGCTCTTGCGCCCCTTCACCGTACCCGCGAGCTGGATCGCGCCGCCGAACAGCAACAGCTTTTCGGTGAGCGTGGTCTTGCCCGCGTCGGGATGGGAAATAATGGCGAAGGTGCGGCGTCGCGCTGCTTCGCTGCTGATTACGGACATCGGGAAATAAAACGGTATCGAAAGATCAGTAGCGCCAATTATAGCAAACTGAGCGCGAGAATGATGGCATCTTCCTTGCCATCGGCGGCAGGGTAATAGGCCTTGCGTATGCCGACCTCATTGAAGCCCACCGCCCTATACAGCGCTATGGCATCGCGGTTCGAGGGCCGCACCTCGAGCAATGCGGTATCCGCCTGATGACCGCGCGCGATAGCCAGCATGTGCTTGAGCAGGCGGCGGCCCAGCCCGCGCCTGCGCGATTCGGGCCGCACACAGAGATTCAGGATGTGCGACTCGCCCGCGCCGACTGACATTACCGCATAGCCTGCAAGCGCATGCTCTGTCTTGTACACCCAGCAACAGTAGCCGACGTTCAGGCAGTCATGGAAAATGCCCTCGCTCCACGGATACTCGTAGGCACGCAGCTCGATCGCCATCACAGCCTCGATGTCCTCGGCAGTCATGGGGCGCAGATGGGTGTCAGAAAACATCTCCAGCGGCGCATACAGCACCTGGCTCACGCGTCACCTCGCAGCACCCGGCGCGCAAACTTCAGGTCTTCCCAGGCCTTGCGCTTCTCCAGCGGCGACCGCAACAGGTAAGCCGGATGGTAGGTCACCACGACAGGAATGTCCGTGCCGGGGCAGGTATGGCGCCGGCCGCGCAGCGCACCGATTTTGGTGTCTGTCTTGAGCAGGTTCTGCGCCGCGATGCGGCCCACCGTGAGTATGATTTTGGGCCGGATCAGTTCCAGTTGGCGTTTGAGATAAGGCTCGCACGCGGCCACCTCTTCCGGCAGCGGATCACGGTTGTTGGGCGGCCGGCTTTTCAGGATATTGGCGATGTATACCTGCTCCCGCGTGAGCCCCATGGCCTTCAGCATGGATGTGAGCAATTGCCCCGCCCGCCCCACAAACGGTTCGCCCTGCCGGTCTTCATCGGCACCCGGCGCCTCTCCGATCACCATCCACTCGGCGCGCTTGTTACCGACCCCGAACACCGCCTGCGTGCGCGTTTCATACAGCGGACAGCGGGTGCAGGTACGCACCGCCTGCTCGAGTTCGTCCCATGCACGCTGATCGGTGCTGTCTACAGCCGCCTGCGGCGTCTGTGTCACCGGCACAGCGTCTGCCTGCTCTGTGGGCATGCTGCCTCCCGCCTGTGGTCGGGCATGCCGCTGCTCCCACAGCGTTATGCCCATTGCGTGCAGATACTGCCTGCGTATGTCTTCGTCCTGAATCATGGTGCTAGCTTAGCGGCTGCAGGCAACAAAGAAAACTCCATCCTCACCCCACTTTTACGTCTGACCGTACGGCGCACACTCAAAACCCCTCACACCAATGTGCCACGGCCTTGCGCGCGTCTTCCAGCACCTGCCGGTACTCTGCCTTTGAAAGCTGGCGTTCCGTGCCATCGGCCTCTTGCGTTCTGAGGCCACCGGCCTGCTCGTACTGTTTCAGGCGCATTCTGGCAACCTTGCACGCCTGCTCTCGCTGCTGCTGCTCGGCCTTGTGTCTGGATGCCTGCTGGCGCTTCTCTTCCCGCTCGGCCTCGAACACCTCCAGCAGTTTCTGCTGCTTCTGCAGACGTTCGCGCTGACCTTCGTCCGGCGCGGGTGCGGCAGGCAGGGTGATCTCGCGCGCCGCTGCGTTACCGGGCTGATCGGCGTAGTGGACTTTGCCGTTTTCATCAGTCCAGGTGTACACACCCGCCGCACCGGCAGCGCCGCACGCCAACAACAGCAACATCAGCATGGCCTTCTTCATGGTTACGGTCTGTCGCTATTCCGCCCGTAAACGGTCGATACGCAGCCGCTCGCGCTCATCAAACAGGCGCCGGGCGCCCAGCCAGACGGCCGCAAGCGTACCAAAGCCGGTGCTTGCGGTCACCAGAAACATGATCAGTATCTGGTACTTTACCGCCTCCAGCGGCGGCGTACCTGCCAGTATCTGCCCGGTCATCATGCCGGGCAAGCTCACCACGCCTGCCGCCGCCATGGCGTTGATGGTGGGAATCAGCCCCACCCGCACCGCGTCACGGCGCAGGCCACTCACACTCTCTGACCAATCCTGCCCCAGCAGCAGCCGCGCCTCGATCTGCGCGCGCTGGTGCCATGCGGTCTGGGTCAGACGATCAATCGCGAGCGCCACACCGCTCATGGTATTTCCCAGCATCATGCCCAGCAGAGGAATGGAATATTGCGGTGTATACCAGGGCGTGGGGCCTATAAACACCACCAGGGCGAGCACGGTCACCGAAAACGAGGCGACAAACATGGACAGTATGCTCATGCCAAAGCCCCAGACGCCGGCGTAACCATGGCGTTGGCGCGCAACCACTTCACGTCCCGCTATCAGCAACATCACGCATGCTATCAGCACCACCCAGCCCAGATGGACATGCGTGAACAGCGTCTTGAGCACCAGACCCACCAGCAACAACTGCACCGTGGTACGCAGCGCCGCAATGATGATTTCCTGCGTCAGCGTGAGTCGCAGCCGTAGCGAAAGCAGCGCCAGCGCCAGCACCAGTACTGCCGCCAGCGCGAGCGCCCACGGACTCAAAACTATGACATTCATGCGCTCTCCAGCCTGCCGTCTGCCAGCATGCAGTGACGCCCGCCGATGCGCGCAATCTGCTGCATGTCATGACTGACCCACACCACGCAGGCGCCATGCCGGGCGCGATAATCTGCGATCAAGGTCTCTACGCGACGCACGTTGCTGTCATCCAGATTGGCGCTGGCCTCGTCCAGCAGCAGCACCCGCGGCTGATGTGCCAGCAGGCGCAACAATGCCAGGCGTTGGCGCTCGCCACTCGACAGGCGCGTCACCGGCCAGCCCATGACAGTGCGCTCAAACCCCAGCCATTCGAGCTTCTCTGCATCTATCTCGTTGAAGTGCTCGCCCACCGTCGGCCACCACCACTGACTCTCCGCCGGCAGCATGCCCACGTACCGGCGCCACACATGTCCGCGCATATTCCGGCACTCGACCTCATCCAGTGACACCTCGCCACCGTGCGGATCCAGGTCTGCAAGGGCGCGCAGCAGCAGTGTTTTGCCCGACCCGGAGGGGCCACTGAGGCACATGCACTCACCCTCATCGAGGCTGAAGCTGATGGGTCCAAAACTGTGACTGGTCAGCTTCTCGACACGCAGCCGGGCCCGCAAGACGACGCTTGGCATGGCGGAAGAGGAGCGGTGAGTTACGACGGACGGGATGTCAGGCATGGGGCTGATACCATCATTCTGCGGGTTGGCGCGCTATACTGCGGACGGATGTCTTCCACCATGACCTGATACAGGGAGCTAGTATGACAGAGGCCGTGATTGCGCAGAAATCTCCTTTTATGCTGACGCTGGAGGCTGGCGCATATTGGTGGTGTGCCTGTGGCCGCTCCGCTAACCAGCCGTTTTGCGACGGCTCCCATCAAGGCACCGGCATCACACCGCTGGAGTTCACGCTGAAGGAAAAGACCAAGGTGGCGCTGTGCGGCTGCAAGCGTACGCGAACGCCGCCTTACTGCGACGGCACCCACCAACAGCTGTAAGACGGTGTGAACCGGGCCCGGACACGGGCCCGGGGATATCAGCTGATCAGTGCTGCCTTCATGCTGAGGCGAATCCGCCCCTGCTTGTCGACCTCAAGCACCTTGACGCGCACCAGCTCGCCCTCGGTAAGCTTGTCGCTGACGTTCTCGACGCGCTCCTCGGATATCTGTGAGATGTGCACCAGGCCGTCGCGGCCCGGCAGGATGGTAACGAACGCGCCGAAGTCCATGAGTTTCGCCACGCGGCCTTCATAGACACGCCCAACCTCGACGTCGGCAGTAATCTCTTCCACCCGGCGGCGTGCCTCCAGCCCGGCGGCCTTGTCCACCGAGGCGATCTTCACCGTGCCATCGTCAACGATATCGATGGTGGCGCCGGTCTCTTCGGTGATAGCGCGGATGGTGGCGCCACCCTTGCCAATCACATCACGGATCTTGTCCGGATGTATCTTGAAGCTGATGATGCGCGGGGCGTAGTCGGACATCTGGCTGCGCGGAGATGACAGCGCCTCGTTCATGATGCCGAGGATATGCAGGCGGCCTTCCTTGGCCTGCACCAGTGCCGCTGCCATGATCTCGCGCGTGATGCCGTCGATCTTGATATCCATTTGCAGCGCGGTCACACCCTGCGCGGTACCCGCCACCTTGAAATCCATGTCGCCCAGGTGATCTTCGTCACCCAGAATGTCGGACAACACCGCAAAACCATCGCCTTCCTTGATCAGGCCCATGGCGATACCCGCCACTGGCGACTTGATCGGCACACCGGCATCCATCAACGCCAGACTGCTGCCGCACACGCTCGCCATCGAGCTTGAACCATTCGATTCCGTAATCTCGGACACCACACGGATCACATACGGAAATTCGTCCATGCCCGGCATGACTGCCGCGACACCGCGCTTGGCAAGCCGTCCGTGGCCGATCTCGCGCCGCTTGGGGCTGCCCACCATGCCGGTCTCGCCGGTACAGGAAGGCGGGAAATTGTAGTGCAGCATGAACGGCTCTTTGCGCCCACCTTCAATGGCGTCAATAAGCTGTGCATCACGCCCGGTGCCGAGCGTGGCCACCACCAGCGCCTGCGTCTCGCCGCGCGTGAACAGGGCGGAACCGTGGGTACGCGGCAACACGCCGGTGCGTACCGTGATCGGGCGTATGCTGCGGGTGTCACGGCCGTCGATGCGCGGCTCACCCTTGAGGATGCGCCCGCGCACGACCTTCTTCTCCAGGGATTCGATCGCGTGCTTGACGGCCTCTGCCGTGCCCGAGCCTTCCGGCGCCAGCTTGGCCAGCACCGTGGTGCGAATCTCCGCCAGACGCTGCTGGCGCGCCTGCTTCTCACGCAGCTGATAGGCCTCGTTGATGGCGCTCTCGCCTGCCGCTGCGACAGCGGCCAGCAGTTCGGCATCCTTGGTCGCGGCCTGCCAGCTCCACGCGGGCTGGGCCGCAGCAGCAGCCAGTTCACGGATCGCCTTGATGGCGATCTGCATCTGTTCATGGCCAAACATCACCGCACCCAGCATCACGTCTTCTGCCAGCTCGCGCGCATCCGACTCCACCATCAACACGGCGTTCTCGGTGCCTGCCACCACCAGATCGAGCGCCGAATCCTGCAACTGGCTGCGGCTGGGGTTGAGCAAATACTTGCCGTCGTTATAACCGATGCGCGCGGCGCCGATGGGGCCGCTGAACGGAATGCCGGAGAGCGCTACCGCCGCCGAGGCGCCCAGCATCGCCGGAATGTCGGAATCGATCTCGGGATCGATCGACACCACGGTGGCAATCACCTGCACTTCGTTGAGAAAGCCCTTCGGGAACAGCGGACGTAACGGACGGTCGATCAGGCGCGAGGTGAGGGTTTCCTTTTCACTCGGGCGGCCTTCGCGCTTGAAAAAACCGCCGGGGATCTTGCCGGCGGCGTAGGTACGTTCCTGGTAGTTGACGGTGAGCGGAAAGAAATCACGCCCCTCCTTGGCTTCCTTGATGCCGACCGCAGTCACCATCACCACGGTGTCGCCCATACTGATCATCACGGCGCCGGAGGCCTGGCGTGCAATTTCACCGGTTTCTATCGTGACTGCATGGTCACCGTACTGAAAGGTCTTTTTGATGGAGGGCACGGATTGGTTCCTTATACGAATGAACGGCACATCAGGCGGGGGGCGGCAACTCGGGTCTGTTATTTACGCAGACCCAGCCGTGCGATGAGTTTGCGGTAGCTATCCACATTTTTCTTTTTGAGATAGTCGAGCAGCTTGCGGCGCTGGCTCACCATGCGCAGCAGACCCTGGCGGGAGTGATGATCGTGGATGTGGGCCTTGAAGTGGCTCGACAACTGGTCAATGTTGGTGGACAGTAACGCGACCTGCACCTCGGGCGACCCGGTGTCATTGGCGGCACGCTGGTGATCCTGTATAACCTTGCTCTTTTGTTCGACGCTGAGCGACATGTACGGCTCCTGGCTACGTTCATTCATTCAATTGAGAGTGCAATATTTTAGCGGAAACAGCCCGATTTGGGAAGCATGCATTGCGCCTGGCCGGAGTTTAGCAGGCGGGGTAGTTGATCAGGCGGCGCGGAGTCACCCGGCCATCCCCCAGCATTTCTCCCATACCAAGAAAGCGTTCGTCCGCCGCATACAGTGAAACCCAGCCGGAGGCTGGTGCCTGCGGCACGAAAACGGCCTGTCCGCGCTGTAAATAATAGGTCGAATCCTCGGATAATCGCAGCTGCGGCCAGCCCGCCAGGGCGCTCTGCATCGGCAGCAACAGCTGATCCAGGCTTTCCGGGCCCTGTCCGGCCAGCACCTGCAAGGCTGGCAGGGAAATGGCATCCTCCACCCTGTAACCGCCCGCGCCAGTGCGGCGCAACGCAGTAACATGCGCCCCGCAACCGAGACGGACGCCGATATCCTCCACCAACGTGCGGATATACGTGCCCTTGGAGCATGCGACCTCCAGGGTCAGCTCGTCACCGCTGTAATGCACCAGCCGCAGCTCATTCACACTGATGGTGCGGGGCGCGCGCTCTACCGACAAGCCCCGGTGGGCCAGCTTGTAGAGCGGCTGGCCCTGCTGCTTGAGTGCCGAATGCATGGGCGGAACCTGCTGCTGCTCACCCCGAAAGCCTGCCAGCACGCTCTCCAGCTCTGCCATGGAGTACGCCCCGACCGGTTGCACGGCCAGCACCTCGCCCTCGGCATCCCCTGTGGTAGTGGTGACCCCCAGGCGGCAGCGCGTCTGGTAGTGCTTGTCGGTGGTCAGCAGGAAGCCCGCCACCTTGGTCGCCTCACCCAAACACAGCGGCAACAGACCGCTGGCGAGCGGATCAAGGCTGCCGCAGTGGCCTGCCTTGCGCGCCTGATAGAGCCGTTTGGTAATTTGCAGCGCTGCGTTGGAGCTGATACCGGAGGGTTTGTCGAGCAGCACTATGCCGTGCACGTCCCGTCCACGGCGCTGGCGTGTCACGGGTTCACTGCTTGTCATACGCCTTGCTGGAGCCACGATCCGCTGCCACCGCAGCATCAATCAATGCGGACAGGCGCGCACCGCGCACCACGCTCTCGTCATGCACAAAGCGCAACTGCGGCACGATACGCAGTCGCAGCCGTTTCGCCAGTGCACGACGCAGGTAGCCCGCCGCATGATTCAGCGCCTGCAGGCTGGCGGCAAGTTCGTGCCCGTCATCCATCAGGGTAACAAACACCTTGGCATGCACCAGGTCGGGTGAAACCTCGACGCGGGAGATGGTAACCATACCGACACGCGGATCCTTGATCTCGCTTTGCACCATGGCAGCGACATCACGCTTGATGTCTTCTGCAATGCGCAGGGTTCGGCTGAATTCTTTCATAAAGGCAGATACAAGATACAAGGGGAAAGATACAAGAAAATACTGAACGGGTTTGTCATTAACTTGTACCTTGTATCTTGTATCTTTTCTCTTAAATATCTATATTTTAGAGTTTACGTGTTACCTGCACGCGCTCGAAGACCTCGATCTGGTCGCCGGGTTTGACGTCGTTGTAGTTCTTGACGCCGATGCCGCATTCGGTGCCGGCGCGCACTTCGTTCACGTCGTCCTTGAAGCGGCGCAGCGACTCGAGCTCACCCTCGTAGATCACCACGTTGTTGCGCAGGACACGGATGGGATTATTGCGCCGCACCGCGCCTTCCGCCACGATGCAGCCCGCAACCGCACCCATTTTGGATGACTTGAAGACATCGCGCACCTCGGCCAGCCCGATGATCTGCTCCTGGAATTCAGGTGCCAGCATGCCCGTCATCGCGGCCCGCACGTCGTCGATCACGTTATAAATCACGCTGTAGTAGCGCATATCCACACCGTGCTCGGACACCAGGCGGCGCGCGGTGGCATCAGCACGGGTATTAAATCCGACCAGCAATGCCTGCGACGCCATGGCGAGGGTGGCATCCGACTCGTTGATGCCGCCGACACCGCTGGAGATGATTCTCACCCGCACCTCATCCGTCGACAGCTTCTTCAGCGACTCCGTCAGCGCTTCGGCGGAACCCTGCACATCGGCCTTGATGATGATGTTAAGGGTGCTGACCTTGCCCTCTTCCATCTGGGTGAAGGCATTTTCCGGCTTGTCGGCACGCTCGCGCGCCAGCTTCACATCGCGGAACTTGCCTTGCCGGAACAACGCAACCTCGCGCGCCTTGCGTTCATCTTTCACCACCAGCACGTCGTCGCCTGCATTGGGCGTACCGGATAACCCCAGCACCACCACCGGCACCGACGGCCCGGCTGCGTCCACCTGCGCACCATTCTCATCCAGCAGCGCGCGCACACGGCCGTACTCGGAACCGGCGAGCAGCATGTCGCCCTTGCGCAGCACACCGTTTTGCACCAGCACCGTAGCCACCGGGCCACGGCCCTTGTCCAGGCTCGACTCCACCACCACGCCGGATGCAGGAACATCCATGTGCGCCTTGAGTTCAAGCACTTCGGCCTGCACCAGTATGGAATCGAGCAGGGCATCTACATTCTCGCCGGTCCTGGCTGAAACATTGGTGAAAATCGTGTCGCCACCCCAATCGTCCGGCACTACTTCATATTTGACCAGATCCTGTCGTACCCGCTCAGGGTCAGCCTCGGGCTTGTCTATTTTGTTCACCGCCACCACGATCGGAACAGAGGCTGCCTTGGCATGCTGAATCGCCTCAATGGTTTGCGGCATGGCGCCATCATCGGCCGCCACCACCAGCACCACGATATCGGTGAGCTTCGCGCCGCGTGCACGCATGGAGGTAAAAGCGGCGTGGCCGGGTGTGTCGAGAAAGGTGATCATACCCTTCGGCGTTTCCACATGATAGGCGCCGATATGCTGCGTGATACCCCCCGCCTCACCCGTCGCGACCTTGGTGCGACGGATATAATCGAGCAGCGAAGTCTTGCCGTGATCTACGTGGCCCATAATGGTGACCACCGGCGCGCGCGCGACCTTGTCACCCGCCTGCTTCTCATCCTGCCCAAGCCCCGCCTCCAGCGCATTCTCTGCCAGTAACTTGGGCACATGGCCCATCGCCTCCACCACGATGGCGGCCGTGTCCTGGTCAATGACCTGATTGATGGTAGCCATGCTGCCGAGCTTCATCATCGCCTTGATGAGTTCGGCGGCCTTCACCGACATGCGTTGCGCCAGCTCAGCTACGGTGATGGTTTCCGGAATGCCGACCTCGTGCACGATGGGGGCAGTGGGACGTTCGAAGCCGTGCTTGGGCGCACCAGTGACAACCACGCCGCTCGCCCGATGTTTTTTCTTGCGCCGCCCCGAGAGGTCGGTGGCAATGTGCAGCTCTTCACGCCCGTATTTGGTACCGCTTGCACGCTCGCCGCGCCACTTGGGTTTCTTGTCGACCTTCTCAGGCGCGGCTACCGGCTTGGCCGGCTGCTGCACTGCCGGTGTTACGGCAGTGCCTTGTGCAGCGGCTTCCTGCGCCGCCTTGAGCCTGGCCTCAGCTTCCACCTGCGCCCGCGCATCTTCCTCGATGCGCGCGACAGCCTGGGCTTCAGCCTTCTTTGTCTCTTCCAGCTGCTGCTGTACAGCTTCAGCGGCTACCTGTTTCAGCGCGACTTCCGCTGCCACCCGCTCGGCATCTTCGCTTTCGAGGACGCTGCGCTTGACGTAGGTGCGTTTCTTGCGCACCTCGACGTTCACTGTTTTGACCTTGCCTTGCGCGCCGGTCAGCTTGAGTGCGCTGACGGTCTTGCGCTTCAGTGTCACCTTGCGCGGCTCGGCGGTTCCCAGCTCATCGCTCGCGCCGTGACTGCGCCGCAAATGGGTCAGCAACTGCAGCTTCTCGCTGTCGCCGATGATGTCATCCGCGCCCTTGCCCACGAGGCCCGCCTCGCTCAGCTGAACCAGCAAACGCTCTACCGTGGTTCCCACCACGTCGGCAAACTGTCTTACGGTAACCTCTGACATTTATAGCCTCACGAACCCTGCTCTTCGCCGGCAAACCACGGCGCGCGCGCCGTCATAATGAGCTGGCTGGCGCGCTCGGCGTCCATGCCATCGATGTCGAGCAGCTCGTCTACCGATTGCTCGGCCAGATCCTCCATGGTCACTATGCCGCGGCTGGCCAGTATCTGCGCCAGGCGCGGATCCATGCCTTCCATAGCGAGCAGGTCGGGTGCGGCCTGCGCCGTGCCCAGCACCTCTTCCTTGGCAATGGCACGGGTAAGCAATACGTCCTTGGCGCGGCTGCGCAGCTCCTCCACGATCTGCTCATCGAATTCCTCGATGGCGACCATCTCCTGCGCCGGCACATAGGCCACCTCTTCGATGCTGGAGAAACCTTCCTGCACCAGAATCGCAGCCACATCTTCGTCCACATCCAGCTGTTCCATGAACAGCTTGCGCAGTTCCTCGGACTCGCCCTCGCTCTTTTCGTCGGCTTGCGCCTCGGACATCACGTTCAACTCCCAGCCGGTGAGCTGGCTGGCAAGACGCACGTTCTGGCCGTTGCGACCGATGGCCTGCGAGAGCTGGTCTTCGGCCACGGCGACATCCATGCTGTGCGTGTCCTCGTCCACCACGATGGACTGTACCTCGGCGGGCGACATGGCGTTGATCACGTACTGCGCGGGGTTTTCATTCCACAGGATGATGTCGACGCGCTCACCGGCAATCTCGCTCGATACCGCCTGCACGCGCGAACCGCGCATACCGACGCAGGCGCCGACCGGGTCGATACGCGCATCGTTGCCCTTGACGCCGATCTTGGCGCGCAGGCCGGGGTCGCGCGCAGCGCCCTTGATCTCGATCAGGCCGGAACTGATCTCCGGCACCTCGAGCTTGAACAGCTCGATCAGCAGCTCAGGCGCGGTACGGCTGACAAACAGCTGCGGTCCACGCACCTCGGCCCGCACCTCATACAAATAGCCACGCAGGCGGTCACCGGAGCGCACCGGCTCACGCGGAATCATGTCGTCGCGGCTGACAAGGGCCTCGACATTGTTGCCCAGATCAAGCAACACGCTGCCGCGCTCGATGCGCTTCACCACACCGGTGACCAGCTCGCCTATGCGCTCCTTGTACGCCTCCACCACCTGTGCGCGCTCGGCTTCGCGCACCTTCTGCACAATAACCTGCTTGGCGGTCTGCGCACCGATGCGGCCAAAGCTCACCGACTCCAACGGCTCTTCGATGTATTCATCCAGCGTGATGCCCGGCCGGACATCTTCGGCATCCATGAGCTTCAACTGGCTCTCGGGCTGAAAATCCTCGGCGGCATTGTCCACCACCCGCCAGCGGCGAAAGGTCTGGTAGTCCCCGCTGTCGCGGTCGATGGTAACGCGCACGTCGATCTCCTCGCCGTGGCGTTTTTTGGTCGCCATGGCGAGCGCGGCCTCGATGGCCTCGAAGATAATGGATTTCGCAACGCCCTTTTCATTGGACACCGCATCCACCACCAGTAAAATTTCCTTGTTCATGGCGTCACCTAATAACTACAGTTATCAAGATACAAGTGGCAAGTGACAGGAAAAAAGCGGGCGCACAGGTTCATACGCGCTTCTTGCTACTTGCTACTGTACTCCGGCACCAGTTGCGCCTTGTCGATGTTCTCGAACGGCAGCGCAAACTCCGCTCCGTCTTCCACTATCACCACCTGCCCGTCACGCATCCCGGCCAGCATGCCGGTAAAGTTGCGGCGGCCATTCAAGGGCGTATGTAACCGCACCTTGGCGCGCTGGCCCGCAAAGCGCGCAAACTGCTCCTTGCCGAACAATGGCCGCTCCAGTCCCGGAGAAGACACCTCCAGCACATACTGGCCCCTGATCGGGTCTTCCACATCCAGCACACCGCTGATCTGGTGACTGACGCGCTCACAATCGTCGAGCGTAATACCGGCGGCACTGTCAATGTACACCCGCAACAGCGAATGGCGCCCCTGCGGCACATGTACCACACCTACCAGTTCGCAGCCCAACGCAGCCACCAGCGGCGCGATGAGTTCCTGCAACCGTGCGGAGTCCTTGCGCATAATCGCCCCCACAAACAAAAAGTGGGCACAAGGCCCACTTCCCTCAAACCACTTTACATGCAGGCCCACTTACAGACCCAGCCAAACCGGCCCATCACGATAACTCTGGTAGCGGGGGCAGGATTTGAACCTGCGACCTTCGGGTTATGAGCCCGACGAGCTGCCAGACTGCTCCACCCCGCAATAGACCAGCTACTATACAAAAAATTCCCTGCTGGTTCAAGTAATAACCCGCTCTGCCGCGCCAGAACGGGCTTGGCGCAAGCAATACCGGACAGACAAGGCCTCCGCAGTTTCGCTACACTGGCAAGATGAACAAACCCGACACCCCAGGGGCGCAGCACACGCCCGTCATGCAGCAATATCTGCGCATCAAGGCCGAACACCCGGATACGCTGCTGTTTTACCGCATGGGGGATTTCTACGAACTGTTTTTCGAGGACGCGCGCAAGGCCGCCCGCCTGCTCGACATCACGCTCACGGCGCGCGGCCAGTCGGGCGGCGCGCCGATCCCGATGGCGGGCGTGCCCTATCATGCCGCCGACGTCTATCTTGCGCGGCTGGTGCGCGCCGGGGAGTCGGTCGCGGTCTGCGAACAGGTCGGCGATCCGGCCAGGAGCAAGGGCCCGGTGGAGCGCAAAGTGGCGCGCATCATCACACCCGGCACGGTCACCGACGAGGCGCTGCTGGAGGAGCGGCGCGACGCCCTGATCGTCTGCCTGCATGCCCAGCAGGGCCGGTTCGGGCTGGCGGCGCTCGATCTGGGAGGCGGCCGCTTCAGCGTGCTCGAGATGGAGGGAGAAGAGGCGCTGGCGATCGAGCTTGAGCGTCTGCGACCGGCGGAAATACTGGTGAACGAGGCCCTGGCCCCCATCGCAGCGCTGAACGGCTGGCGTGGCGTACGGCGGGTGGCACCGTGGCACTTCGACCTCGACACGGCCACGCGCCTGCTGTGCACCCAATTCGGCACCCGCGACCTGGCCGGTTTCGGCTGCGCGCAGGCGCTGCTGGGTATCGCCGCAGCGGGCGCCCTGCTGGCCTACGTGCAGGACACACAGCGCAGCCGCCTGCCCCACCTGCACACGCTCAGCCTGGAAAACCGCAGCGACGCCCTGCTGCTCGATGCCGCCAGCCGCCGCAATCTGGAGATCGAGTTCAGCCTGTCGGGCGCGCACCAGCACACCCTCTGCGGCGTGCTCGATCACACTGCCACCGCCATGGGCAGCCGCTTGCTCAAGCGCTGGATCAACCGGCCGTTGCGCAACCACAGCGTGCTGCGCATGCGTCAGCACAGCCTCGGCGTGCTGCTGGAAGATCAGCGCTATCAGCCGTTGCATGAGGTATTGCGCGGCATCGGCGATATCGAACGCATCCTCGCGCGGGTGGCGCTCAAATCGGCCCGCCCGCGTGATCTCGCGCAACTGCGCACGGCGCTCGGCTTGCTGCCCGCCGTGCATGCCCTGCTGGTTCGGCTGGATGCACCGCGCATCGCTGAACTGGCGCAGCAGACCGGCGACCATGCCGCCCTGCATCAGCACCTGCTGCGGACGCTGGTGGAAAACCCGCCCATGCTGATCCGCGACGGCGGCGTGATCGCGCCCGGCTTCGATGCCGAGCTGGACGAGTTGCGCGAATTACGCGAGAACGCGGGCGGCTATCTGCTGGCGCTGGAGACGCGCGAGCGTGAGCGCACCGGCATCGCTACGCTCAAGGTGAATTACAATCGCGTACACGGTTATTACATTGAAGTCAGCCGCGCCCAGTCCGGCAAAATTCCTGACGACTACCAACGCCGCCAGACACTGAAAGGCGCCGAACGCTACATCACGCCGGAACTGAAAAGCTTCGAAGACAAGGCGCTCTCCGCCGCTGAACGTGCGCTGGCGCGCGAAAAAATGCTGTACGACCAGTTGCTCGAAGCGCTGGTCACTCTGCTGATTCCGCTGCAACAGTGCGCCGCCGCGCTGGCCGAAATTGACGTGCTCGCCACGCTCGCCGAACGCGCGGACAGCCTGGACTGGCGCGCACCGGAACTCAGCGCCACGGCGGGCATTACCATCATTGACGGGCGCCACCCGATTGTGGAGGCGTCACTCGACACGCCGTTTGTGCCGAACGATATCGAGCTCAACGACAACCGCCGCCTGCTCATCATCACCGGCCCCAATATGGGCGGCAAATCCACCTACATGCGCCAGATCGCGCTCATCGTGCTGTTGGCCCACATCGGCAGCTATGTGCCTGCGGCGCGGGCGACGATAGGCCCGATCGACCGTATCTTCACCCGCATCGGCAGCTCCGACGATCTGGCGGGCGGGCGCTCCACCTTCATGGTCGAGATGACGGAAACCGCCACCATCCTGCACAACGCCACGCGTGAAAGTCTGGTGCTGATGGACGAGGTCGGGCGCGGCACCAGCACCTTCGACGGTCTCTCGCTCGCCTGGGCCTGTGCCCACTATCTCGCCGCACGGCTCGGCGCGTACACCCTGTTTGCCACCCACTACTTCGAGTTGACCACACTGCCCGAGCAGTTGCCCGCCTGCGCCAATGTGCACCTCGACGCGGCCGAGCACGGCGACGGCATAGTATTCCTGCACGCCGTCAAGGACGGCCCGGCCAACCAGAGCTACGGCCTGCAGGTGGCGGCGCTGGCGGGTGTGCCGCAGGCAGTGATCACACAGGCCAAGCAGCGCCTGTACGCGCTCGAACAGGGCGGGCAGATGCCGCCCGCGAACAGCGCACAATTGCCGCTGCTTGCGCCCACGCCACCGCATGTCCTGACCGAGACCTTGCGCGCGCTCAAACCCGATGAACTTACACCGCGCCAGGCACTCGAAACCCTGTATCGCCTGAAAAACCTGCTGCCACCGTAATATCACCCGCTGTCCCTGCTAAAATAGCGCCATGAAATTCCTGTTTGATCTATTCCCCATCCTGCTGTTCTTTGCCGCCTACAAGGTCTACGACATCTATGTCGCCACCGCCGTGGCCATTGCCGCCTCTTTTGTGCAGGTGGGTGCGTTCTGGCTCAAGCACCGGCGGTTCGAAACCATGCATCTCGTCACCCTGGCGCTGATTGTGGTGTTTGGCGGCGCCACCCTGCTGCTCAAGGACGAGATGTTCATCAAATGGAAACCCACGGTGCTGAACTGGCTGTTCGCCGCGGCCTTTCTCGGCAGCCAGTATCTGGGCAGCAAAAACCTCACCCAGCGCATGATGGGGGGCAGCATGACACTGCCCGCCACCCTCTGGAAGCGGCTCAATCTGAGCTGGACAGTGTTCTTCTGCGTGCTCGGGTTCGCCAACCTGTACGTGGTGTATTACTTCGACACCGACACCTGGGTCAATTTCAAGCTGTTCGGCATCGTGGGCCTGACGCTGCTGTTTGTCATCCTGCAAGCGGTGTACCTGTCGCGCTACCTGCCGCCCCCCACGGACGAAAAATAACATGCTCTACGCCATCTACGGAGAAGATGTTCCGGACAGTCTCGCGCTGCGCGGCGCCGCACGCGCCGCCCACCTCGCGCGACTACATGCACTGCGCGATGCCGGACGGCTGGTGCTGGCTGGCCCGCACCCTGCCATCGACAGCCCCGACCCCGGTCCCGCCGGATTTACCGGCAGCCTGATCGTCGCCGAATTCGGCTCGCTCGCCGAGGCCGAGGCCTGGGCCGAGGCCGACCCGTATCGCAGCGCAGGCGTATATGCCCACGTCACGGTAAGGCCCTTCAAACAGGTGCTGCCATAGTGACCGCCGCGCGCGTCGACACCATCCGGGCACGCCTGACCGCCGCCCTTGCGCCCGACCACCTTGTCATCAGCGACGAAAGCCATAAACATGCAGGCCATGCCGGCGCCCAGGCCGGCGGCGGCCACTTCAACGTCACCGTCGTGGCCGGGACTTTCGCCGGCATGGGGCTGCTCGCACGGCATCGACTGGTATATGATGCACTGGCGCGCGAGATGCACTCTGAAATTCACGCGCTCAGCATACGGGCATTGACCCCCGAAGAATTTGACCCCACCAAGGACTAGCCACATGTTATCCATGAAAACCATCGCACTCGCCGCCGTCCTGTTCAGCACGGCGTTCATCTCCGCCTGCAACAACAAACCAGAGAGCACATCCGGCAGCACTGCCTCCGCCACACCCATTGCAATCGTCAATGGTGTCGCCATCCAGCAGGCGGCCTACGATGCCTACGCGCGCCAGCGTGCCATGTCGCGTCCAACTACCGGCAACGACGAGGAAGATCGCAAGGTAACCCTAGACGAACTCATTAGCCGTGAGCTGATTTACAACGAGGCCATAAAGAAAGGCCTGGACAAGAAACCCGATGTCGCCGCCGAAATTGCAAACCAGACGCGCAACATCCTCGCTGGCGCCGCCATCAGCGCTCACATCGAGTCCATCAAGTTCAGCGATGAGGCCCTGCAAAAGGAATATGAAAGCCGCATAGGCGCGATGACCGGAAAGGAATATCACGCACGCCATATCCTGGTGAAGACCGAAGACGAAGCCAAGGCCATCATTACCCAACTCGACAAGGGTGGTGACTTTGCCGCACTCGCCAAGGAGAAATCCCAGGATACCGGCTCGGCCAAGGAAGGCGGCAACCTGAACTGGTTTGAAGCCGGACAGATGGTGCAACCCTTTGGTGATGCAGTAAAGACCATGGAAAAAGGCACCTACACCAAGACCCCGGTGCAGACGCAGTTTGGCTGGCACATCATCAAGCTGGAAGACACGCGTGACATCCAGCCCCCGGCATTCGAAAAGGTGAAGGACAACATCCGCTCCATTCTCCAGAACAAGGATATCGAAACCTACCTCACCACGCTCAAGAGCAAGGCCAAGATCGAGATCAAGGACGCACCGGCCACGAAGCCCGCAGAACCTGCTGCCGCACCAGAAGCACCAGCGGACAAGTAGCGCTCAACAAAAAACCGGCAAGCTGTTTATGCAGCTTGCCGGTTTTTTTACGTCCGCAGTATTTTCAGCAGGGAGGCATTAAAGGGCTCAGAGTCTGGCCCATTGATTTTGCGGGCCTCATTATTAATTCCTGGATTTCATTTCATTCCATCCGGGCACTCACTGGTTCAGCGGCGAGCGGCCGCATTGGGCCCTGCAACAAAAACAACCTCACAAAAAAATAAACTCAGCTGCTTTCTCCGATTCAATTCCTGATCGCCAATAAGCATCAGTGCAATAGTAGGGCGGCTCGATGCACATTCTGGCGACGAGTGGTTTTCTATGTCAAGCTTGGCATAGGATTAGCTCAGGCCGCATGTTCCTGCGGCAATCGAACCAAGTTCCTCTGCGGCTTACCCTTGGGATGGAAACAGCCAATACTCTCCTTTTCTTGATCGGCCTGCTGTTGTTCGTGAGTGTGCTCGCGAGCCTGCTGGCGACTCGGCTTGGCCTGCCGTTGCTGCTGATCTTTCTCGGCGTGGGAATGCTTGCCGGTGAAGATGGCCCCGGGCGCATCCAGTTCAGCGATTTCCAAACCGCGTTCTTCATCGGCAACTTGGCGCTCGCCATCATCCTGCTCGATGGGGGGCTGCGGACGAATATGCAGACCTTCCGCGTCGCCCTGCGCCCGGCCCTGGCGCTGGCGACGTTCGGCGTCATCGCCACGGCTGGCTTGGTGGCTGCATTTACGGTATGGGCGCTTGGTCTGGAGTGGCGTTACGGCTTGCTGCTCGGGGCCATCGTGGGTTCGACCGACGCGGCGGCGGTGTTCTCGTTGCTGCGCCAAAGTGGCATCCGGCTCAACGAGCGTGTGAGGTCAACGCTGGAAATCGAATCCGGCGCAAATGACCCGATGGCGATTTTCCTGGTGATTGTCATGGTCGAGTGGATCAAGGCAGGACAATCGCCGGGATCGGTGGACTTGCTCTGGAGTTTTACCCAACAGTTCGGACTGGGCGCGGCGGGCGGGGCGCTGGGCGGATTCCTGCTGGCGCGCTTGCTGGAACGGGTGCGTCTCGCCGAAGGTCTCTATGCCCTGCTCATCGCCTCAGGAGGTCTGGCGCTATTCGCGGCGGTGAACCTTCTGGGCGGCAGCGGTTTTCTGGCCATCTATCTGGCCGGGCTGCTGATCGGCAATCGGCGCACCCACGCCACCGGGCATGTGTTGCGGGTCATGGACGGCCTCGCCTGGCTCTCGCAAGCCGGCATGTTTCTCGTGCTGGGGCTGCTGGTGACACCCACCAAGCTATTGGTGGACGCGCCCAGCGCCGTCCTCGTAGCCGTCTTTCTGATGCTGGTCGCCCGTCCCGTCGCCATCTGGCTGAGCCTGCTGCCGTTTCATTTTCCGCGCCGCGAGGTGGGCTTCATCGCCTGGGTGGGGCTGCGCGGCGCGGTGCCCATCGTGCTGGCACTGTTTCCCGTGATGGCGGGGATCAAGGACTCAGCGCTGTTGTTCCATGTGGCTTTCGCTGTAGTCCTGGTATCACTCGTGGCGCAAGGCTCGACGATGCCCTGGATTGCGCGCCTGTTTCGTGTGCAGGTACCCCAGCAGGCAGAGCCGATCGATCGCATCGAACTGGCGCTCCCGCTCTCCCGGCCCGCCGACTTGCTCCAGATTCCCGTCGAAGCGGATGCGCCATGCATCGGTCGCCTCGTCAATGAACTGCTGGGGAGCGTTATGCCGGAGACCTCGGCGGTATGTGTCGCCCTCGCCCGCGAGGGGCAACTCGTGTTTCCGGGCAAGAAGACGGAGTACACGGTCGGCGACGTGGCCGTGGTGATAGCTGTGGGAGGAGACTATGAGAAGCTGGCGCGCGCTTTCGCCCGGCTGCCCGCCGAAGGCCCGCTCTCCACGCAACGCTTCTTCGGGGAGTTTGTGTTGAACGGATCAGCCCGCGCAACCGACGTGGCGGCAATTTATGGCGCTGCTCTGGAGCCGGATGAGCAGCCCTTGACCTTGGCGGAACTGATGGAGCGCCGGCTCAACCGCAAGCTTGTTGTCGGGGATCGGGTGGCATGGGGGAGCGTCACCATCACGGTGCGGGAGATTGACCACGACGTGATCGCGAAGGTGGGGCTGAAACTCGCCAAGACTGCCCGGCTAAGTTAAGGGATCCCTGACTTATTCCAATTTGCGTTAAAAACGCCGTGCGGCCAGGCTGAGTAACGCTTCCTTCATCTTCCGCCTTGTGGCACGATGCCAGCCAACATAATGCAACAACATATCCGGAAGAAATGGGAAGCGTCTATTACGAATTCACCGCGCTCCTGCTGATTTCGGCCCTGGCGGGGGCCATCGCGGTCAGGTTGCGCCAGCCGCTGATCGTGGCGTTTATCGCGGTGGGGATCGTGGTCGGCCCGGCCGTGCTCGGCTGGGTGACGGCGCACGACCAGATTGATTTGCTGGCGCAAATAGGGGTGACGCTGCTGCTGTTCGTGGTGGGGCTGAAGCTCGACCTGCACCTGGTCAAGCACCTGGGGCCGGTGGCATTGGCGACCGGCATCGGACAAATCGTTTTCACCACGGTATTCGGCTATCTGATCGCGCTGGCCTTCGGCATGCCTCACCTGACGGCGCTGTACGTCGCCATCGCGCTGACCTTTTCCAGCACCATCATCATCGTCAAGCTGTTATCCGACAAGCGCGAAATTGATTCGCTGCACGGACGCATCGCGATGGGCTTCCTGATCGTGCAGGATATCGCGGTGGTGCTGGCGATGATGATGCTGAGCGCCTATAACGTCGGCGGCGGCGAAAGCGGGCTCGTCACCACCGCCGCAGTGATCGTGTTCAAGGTGGCCGCCGCGCTGGTGCTCATCGCTCTGTTGATGCGCTACGTCTTCCCGCGCCTCCTGCCCATGCTGGCGCATTCGCCGGAGCTCTTGCTCCTGTTCGCCATTGCCTGGGGCACATCGCTGGCGACCGCCGGGGAGGCCCTCGGTTTCAGCAAGGAGGTCGGGGCGTTCCTGGCGGGATTTTCCCTCGCCTCCACCAGCTACCGGGAGGCCATCAGCACGCGGCTCGTCAGCCTGCGGGATTTTTTGCTGCTGTTTTTTTTCCTCGACCTCGGAGCCAAGCTGGATATTTCCGCCCTCGGCGAAGGGGTGGCCGCCGCTGCGGCATTGTCGTTGTTCGTGCTGGTCGGCAACCCGCTTATCGTGATGGCGATCATGGGCTACATGGGTTACCGCAAACGCACAGGGTTTCTGGCCGGGCTGACGGTGGCGCAAATCAGCGAGTTTTCCATCATCTTCATCGTCATGGGCGTCAGTCTGGGCCATGTCGGACAGGACGCGCTGAGCCTGGTGACACTGGTCGGCCTGGTGACGATCGCCCTGTCCACCTATATGATCCTGTATTCGCAGCAGCTGTACCGGCTGCTGGCGCCTTGGCTCGGCGCGTTCGAACGCCGGAAACCGTTCCGGGAGATGAAGGTGGAGAGCCAGGCCGGGGCGCACGGGGAGGCGGACGTGATTGTGTACGGCATGGGCCGTTACGGCCGGCGGCTCGCCGATTACCTGCGCAAACGGGGAGCCGGTGTGCTGGGGGTGGATTTCGACCCGCAGACGCTGGCGGCGTGCAGCCGCCAGGGCATTGCGGTGCGCTATGGCGATGCCGAGGATCCGGTCTTTCCCGAGACGCTGCCCTTGTCCCGGGCGCGCTGGGTGGTGAGCACCCTGCCCCAGATCGAAATAAATCTGGCGCTGCTGGACGCGCTACGCCGGCACGGATTTGAGGGGCGCATCGCCATGGCCGCCCATTCCGAACGCGACGCCGGGTGTCTGGCGCAGACCGGCGTAGACACGGTGCTCATGCCTTTCGACGACGCGGCGGATTTCGCGGCAAACACTATCGCAAAAGAACTATTTGCCAAGGAGGATTGATATGGTGTCCATGAAGAGGATTGTCGCCGCCACCGATCTGTCTTCTTACGCGGCGCGCGCCGAAACACGGGCCGCCATGCTGGCTCGGGAGCTGGACAGCGAGTCGCTCGATCTGCTGTACGTCCTCGCCGCCTCGCCGCTGGAAGCCCTCAGGCACCTGCTCATGGAGTCGCCTCAGAAGATGGAGCGGCGGTTGGTGGATTCGGCCAGGGAGCAACTGGCGGATATCGGGCGCAGGCTCAGCGAAAAACACCGTATTGCTCCGGTTAACTCCTGTGTCAAGATCGGCCGCACCCATGCGGAGATTTCCGCTTACGCCGACGCGGTTGACGCCGGCCTTGTGGTCGTGGGTGCGCACGGCGGGGGTGATATACGGGAGCTGTTGCTCGGCGCCACCGCCGTGAAGGTACTGCGGAAAATCTCCCGCCCGCTGTTGATCGTCAAGCGCGAGCCGCAAGGCGCGTACCGCCGGGTGCTGGTGCCGGTGGACTTTTCCGAATCATCGCGGCAGGCGGTGGCGCTGGCGGCGCGCATCGCCGCGCAGGCCGACATCACACTGGTGCACGCGTTCGAAGTGCCGTTCGAAGGCAGGATGCATTTCGCCGGGGTGAGCGAGGATGTTATCCACGGTTATCGTGCCCGGGCGCGCGAGGCGGCGAACCAGGGAATGCGCCAGCTTGTCTCTGAGTGCGGGGTTGATCAAGCCCGGGTATCCCACATGGTCGAACATGGCTATGCCCCCGCCGTAATTCTGGAAAAAGCGGAGCAGATCGGGCCGGATCTGATCGTCATGGGCAAGCATGGCCAGTCCGGGTGGGAGGACGCGCTGTTGGGCAGTGTAACGAAGCACGTCATCTACGAAGCCGGCTGCGATGTCCTGGTGGTCAATCCGGGCATGTAACCGCAAATCGAACCGCTAACGTTTAACGCGCACGGCGCCATTAATACCCAAGGAGGTGCCTGATGGGGTTGGGATAAGTCCGCTCCCCCTGTTTTTTATGTCCGCAGCATTTTCAGCAACGCTGTCTCGTCCAGAATTTCAACGCCGAGTTCACGCGCCTTGTCGAACTTCGAGCCGGGATCGGCGCCGGCCACTAGATAATTTGTTTTGGACGATACGCTGCCGCTCACCTTGGCGCCCAGCGCCTGTAGCTTTTCTTTGGCCGCATCACGCGTCAGGGTATCCAGTGTTCCCGTCAATACAAAGGTCTTGCCGGCCAGCGGCAGGCGCCGGGCGGTCTTGACCGCAGGCCAGGTGATGCCCGCGGCGCGCAGACGTTTGATCACCTCGCGATTGTGGCACTGGTGGAAGAAGGCCACGATGTGTGCCGCAACCACCGGCCCCACGTCGGGCACCTGTTGCAGCGTTGCTGCGTCCGCCTGCATGAGTGCGTCGAGATCGCCGAAGTGTTGTGCCAGCGCGAGCGCGGTCGCCACGCCCACTTCGCGGATGCCGAGCGCGTACAGGAACCGTGCAAGCGTAGTGGCCTTGCTGTTTTCGAGCGCGGCCACCACATTGGCCGCCGACTTTTCCCCCATGCGATCCAGCCCGGACAGTTGCGACAACGTGAGTGTGTAGAGATCGGCGGGGGTTTCGATCAGTTTCTGCTCCACCAGTTGATCTACCAGTTTTTCGCCTATGCCTTCGATGTCCAGGGCGGGACGCGCGACAAAATGCAGTATGGCTTCCTTGCGCTGGGCCGGACAATACAGGCCGCCGCTGCAACGCGCCACCACCTCGCCCTCGGCGCGCACCACGTCCGCGCCGCAGACCGGGCAGTGCCGGGGCAGGCGAAAGTGTTGGGCGCCCTGCACGCGTCGCGCGTGCATCACGCTCACGATCTCCGGAATCACATCACCCGCGCGGCGCACGATCACGCTGTCGCCGACGCGCACGTCGAGGCGGTCGATTTCATCCTGATTGTGCAGCGTGGCGTTGCTGACGGTGACACCACCGACGAACACGGGCCGCAGGCGCGCCACCGGCGTGAGTGCGCCGGTGCGACCCACCTGCACGTCGATACCGAGTATCTCGGTCATTTCCTCCTGCGCGGGGAATTTGTGCGCCACCGCCCAGCGCGGCGCACGCGACACGAAGCCGAGCAATTCCTGCTGCTCAAAACGGTTGACCTTGTACACCACGCCGTCAATGTCATAGGCCAGCCGATTACGCCGCACGGCCATATCATGGTAGTACTCCAGACAGCCCTGCACACCCTGCACGACCTTCTGCCCGGGCGTCACCGGCAAGCCCCAGCCACGTAACTGCGCCAGCAGCGCACCATGCCGGTTCGCCAACGTGCCGTGCTCCACCTTGCCGACGCCGTAGCAGAAAAAAGCGAGCGGCCGCTGCGCGGTGATTTTTGGATCGAGCTGGCGCAGGCTGCCCGCCGCCGCATTGCGCGGGTTGACAAAGGTTTTATCGTCGCGCGCACGCGCGGCGGCATTTAATTCTTCGAACGCCGCCTTGGACAGATACACCTCGCCGCGCACCTCCAGCAGCGCTGGGTAACCGCTGCCGTAGAGGCGCAGCGGAATGGCCTTGATGGTGCGCAGGTTCTGCGTCACGTCCTCGCCGGTCACACCGTCGCCGCGCGTGGCGCCTTGCGCAAATACGCCGTCCCGATACACCAGACTGACGGCAAGACCGTCGAGTTTGGGTTCGGCGCTGTACTCCACAGCCTCCGCCCCCAACCGCTCGCGCACCCGGCGGTCAAAATCCAGCACCTCCTGCTCACTGAGGGCATTGGCGAGCGAGAGCATGGGGATGGCATGTTGCACTGTGCCGAATTTCTTCAGCGCTTCCGCGCCGACGCGCTGGGTGGGCGAGTCCATTGTCACCAGTGCCGGATGCTGTTCTTCCAGCGCCTGCAATTCACGCAGCAGGCGGTCGTATTCCGCGTCCGGGAGTTCCGGCGCATCCAGCACATAGTAGAGATAGTTGTGGTGATTGATCTGCTGGCGCAGTTCTTCTACCCGGTGTCTGACATCTTTGGCGGTCACGGCGGCAACCTCAATGGCCCTGCTGTTTTTGCGCCAACAGCAGTCTGCGGTTGAAGTCACGGATTTGTTCGCGCGTATGCTCTACCGTTTGCAGCGTCAACACGCTCCGCCGCTCGTCGTACACCTCGCCATCGAGTGCATGCGCCAGACGCCGCGCATGATCGATCATGTCCTCATACATGGCGAGCGCGTCCGCCGGGCCCGGCAGGCACATAAAGACTACCAGACCGGGCGTGGAAAACGTGTCGATATGCTCCAGGTCAAAGCTGCCGGGCTCGCGCATGCTCGCGACGCTGAACACGACGCGGGCAGGGGTGTCGGCAGACATGTGATGCAGGATGCGGCGCGCGCCCGTGACCAGCCCGGTTTTGTTGGCGGCAGCGAGAATGTCCGGGCCGCGCAAGTGGCGGCGGCCCTCAGGCGCCATGATGTGCAAGGTCACGATGAGGCTGGGGCCCCCGTCGGGCAGTGCAGGCGGTGCCGGTGCAGCGGATGCGGGTGGGGTCTCGGCTGGCGCGTCCGCCTGTGCCTGCTGCGCATCACGACGCCTGCGCCGTTCCCATACATACAGCCCGGCAAGCAGCAGCACGCCGAGCAGTATCAATGTCATGCGCAGGCTCAACATGCAATGTCTCTCCGCAGTTCAGGCAGCGATAGTTGCTGACATCAAAACGTCTTTGCGGCCCTTGCTGGCCGCAACAACTCAGCTTGCAACCAGTTGCACCGCTTCGTCCACGTCCACGGCCACCAGACGTGACACGCCGGGTTCCTGCATGGTGACGCCCATCAACTGGTGCGCCATTTCCATGCTGGCCTTGTTGTGCGTGATGTAGATGAACTGGATACGCTGCGACATCTCGCTGATGAGCTGGCAGAAGCGGCCGACATTGGCCTCGTCCAGCGGGGCGTCCACCTCGTCCAGGATGCAGAATGGCGCCGGGTTCAGTTCAAAAATCGCCATCACCAGTGCCAGCGCGGTCAGGGCCTTCTCGCCGCCGGACAACAAATGTATGGTGCTGTTGCGCTTGCCGGGCGGGCGCGCCATCACCGTCACGCCGGTGGTCAGCTGCTCGTCGCCCACCAGCTCCAGATATGCATGTCCACCACCGAACAGGCGCGGAAACATGGCCTGCAACCCGGTGTTGACCTTTTCGAACGTCTCTCTGAAACGCGTGCGCGTCTCGCGGTCAATCTTGCGGATGGCATCCTCCAATGTGGTCAGCGCCTGCGACAGGTCTTCGTTCTGGGCATCGAGATAGGTCTTGCGTTCGGACAGCTCGGCAAACTCGTCAATCGCAGCGAGATTAATGGCGCCGAGGCGCTGGATTTTCTGCTCGATCTGGCTCACCTTCTCCTGCCACTCCGCCTCCTCTGCCTCGCCCGCCAGTTCGGCGAGGAGCACAGCGGTTTCAAAACCGGCAGCCGTGATCTGTTCCTCCAGCGCCTGCGCCCGCACGCGCAGCTCCTGCCCTTGCAGGCGCACCTGCTCAAGACTGGTGCGGCCCTGCTGCACCTGCTGGTCAATGCTGTGCCGCTCCTGCTCCAGCGTGCGCAGTGCATGCTCGATGTCTTCCAGCACACGGCGCGCGGCGGCCAGTGCCGTCTCTGCCTGCGTGCGGCGCACCAGCGCCTGCTCCAGCTCGTGCTGGTAAGCCTGGGTCGGCGCAGTATTTTCCTGCAATGCCGACTCCAGTTCCGTGCGGCGTGTGGCCAGCTGATTCAGCTGATGCTGCGTGCGCTCCAGGCTCTGCTGCGCGGCACCCAGCGCGGTGCGTAATGACTCGCTGCGCAACGCCAGCTGATGCAGCGCCTCCTGATCGAGACGGGCCTGCGTGCGCGTCTGCTCCAGCGCCGTACGCCGGGCCTCGCGCTGACCAACCAGCGTCTCTTGCTGCGCGCTGTGCTGTGCGTGCTGCTGTTCGGCCTGGGCCACACGCGCCTGCGCCTCCCGCAACTCCGTCTGCGCCTGGGTCGTGCGCAACGCGATGTCTTCAATTTCAGCCTGCAAACGCCGCTCGTGTGCGTGCAACTGCTCCAGCCGGCCTTGCTGACTGCCGATCTCCGCCACCCTTTCGCCGTACTGGCGGTGGGCCAGATTGAGCGCGGCCTGTGTGGTGTCGCGGCGGGCTTCTGTGGCCTCCAGCCCGCTGCGCGCCTGCTCCAGTTGCTGCCGGGTCTCTGCCAACTGCGCACTGACTTCGCGTACGTCACGCGCCAGGGTTTTGATTTCCTGTTCGCGCAGCAGCACGCTGTTGGCAGTGGCCTCACCGGAACGCACCGCATGCATCCAGCCATTGCCCAGCCATACACCGTCGCGTGTCACTACCGATTCATGCACCTGTAGCCGGGGCGCCACGGCCAACGCCTGCGCCAGACTGTCGGCGACGTATACATCCGCCAGCAACGCCGCGAGCGTCAGATCCGAGCGCACCTTGGCACTGAGCAGCGCCAGGTCATGACGGCTCGCCGCTGCCTGCGGCCGCACCGTGATATCGAATACATCCAGCGTACCTTGGGTGAGGCTTTCCAGACTGGCGGCAATCTCGGCCCAACCGGTCACACACACCGCGCCCAGATGAAACCCGAGCACGGCCTCCAGCGCTCGCTCCCAGCCGCTCTCCACCTCGATGCCCTGCGCCAGCCGCTGTGCATCAGACAGTCCGCGCTCACGCAGCCAGTCCGACACCGATGCCTCGTTCTGGCCCAATGCCTCCTGCTGCAAGGCCTCCAGCGAGGCCAGCCGGCTGCGCATGGACTCGGCCTGCTCGCGCTGCGCCTGCTGCTGCCCGGACAAGTGCTGATGCTGTGTGCGCAACTCGGCGATACGCGCCTGCAGGGTCTCGGCCTCCTGCTGCAAGTCCTGTCCCTGCTGCTCGTGCCGGCTCAACTGTTGCTGCAACCCCTGCACATCCTGCTCCAATGTGCCGTACGACAACCCGGCGCGATCCGCTTGCACACGTTGCGCCTGTTCGCCCAGCTGGCGTACCTGCGTCTGCGCATGTTCGACGCGCGTGCGCGCCAGCTGCATCTGCTGTGCGCTTTCTGCGCTACGACCCGCGCTGGTCTCCCACTCCGCCTGCACGGCCTGCATGGCCTGCTCGGCCGCCGTCAGCGCCTCTTGCGAGGCACGCTGCACCTGTTCAGCACCCGCGCGCTCCGGCTCCAGCGCCGCAAGCTCCTGCTCGGTCTCTGTCGCCCGGCTGCGATCCGCGTCGAGATGGGTCTGCGCCTCCGCCAGGCTGCGCTCCACCTGCGCCTGATCCTGCTCCAGTTGCGCACGCCGCTCCCGTGCGTGCTGCAGCGCCTGCTCCAGGCGCGTGATCTCGGCACCGATGCTGTAAAATTCTTTCTGCGCGGCGTTGAAGGCGTCATTGGCGCCGGTCTGTTCGGCACGCTGTTTTTCCATGACGGCTTCAACCCGGCGCTGATCGGCCAGTCGCGCCTCCAGCGCCGTTTCCTGTTCAGCGGTCTCCTGCGCGCGCGCGCTGACTTCGTGCTGCAAGCCGCGCTGCCGCAACGCCATCAACTCGGCCTTGAGCCGGCGTTCTTCCTGCTTCAGCCGCTGGTAGCGCTCGGCGGCATTGGCCTGGCGTTGCAGGCGCTCCAGTTGCTTGCCCAGCTCCTCGCGCACGTCGCCGATGCGCGCCAGATTCTCGCGCGTATGGCCCATGCGGTTTTCGGTTTCGCGCCGCCGCTCCTTGTACTTGGACACGCCCGCCGCCTCTTCCAGCAGCACGCGCAGGTCGTCCGGCCGGGCTTCGATGAGACGCGAGATCATGCCCTGCTCAATGATGGCGTAACTGTGCGGGCCGAGCCCGGTACCGAGAAACAGATCGACGATGTCGCGCCGCCGGCAACGCGTGCCGTTGAGAAAATAGTCGGACTGACCGTCGCGCCCCACCTGACGCCGGATCGACACCTCGGCATACTGCGCGTACGGGCCGCCCAGACCGCCATCGCTGTTGTCGAACATCAGCTCGATGGTGGCCTGCCCTACCGGCTTGCGCCCGCTAGCGCCATTGAAGATCACGTCGGCCATGGATTCGCCGCGCAGACTCTTGGCCGAACCCTCGCCCATCACCCAGCGCACTGCGTCGATGATATTCGACTTGCCGCAGCCGTTGGGGCCGACAATGGCTACCAGATTGCTCGGCAAATGCAGCGAGGTCGGGTCGACAAATGACTTGAACCCGGCCAGTTTGATCTTCGTAAGACGCATTGGAATTAAAGTGTGGGGGATTTGAGTTATTATTACACAGCCCGCCATCGGTTGCGGCTGCCATTACCAACACACGAGCAGGAATATGCCCACCCAACCCAGCAAGGAACTCGAGACCTTCCCCAACCCCATGCCAGAGCGGGATTATACCATCGAGATGCGGGTGCCGGAGTTTACCTGCCTGTGCCCCAAGACCGGCCAGCCCGACTTCGCCACGCTCCACATCCATTACGTGCCTGACCAGCGCTGCCTCGAGCTCAAGTCGCTCAAGCTGTACATGTGGAGCTACCGCAACGAGGGCGCCTTCCACGAGGCGGTCACCAACCGCATCACGGACGACCTGGCGCGCGCCTGCGACCCGCGCTACCTGCGCGTGCGCGCCGAGTTCTACGTGCGCGGCGGTATCTATACCACGGTTACCGCCGAGCACCGCAGCCCCGCCTGGATCCCGCCCACGCCGATGAGCCTTCCCTAGCTACTTGCTGCTCGCATCTTGCCACTATATTTAGGCATCGACCTCGGCACCTCGGCCTGCCGCGTATGCGCCATCGACGCAGCGGGCACGGTACACGGCCAGGCCGCAGCCCCGCTGCCTGCGCCACGCCGCGAGGGTGCAGGCGTGGCGCAGAACCCCGCCCTCTGGTGGCAGGCGCTCACCACGGCACTGCACGCGCTATTGCAGCACACCCCCGCAGCACAGGTCACAGCCCTGGCCGTTGACGGCACCTCCGGCACCCTGCTGTTGTGCAATGCCTATGGCGAACCGCTGGCCGACGCCCTCATGTACAACGACGCCCGCAGCGTGTGCGAGGCGAGCTATATTGATGAGGTCGCACCCGCCGCCAGCGGCGCCCACGGGACGTCCAGCGCGCTCGCCAAGCTCATGCACCTGCAGGCCAGCCTCGGCCCCCGGGCCCGCTATGCGCTGACACCGGCGGACTGGATCGCATTCAAACTCGGCGCCCGTCTCGGTGTGAGTGACGAACACAATTGCCTCAAGCTCGGCTATGACGTCATCGCCCGCCGCTGGCCCGACTGGCTCAGCCGCCTTGGCGTGCGCCGGGAGCTGCTGCCGGAGGTGGTAGCACCGGGCACCGACATCGGCACGGTGAGTGCCGCCGCCAGCACGCAATTCGGCCTGCACGCCAGCACCCGCATCGTGGCGGGCACCACCGACAGCACTGCCGCCTTCATCGCCACTGGCGCACACGCGCCGGGCGAGGCCGTCACCTCGCTCGGCTCTACCCTGGTCATGAAGGTGCTCTCGGAAAAGCCCGTCTTTGCGCCAAAGTCAGGCGTGTACAGCCACCGGCTGGGCGACCTGTGGCTGGCGGGCGCAGGCTCCAACAGCGGTGGTGCGGTATTGCGCCACTTCTTCACCCCGGAGCAAATCACCGCCATGACGCCGCGTCTGCACCCCGAGCGGCCCACCGGCCTCGACTACTACCCGCTGGTAGCGCCGGGCGAACGCTTTCCGGTCAGCGACCCTGCGCTCGCCCCGCGCCTCGAACCACGTCCGGAAGATGACCTCGAGTTTTTTCAGGGCCTGCTGGAAGGTATGGCGCGGATCGAGCAGCGCGCGTACCAGGTGCTGGCCGGGCTGGGCGCGCCCTACCCCGTAACGGTGCGCAGCGTGGGGGGTGGCGCGGTAAACGCGGCGTGGCGTGATCTGCGGGCGCGCCTGTTAGGCGTGCCGCTGCTCACACCCGCGCAACACGAGGCGGCCTATGGCACGGCCTTGCTCGCCCTGCGGGGTACGCAGTATTTACACCCTGCCCCCGCAGGCAGCGTGCAGCCGACGTAACAGCGCCACATCCACCTGCGTAGTGTTTGGCGGCACCTCGGCGTGCAGCACCCGGAAGGGCAGCCCCGGCTCGCCCAGATCGCTCACCACCAGGCAGGCGCCGCTGAAGTCGTGGTCGCGGGTGTAGTCATTGGGTGTAACCACGGTCGCAAGCCCCGCGCCGCGCGCGGAGCGCACGCCGTTTTCAGAGTCCTCGAACGCCAGGCACTGCCCGGCATCGAGCCCCATCTGTTGCAGGGCAAACAGGTAAATATCACTGGCGGGCTTTTTTGCCGGCACAATATCGCCTGCGGCGATCACCTCAAACCAGTCGAGCGGAATTACAGGCCGTACGCACTCCAGCAGCGTGACCACGTTGGCCGGCGTAGTGGTGGTAGCGATAGCGAGGCGCAGGCCTGCCGAGCGCACCTCCTGCAACAGGCGAAATACCCCGGGACGCAGCGGGATCGCCCCTCCCGCCAGCATTTCGGTGTAGTGGCGCGTCTTGTCGACATGCAGGCGGGCGATCAACTGCGCCACGTCAGTGGGTCGCTTGAACGTGGTGTTGTAACGGTCGAGATAATAGCGCATGCGCTCCTTGCCGCCCGTAACGGCCAGCAGTTCGCCGTACAAGTCGACACTCCACGCCCAGTCCAGACCGGCAGCAGCAAAAGCCCGGTTGAATGCTACGCGATGCCCGTCACGCTCGGTATCCGCGAGCGTGCCGTCCACGTCAAAGATCAATGCCTGCAGTTCACCCATAGCTCATATACTCAAAAGGCGGTAAGCTTATACGACTGACTGCACGCCGTCACTCTGCTGGCGAAGCAGGCCGAGTTGTCATGACGATTGAGGCCGGCAGGATTATTTGCTATAAAGGAACGTTGGTTTGCAATGTTCAGGAGGGAGTTAATGCCCGCACCGAAGTCAAAAGCCGCCAAAGCCCGTCCGCAGAAGACGAAGGTGAAAGCCAAACCCAAAGCCAGGAAGGCTGTGGCCAAAGTCAGCAAGACGGTCGCGCGGCGCAAGGTGCCGCCCAAGGCCAAAGCGGTCGTTAAGCCCGCCCGCACCAGCAAGCCCAAGAAGCCTGCCCGTCCGCAGCACGCCAAACCTGCCCAACGCGCAGCCAGAACCCGTACCCAAGTGGTCAAGAAGATAGTGGTGAAAAAGACAGTGGTAAAAAAGATAGCGATAAAAAAGGCCCCTCCGGCTGTTAAAAAACAGGCCCCCAAGCGCGTACCGTCACCTGCATCGGCCAGATCCCCTTCCACCCAGGTCACAGCGCTGGGCTTCTCCCCGTACCAGGAGAAAAAGGGTGAGGCCTACATGAGTAGCCAGCAGGCCGAACACTTTCGTCGTGTTCTGCAAGCGTGGAAACGTCAGCTCATGGAAGAAGTGGACCGCACTGTGCACCACATGCAGGATGAAGCCGCCAACTACCCCGACCCCAACGATCGCGCCAGTCAGGAAGAAGAAATTACCCTCGAACTGCGCGCCCGCGACCGTGAGCGCAAGCTGATCAAGAAGATCGATGAAGCGATCACCAGCCTGGACATGGGTGATTATGGCTACTGCGATATCTGTGGCGTGGAAATCGGCATTCGCCGACTGGAGGCCCGCCCTACCGCCACGCAGTGCATAGACTGCAAGATTCTGGAGGAAATACGCGAAAAACAGATGGCCTGACCGCCCGGTTCACGGGCTGTCCGTGCACTCCTCATGTATCCTCAGCCGATTGGTGCGGGCAAAATTGAGAATATACTCAAACGCCGCCGGATCCTTCTCGTGCAACACCGTGTCCACCACCAGGCACTTTTCGCCGTTCACAATGCGCGGCTGCGCCGTCTTGGAGTACTGAATACGGTGATCGGGGCCAAAACTCGCCAATGCCGTTGAAATGCGCTCAATCCAGTCACTGGGACGGAACTTGCGCCCATCTTCGCTGACACTTTCAATGACCAGACGGCATTCCTGCTTGATCGTCTTCTGCTCTTCCTGCATAAGTTTTTACCTACTGCGGCCCCTGTGCGCCTGATTCGATAGCGGCAAGCATGCGCACTATACTTTAATATGGGCTACGCTATACCTATATCTTCGACCCCAGCGCTGGCCCCAAAGTTCAGCACTGGCGCGGCGTGTTGTACTCCTGCTGGGGGTAAAATGCAAGAGCACCCGGGCGAGCCCCCTCACAACTTGTCTGGGTATATGACGATATCGGCAGTCTGCTTGAGTCCCTCAAGGTAACCCTGATACTCCGCAGCCGCATAGGTACGCTGCAATTCACGCTGCAATTGTACCCGCGTGGAAGTATCGAGAGCGGCAGGGTTGCCCTCGTGTACGGCTGACAGCACCACGATCGCATAGTCGCCCGACTCGAGCGCTACCCCGCCCACGCTGACACCCTTGGGCTCCTGCGCAGGCCGCGGCAACTGGAAGGCCGATTGCACCACAGCCGCATTGATTTTGCTGTCGTCCCGCCGTATCTGCCCCGGCGCAAACCACTCGACCTTGTATTCCTGTGCCAAGGCCTCTGGGCGCTCCCCGTTGGCCAGCCGCTGCCGCAGTGCATTGCCTGCCATCCGGGTACGCTCACGCGCAGCCTCCCGACGCAGGCGTTCCACAATCTGCTCTCTGGCCTCCGATCGCGAGCGTACCGTGGCAGGCTTATGCTCCTTGATGCGCAGCACTACGCTGTGATGGTCAGCGATCTCCAGTGGCTCGCTGTTGAACCCGCGCGCCAGCACTTCATCGCCAAAGGCCGCACTGATGACCTTGGGATGGCCTGCGATTCCCTCCCCACCGCTGCGCGGGAACAGGGCACTGGTCTTTATCTCGAGCCCCAACTGTTGGGCAGCAACTGCCAGCGTGTCAGCGTGCTCGAAGACGAGGTTGGCAAGGGTTTCCAGTTTTTCAAAATACTGTTGCTCGGCCCTGCCGCGCTGATAATCCTGCGCGAGCTGGCTGCGCACCTCGTCAAAGCCCTTGTTGTGCGCGGGCTGCACTTCCAGCAGCTTGAGCACATGAAAGCCACCCGCTGCCTGCACCGGCTCGCTCACGGCACCTGGCTGCATCGCAAACAGCGCGTCTTCCACCGCCTTGTTCAGCACACCTCTGGCGACAAACCCGAGGTCTCCACCCTGCTGGGCGCTGGCAGCATCCTGTGAAAACTCCACGGCAAGTGTGGCGAACGCCTCACCCTTGCGCAGGCGCTGCACCAGCGACTCCGCCCTGGCCTTCGCCGCTTCGATTGCCGCGGCATCGCCCTTGTCCGGAGCGATCACGATCTGGCTCGCACGGCGGCGCTCCTGCACGGCATAATTGGCCGCGTGCTCATCATAAAATCCGCGCAGTTCTGATTCGGTGGGCGTGATATTGAGCGCTAGATCCGTCGCTGCCAGGTCAATATACTCGATGCTCACCTGCTCCGGCACGGTAAATTGCTCGCTATGCCCCAGGTAATAAGTACTGATCGCAGCGTCGTCCGGATCCTTGCCCTCGGCAAACTGCGTCAGCGGCAAAATCATATAGCCGATCTCGCGCTGCTGTTCCTTGAGCCGAATCATGCGCTCCAGCTCACGCTGGGCAACCAACGCGCTTAGCGTCACACCGCTGTTAAGCTGATCGCTGAGTAGTGCCTGGCGCATGCGCTTTTCAAACTCCACCGGGGTGAGGCCGATGGCGCGCAGGCGCTGCTCATAAATGTCTTTTGAAAAAACGCCGTTATCGAGCAGTTCGGGCATGGAGTGAAGCTGCTCTGCCAGCTTGGCATCGCTGATCCGCAGACCGGCGTCGGTGGCCACCCGGCCAATCAACACCTCTTCGATCATGCGATCGACCACCGCACGCTTGACCGTCGATTCATCTGCGTACTGCTGGTCGTATGCCTTGCCCAGCAGGCTGCGCAGGCGTTGCCTCTCCTGCTCATAGGCCCGCTGAAACTCGCGCTGGTCGATGCCTGTGCCATTGACGCTCGCGACATCGACTGCCGCATCAGGGTTGGCATATTCCTGTATGCCCCACAACGCAAACGGAATGATAAGTAGGAGGATGATGACGCGCGCGACCCAAGCCTTGGAGCGCTCACGAAGTGCCTGCAACATTAGACGATTCTACCGATAAAAGTAAGAATTCTGCAGTGACCCTGAAAATCAAAAGAGGGCGCCCATGACAGAGCACCCTCTCGTCACAATACAGTGGCGGAGTGGACGGGACTCGAACCCGCGACCCCCGGCGTGACAGGCCGGTATTCTAACCAGCTGAACTACCACTCCTAATGCTGTCACCTCGAAAAGCCCGGCCTTTACTCCGGCATGCGCCTGACGTTACCTGCTGTTCAGTAACGCCTTGCCCGCCGACACTCAAGTCCCGCAACTTTTATGAGATACCCAGCTGTGCTGGTGGGTGCTGAGGGGTTCGAACCCCCGACATTCGCCGTGTAAAGGCGACGCTCTCCCAGCTGAGCTAAGCACCCAAGGAAGCCGCCTAGTTTACGGCATCCTTGAGGGCTTTGCCAGCCTTGAACGCAGGTACTTTGGCAGCCTTGATCTTGATGGTAGCGCCGGTCTGCGGGTTACGTCCGCTGCGCGCTGCGCGCTTACGCACCAAGAAAGTGCCGAAGCCGACCAATGCTACCTGATCACCTTTTTTCAGTGCCTTGGTAATCGCGGCGATCACGGCGTCTACCGCTTCGCCAGCAGCAGACTTGGAGGTATCGGCGGAGGCTGCAACTGCATCGATTAATTCTGATTTATTCACTGATGGATCTCCCCTCTGGTTAAATATGGTATGGCCCATGCTTTGGCTGCATCACAGCTTGCGCCTTTATACCAACTGCCGGAAAGCCGTGTCAAGCAAATACGCTCGTACCCCGGGGTGCATCAGTGCTTGGTGAGACTGCTGCCTTCTTTGTTCTCGGCTGAGCTGTCTTGCTTCACCGCTGTTGCGGGTTTCTCCGGCAATGGTTCAGGCTTGTATTGCAATGCAATATTCAACACTTCGTCAATCCAGCGTACCGGGCGAACATTCAACCGCTGCAACACATCTTTGGAGATTTCAGTCAAATCCCGGCGATTTTCTTCGGGGATGATGACTGTTGTAATACCGCCACGGTGTGCAGCCAGCAGCTTTTCCTTGAGCCCGCCGATCGGCAATACTTCTCCGCGCAGGGTAATTTCGCCGGTCATTGCCACATCGGCACGTACCGGAATCTGTGTCAGCGCGGAAACCAGTGCGGTGCACATACCGACACCCGCGCTGGGGCCATCCTTGGGCGTCGCGCCTTCAGGCACATGGATGTGAATATCACTCTTTTCAAACACATCGCCCCCGATGCCCAGTACCGCTGCCCGGTTACGCACTACTGTCCGTGCTGCCTCAATAGATTCTTTCATGACATCGCCGAGCTGGCCCGTGCGAATAATATTGCCCTTGCCGCTCAGCACAGCCGCTTCAATCGTGAGTAATTCGCCGCCCACCTCGGTCCAGGCGAGCCCCGTGACCTGGCCGATCTGGTCGCGCTCTTCTGCCCGTCCAAAGCGGAAGCGACGGACACCGAGATACTTCTCCAGATTACGCACACCGATCACGGCACGATGCTTGCCCGGCTTGAGTAAAATTTCCTTCACGACCTTGCGGCACACCTTGGATATTTCGCGCTCCAGATTACGCACCCCCGCCTCACGGGTGTGGTAACGGATGATGTCGCGCACCGCCGCCTCGTTGAATGCTATCTCCTTACCCTTCAAGCCATTGTTGCTGATCTGTTTTGGAATCAGGTAACGCTGCGCAATGTTGATCTTCTCGTCTTCGGTATAACCCGAGAGGCGTATCACTTCCATACGGTCGAGCAGCGGCGCAGGTATGTTGAGGGTGTTGGCCGTAGCCACGAACATCACGCTGGACAGGTCATAATCGACCTCCAGGTAGTGATCGTTGAAAGAATGGTTTTGCTCCGGGTCGAGCACCTCGAGCAGGGCAGATGCCGGATCGCCACGGAAATCCATCGCCATTTTGTCTATTTCATCCAGCAAAAACAATGGATTACGTGTTCCTACCTTGGCCAGATTCTGGATGATCTTGCCTGGCATGGAGCCGATATAGGTGCGGCGGTGGCCGCGTACTTCAGCCTCATCACGCATGCCGCCCAGTGACATGCGCACAAACTTGCGGTTGGTAGCGCGTGCGAGCGAGCGCCCCAGCGAGGTCTTGCCTACACCGGGTGGGCCCACCAGGCAGAGAATCGGGCCTTTCAGCTTGTTGACACGCTGCTGCACGGCAAGGTACTCCAGGATGCGTTCCTTGACCTTCTCCAGGCCATAGTGATCGGCCTCCAGCACCTCTTCGGCAAGCGCCAGGTCATGGCTGGTCTTGCTCTGTTTTTTCCACGGCACGTTGACCAGCCAGTCGAGGTAGTTACGTACCACGGTCGCCTCGGCTGACATCGGTGACATCATCTTGAGCTTGCTGAGCTCCGCCGTGGCCTTGTTGCGCGCCTCTTTGGGCATGCCGGATTTCTTGATCTTCCTGGCCAGCTCTTCCAGCTCGTTCGGAGCCTCGTCGAGGTCACCCAGCTCTTTCTGGATCGCCTTCATCTGTTCATTGAGATAGTACTCGCGCTGGTTCTTTTCCATCTGGCGTTTGACGCGCCCACGGATGCGCTTCTCCACCTGCAGCAGATCGAGTTCACGTTCAAGCAGACCGATCAGGTGCTCAAGCCGTGCGCGCGGCTCAACCATCTCCAGAATGTTCTGCTTTTCCTCCAGACGCAGCGTCATGTGCGCGGCCACCGTGTCCGCCAAACGGCCCGGATCGTCAATGCCGGCCAGCGATGACATGATCTCCGGAGGAACCTTCTTGTTAAGCTTCACATACTGGTCGAACTGGTCGAGCAGCGAGCGCGCGAGCACCTCGGTCTCACGTTCATCCTTCGGCGTGGTGGGGGCCGTGGCGACCTGCGCCGTAAAGTAGTCTTCACTGTCGAGGAAGTGCAGTATGCGCGCCCGCTCGCCGCCCTCCACCAGCACGCGTACTGTACCGTCAGGAAGTTTGAGTAACTGCAGGATGCTGGAGAGCGTGCCGATCTCGTAGATATCGCTGCTCTGAGGCTCGTCCAGCGCGGCGCTCTTTTGGGCGGCGAGCAGAACATGTTTGTTGCCTGCCATCGCGGCCTCCAGCGCCTTGATGGATTTGGCACGACCGACAAACAGCGGGATGACCATATGCGGGTACACCACCACATCGCGCAGCGGCAACACAGGTACCACGGTAGGCGTGGGGGCGGGCGCAGTCAGGTCGGTGGATTCAGACGGCATAGCGGTAGTTCCTGACACCCGGGCCGCAGCCCTGCGCCTTCAGTATTGAAAGTGTTGTCCTGCCATCGAGATGCGGGCCGCATCCCGATAATTCAAGCCCCGCGTCTCAGTGCGGCGCCGCGCGCTGCTGCTCGCTGCCCTCATAGATCATGAGCGGTTCGTTCTGCCCATTGATCACGCCGGCATCGACTACCACTTTGCTCACCTGGCTCATGGACGGCAGGGTGTACATGGTATCAAGCAGCACACGCTCAAGTATGGAGCGCAGGCCGCGTGCGCCGGTCTTGCGCTCCAGCGCCTTGCGCGCCACTGCCAGCAACCCGTCCTCGCGAAACTCGAGCTGACTGCCCTCCATTTCAAACAATTTTGTGAATTGCTTGACGATGGCATTTTTAGGCTCGGTAAGAATACGCATCAAGGCCTCTTCGTCCAGCTCCTCCAGTGTCGCCACTACCGGCAGACGCCCGACAAACTCGGGGATGAGGCCATAGCGGATCAGGTCTTCGGGCTCGACGGAGTGCAGTATCTCGCTCATACTCTTTTTGTCGTCCTTGCTCCTGACCTCGGCGGAGAAACCAATGCCGCCCCGCTCAGAGCGGTCGCGAATGATTTTTTCCAGCCCGGAAAACGCGCCGCCACAGATGAACAGGATATTCGCGGTGTTGACCTGCAGGAACTCCTGCTGCGGATGCTTGCGCCCGCCCTGCGGCGGCACCGAGGCGATGGTGCCTTCAATCAGCTTGAGCAGCGCCTGCTGCACACCTTCGCCGGATACGTCACGGGTGATGGAGGGATTGTCGGACTTGCGCGAAATCTTGTCGATTTCATCAATGTAGACTATGCCGGTCTGCGCCTTCTCCACATCGTACTCGGCCTTTTGCAAAAGCTTCTGCACGATGTTCTCCACATCCTCGCCGACATAGCCGGCCTCCGTCAGGGTGGTGGCATCGGCAATGGCGAAGGGCACATTCAGCAGCCGCGCCAGCGTCTCGGCGAGCAGGGTCTTGCCGGAGCCTGTGGGGCCCACCAGCAGGATGTTACTCTTGGTCAGCTCGACATCTCCCTTCTTTTGCCCGACCTCAAGCCGCTTGTAGTGGTTATAGACTGCGACCGACAGCACCTTCTTGGCGTACGTCTGACCGACCACATAGTCGTCCAGGATATTCTTGATCTCGTGGGGCGTGGGCAGCTTGCCCTTGGCGAGCGTGGACTTCTCCCGCACTTCCTCACGGATAATGTCGTTGCACAGCTCGACACACTCATCGCAGACATACACCGAAGGGCCGGCGATGAGCTTGCGCACTTCGTGCTGGCTCTTGCCGCAGAATGAGCAATACAACAGCTTGTCACCACTGCCACTCTTGCCGTGTTTATCGTCGATCATCGCTCGCCTCGCACATACTGGTTGCTCAAGCCTTCTTGACCTCGCGCTCTGTCAGCACAGAGTCAATCAAACCATACTTCACTGCCGCCTGGCCGTCCATAAAATTATCGCGATCGGTGTCGCGCTGCACCTTTTCCAGCGACTGGCCGGTGTGTTTCTCCAGAATCCGGTTCAGGCGCTCACGCACCGCCAATATCTCGCGTGCGTGTATGTCTATATCAGTGGCCTGGCCCTGGAATCCGCCCAGTGGCTGGTGAATCATGAGACGCGAGTGCGGCAGGCAATAACGCTTACCCTTGGCGCCGCCCGCAAGCAACAGTGCACCCATAGACGCCGCCTGGCCGATACACATGGTGCTCACATCCGGCTTGATAAACTGCATGGTGTCGTATATCGACAGCCCCGCGCTTACCACTCCACCCGGTGAGTTGATGTAGAGGTGAATATCTTTGTCGGGATTCTCCGACTCCAGAAATAGCATTTGCGCTACGATCAGGTTGGCGCTGTGGTCTTCGACCGGGCCCACCAAGAAAATCACACGCTCCTTGAGCAGGCGCGAGTAGATATCGTAGGCACGCTCGCCCCGTGGCGATTGTTCTACTACCATGGGCACGAGGTTAAGGTTGATCACTGAATCTGCTCCGTTGCCAGTGTAAGTATCGGTCATCGCGCCCCTATCCTTTAGCCGGTTGGACACTGCCCGGATTCAGCAGAGCGGAAAATGTTGTGGGCGCTGCGCTGGCATCGACCTGCGCCAACAGCCAGTCCGCCACCTGATCCTCCAGCGCCAGCGATTCGATACGCGCCAGTTCATCAGGATTCTGATAGTACCAGTTTACCACCTCATCCGGTTTCTGGTAGGTGGCGGCAATACCTTCAACCAGGCCGCGCACACGGCCCGGCTCGGGCTTGATGTTCTCGCGTAGCGCTACCTCGCTGAACAACAGCCCCAGGGTCACCCGGCGGCGGGCGGCGGCGGCGTACTCGGCGCGCGGCCGTTCTGCGGCATGCGCACCCCCGCCCTGAACGCCAACCTGGCTGCGCGCCTGCGCCTGCAGCTGATCGATCTCGCGCTCTAACAGCGCCTTGGGTATCTCAATCGGATACGCCGTCAGCATGGCCTCCATCAAGTGCTGCTTGGTCCTGGTGCGGATGGCCTGATCCAGCTCGCGCTGCATATTGTTGCGCGCTTCACGCCGCAGGGCCTCCAGCGTGCCATCTTCCACCCCGAATGAACGCACGAAGTCTTCGTCCAAAGCCGGCAGCTCAGGCTCGGAAACCGAAAGCACCTGCAGGGTATACTCCACCGGCTTGCCTGCTAGGTCGGGGGACTGGTAATCGGCCGGGAAACTGTAATTGACGGTGATGGTCTGCCCGGCCTCCGCACCCAGCAACTGCTGGTCAAACTCCGGGGCATTGGAACCCACCATAAAGGCGTGCTCCCTGTTGGGGTCACCCTGCGGCTCGCCGCCGTCTATGCGCGTGGTAAAGGTCACCTGCAACTGGTCGCCCTGGATGGCTCCGCGCTCAACCTTGTTCCAGCTGCGGCGCTGTTTGCGTAACGTCTCCAGCATGGTGTCGATGTCATCTTCGGTAATGCTGGCCTCCGGCTGCGTCACCTTCAGCGCACGGAATGAACCCCAGGCAATCTCGGGGTACACTTCAAACGTCGCGCTGTAGGCCAGCCCCTGGCCCTCGCTTGCAGTGCGGGCTTCGATACGTGGCCCTCCCGCCGGCCGCAGGCTGTTTTGTTCCACAGCCTCCTCGAAACTCTGCTGCATCAGATCGCCCAGCACCTCGCCCAGCACCTGTTTGCCAAACTTTTTCTCTACCACCTTGAACGGCACCTTACCCACCCGGAAGCCGTCCAGACGGACGGTGCGGGCAAGCTTCTTGAGCCGGGTCTGGAGGGCCTGTGTCACCCTCTCTTCAGGGAGTTCGACAGTCATCCGACGCTCAAGCCCGGCGGTAGTTTCAATCGATACGTGCATCGTCAATATTCCTCACGGCTGATGGGCGCCTGCACTGGCAGGCTTTGTGCGAAAGGAGAGACTTGAACTCTCACGGGTTGCCCCACTGGCACCTAAAGCCAGCGCGTCTACCAATTTCGCCACTTTCGCAATCTTGATTAAGCCATATTATACAGGAACTCGATAGCTGTTCCCGCACGGCGTACGCAGGGTTCCCCCGCCTGTAGGGCAGCAAAACACGAACAGGGAAATGCCCGACCACGCTACGCGCAGGTTGCTGCGACGGCACAAAAAAAAGCCCCGCAAGCGGGGCTTTTTCGCTATTCAGTAAGGGTGCAGGGCTGGGTTCAGCCTGCCACCACGCTTACAAAACGGCGGCTGAGCGGGCCTTTGACTTCAAACTTCACCAAACCATCGGCGATGGCAAACAGTGTGTGATCCTTGCCCAACCGGACATTGACACCGGGGTGATAGGCCGTGCCACGCTGCCGCACGATGATATTGCCCGCAACCACGCGCTCGCTGCCGAAGCACTTGACGCCGAGGCGTTTGGATTGGGAATCGCGGCCGTTACGTGTACTGCCGCCAGCTTTTTTGTGTGCCATGGTTGCCTGCCTTTAAATGGGCTACTTACCTGCGGTGATGCCGGTAATCTGAAGTTCGGTATAGGACTGGCGATGACCCTGGGTACGGGCATAATGCTTGCGGCGACGGAATTTGATGATACGGATCTTATCGCCACGGCCATGGGCCTTCACGGTGGCCGTCACTTTGCCGCCCTCCACGTAGGGCGCGCCGACTTTAATATCGGAACCTTCACCCACCAGCAGCACCTGGTCAAAATCGACCGCAGCGCCCTGTTCCGCAGGCAGCAACTCCACGCGCACCGTCTCACCCTCGGCTACCCGGTACTGCTTGCCGCCAGTCTTAATCACCGCGTACATAACATTTACACCCTGCCTATACAATTAAGCCCCAAATTGTAGCGCCTCCTGTCCCCAAGGTCAAACCCCTCCTGCGCTGGCCGCTGGGTTACTGCATTTTTAAAGATGGCCTGCTAGCATGGCCGCTCTTAATCCCTATACGACCCGACACATGACGCTAGAGGACATCCACGCCCTTATCCGCCAGGACATGCAGGCGGTAGACGCCTTGATCCAGCGGCGGCTTGCCTCCGACGTCGTGCTGATCAATCAGGTAGGGAGCTACATCATTAACAGTGGCGGCAAACGCCTGCGCCCGGCGCTGGTGCTGCTCGCCGCCCACGCCTGCGGTTACCAAGGCAGCCAGCACGTCGGGCTGGCTGCCGTGATCGAGTTTATTCATACCGCTACCCTGTTGCACGACGACGTGGTGGACGGCTCTGAACTCAGACGCGGCCAGGAAACCGCCAACAGCGTATGGGGCAACGAGGCCAGCGTGCTGGTAGGGGACTTTCTGTATTCGCGCGCGTTTGAAATGATGGTGGAGGCCGACGAGATGGAGGTGATGAAAATTCTCGCCCATACCACCAATGTCATTGCCGAGGGCGAGGTGCTGCAACTCCTGCACTGCCATGATCCGGACACTACCGAACAGCGCTATCTGGAAGTGATCCGCTGCAAAACCGCAAAACTGTTCGAGGCCGCAGCCTTGCTGGGCGCGGTGCTCACCCGCCAGCCTGAGCCTGTGCGGCAGGCACTGGCCGCTTACGGCATGCACCTGGGCATGGCATTTCAACTCACGGACGATGCGCTGGATTACAGCGCAACTGCGGAGCAGCTGGGGAAAAACGTGGGGGATGACCTGGCCGAAGGCAAGCCGACGCTGCCCCTCATTCACGCCTTGCGCTCCGCCGATGCGGAGCAGAAGGCCGTATTGCACAGCGCCATTGAAGCGGGCGGCCGTGAACACATCACATCGGTCACTGCCGCCATTGAATCCACTGGGGCCATCGCGTACACTGCGCGCTCGGCTAAGGCGGAGGCTGACAAAGCCACTGCCGCGCTGGCGGCGTTACCCGGATCGCCTTACAAAGACGCCCTTATCGCGCTTGCCGAATTTTCTGTCAGCCGCAGTTATTGAGTGGCATGTGACGAACAGCAAGGCGTTGGGGCACACATGCCCGCCATGATGTGGTCTCGCAACGTGTCACGTACTGACCGCCGCTGTTATTCAATCGGGGTGTAGCTCAGCTTGGTAGAGCACTAGCTTCGGGAGCTAGGGGCCGGAGGTTCAAATCCTCTCACCCCGACCAACATAGCATCTACGACCTTCGTCTTTGCCGTCCCTGGCGCAACTTCAATTTATTAAACCAGCGCCAGCCAGCACATCCTGTGCTGTCGTTCGCCACTTCGCGGCTCACCCATGTTGGGTGATCGGATTCCCGGCCCGGCGCTCCATGCGCCGTGCGTTCGGCACTGCATGCCTCACCCTCTCACCCCGACCAACATAGCATCTACGACCTTCGTCTTTGCCGCTCCCTATCAGCAAATACGGCAACCCGGTTATTTCAGCTACATGTCCTGCTTGCGCATCTCGCGGTCAAGTGTCGCCACAAAGCGTGCTATACGCGCCTCCGTCGCCTGACCCATATCCACAAAGCATACGCCCACACGCCACTGGCCAGACTGCACCTCCCTGCTCACGGAGCGCACCTCTACCGCACTCGATATCTCGTTATGCGGCGCAAACCGGATCACACAGTGGGGGATGAAATCACCACAGCTGAGCACTGCATCAGAAAAGTTGCACCGGACACCGAGTCCACCCACCGCAATATCAGACAACTGACCCGATAGCGTCTCCCCCCATGCAGTCATGAATGTTACTCGTATCTGACTACCCGCCCCGATACGGGCGCGATAATGGGAGCGGCGTTGTGCGTAGTTCAGCGTACCGGGTAACGCCACCCGGTAGTAGGCTACGCGATCTTTGGAGCCGGCTTCGAACAGTACGCTGGAAAAATCGATGTCAACACCGCGCAATTGTCCCTTCACGTGCAGCTTGCGCTGCTGCAGCAGATGCACATGGCCCTGTTTGGGCGTCAACTCGTCCAGCAGCATACTGCCGTTGTCGGGTTGTACGGAAAGCAGGGTACTGCTGTACCGCTCACCCACGCCCGGCACACCTACCGAGAGCAGGGCGCGCTTCTGGTGCAGTCGCCGTAGCAGACCTGCGATACACGCCACATGGGTGACCCTTTCCACCCGTACCGCACTCCTGTCAGCAGCATCTTCCACCAACGTCTCGGGCGTATGTGTTGCGGACATCGGCCGGGCAGGGGCAGGCGTGAGCTATAAAACGGGGATGTCGAAAGTCAGGCGGTTGCCAGCATATGCGGGGGGAGTGGCCCGGATGTTTCACCAGAGGCACTGTAAACTGTCTGGTCGGCGGACTGACCGCGGAGCAGGGAAAGCGCGCGCAGTGTATGACGACGGCTTAGCTCGATGACGCTGCCATTGATCTGGTTCTGGCGCCGGCACTCCACCAGGATGCGCTGCACCTGTTGCCAGCGCGCGACAACATCCGGGTGAGCAGTCAAGCCGGGCGCCGCATTCTGTGGGTCTCCAGCCACGCCCGCCGCGCGCATGCCCTCAATGCGGGCGTCGGCGAGTGCCTCCACCTGACGCAACCAGTGCAGCTTCTCTTGTGCCGCCTGCTCCAGAAGCTCCGGGGCGTTGTTGGTAACTGCAGTGTGTTCACGGTGCAGCACCTGCAATAACTGCGTACAGTGTTCAATCTCGCACTGCATGATTTCCAGCAGGGAGGCGGAGGACTGGTCGGGCAATGGGCCAGATGCGTGCATAGGCGATGTCATGGCGTACTCAGGCTTCATCACTAAGCGCGACCTCAAGCCGCACGATCTTTTCGGCAACACGCGCAGGATCAATCTCGTAGCTGCCCTGGGCAATCGCCTGTTTGATCTCTTGCACGCGCCGGCCGTCCACAACCGGCAGCGAAGATACCCGTGCCTGCAACTCCTGCACCCGGGCGCTGGTTTCGGTGAGGCTCAGCCTGTCAGCGACCGGAGCGGAATGGTTCTCCTGCGCCTGCGACGCCTGTTCACGCTCCACGCGCGCTTCGGAACCCTTGGCGTGAGACTTACCCAGCCCGGCGACCAATGCATCAATTTCTCGCGTCATGACTCAGTACTCCAATAATCCTATTTATAGTTCCCCGCTAATTGTAGCGGCAGGCGAAATGGAAACTTTAGCCCTGTTTATACCCTCACATACGCACCCGGATGAGGCCTGGCGCCACCACAGTACCCTCAATCACCCGCTTGGAACCCAGATTACGCACCCTTATAAGTTCGCCCGCAACGCCGTCGGTGAGGGCCCGGCCTTGCATGCGCACCTCAATACCCGAACCCTCGGCCACCAGCATCACTTGCTCGTCGCGCCGCACCAGACGCGGCTCTTCCAGGCTATCTAATGTCACTACCGCATCGCCCATCAGGGGCCGCCGCAGCACTTTACCCACCACCTGCTGCGGGTCAATCAACACTCCGGCAGCACTGGCACCCAACTCAACCTGGGCCAGCCGTACGTCCTGCAAACTCAGAACGCTTGCCATAGCCAATGGACGCGCAGCCACAACGGCCTCGCCATACATCTTGATGGTCACCGGCACGTATAGCGACCAAGGCTGGGGGCCATTACAGCGCACCCCCACGGTAGTATTGCCCAGGGTACGTGCGCCGGGCGGCGCATAAGCCGTCAATTTTGTGTCACATGCGGTAAGCCGCAGCCGCGAATCGAGCGCGCCTACCTCTACCCGGTACGTCCCGCCTGCCCGCGCTGACCTGTCAGCACCCGCCTCTACGGCAAACTCACTCACTGCGTCGATGATCTGGCCCAGTTCCTGGAACTCATCCGCCAGCGCCGAACCACAGCCCAGCAGCCATACAGCCAGCGCCCCTGTCAGCAGACGGTTAACACCTTTATTAGCACCTGCCCGGACGGACAGGTGTTGACTGCCGACAGCCTGTGGCATGTCATGCTTGGCAGGCATTTTTGCTGCGTTCCGGGTTTCCATGCCTGGAATCAGTGCAAATCACATGCCAGCAGGCGGATGTCTCTCGGGCTAAAGTCTTGCGCCCTGCCCGCCGCTATTCCCATTAATTAGAGTACAGTTCCCACATCATCAGGAGGGTATCATGGCAGGCGTAATGGACGAAGTTAATCAACGCACGCGCCTGGTCGGACACAACCGGCTGGAGTTGCTGCTGTTTCGCCTGGGCAGCCGTCAGCGTTTCGGCATTAACGTATTCAAGATTCAGGAAGTGATCAAGTGCCCACCACTCACCCACGTGCCACGCTCGCACCCTGTCGTGCGCGGTATGGCGCACATGCGCGGCAAAACTATCCCCGTGATGGATCTGGGCCTCGCTATCGGCGAACCGGCTCTCAAAGACCATGTCGGCAGCTTTATCATCATTACTGAATACAATCGCTCGATACAGGGGTTCCTGGTCAGCGGCGTAGACCGTATCGTCAATATGAAATGGGAAACCATTCTGCCGCCGCCCAAGGGCGCCGGCAACAACAGCTATATGACGGCGGTAACACATGTCGATAACGATCTGGTCGAGATCATCGACGTAGAAAAAGTGCTGGCTGAGGTGAGTGGCACCGTGACCGAGGTCTCGTCGGCCGTGCTGCAGAGCGGCGGTGCGGCGGCGGCAGAGCGGCGCACGCACCAGCATATCCTGGTCGTTGACGATTCAAGCGTGGCGCGCAAGCAGATCGTGCGCACGCTGGATCAGCTCGGCGTGACCTGCACCGTGGCGTGCGACGGACGCCAGGCGCTTACGCTGCTGCAGAAGCTGGCCGACGAAGAGGTGTCGGTAACGGAACATTTTGCGATGGTGATCTCGGACGTCGAGATGCCGGAAATGGACGGCTATACACTCACCACCGAAATCAGAAGAGACCCGCGCCTGAAGGATCTGTATGTAATGTTGCACACCTCATTGAGCGGGGTATTCAACGCCGCCCTGGTGCAGAAAGTCGGAGCGAACACCTTCCTCCCCAAGTTTCACGCCGATGACCTGGCCCAGAACGTAATCAAACACCTGGACGAGTTATCTTCGGCCCAGGCGGCCTAGGCAGGACGTGACCACAGCGCCACCGACCGCCCTGCAGCACGCGGACGTCAAAGTCACGCTCGCCCAGCAGAAATGCGGCCGAGACACTGCGGCTTCCGGTATCGCAGCAAATGATACGGGTGCGCTTGGGGTCGAGATCAGCGGCTTTGATACGCACATCGATCCAGCAGGCGCCGCACTGAACCATGTTCATCAATGCCTGCAAACCACCGCACCTGCCGCCAACATCGCCAGTGCGGTTCTAATGCGCACTGAATGAGGGCGTACTCCCATTGCATCGGCTATTCCACTATCTTTCTGCACTTTATCCTGTAACTGACGTTATCATAAACGACATACCCCACCCCTTAAAGAGCGGATCTTTTGGCCTCAGCAATCATTGCACCCTCAGACTACCAGGCCTTCCGTATTTTTCTGGAAGGGGCCTGCGGCATCCTCTTGGGCGAAGACAAGCACTACCTGGTCAGCAGCCGCCTCGGCCGCCTGATGCAGGAAGAGGGCCTGGCCACGCTCGGTGAGTTGGTCACACGCTTGTCCGGCATACGCGGGGCCAGCCTGCGCGCGCGCGTGATCAATGCCATGACCACCAATGAGACGCTCTGGTTCCGTGATACTACACCGTATGACGCGCTCACCCTCCACATCCTGCCGCAATTCGCACAGACCCCGCTTGGCCGGCCATTGCGCATCTGGTCTGCCGCCTGCTCATCCGGCCAGGAGCCTTACTCCATCAGCATCGCGATACAGGAATATATGCTGGGCAAGCCCGGCCAACTGACCTGGGGGGTGCAAATCGTCGGCACCGACATCTCCAGCGCCATACTGAAAGAGGCCAATGCCGGCATCTATGACAACACCAGCCTTGCACGTGGCCTGTCGCCCGAGCGGCGCCAGCGCTTCTTCACGCCAGTGGATGGCAAATGGCAGGTGAAACCCGAACTGCGCACCCACGTCAACTTCAAAGAGTTAAACCTCAAGCAAAGCTACGCCGCATTGGGCAAGTTCGACATCATCTTCTGCCGCAACGTGCTGATCTACTTCTCGGCTGACCTCAAGCGCGACATTCTGGCCCGGATGGCACAAGCCCTCAATCCCGGCGGCTACCTGATCCTCGGCTCGTCGGAGGCCATTTCCAACCTGTGCAGCGCTTTCGAAATGTTGCATTATGCCAGCGGAGTGGTCTACCGGCTGAAAGACAACACGGCGGGGCGATAACCGCCGCCCCTGCAGGACGCCCGTAACAGAGCAGAACCTCACATGCGCTGGGCTACAACAGTGGGGACGTGGCGATGGCCTGCTGGATATACTGATTTACGAGCTGTCCTATCCGGATCAGCTGGAGTAAATCACCGACATCCGCGGGCACATGACCCTGTCGGCACTGAAGCATGATCTTGCGCTGTTCTTGCTCTTGCCCGGGAGCTGCGTGACGCGATCGAACCACTGCCGGGCGCCAACACAGGTCGTGCTGCTGGAATCCGGCCACCACTGCCCGCTTACCCGAGGCTGACTTCAGTTCCGGTCACGGCCTGCCGATAAACCCCCAAGCCTTCCTCACACTTTGCCGCTGCGGCATGATCTTGCCGCACACCCACCTGTTGCAGTACCGCCCACCCCCGTCTGAGCTGCTGTTTTTCTGCTCCCGGCACGCTTCCCCACGTCTGGCATGGAGATTGCTCCTGTTCATCGCAGGAAGCTAAAGCAGAACCAGCAACATGCCGATAACACTTGATGGCGCATTTGGAGTACATGAGCAGGCGCTCGGCCTGTATGCACACCGCGCCGAAATCCTCGCCACCAACCTCGCCAACGCCGACACCCCCAACTACCGGGCGCGCGACATCGACTTCAGGGCCGCGCTTGCCAGCGCACAGGCGGCGAGTGATCACACGTCGGTCGCAGTGACCCACGCAAACCATATCCAGCCCGGTACCGGCGGCGGCGATGAATATACTTTGCTCTACCGCAACCCGCCTCAGACTTCCCTGGACGGCAACACGGTAGACACGCAGGTGGAACATGCCGAGTTCGCGCAGAACGCATTGCGTTATTCGGCAAGCCTGACCTTTCTCAACGGCAAAATCAAGGGCCTGATGGGCGCCATCAGAGGTGAATAACCATGTCACTACTCAACATTTTTGATATCGCCGGCAGCGGCATGAGCGCGCAGTCGCTGCGCCTCAATACCACTTCCAGCAACCTCGCCAATGCGGAAAACGCCAGCAGCAGCGCAGAACAAACCTACCGCGCGCGGCATCCGGTATTCGCCGCCGTGATGGGCGCACTCAACGGCGGCAGCGGCCTGGAGCAGAACGCCAGCCGCGGCGTGCAGGTGCTCGGCATCGTCGAAAGCACGACACCGGTACAGAGTCGCTATGAGCCCGGGAACCCCCAGGCCGACGCCAACGGCTACATCTATCTGCCCAACATCAACATGGTAGAGGAAATGGCTAACATGATTTCAGCCTCGCGCTCTTACCAGAGTAACGTCGAGGTCGCCAATACCTCAAAACAGCTGCTGCTGAAAACGCTCACTCTCGGCCAGTAAGCAGGAGACACTGAATGAACACTATAGAAAACACTAACCCTTATGATGCACTGGGCCTGACGGCGGCAACAACCACCCCATCCAGCGCCAAAAACAAGCTCGGCCAGGAAGAGTTTCTGAAGCTCATGACGGCACAGCTGCAGAACCAGAATCCGACCAAGCCGATGGATAATGCCGAATTTCTGAGCCAGATCGCACAGTTCAGTACGGTGAGCGGCATCCAGGATTTGCAGACGGCCTTCTCCAGACTGGCCGACAGCCTCGGTTCCGACCAGGCCCTGCAGGGCGCCAGCATGGTAGGCCGCGGCGTGCTGGCACCGGGCAGCTATGGCAACATACTAACCCCCAACACAGGCCTCAGCGGTGCCGTGGATCTTGCCGCGAGCACCTCAAATCTTACGCTCTCCATTTACGACGCCGCCGGACAACTGGTGCGCCGCCTGGATCTCGGCCAGCAAGCCAGCGGGCTGGTGTCCTTTGGCTGGGATGGAACCATGGATGGGGGCGAGGCCGCCGCGCCCGGTCGCTATCGCATCCAGGCCACCGCCGTCATGGATGGCCGTCAACAGGGCGCGGACACCTTGGTCGACGCCCGCGTAGAGAGTGTCACGCTGGGCAATAACGGGCAGGGACTGAGCCTCAACCTCTTTGGAGGAGACACCATCGCACTGTCCGCAGTACGACAGATATTTTAGTTAACCGCATGTGAGTCTCAGACTCACCGTTCGCCACAACAGGAGATAGATCATGGCATTTCGTACAGCACTAAGCGGGCTCAATGCTGCTGCTGCCGAGCTCAATGTGATTTCAAACAACATCGCCAACAGCAGCACCACCGGCTTCAAGGCCTCGCGTGCGGAGTTCGGTGATATCTATGCCGCGACCAGCACCGGCTCCTCTGGCATCTCCATCGGCAGCGGCGTGCGCCTTTCCTCGGTGGCGCAGCAGTTCGGCCAGGGTAATATCGGCTTCACCCAAAGCAACATGGATCTCGCCATCAACGGCCAGGGCTTCTTTCGGCTCGATGACAATGGCACCATCGTCTATTCACGCGCCGGCTCATTCGGGATTGACCGGGAAGGGTATGTCGTGAACCCTACTGCCCAGAAGCTCACTGCTTTCCAGGCCGACGCCACTGGCAACATCACTGGCGCTCTGGGCACCTTGCAGTTGTCCACCGCCGACATCGCCCCCAGCGCTACGGCCGGTATCACTATCGGCATGAATCTCAACGCCGCTGCCGCAGTGCCGCTGGCGCCCACCGCCTCCTCTACTCTCACGCTGAGTGGTGTGCAGACGCTGCGAACCGACGGTGGCGGCAGCCCATTCACTACCGCCGACTTTACCCTGATCGACGCGTCCGGGAACTCGATCACCAACGCTTCGCTGCGCTACACCTATTCCGGCGCAGGCAACGTGTGGGGCGCGGAGCTACTCGTCGGCGGTGCCTCCACTACACCCCCTACTACTAGCAGCAGCACCACCACTGGTATCGACATCGGCACCACCACCAGTGTGACCCTGAACTGGGATCCGGATGGCACCGGCGCACAGGGTACCGTTCCGCTGACGATGAACACCACCGGCCTTACCCAACTCACGGGCGCGGGCGCCTCTGATATCGCGGCGGCCAGCGATGGCAACGTGCAGGGCGCTTTTAGCCCCAGCGCCGCCAGCTCCTACAACAATTCAACCTCGACCACCATCTACGACTCACTCGGCACCTCACACCTCGCCACCATGTATTACCGCAAGACCGGCACGCCCAACGTGTGGGAGAGCTATCTTTATATTGACGGCAGCGCCGTCGATAGCGCCAATACCCTTGGCTTTTCCAGTACCGGCGATCTCGCCAGTGTGAATGGCGCTGTAGCACCGCCTAACGCCATCACTTACTCCGCCTACAACCCCGGCAATGGCGCAGCCACCATTGCACTCACGCTTGATTACACCGAGACGAAGCAATTCGGCAGTGCCTTCGGCGTGAACAGCCTGACCCAGGATGGCTACACCACCGGCCGTCTCTCCGGCGTCAACATTGACAGCAGCGGCATTGTGTTCGCGCGCTACACCAACGGTCAGTCCACGGCGTTAGGCCAAATCGCACTCACCAACTTCAGCAATCCGCAGGGTCTGCAGCAGTTGGGCAATACCAACTGGGCGGAAACTTTTCAGTCCGGTTCGGCCTTGACCGGCGCACCGGGGTCAGCCAGCCTGGGGCTCATTCAGGCAGGCGCGCTGGAGGGCTCCAATGTCGACCTCACCGAACAACTGGTGAGCATGATTACCTCTCAGCGCAATTTCCAGGCGAATGCACAGGTCATCAGCACCGATGACGCCATCACTCAGGCAGTCATAAACATTCGTCGTTAACAGCATTACCACTGAGTAACTTTGGGAACACACTGAAATGGACAGGATGATTTATGTTGCGATGAATGGCGCCCAGCAGACGATGCTGGCGCAGTCCGTCCATACTCACAATCTCGCCAACGCCAGCACCACCGGGTTTCGCGCCGACCTCGCGTCATTTCAGAGCCTGCCAGTCACCGGACCGGGCTGGGCCAGTCGTGCCTATTCTCAACCCCAATCAAACGGCGTCGATCTGACACAAGGTCAGATCATGAACACTGGACGCGAGCTGGATGTCGCCATCAATGGCACAGGCTTTATTGCGGTACAGGCGCCTGACGGTAGCGAAGCATATACGCGCACGGGCGATCTGCACATCTCGCCCAACGGTCTGCTTGAAACCGGCGCCGGCCATCCGGTGCTCGGCAACGGCGGCCCGATAGCACTACCGCCCGCTGAAAAAATTGAAATCGGTGCCGACGGCACCATCTCCATCCGCCCTGTCGGGCAAAGCGCCACCACCCTGGCGATAGTAGACAGAATCCGCTTGGTAAACCCACCGCCTGAATCCCTGATCAAGGGTGCCGATGGCCTGCTGCGCGACAAGGAAAGCATTCAGGCCGTGCCTGACGCCAAAATACAACTCGTCTCCGGCGCTCTGGAGGGCAGCAATGTTAATGCGGTGGAAGCCATGGTCAACATCATCGCGCTCGCACGCGGGTTCGAAGTGCAAGCCAAACTGATGAAAACCGCCGAGGAAACTGACAGCGCCTCAGCCCAGCTTATGCGTCTCGGCTAACTGAACACAGCAAACAAGGAATACACATGAATCCCGCACTCTGGATAGCGAAAACCGGGCTCGACGCACAGCAGACGCGTCTTGCCGTCATCTCCAACAACCTGGCCAACGTCAACACCACCGGCTTCAAAACCGGGCGTGCCGTGTTTGAGGATCTGCTGTATCAAAACGTACGCCAGGTAGGCGCCCAGTCATCGCAAAACACACAACTTCCCTCTGGGTTGATGCTCGGTACCGGCGTACGCACTGTGGCCACGGAAAAGCTGTTTACGCAAGGCAACTTGGTACAGACCAACAATTCACTCGATGTCGCTATCCAGGGGCGCGGATTCCTGCAGGTGTTGACACCTGATGGCACCATCGCCTACACACGCGACGGTGCATTCCAGCTGAACTCGCAGGGTCAACTGGTAACGGCGAACGGATATCTTCTGGAGCCCGGCATCACCATTCCACAAAACACGCTGAGCATTACCATCGGCACTGACGGTGTGGTTTCTGTCCTCCCTGCCGGCAGTACAGCAAGCACGCAGGTGGGCAGCCTGCAGATCGCAGACTTCGTCAATCCGGCTGGGCTGCAACCTATTGGTGGCAATCTGTTCGTGGACTCTACCGCGAGTGGCACCGCACAGACCGGCACACCGGGACTGAACGGCCTTGGCTCCATCGTGCAGGGCTCAGTCGAAAGCTCGAATGTGAACGTAGTGGAAGAACTGGTGGGCATGATTGAGGCCCAGCGTGCCTACGAAATGAATTCAAAAGCCATCGCAGCCAGTGACGAAATGCTGCGCTATATCAGCAACAATTTGTAACGTCGGTGCAGGGTAACGTGACATGAAACATACATTATTGAAAATGCTGTTGGCGTGCCTGGCATTGCTGCTCGGTGGCTGCGTGAGCAATGGCCTGCAGCCTGACCCGGCCTACGCGCCGACACGCCCGCTTGCGGCCCCACCACCGGAGTCACGCAATGGCGCGATCTATCAGGCAGGATACGCCGTGTCGCTGTTTGAAGACCAGCGTGCACAGCGCGTGGGCGACCTGCTCACCATACAGCTGGTGGAAAACACCATAGCGAGCAAAGAGGCAAAAACCAACACCAAGCGCGACAGCTCCACCAGTGTCGATAGCCCGACACTACTTGGTTCTACGCTGCAGTTCAATGCGCCGGGCATCCTGCCGTTCGCAAGCAACCAAAACAACACGCTTGCCAATTCACTCGACTCCAATAGCGATTTCAAGGGCAGCGGCGACAGCAGCCAGAAGAACAGCCTGAGCGGCAGTATCACAGTAACTGTGGCAGAAGTGCTGCCGAACGGTTACCTCATGATACGAGGCGAAAAACTGCTCGCCCTCAACCAGGGCGACGAGTATGTGCGTATCGCCGGCATTGTGCGTCCCGCCGATATCCGTCCCGATAATTCAGTGCTCTCAACCAAGGTGGGGGACGCCCAGATATCGTATGGCGGCAAAGGCCAGGTAGCTGATGCAAACGCGGCTGGCTGGCTGGCCCGGTTCTTTCTGAGCGCCTTATGGCCATTTTGAACATGCAGATATCAGCTGCATGTTGCACATTGCAAGACCGTATTTTTATAACGGCTTGCTGCTTATTGCCCATTATTTGAGAACCATGGTCATGACGATAAAACGCCTTCTGTTGCCTATGCTCAGCTTGCTGCTGATTGCGTCTACTGCCCATGCAGAACGTATTAAAGATCTCGCAGCGGTCGCTGGCGTGCGCAATAACCAGCTCATAGGCTACGGCCTGGTAGTAGGTCTGAATGGCACTGGCGATCAAACCAGTCAGGCGCCCTTCACTTCGCAAAGCCTCACCAGTATGCTGTCCCAGCTTGGCATTAATCTGCCGCCGGGCGCGAACCCACAGCTCAAGAATGTTGCAGCAGTGGCACTGTCCACCGATCTGCCGCCGTTCGCCAAGCCCGGTCAGACCATTGACGTCACCGTCACATCCATCGGCAATGCCAAGAGTCTGCGCGGAGGTACACTGTTGATGTCACCGTTACGCGGTGCCGACGGCAACGTATACGCCATCGCACAGGGTAACCTGATTGTGGGCGGGTTCGGTGCCGAGACCGAGGATGGATCCAAAATCACGGTCAATATCCCCAGTGCCGGACGCATCCCGAACGGCGCCACCGTAGAACGTAGTGTGCCCTCCGGATTCGGCAGCGGCGACAGCGTGACGCTGAACCTGCACACATCCGACTTCACCACGGCAAATCGCATGTCCGCTGCCATTGATAACACACTGGGCGAAGGTTCGGCACAGGCGCTGGATGGCTCCTCGGTGCGCGTAGCCGCACCCGCCAGCACCGCGGATCGGGTACGCTTCGTATCGCTGCTGGAGAACATCACACTGGAGCCGGGCGAAACTTCCGCCAAGGTTATCATCAACTCGCGCACCGGCACGGTGGTGATCGGTCAGCATGTGCGCGTATCGCCTGCTGCGGTATCGCACGGCAGCCTTACCGTTACCATTGCAGCCAACCCTATCGTAAGCCAGCCACCACCTTTCGCTCCCGGGCCCAGTAACACGCTCCCCGCCGCCAGCACGCAAGTAGTGCCGAAATTCGACATCACAGCAACGCAAGAAAAGCAGCGTATGTTCCTGTTTCAGCCCGGAGTATCGCTGGATGAAATCGTGCGCGCCGTAAATCAGGTGGGCGCCGCCCCCGGCGATCTGGTCGCCATTCTGGAAGCATTGAAGGAAGCGGGCGCGCTACGCGCCGAACTCCTGGTCATATGATGACATCCACCGTACCCAGCGCCGACATCTACACAGACTTTCAGGGTCTCACGCGCCTGCGCGCGGAAGCACGCACCAATTCCCCCGAGACACTGCGTGCAGTAGCCCAGCAGTTCGAGGCGCTGTTTACGCAGATGATGCTGAAAAGTATGCGTCAGGCCAGCATGGGTGATGACCTCTTTGGCAGCGCCGAAGCGGATCAGTACCGCGACATGTTTGACCAGCAGCTCGCGCTTACCTTATCCAAGGGCCGTGGCATCGGCCTGTCTGACATGCTGGCCCAGCAGCTGGGCGGTAATCTCGCCGCAGCACCTGCCACCGATGTCTTGGGCGACAATCCTCCCAATCCGTTTTCCTCACGCCTGTTTCGTGGAGAGGTCATGCCCCTGTCCATACCATCATCGACGGAAACACATAGTCCGCAAGCTATCCACAGTGCCTACACCGACGCAGCACCTGACTCAGGGCAGAAAGCACTAAGCTTCGATGGCCCGGAAGATTTCGTGCAGAAGCTGTGGCCGCACGCGCAACAGGCTGCGCGCGCACTGGGCATTACACCGAAATTCCTGCTGGCACAGGCCGCGCTCGAAACCGGGTGGGGCCAGTCGGTCACGCCTGCCCCGCAAGGCAGCAGCCACAACCTGTTCGGCATCAAGGCCCATACCAGCTGGGACGGTTCACGCATCTCTGTGTCAACACTGGAGTATGTGGGCGGCATCGCCGTCCGACGCAACGACATGTTTCGCGTCTATCCGTCGCCTGAAGCAAGTTTCATGGATTATGTGAATTTTCTGCAGGCCAATCCCCGCTATGCCGAAGCGCTGCAACAGACCAAAAACCCCGAGGCCTTTGCCCATGCCTTGCAGAAAGCAGGCTACGCCACGGATCCAAACTATGCGCGCAAGATTACCAGCATCCTCAACGGTGATACCTTGCGTGACGCCGTTGCCAATCTTCAACTGGCGGGCGCACAACCGCTGCCTGATGCAGCGGGGAGACCCTGACATGACCCGCTCTCGTGTATCCCTGGAGTTGACCCATGCCCATCGGTGACACACTCGGCGTAAGCGTATCCGGCCTGATTGCCGCGCAACGCGCGCTCGCGACCGCGAGCCACAACATCGCCAACGTCAATACTGAAGGCTACTCGCGCCAGCGCGTCGCGCTGGGGACGAACACACCACAGTTTTCCGGCAACGGCTACATCGGTAGCGGTGTACAGGTCAGCGGCATCACCCGTATCTACGACGCTTTCCTCATCCAGCAGGTACGTACCAATACCTCGGCCAACAGCCAGCTGCAAAGCTATTACAACATGGCAAGCCAGGTAGACAACCTGCTCGCCGACAGCAAGGCTGGGCTCGCGCCTGCCTTGCAGGAATTTTTCAATGCCGTGCAGGGCGTTGCCAACAACCCGGCCTCGATTCCTTCGCGCCAGGTGATGTTGAGCAGTGCCACGGCGCTGACGGATCGTTTTCATTATTTTGACCGGCGCCTGAGCGACCTCAATAACGGAATAAACTCGCAACTCGCCACCGCCGTTGCTGAAATCAACAGTCTTGCGGCAGGAATCGCCAAACTGAACAGCAGTATCACAACGGCCCAGGGGGCCAACAATGGCCAACTTCCCAACGATCTGCTGGATCAGCGCGACATATTGATCGCCAAACTCGCCACGCAGGTCGCGGTGACCACTGTGACACAAGACGATGGCGCGGTGAATGTCTTTATCGGCAGCGGCCAGAGCCTGGTACTGGGCGCCCAAGCCAATGCCCTGAGCACCAGCACCAATGCCTTCGACTCCTCACGCAAAGAGGTCACGATCACGGTCGGCAGTATCTCCACCACCATCACCGACAACTTGATTGGCGGCATCACTGGCGGACTGCTCGACTTTCGCCGCAACGTTCTCGACAGTGCACAAAACGCACTGGGACGTGTAGCGGACGGCCTTGCCGCCACCTTCAACGCCCAGCATGGCGCGGGCCAGGATTTGAACGGCGTGCTCGGCGCCAGTTTCTTTGCCAGCGGTACAGCCCAGGTGCTCGCTCGCATCGGTAGCAACCCCAATACCGGCACTGGCGTGGTAAACGCCTCCATCACCAGCATCGGCGCACTCACCACCAGCGACTACCTGTTGCAAAATACCGGAGGTACCTACACTTTGACCCGGCTGTCGGACAACACCATCACCACGCTGGCAGGCTTCCCCGGCACACCAGCCACCGTTGATGGCGTCACGATCAGTCTGGCTTCCGGCGCCATCAACACAGGCGACAGCTTCCTCATTAGGCCCACGCGCAACGGCGCAGCCAATATTGGTGTCGCCATTTCAGACACAAAAAAGATCGCAGCCGCCGCACCTATTCGCACCTCTGCGACACTCGCCAACATCGGCAGCGGCACGATTTCATCCGGCACAGTGACTAACGCCGCCGACGCCAATCTGCAGCAATCGGTTACCATTACCTTCACCAGCGCCACCACCTACGATGTGACTGGCACCGGCACCGGTAACCCGACGGGGCTGCCCTATACGTCAGGCGCAAACATTTCCTATAACGGCTGGCAGATACAGGTCAACGGCACTCCGGCGGTGGGCGACACCTTCACCGTAGAACCCAACACCAACGGCGTCGCCGACAATCGCAATGCATTGTTGCTGGTCGGCTTGCAAACCCAAAATACCCTCGCAGGTGGCACGGCAACCTATCAAGCTGACTACGGCCAACTGGTGGCTGACGTGGGCAACAAGACCCACCAGGCCGACATCAACCGCAAAGCACAGGAAGCCTTGCTCAATCAAATAATCCAGACCCGTGAAGCTGTCTCAGGTGTCAACCTCGATGAGGAAGCCGCCGACCTGATACGTTACCAGCAGGCCTATCAGGCCGCTGCGCGCGTTATCGGAACCACAAATGCATTGTTCGACACCTTGATCGCCACACTGCGGAGGTAAGCCATGCGCATATCGACCACCCAGTCTCAGCAACAGGGCATCAATAGCATACTCAACCAGCAGGCGCAGCTTAACAAGACACAGCAACAGCTCGCCACCGGACAGCGCATCCTCACACCCTCTGACGACCCTGCCGGGGCCAGCCGGGCACTTGAGCTGACGCAGGCAGTGTCCGTCAACGATCAATACCAGTCGAACATTGATGCTGCACGCACACGTCTCAATCTTGAAGAATCCACGCTGAACAACGTTAACAGCCTGCTGCAGAATGTGCGCACGCTCGCGGTACAGGCCAACAACAGCACGCTTAACAACAGTGACCGCGCATCCATTGCGCTAGAAATTCGCCAGCGGCTGGATGAGTTGCTAAGCCTCGCAAATACCAAAGATGAGAACAACGACTACCTGTTTGCAGGGTATAAAGGCCAGACTCAGCCGTTCGCCCGCACGGCGGCCGGCAGCTACATCTACAATGGCGATCAAGGCCAGCGTTTCCTGCAGATAGGCCCCACACGACAAGTGGCGGTAGATGATTCCGGCACAGCAGTCTTCCAGCTGATCCGCAACGGCAACGGGGCGTTCACCACGCTCGACAATACCGCCAACGCAGGCAACGGCATCATCGACACGGGCACGGTGGTAAATGCCTCTGCCTACCAGGCGCACAACTTCACCATCACCTTCACCTCATCGACTACGTTCGATGTCGTCAACAACACAACGTCTACCACGATACTGACCGCCCAACCCTATAGCAGTGGTGGCAGCATCAGCTTCAACGGCATCCAGACCAGCATCGCTGGCGCACCTGCGGGCGGCGACAGTTTTACTGTCACGCCCAGCGCCAATCAGGATGTTTTTACCACCCTGAAAAACATGGCGGTAGCACTGGAAACACCCCTAAACAGTCCGGCGGGGCAGGCCAAATTCAATAACGCCATGAACCGCAGTCTCACCGACATCGATCAATCGCTAAACAACATCCTTGCCACCCTTTCAGGCATAGGTGCGCGCATCAATGCCATTGACAGCCAGCAGGATGTGAACGACGCTTATACGCTGCAGATCAGGCAGACACTTTCCACCGTGCAGGATCTCGACTATGCCAGCGCCGCCAGCCAGCTCAACGCCCAGCTGCTGGCGCTGCAAGCCGCACAACAGTCATTTATAAAGGTGCAGAATCTGTCACTGTTTAACTATCTGACCTGATGGATGGCGTCCTTACGACACTGTGCGTAATGAAAATGTGACCGGGCCGCCGTTGGTGAGCGATACCTGCATGTCCGCCCCGAAACGGCCGCACGCCACCTTGGCGTAACCGGCGCGGGCCTTGCGCAGCATGCAATCAAACAGGTGTGCGCCATGCGCCGGCGTGGCCGCCGGCGTGAAGCTCGGGCGCAGACCCTTGTGCGTGTCCGCCGCCAGCGTGAATTGCGGCACCAGCAGCAACTCACCTTCGACATCACGCAAACTGCGATTCATTTTATTTTGCACGTCTGCGAACATGCGGTACCCCAGCACGCGCGCCAACAGCCTGTCGGCCACCGCCTCCGTATCATCACGCTCCACACCGACAAACACCAGCAGCCCCGGCCCGATGTGTGCGATGACGACCTCATCCACCGTCACCTGTGCCTGCGTAACACGTTGCAGCAGCGCAATCACGGCAGGCTGGCCTGGAAGCGTCGGGCCATCACGTCTGCGGCCTCAATCAGCGCGTGCATAGTGCCGGGCTCGCTCGCCGCATGTCCGGCGCCAGCGATAATATTAAGTTGCGCCTGCGGCCAGGCCTGATGCAGCTCCCACGCGCTCTCCACGGGGCACACCATATCGTAGCGTCCATGCACGATCACGCCGGGAATATTTTTGAGCCGGTGTGCATCGCGCAGAATCTGGTTCGGTGCGAGAAAACTGTCGTGCATGAAATAATGGCACTCAATGCGCGCAAGACTGAGTGCCGTGTGCGCATTGGTAAAGTGGTCGAGCACGGGCGGGCTTTCCAGCAGCGTGAGCGTACGCCCTTCCCAGCCCGACCACGCCTTGGCCGCCGCCATGCGCGCTACTTCATCTGTTCCGGTCAACAGGCGATGGTAGGCCTGCACCAGATGGCCGCGTTCGCACTCCGGAATCGGGCGCAGGAAATCCTGCCAGTAGTCGGGGAAAATCCGGTGCGCGCCTTGCTGGTAAAACCACTCGATCTCGTGCGGGCGACACAAAAAAATGCCGCGCAGAATCAGGCCCATAACCCGCTCGGGATGGGCCTGCGCATACACGAGTGAAAGTGTCGAACCCCATGAGCCGCCGAACAACACCCAGCGCCCGATGCCGAGCTGCGTGCGGATATATTCCATGTCCGCCACCAGCGCCTGCGTGGTGTTACCCTCAAGCTCGGCGTGCGGCGTGGAGCGCCCCGCCCCCCGCTGATCAAATAAAATGATGCGGTACAGGTCGGGATTAAAGAAACGCCGATGATACGGCTCGCAGCCCGCCCCCGGCCCGCCGTGCACGAACAGCACGGGCACCCCTTTGGGATTGCCGCACTCTTCGACATGCAGCACATGGAGAGCATCCACCTTGAGGCTGTGCTCGACGTAGGGTTTGATGTCGGGGTAACGGGTGCGCATGGGCTGTCTTGAATTATTTCCGGGAGCGCTGGATCAGGTCTCTGCCAGGCTGCGCAGCCAGGAAAAACCACAGGCGGTTTTTGTCCGCCTGAATGATCCCGCAATGCCGGTGGTGCGTTATAGTTTTCGGTAGACCTGTCCGCCCTGCGCCTTGAATTCACGCGCCTTTTCCTGCATACCCTGCTCCAGCGCATGCCCGGCATCGTCAATCCCCTTTTGCGCCGCATACTCGCGCACATCCTGAGTGATTTTCATCGAACAGAAGTGCGGCCCGCACATGGAGCAGAAATGCGCGAGCTTGGCTGACTCCTTCGGCAGGGTCTCGTCGTGGTATGCATGCGCCCGTTCCGGGTCGAGGCCGAGGTTGAACTGGTCTTCCCAGCGAAACTCGAAGCGCGCCTTGGAGAGGGCATTGTCGCGCAACTGCGCACCGGGATGGCCTTTGGCAAGGTCGGCGGCATGCGCGGCGATCTTGTAGGCGATGATGCCTTCGCGCACGTCGTTCTTGTCCGGCAACCCCAGATGTTCCTTGGGTGTGACGTAGCACAGCATGGCGCAGCCGTACCAGCCGATCATGGCCGCGCCGATGGCAGACGTAATATGGTCGTAGCCCGGTGCGATGTCGGTAGTAAGCGGCCCCAGCGTGTAGAACGGCGCCTCGCCACACGCCGCGAGCTGTTTTTCCATGTTGATTTTTATCAGATGCATCGGCACATGGCCGGGGCCTTCAATCATGGTCTGCACGTCATGCTTCCAGGCAATCTGGGTCAGCTCGCCCAGCGTTTCGAGTTCGGCAAACTGGGCGGCGTCGTTGGCATCGGCAATTGAGCCGGGGCGCAGGCCGTCGCCGAGCGAGAAGGAAACGTCGTAGGCCTTCATGATCTCGCAGATGTCTTCAAAATGTGTGTAGAGGAAGCTCTCCTTGTGATGGGCGAGACACCACTTGGCCATAATGGAGCCGCCGCGTGACACGATGCCGGTGACGCGCTTCGCTGTCAGCGGCACATAGGCCAGCCGCACACCGGCGTGGATGGTGAAATAATCCACCCCCTGCTCGGCCTGTTCGATCAGCGTGTCGCGGAAAATCTCCCAGGTAAGATCCTCCGCCTTGCCGTCTACCTTTTCCAGCGCCTGATAAATCGGCACGGTGCCGATGGGTACCGGCGAATTACGGATGATCCACTCGCGCGTCTCATGGATATTTTTGCCGGTGGACAAGTCCATCACCGTGTCGCCGCCCCAGCGGATGGACCAGGCCATTTTCTCCACTTCCTCCTCGATGCCGGAGGTGACCGCAGAGTTACCGATATTGGCGTTGATCTTGACCAGAAAGTTGCGGCCGATGATCATCGGTTCCAGTTCGGGGTGGTTGATGTTGGCGGGGATGATGGCGCGCCCCCGCGCTACTTCGTCGCGCACAAACTCCGGCGTAATATGCTGCGGAATCGCGGCGCCGAACGATTCCCCCGGATGCTGCTGCTCCAGCAGGCCGTGCACCCGCGCCAACTCCAGCTTCTGGTTCTCGCGCAGGGTAATAAACTCCATTTCCGGCGTGATAATGCCGCGCCGCGCATAATGCATCTGGGTCACATTGGCGCCCGCCTGTGCCCGCCGCGGCTTGCGCAGGTGGGCAAACCGCAGGGACGCAAGTGCCGGGTCGGTCGCGCGGGCACGCCCGTAGCGCGAACTGGTCTCGCCCAGTTGCTCCGTGTCGCCGCGCGCCTGGATCCACGCCTCGCGCAAGGCTGGCAAGCCTTGGCGCAGATCGATCTGTGCCGCCGGATCGGTATAGGGTCCGGAGGTGTCATACACATATACCGGCGGATTCTGTTCGGCGCCGAAGCTCGCCGGTGTATCGGAGAGGCTTACCTCGCGCATCGGCACGCGGATGTCTGGACGGCTACCCGTGACATACACCTTGCGTGAGCGAGGAAATGGCTGGGTAACCGCCGCGTCGAGTGTTGCGGTCTGGCTCAGATGCTGCTCGGGGAGTGCGCTCATGTATCACCTTTTAATATATGCCACGGGCGCAGGCAAAACGTCATGCCGCTTTCCTACGCCGGAGTTAACCGGATCAGGTTCAAAGGGTTATGGGCTTATACCCCGTCTCAGCCGACCCTGTTCAACACAGAGTCAGGCACCCCTAGCTGCCGCCTTCACCGTAGCCGATAGCAGGCTGTTTTGCAAGCCAGGGCAGGATCGTGAGGCTGCATCTCGCACGCCCTCGCCAGCCTTGCTGGCCGGAAGTCAGTGTAGACATACCGACAAGCTTGTCAGTACCATTGGCGCCTTGATTCCGTATCCGCTTCAGGCCGTACCATGATGAATATCGAACAAGCCCGCTTTAACATGATTGAACAGCAAATCCGCCCGTGGGAGGTACTTGATCCGCGCGTACTGGAGTTGCTGTCCCAGGTGCCGCGCGAGGACTTTGTACCCCCCGCGCAGCGCAACCTCGCATTCGCGGATATTGAGCTGCCGCTCGGGCATGGCCAGGCCATGATGCCACCGCGCCTCGAGGCACGGCTGCTGCAGGCGCTCGACATCCAGCCCACCGACACCATACTCGAAATCGGCACCGGCAGCGCCTATCTCACCGCACTGCTGGCGCGCTCCGGCAGCCAGGTGCACAGCGTGGACATCTTTGCCGACTTTATCGCATCAGCGCGCGAAAAACTGGCCGGGCACGGCATCACCAATGTCGTACTGGAGACGGGAGATGCAGCACGCGGCTGGGCCGCGCACGCGCCCTACGATGTCATTGCCGTCACCGGCTCGCTGCCGCTGCTTTCCGACCTGCTCCAGCAGCAACTGCAGGTGGGTGGACGCTTGTTCATGGTTGTGGGCCAGGCGCCCAGCATGGAGGCCTTGCTGATCACGCGCATGGGGCCCGAGGCGTGGACGCGTGAGAGCCTGTTCGAAACCGACCTCCCATCGCTGATCAACGCACCCACGTCACCGGCCTTCGTGTTCTGAACCCGACCCAGGATTGCAAACCGACCATTCGGTTTGTACACTAGGAACCTCGAACGCCTTAGTTAAGGATAGTCCTGTGGCCCCCGGCACTTCAGCAGCTTCGCCCGCCGTTCAACCCTGCCACGCCATGGCGGAAGCCGCCCAGCGCATCTTGCACACCGCCGAACGCTTATTCGCCGAGCACGGCTATGAGGGGGTGTCCATCAACATGGTCGCCGAGCAGGCTGGCGTCAGCAAAGGTAACATCTTTCATCATTTTTCATCCAAGGAGACGCTGTACCAGACCGTGCTGGGCTCGGCCTGCGCCGAGGCGCGCAGCCTGGTGGATGAACTGGTAAACCGCGACGGCAATCTGACCGAGCGTCTCATCCATTTCGCAGCCGCCCACATCGCTCATCTGGAGCGTCACTATCATCTCACGCGGCTGGTGCAGCGCGAGCTGCTGGAAGGTGGTGTGCGCCGGGGCAAAGAGCTGGCAGAGCAATTGTGTGGTGAGAATTTCACCCGGCTGGTGGAAATCCTGCGCAATGCCCAGGACTGCGGTGAACTGCGGAAAGAGCTTGATCCGGCACTCATCGCGCAACTGCTGGTGGGTTCCAACATCTTTTTCTTCCAGGCGCGCGACATGCTGCGCCACTTCCCGGAGGTGGACTTTGCCGACGATGCGCAGCGTTACAGCCGCATGGTCGTCGAGGTCATCCTCATCGGTATCGTGCCCCCCTCCAGCATACAAGGTGTGTAACATGCGCTTAACCAAACTCACCCGCATTGCAGCGCACGCTGTGCTGCTGGGAAACCTGCTGGCGCTGAGCGCCTGCACCGACGGCGGCAAACCCGGGGCCGGCGCCAAAGGCGGCCCGCCGGGCGCAATGGCGCTGCCGGTAGAGACCGCCGCCGCCCACAGCGGGCTGGTAACACGCAGCGTCAGCGCAGTGGGTACGTTGCGCGCCAACGAGTCGGTGATTATTCGTTCCGAGGTGTCTGGCCGGATCGCGGCCATATACTTCACCGAGGGTGACACCGTCAAGGCAGGCGCCGAACTGATCCGGCTCGACGATTCCGAGCAACGGGCACAGCGCGCGGAAAGTGCTGCGACGGTAAGTCTCAACCAGCTCAATTTCGCCCGCGCGCGCAACGTGTTTCAGAAGAAACTGCTGAGCCAGCAAAGCTATGATGAGGCGCAGGAAAAGCTGCGCACCTCCCAGGCCCAACTGGCGCTGGCCGATGCGCGGCTGGCCAAGGCACGTCTCACCGCCCCCTTCGCCGGCATTCTGGGGTTGCGTCAGGTCAGCACCGGTGATTACGTCAAGGAAGGGCAGGACATCGTCAACCTGGAAGACATCCACAGCCTGAAGCTCGATTTCCGTGTGCCGGAAAACTATCTTGCGTCGGTCAAACCGGAGCAGGCAACCGTGTTACAGGTAGATGCCTATCCGGAGCAGCGTTTCAGTGGCAGCATCTATGCCATAGACCCGCGCATAGACGAACAGACGCGCACGCTGTTGCTGCGCGCGCGGGTGCCCAACCCCGACCAGTTGCTGCGCCCCGGCATGTTTGCGCGTGTGTCGCTGGTGCTCGAAACCCGTCCCGACGCAGTGCTGGTGCCGGAGCAGGCGCTGGTACCGCTGGACAACCGACAGGTGGTCTATCGCATCGTCGATGGCAAGGCCGTGCAGACCGCCGTGCAGACCGGCGAACGCAGCGCAGGCACGGTGGAAATCGTGCAAGGCCTGCACGCCGGTGATGTCGTGGTCACGGCCGGGCAAACCAAGCTGCGTGATGGCGCGCCGGTGCGCCCCGTTACGATAGGCAGTGATACCAACCCGCCGCCCGCTGGCACGCCGTGACGCTTTCCGAACTCTCCATCCGCCGGCCGGTGCTGGCCACCGTAATGAGTCTGCTGCTGGTGCTGATCGGCATCATCTCCTATCAACGCCTCACGGTGCGCGAATACCCCAACATCGATTCGCCCATCGTGTCGGTACGCACCGTCTATACCGGTGCCAGCGCGCCGGTGATTGAAAGCCAGGTGACGCGGCCACTGGAGGATACGCTCTCCGGGATCGAAGGCATCAAGACCATCAAATCCACCAGCCGCGAAGAGGTGAGCCAGATCACCGTGGAATTCATACGCACGCGCGATCCGGACGCAGCCGCGAGCGATGTGCGCGACCGGGTTTCGCGCGCGCGCGGGCGGCTGCCGGACGACGTGGACGAACCGGTCGTGGCAAAAATCGAAGCCGACGCCCAGGCCATCATCTGGATCGCGTTCTCCAGCGACCACCACAACCAACTGGAAATCACCGACTACGCCAGCCGCATCGTGAAAGACCGCTTGCAGACACTGTCCGGCGTGGCGAGCGTCATCATCGGCGGTGAACGGCGCTTCGCCATGCGTATCTGGCTCGACCGTGATCGCCTCGCGGCGTACCAGCTCACACCGCAGGACGTGGAAGACGCGCTACGCAGCCAGAACCTGGAAATCCCCTCCGGCCGCATCGAGAGCGACCAGCGTGAGTTCACCGTACTGACCGAAACCGACCTGCGCACGCCGGAGCAATTCAACCGCATCATCATCCGCGAGGTGGCCGGTTATCCGGTGCGCCTCAGCGATGTGGGTAACGCGGAAATCGGGCCGGCGGACGAGCGTAATGCCGTGCGCGTGAACGGCAACCCCGCAGTCGGCCTCGGCGTAGTGAAGCAATCGACCGCCAATACACTCACCGTAGGGCGGGCGGTAAAAGAAGAGTTGCCCAAAATCGTGGCGGCACTGCCCGAGGGCATGCAACTTAAAGTGGCCTTCGATCAGTCGGTGTTCATTGAAAAGTCGATAGCCGCAGTGTTCACCACCATGCTCGAAGCGCTGGTGCTGGTGATGCTGGTCATATTTCTGTTTCTGCGCACGCTGCGGGCAACACTGATTCCGTTTGTCACCATCCCGGTGTCGCTCATCGGCGCCTTCATCTTTCTGTATGCCATGGGCTTCTCCATCAATATCCTCACTCTGCTCGGGCTGGTGCTCGCCATCGGCCTGGTGGTGGACGACGCCATCGTCATGCTGGAAAACATCCAGCGCCGCATCGAGCATGGCATGGCGCCGCTGGCAGCCGCGCTGGAGGGCAGCAAGGAGATCGCGTTCGCAGTCATCGCCATGACGCTCACACTGGTCGCGGTATTCGCGCCGCTGGCCTTCGCCAGCGGCAATACCGGGCGCTTGTTCACCGAATTCGCACTCACCGTCGCGGCTGCGGTGCTGGTATCCGGCTTTGTGGCACTCTCGCTCACGCCGATGATGTGCTCAAAAATTCTGCGCCACGAAAAAAGCCACAGCCGGCTGTACCAGTTAAGCGAGCAGTGGCTGCTGGCGCTCAACCAGGGCTATCAGCGCCTGCTCACGCGCGCACTCAACCAGCGCCTGGTCGTCATCCTGATCGGCGCACTGGTGGCGGCCAGCAGCGTGGGACTGTTTGCCATGATCAAGTCGGAGCTTGCGCCGCTCGAAGATCGCGGCATCCTGATCGGGCTCATGTTCTCGCCCGAGGGCTCCACCATGGGCTATACCGACCGCTATGCGCAGCAGATCGAGCAACTGTACGCGCAGGTGCCCGAAGTCAGCACCTACTTCATGGTGGTCGCACCCGGGCTGGAGCGGCCCAATCCTGTCACCATGGCGCTTTCGTTTGTGAACCTCAGGCCATGGGAGCAGCGTGAACGTTCGGCGCAACAGATTGCGGCCGCGCTTGGGCCCCAGATGTTCATGCTGCCCGGCGTACTGGCCTTTCCCATCAGCCCGCCGTCACTGGGGCAAAGCTTCCGCAACCCGCCAGTGCAGTTTGTCATCCAGGCCGGCTCCTACGCGGAGCTGCAAACCCTGGTGGACGACTTTACTGCCCGGCTGTCGAAGTTTCCGGGGCTGGTGAATCTTGACAGCGACCTCAAGCTCAACAAACCGCGCCTCAGCGTCGAGCTGGATCGCGACAAGGCCGCCAGCATCGGGGTCGGTGTGGACACGGTGGGGCACACACTGGAAACCCTGCTGGGCGGGCGTCAGGTAACACGCTTCAAGCGCGAAGGTGAACAGTATGATGTCATCGTCAAGTTGCGCGACGCGGAGCGGCGCGACCCCAATGACCTCTCCTCCATTTTCGTGCGCGGTAACGACGGACAACTGATACAGCTTTCCAGCATCGTGCGCGTGAGTGAAGACGTTGCGCCCAAGGAGCTGAACCACTTCAACCGGCTGCGTTCGGCCACTATCAGCGCCAATATCGCCCCCGGACACTCGCTCGGTGAAACGCTCGACTTCATGGAAAAGACCGCCAGGGAAATCCTGCCCCCCGGCGCGCGAACCTCGCTGGATGGTCAATCACTGGAGTTCAAGGAATCAGGCGCCGCCTTGTATCTCACCTTTGTGCTGGCGCTACTTTTTATTTACCTCGTGCTCGCCGCGCAATTCGAGAGCTTCATCGATCCGCTGATCATCATGCTCACCGTGCCGCTCGCCCTCACCGGCGCGCTGCTGGCGCTCAAGCTCTCGGGCGGCACGCTCAATGTCTACAGCCAGATCGGCATGGTGATGCTGATCGGCCTCATCACCAAGCACGGCATCCTGATTGTGGACTTCGCCAACAAACTCCAGGCGCGCGGGCACGATGTACGCAGCGCCGTGATCGAGGCCTCAAGTCTGCGCCTGCGCCCCATCCTGATGACCACCGCCGCCATGGTGCTGGGCACACTGCCGCTCGCACTCGCCACCGGCGCGGGCGCCGAAAGCCGCCAGCCCATCGGCTGGGTCATCGTCGGCGGCCTGCTGCTGGGCACCCTGCTCACCCTGTTCGTCATTCCCACGGTATATACGCTGGTATCCCGCGCGCGGAAGCGGGTATCCTATGAGCCGGAACCTGCTGCAGAACGAGCGGTATAACCCATGCGCCACGCCTTGCTTGCCTTGTGTCTTGCCCTGCCCGCCTTTGCGGCCCCGCTACAGGCGGATGACCTGCTTGATGTCTATCGTCTGGCGCAGGAAAACGATGCGCAGCTGAGAAGTGCCGAGGCCGCACGGCTTGCGGTGCTGGAGAGCAAGCCGCAAAGCGAGGCCTTGTTGCTGCCCAACATCAGCGCCAGCGCCAACACCACGGCCAATCAACTGGACATCTCGCAGCCTGCAAGCGCTGCCGGTGTAACGCACTTTAACAGCAACAGCTACACGCTCACGCTCACCCAGCCGGTCTACCACCGTGACACCTATGTGCAATTGCGCCAGGCCGATGCGCGCATTGCCCAGGCCGATGCCATCTTCAATGCCGCCGAACAGAACCTCATGACCCGTGTCGCCACAGGCTATTTCGACGTGCTGGCGGCAGAGGACAATCTGGCGTTTGCCCTGGCCGAGAAAAAGGCCATAGGGCAGCAGCTTGAACAAAGCCAGCAGCGCTTTGATGTCGGTCTGGTCGCCATCACCGATGTGCAGGAGGCGCAGGCGCGCTACGATTCGGCAGTGGCCCAGGAAATTGACGCCGAACGGCAGCTGGCCTCGGCCCACGAGGCATTGCGGGAAATCACCACGCAGCCACATGCCAGTCTGACACCGCTGCATGCAGATATTCCATTGGTCACACCCGAGCCGCAGGACATACAGCAGTGGGCTGATACCGCGCTGCGGCAAAACCTGCTGATCAGCGCCGCCCAGTCCGGCGCGGAAATCGCCCTCGAAGAAATTGAGCGGCAACGCTCCGGTCACTATCCGAGCGTCGACATCGTCGGCAGCCGGGCCTTCTCGGAATCCGGCGGCGGGCGATTCGGCGGCAGCGAAACACTGGGCGACACGCTGACGCTACAGCTCAATGTCCCGCTCTACCAGGGCGGCCTCATCAGCTCGCGCACGCGCGAGGCGCACGCCAGACACAACCAGGCACTCGCCACACTGGAGCAGCAGCAGCGCAGCGTATTGCGGCAGACACGTGACGCCTATCTCTCGGTGAATGCCAACATCAGCCGTGTGCAGGCACTCAAGCAGGCTGTCACCTCCAACCGCACCGCGCTCGAATCCACCATGGCGGGGCTTGAAGTCGGCACCCGCACCGAGGTGGATGTACTGAACGCGCAGCGTGAGCTGTTCCGCGCAGAACGCGATCATGCGCGCGCACGCTATGACTACATCCTGCAAACCCTGCGGCTCAAGCAGTCGGCGGGCACGCTAAGCCCAGCCGATCTGGCGCACATCAATACCTGGCTACATCCGTAGCATGCAGAAAAATCCCGGCAGCGCACGCAGACCCCGATAATGCTGTGCCGTGCGAGTGACAGTCTTCTGGTGCTGGTCGATGCGCAAACACGGCTCAGCGCCGTCATGCCGGACGCCGCGCGTGAACGCGTGCTGCGCAACAGCGGCATCCTGTTGCAGGCGGCAACACTGTTGCACGTCCCGCTGCTCGTCACCGAGCAATATCCCAAGGGCCTCGGCCACACCGAAACGTCCCTCACGGCGCTGTTTCCGCCGCACACGTCACTCATCGAAAAGACCTGCTTTTCCTGCGGCGCGGCACCCGGCTTCATGGAAAGGCTGAACGCGAGCGCACGCACGCAGATCATCCTCGCGGGCATGGAAACACACGTGTGTATTTTGCAAACCGCACTGGAGCTGAAGCGCGCGGGTCGGGAAGTGTTTGTGGTCGAAGACGCCGTATGCTCGCGCACCGGAGAACACCATCAAAACGCCCTGGCACGCCTGCGTCACAACGGTGTCGTGGTGACCAATACCGAATCCGTGCTGTTTGAGTGGCTGCGAGACGCCACCCACGCGCAGTTCAAGAATATTTCACGCCTGATCCGCTAGCGTCGATTAACGTTAAAGCGCTGTTGCAGCCTCAGCACGCAGGCCGGGTTGTGGCGGCGTCAACCTAAAGCTGGATCACGTCGCTCAAGTGCTGCGGGATATCACGCTCGCCAACATTCGCCAGATCCTTGTTCAGCGTCGCCGTTACCAGCGCTGCGGTCGGGTGATCGAGCGCCGCGCGCAGTTCGCCGAGAAAGCGCGGGTCGGCAACCAGAATCAGTTTGGTATAACGGTTATGGTTGCGGCCCTCGCTCAATATCCCGGCGAGGTGTTTGGCGAATTGCTGCGCCAGATGCTCTTTCGGGTCATGCAGCTCCTTGCCGAAGCTGTGATGCATGCCTTGACTGTCGGAACTGCGCCCCGGCCTGTCCGAAGTGATGTCCTGAATCCTGAGCTTTCCCTCCGGATGCGAAATCTCCTGCAGGGCATGCAGCCCCTTGCCCGGGCCATCGTTTTCAAACAACCGCGCGCCTGAGTGGTGCGCTACCAGTATCCACGTCTTCGTCATGAGTGCACCTTGCTGTTGAGTGAGTAAAACGGCTTACCAATCTTTACTCTACCCCCACCCTGTCCCGCCCCCTCAACAGGGGGCGGGGACGTAGCGGAGATGTCGCCTTACCAATGAACTCCTTAGTAAGTATACGTTATTGGTGGGGCTGAAATCGCGTGCTGGTATGGCGCGCAAGCCCCATGGCCCTGCGCCCGATGGCGCGTTTGAGCGCGGGCACGATATCTGCTGCGATAAGTGCGGCATTGCGCGCCAGCACCAGCGGCGTGAAATCGTTGGAAAACACGCGCACCAGGCCGTCGGTGAAGGTGGTCACGCTCTGCTGGTCACGCGCGCGCTGCCGGGCATAATCTTCCAGCAGGCGGCTGTCGCCCGGATCGCGGTTATGCAGGGCAGCCTCGCGCACCCTGCCTGCAAGCACTGCCGCATCGCGCAGACCCAGATTGAAACCCTGCGCGGCAATCGGGTGCAGGGTATGGGCCGCGTTACCGATCAGCACGGCGCGTGGCCGCACCAGCGTTTCCGCGCGCTGCAACGCCAGCGGATACACCCGCCGCGCACCGGGCGCACTCAGTCTGCCGAGACGCTGCCCGAAGCAGGTTTGCAGCGATTGCAGAAATTCCGCATCGCTCTGCGCCAGCACCGCCTCAACCTCGGCTGCGCGCAACGTCCACACCACCGCGCAGCGATTGTCTTTTAACGGCAGCACGGCCAGCGGCCCGGTGTTGGTGAAGCGCTCAAAGGCGGTATGGTCATGCCCGCGCCCAGGCGTCACCGTGGCCACCAGCGCACTCTGCCCATAGTTTCGCTGCGTGGTGCCGATGCCCAGCCGCTCACGCGCGACGGATTTCTGGCCGTCGGCTATTACCACCAGCCGCGCATTCAGCATCTGCTCGCGCCCGCCATCCCAGGCAACGGTTGCGCGCGCGGCATCGGCATCGACGCTGAGATCCTGCAATGTGGCGGGGCACAGCAGCTCCACATTGGCCGCTGCTGTCATGCGCTGCATCATCGCCGCACCCAGCACCCGATTCTCCACTACGTAGCCAAACGCCTCCGCGCCATGATCGGCGCTGGCAAGGCGCGTGAACCCAAAATGCCCGCGATCCGAGATGTGAATCTTCTTGATCGGCACGGCCTCTGCCGCAATACCATCCCATACACCCATGGATTCCAGAATGCGGCGGCTACCGTACGACAGCCCGGTTGTGCGTTCATCATAGCTGGGTTGCCGGGCGTGATTGAACGCCACGGCCTCAACCACGCCGACACGCGGCTGTGCCTCGTCTGCCGCCAGCGCGCAGGCCAGGCTTGCACCGACCATGCCGCCGCCAATGATGAGGATGTCGTAGTCAGTATCCATTATCGTGCAGTTTTGTTTTTACCCTTAAAATGTCAACGCGAAGACGCAAAGAGAAAAGCTTTATGCTAAAGCTGGTAATGTGCAGTACGGATATTATCTGCCGGCATGGTGCCGGCGGTTCTTGAACATCTTAATCCTTGCGTCTTCGCGTCTTTGCGTTAATCTTTGTAACATTACAAATTAATACGGCCAACGGCTCGCCATCACCGCCTCGATTTCGGCCACCGTCTTCGGCGCCTGCGCCGTCAACACCTCGTGTCCGCCAGCCGTCACCAGCACATCGTCTTCTATGCGCACACCAATGTTCCACCACTTTTTCGCCACCCCCTTGCTGCCCACAGGGATGTAAAGCCCGGGCTCGACGGTGAGTACCATGCCCGGCTCCAGCATGCGCCAGACACCACCCACCTTGTAGTCGCCCACGTCATGCACGTCCATACCCAGCCAGTGTCCCGTGCGGTGCATGTAAAAGCGGCGATAGGCCTCACTCTTGAGCAGTGTTGTTAACTTGCCCTTGAGCAGGCCGAGATCCATCAACCCCTGCGTCAGCACGCGCACCGCTGCCGCATGCGGCTCGTTCCAGTGGTTGCCGGGCTTGATCTTGCTGATTGCGGCGGCCTGGGCCGCCAGCACGACCTCATACACTGCGCGTTGCGCGGGCGAGAAGCGTCCGTTGACGGGAAAGGTGCGCGTGATGTCGCTGGCATAATTGTCGAGTTCGGCACCGGCGTCGATGAGCACCAGATCGCCGTCCTGCAGCGCCCTGTTATTTTCGGTGTAGTGCAAAATACAGGCATTGGCGCCGCCGCCGACGATGGGGTTATAGGCAACGGCCTGACTGCCGGAGCGCATGAACTCATGCCGCAGTTCTGCTTCCAGCTGGTATTCCATCATGCCGGGGCGGCATGTCTGCATCGCGCGCCGGTGTGCGGCGGCGCTAATCTGCGCCGCCTTGCGCATGGTGCTGCTCTCGGCGCGGCTTTTATACAGCCGCATCTCATGCACCAGATGATCGAGCGCCACGAACTCGGTGGGCGGGTGCGCGCCGCTGCGCGACTGCTGCCGGATCTGATTCACCCACTGCATCAAACGCTGGTCGAATTCCTGGCCCATGGCGTAAAACACGCGTTCGCAGTGCTCCATCAAGCCAGGCAGGATGTCGTCGATGTCGCTGATGGGAAACGCATCATCGGCGCCATAATCAGTGCACGCGCCTTCCTGCCCGGCGCGGCGTCCGCTCCAGGTTTCCTTCTCGATGTCGCGTTCCCGCGAAAACAAAACGTATTCACCATGTTTGCGCCCCGGGATCAGCACCGCCACCGCCTCCGGCTCCGGAAAACCGGTGAGGTAGTGAAAATCGCTATCCTGACGGTAGGGGTATTCCGCATCGCGGTTACGCAGACGCTGCGGCGCGGCAGGGAGGATGGCCATCGCGCCCTTGCCCATCATCTGCATCAGCTCTTTGCGGCGGCGCACGAATTCCTTGCTGTTCATGCAGTCATTATGCCCAAAAAAGCGTCATCGCGGGATATGCCACTGCGCTGGCGTGACCACGGCATCCAGCGGCACATCCCAGGACGCAGGTGCAATCTTCACCACTCGCTGGAAATCATATGCGACACCCACCAGCCGGGGCCGCCGCCAGCGGCCCTGCCAGCCGCGCGCGGCCAGCGTGCGGTCGTAGAAACCCGCGCCCATGCCCAGCCGATGGCCCTGTGCGTCAAACGCCACCAGCGGCATCAGCACCAGATCAAGCGCCAGGGCACTGACCAGGCGGCGCACAGGCAACGCCGGCTCCGGGATGCCAAACCGGTTGGGCGTCAGCCTGTCTCCTTCGCGGCAGACGGCAAACCTGAGCCGGTTACGACGCCACACCACCGGCAGATAGCACGTCTTGCCACACGCCCATGCGCGCTGCAATACCGGTATAAGGTCGATTTCACCATCGCTGGGCCAGTAAAAGGCAATGTGGCGGGCGGCACGAAACAGCGGGCTGGCTGCCAGCTGCAACGCCACATGGCGCGCGCTCAGCTGGCGCAGCGTGGCGCTGAGTGCGCGCCGCTGTTGCCGCATCCGGGAACGGATTTCGGGGCGGGAGGGCATCTAAATCAGGCGTGGGCGGCTGATCTGCCGGATGGCTCGAATCATGAACGTTGCTGCGCGGATAAAAAACTGGAGGCATCTCCCGCCGGTGCCGTTGCAGACCTTCGACCTTGAACCTGGAGGTCCAAGTGGGAACTTGGGCGATGTATCAGGCTTTCCTCCCGGAGGAGGACATGCACAACAACATCGGTATGAAGTCCCCGTAGGTATGAATTAAGGCTCAAGGGATTACCCGGCCCGCTCACGTACACCACAGGAGATGCCTAAACTTGTCAAATACCTCAATAATTCGCTCGGCCCGGAAATCCAGACCGTTAAATCTCCATCTGCCTGGTCTTGCTCAGCGCGGCCTCGACCTTTTCCTGCAAGGCGCGCACCTTCGCACCCATGGTCAGCATGTAGTCTTCCTTGCGGACGCGTTGCTGCAACAACTCATTCGACATGTTGAGCGCCGCCATGACCGCCATGCGCTCAAGCCCGACCACCTTGCCGGTATCACGAATCTCGCGCAGCTTGCCGTTAAGATAATGCGCCGACGCCAGCAGTGCATCACGCTCATGCAGTTCGCATGCTACACGATACTCTTTGTCCAGTATCTGCACCGCAACAGTGACGGTTTCCTGTTTCACGTTTCACGCTCCAAGGTGCGCAGGTGATCCATCACGCCATGCATGCGGCTGCGCACCTGTGTTGTCGTTTCCATCAAGGCTGCGCGTTCGGACTGCAGCAGGGCATGACGCTTGCGCAGATCAACATTTTCACTCTTCAGGCGCTCGCACTCGCGGATCAACTCGTCGATGCGCGTTTCCAGCGGCTTCATCTCACCTTCACCGGTGAACACCGGATCATCCTTGCTCATGCTGCATCTGCCCTGCTTGTCAATTTACGACACTCCACAGTGTCCACTATAGAACTGCCTTCGGCTGCGGTCAACGTCATGCGGAAGTGACAATATCCAGCTTCCCCTGCTGTACCTTCAGCATACTTTCACCCTGCAACAGCGCGAGCAGGTCCTGCCCCACCAGCGCCCCGCGCCAACCGTGCAGAATGGGCAGGTCGCGCTCCCCCAGCACCAGCCGCTCCAGTTCCTTGCGCGTGACCAGGCTCGCCGTGCTGGTGGCGTTTTGTGCGCCGCGCAGGCGCACCATAGCCATCAAGGCATCGGTCAGCGCCTCCTGTGCGCTGGTCAGGCGGCTGGGGGCCTCCAGTGCCGGCCATGCCTCCTGCGGCAGTTCCCTGGCGGCCTGAGTGATGCTGACAATTTCCGCACCGTGCTGCTTGAGCAGCCCCGGCTCCAGCCCGCGCACCCTGGCAAGCGTGTCTGCATTACCCGGCATGCGGCGCGCCAGTTCGAGCAGCACATCATCACTCACTATCCACTTGCGCGGGCGATCGCTGCTGCGCGCGCGCTGTTCACGCCATGCCGCGAGTGCACGCAGCACGGCAAGCTGCACGCCTTTCAGGCTATGGGCCTGCCGCACACGCCGCCACGCCTGCTCCGGCGGATTACTGTAAAGACGCACATCGACCAGCTCGGAAAAGTCCGCCTCCAGCCACGTGAGCCGTCCCCGCTGCTCGAGTTCAGCGCGCTGAACGGCGTAGATTTTCCCCAGGTAGCGCACGTCGTCCACTGCGTATTGCAGTTGCTCCGGCGTGAGCGGACGAATTGACCAGTCGGTGCGGGTTTGCGATTTATCGAGCTGAACCCCGAGCATGCCCTGCACCAGCCCGCTATAGCCCACCTGATCGCCATAGCCGAGCAGCGCCGCCGCCACCTGCGTGTCAAATACCGGTCGCGGAAGATCGCCGCGCAGATCGTAAAAGATTTCCAGGTCCTGCCGCGACGAGTGCAGCACCTTGGTAACAGCCGGGTCGTAAAGGATATCCAGCAACGGCGACATGTCGGCCAGCGCGAGCGGATCAACGCATGCGACCACGTCTTCGGTGGCGAGTTGCAGCAGGCACAATTGCGCGTAGTAGGTCTTCTCGCGCATGAATTCGCAATCGAGCGCTATCCAGCGGCTGCCGCGCAGGCACTCGCACAGTTCACTTAATTGCCGGGGGGAGTCTACGTAGTAATCTTGCATGGGTCGCTCTCGGCCTGAATCTTAACATGTATGGCCGGTTAAAATTTGATACGATGTCTGTCCACAACAGTGACAGAGATGTCACCCGCCCGCATGATGCACACAGCCCAGCAACAACTGATACGCATTCCCGCCGGTACGGCGCAACTGGAAGGCATGCTGGTGATCCCGGACGGCGCGCCCGGGGTGGTGCTGTTTGCCCACGGCAGCGGCAGCAGCCGGCACAGCCCGCGCAACAACTATGTTGCGGGCAAGCTGCACGAGGCAGGGCTCGCGACACTGCTCATCGACCTGCTCACGGAGCAGGAAGACCGCGACTACGAAACCCGTTTTGATATCGCGCTGCTCACGCGCCGGCTTCAGTGCGCAACGGAATGGCTGCAAACCGACCCGCGCACGCGCCAGCTCCGCATCGGCTATTTCGGCGCCAGCACCGGTGCGGCGGCGGCATTGCAGTCCGCCGCCGCCCTGGGCTCTGCAATAGCGGCAGTCGTTTCACGTGGCGGCCGGCCTGATCTCGCCGGTGCGCAGCATCTCGCCCGGGTAAAATCGCCCACTCTGCTCATCGTCGGCGGCCACGACGATGTGGTGATCGAACTCAATCAGCAGGCCTATGAATTACTGCAATGTAACAAGGAGTTCGTCATTGTGCCCGGCGCTACGCACCTGTTCGAGGAGCCAGGCACACTCGACCAGGCGGCGCAGCACGCATGCGCATGGTTCGGGCGCCACCTGAATGCCTGATACTGAATCCGTACCTCACGGGCGCCTGTCGCGCCGCTCATAACATGGTTACGCTGCTCAAGACGTTTATCAACCTCTGCCTGTTGCGCGCCAACCCGCAGGATATCCCGGCCGCGCCTGTATTGACGCTTGTCACGCTGCTGGCGTATACGCTGGTCAGCGTGGGGCTGTCGCTGCCCGATCTCGGCCTGGGCCGCGCAGCCTTGTGGGCCGTGCTCGACACTGGGGTGCTGGCCATCCTCACCCATAGCGTCCTGCTCCTGCGCCGCTTCCCTGAGCGTTTTTACCAGACCCTGACGGCATTGATGGGCAGCGGTGCGCTGCTCGGTTTACTGGCGTGGCCGATAGTCGCCATGCAAAACGTCACTGCCCAGATCGTGATGCTGGTGTGGAATCTCGCCGTCGTCGCCCACATCCTGCGCCATGCGTTGTCCGTGCCGCTGGCGCTCGGCATCATCGCGAGTCTCGGCTACTTCATGGCAGAGTTGCTGCTGAGCCTGGCCTTCATGGTGCCGGCAGCGAACTGATAACGTGCATATCCATATCCTTGGCATCTGCGGCACCCTCATGGGCGGCATCGCGCGCCTGGCGTGTGAAGCAGGCCATCAGGTCAGCGGCTCGGATGCCAATGTCTACCCGCCGATGAGCACCCAACTGGCCGCGCTGGGCATCGACGTAAAACAGGGTTACCGGCCTGAACACCTCGACCCCGCGCCCGACTGCGTCATCATCGGCAACGCGCTTTCACGCGGCAATCCCGCCGTGGAGTACGTGCTGGACCGGGGTATCGACTATCTGTCGGGCCCGCAGTGGCTGGCCACCCACATCCTGCGCGGGCGCTGGGTGCTGGCGGTCGCCGGCACCCACGGCAAGACCACGACCAGCGCGATGCTGGCGTGGATACTGGAGCACGCCGGCCTGCAACCCGGCTTTCTCATCGGCGGGGTGCCGCATAACTTTGGCACCACTGCCCGCCTGGGCGCCGCCCCCTTCTTTGTCATCGAGGCGGATGAGTACGACAGCGCCTTTTTCGACAAGCGCTCCAAGTTCGTGCACTACCGGCCACGCACCGCCATTCTGAACAATCTTGAGTTCGATCATGCAGACATCTTCGCCGATCTTGCTGCTATTGAGCAGCAATTTCACAATTTTGTGCGCACCCTGCCCGCCTCTGGCCTCATTGTGGCGCCGGCCCACGACACAGCTTTGGAGCGCGTACTCGCGCGCGGCTGCTGGACGCCGGTCGAACACTTCGTGAGCAAGACCGGCTGGGAAGCCCTCCGCGACGATGCCGATGGCAGTTTCGACATCCACTGGTGCGGCAAACTGCAAGGCAGGCTGCACTGGCCGCTGTTGGGCGAGCACAACCGGCACAATGCGCTGGCCGCCATCGCCGCCGCGCGCCATGCGGGTGTGGCGCCCGCTACCGCCATCGAGGCCTTGCACGGGTTTCAGGGTGTCCAGCGCCGGCTTGAACTGCGCGGCGAGATAGCCGGCGTTGCCGTGTACGACGACTTCGCCCACCACCCCACCGCCATTACCACCACCCTCGCCGGCCTGCGGCGCAAAGTAGGCAGTGCGCGCATCCTGGCGGTACTGGAGCCGCGCTCGAACACCATGCGCCTCGGCGTGCACAAGCACTCGCTGGCCCCCGCGCTGGCCGGGGCCGACAGCGTGCTGCTGTATGCCCCCCCGGATATCGGCTGGAGCCTGGACACGGTAACAGACGCACTGGGCGCAAAGGGGCAGGTGTATACCTCGGTCGAGGCCATCATCGATGCGCTGGTGCAACAGGCGCACAGGGGCGACCACATCCTCATCATGAGCAACGGCGGGTTCGGCGGCCTGCATGAGCGGCTGCTGCAGGCCTTGCAGCAACGGACAACACAGTGAGCACACCCTCGACCCGGCCGCTGCCGCTGTTTCCGCTCAATACCGTGTTATTCCCCAGCAGCTCACTCGCGCTGCGCATCTTCGAACCGCGCTATCTCGCCCTGGTCAGCACTTGCCTGAAACAGAATCATGGCTTCGGCGTCTGCCTGATACAGCAAGGCAGCGAGACGGGGGACGCGGCAACCCCACATGCCATCGGCACGCTGGCGCGCATTACCGACTGGTATCAACACCCGGATGGGATACTGGGGATTACCGTGCGCGGCGAGACGCGGTTTCGCATCGTCAGCACCGAAACCCAGCCCGATCAGCAGATCACGGCGTGCACCGAGTTGTTGCCGGAAGGCATGGTGGGCACTATTCCGCCGGACTACAGCAGCCTGATAGCCCTGCTGCATCAGTCTCTGGCACAAGCAGGCGCCGAGCATACCGACACAGCGGGACAGCATGACGATGCAAGCTGGGTCAGTTACCGGTTGGCGGAGCTGTTGCCGTTTTCACTGGCACAGAAGCAGGCGTTACTGGAGATCAGCGACCCGATGCAGCGCTTGGCGCACATCCACAGCACGCTGGGCAAACACTTTATACAGTAAGCGTCAGGAGCGTCCCGCCTCGCGCAGCAGAACCACCTCGCCACCCCAACTGTTATAGCGTGACTTGCCCAGCGCCGTACGCTGTACTCGCCGCCATTCGATGCCGCCGCCCAGCGCCTGCTCAAACTGCGCCAGCGGCTGCCTGAACACCTCATCGCTGCGCGCCACCGTAAACAGCGGGATCCTGCGGCTGATGTGCAGCTGCGTCACATTACCGATCCACAGCGGCGTCTTGTCGCCCGCCGTGCGCGCATCCGCCGTCCACAGCCGCAACACCAGCTGGCGCTCGCCGCCGGGCAGGCTATGTACCAGCAACAACGACTCATGGCGCCCGTCATGCACCTGGGGCAGCACCGGCAATTCAGCCAGGGTGGGCTGAGGCGTGAGCCATACCAGTAGCGCCCTGGGTGCGGGCTCGACCGGCGTCTGCCAGCCTTGCGCCTCGAGGTGCTGGCGCAAGGTTTCCACACTGCCCAGCCATTGCACCGTAAACGGCTGGCTCGGCTCACCCTTGAGATCAATACGGTAGGCAGGGAATTCCTGCCATGCGCCGTTCCACCATGCCTGCGCATCCAGCATGCGCACGCTGTGCCGCACCACATGGCTTTCCACGTCGCGCGCATGATGCAGGCTGACATGCAGCGCGCCCGCCAGCACCAGCACGTACACGCTCGCCGCATTCAATACCGGGAGCGACACCGGCAGCGACGGATGGCGGCGGTAACTCACACCGAGCAGCGCCACCCACAACAACCCGATCAGCACCCCGGCCAGCACCTCCGACAAGCCGTGCATGCCCAGATACAGGCGCGCCACCACTACCCCCACAATCAACATGCTCGCGCCGACGTAAGGCAGCCAACGCCTGTCGGCAGGCAGTTCGCGCGCCAGCAGCACAGCGATGAATCCATACACCTGCACGCTCATCGCCACGTGGGAGAACAACCGCAGCTCCTCCATGCTGGAACCCGCTGGGCGCGGCAGATGCAACACCCAGCCCATCCCCGCGATCAGCAGACCGCCGAACGCGAGCGCGGCCAGCCAATGGCCCACGGCATGCCGATGCCGCAGCCATACCAGCGCAAACGTCACGCTCAGCATCAGCGGCACCAGGACATGGGCATCGCCCAACTGGCCGAGCACCACGATCAACTGATCCGTCCACGGCGTACGCAACCCTTGCAGGATGTAAAATACCGCACTGTCGAGATTGGCCAGCGGCGCACCGGGCAGCAGTTCCAGACCGCCCAGCACAGTCCACGCCGTCACCAGCAGCAACAGCGCCCACAGCGCCATGCCGCGCAGTTCAGGCTGCTTGGGATCCACCAGCACATTGGTAATCACCCCCAGCGTCGGGTGTTGCCGACCCCAGCACAGGAGCCGGTTGGCCATGATCTCGGTGCGCGGCTGCAGCAGCTTTACCAACCGCAACACACCCCACACCGTAAGCCACAGAATAAGCAACAGCGACACCACGATGACCGCCAGCCGCGATGCCACGGCCGAGGCCAGCCCGAGCGACGCGCCGAACACCACGCCGGGCAGAATATAGGCGGGTGACCAGCCCAGCGCCGACAGCACATTCACCACCATGAAGCGGCGCGGCGGCATGTTCAGCATGCCCGCCACCACGGGAATCACCGGCCGCACCGGGCCGACAAAACGTCCGAACAGCACGCTCTTGCCGCCATGCCGGTGAAAAAATTCCTCGCCGCGCCGAAGCATCTCCGGGTGGCGGCTGAACGGCCACATCTGGCGCAACCGCTCGTGGTAGTGGTAACCCAGCCAGTAGCTCAGGCTGTCACCCACCACAGCGCCTGCCGCGGCCAGCCCCAGCGTCCACCATAAATCCAGCACACCCGCTGCCACCAATGCGCCCACACCGAACATCACCACGGTGCCGGGGATCAGCAAACCCACCACGGCGAGCGACTCCGCGAGCGACACCAGAAATACCGCAGCACCGGCCCAATAAGGGTGGTCGCCCACCCAGGCCAGCATCTGCTGCAAAAACTCCGTCAACATAACGCGCGCTGCTCCGCTGTCCCTGCCGCCTGAATCCGCGTGTGCGGACGAAACGGGTCAGCCGGGAATAATCCGTCCAAAGGGGGAAACTTCTTCATTAGTCAGCTTCGTTCTACGAAAGTGCACGCCTGCAGTCGCATCTAGCCAACCGTGATAATTCTCGTGTCTGTCTCAAGCCGTTATGCCATCAACGGCGCTTGGCCCGCGGGTGCGCCGTATCGTATACCTTGGCGAGGTGCTGGAAATCAAGGTGTGTATAAATCTGGGTGGTGGAGATGTTGGCATGCCCCAGCAACTCCTGCACTGCGCGCAGGTCGCCACTCGACTCCAGCATATGGCTGGCAAAGGAATGGCGCAACCAGTGCGGCGAGATTGCACCGCCAACACCCTGCCGCTGCGCCATGGCGCGCAACCGCAGTTGCACCGTACGCGCGGTAAGCCGGCGGCCACGCTGGCCCACAAACAACGCCTGCTGCTGCGCTGTTGCGGACAGGCAGCGCTGTTTCAGCCATGCACGCAGCGCCGTGCGCGCATGCCGGCCTACCGGGACCACGCGCGTCTTGTTGCCCTTGCCCGTCACCCGCACGGTGGCATCATTCAGATCAAGGTCGGTAAGATCCAGCCCGATGAGCTCCGCCAGTCGCAGGCCGGAGGAATATATCAACTCCATGATGGCGAGGTCGCGGATGGTTAGCGCATCCTTCGCCTCCACTGCCAGCAGCCGGCTGACCTGATCAACGTCCAATGTGCGCGGCAACATGCGCGGCGACTTGGGCACGCTGATGCCGAGCGCGGGATTTTGCGCCAGCCTGCCCTCGCGCAACAGATAGTTGAAAAACGTGCGCGTGGCCGACAACTCGCGCCGGATGCTGCGCCCGCCCACGCCCGCGCGATGCCGCGCAGCGACGAAGTCGCGCAGCATCGGGTGTTCAAGCGCCGCCCAGTCGTGCACGCCGCGCTGACGGCAAAACTCGTTCAGGCGGGCAAGGTCGCGCTTGTAGGCGGTCAGGGTCAGGGGAGACAGGCCGCGTTCAGCGCCCAGATGTACAAAAAACCGCTCCAGCCACTGCTGCCGGTCATCGTGCATGATGGCAGGCAATCAAGTCGCGAGGCAGGGCGTCAGGGCCTGGGTGGTAATCGCCCCTATGTGCGAGAGAAACATCGTGCCCATGGCCGGATGGAAGCGCTCCGCCTCAAAGCTGCCCACTGCGAGCAAGCCCAGGCACGGCGCTCCTTCCAGGGTCAGGGGAATCACGGCCAGCGAAGAAACCTCGCTCGCAGCGTCGGGAAACAGCGTGTGCACCTGCGCGGGGCGCAGCCTGCCGCACACCGGCTTGCCCTCCTCGATCACGCTCTTGAACGCCACCAGCCTCTCATCATCGGGTGACATGACCTGCAACTCCACCCCGTGGTCGCCTTCGGGCGGGCCGTCCGTAATCGGCGCGAACAGGCACAGCGCCACTGCATCGGCGTCGAAGTCGCTGCCCAGGCTGGCGTGCAGCGCCTGCAGGATGCGATGCAGGCCCCGCGCCTGCATCAACCCCAGCGTGAGGCGGCGCACGCGATCGTTCAACCGGTCATTGTCGCGCGCGACCTGCACCAGATCCATCAGTTCGCGCCGCAACTGGCGATTCTGGTCGCGCAACACCGATACCTGCCGCTCTATCAGCGATACTGCCTCGCCGCTCGCGTGCGGTACCGTGAGCTCCGCCAGCAGCTGCACATGATTGGCAAAGAAATCCGGGTGGGTGCGCAAATACTCGACCACACGCTTCTCCAGCCCCGGCTCGTCAGCCAGCCCTTGCGATGTATTCGATGTCGTCATAGTTCGAGTTGCCCTTCAAATACCCGCGTCGCCGGGCCGGTCATCCTGACTTCCGCCGCGCTACCCTGCCAGCTTATCATGAGCCGTCCTCCGGGCACCTCCACCTTTACTGTATCATCCAGCCATCCTTGCAGGCGACCGGTCACGACGGCGGCGCACGCCCCGCTGCCGCAGGCCAGCGTTTCGCCCGCGCCGCGCTCGTATACGCGCAGGCGGATGTGCGTGCGGTCAACGACCTGCATGAAGCCGACGTTGACACGGTTCGGGAAGCGCTCGTGCGCCTCGATCTTCGGCCCCAGCACCGCCACTGGCGCGCGCGCTACATCGTCTACGCGCAGCACCGCATGCGGGTTGCCCATCGACACCACGCCGACCTCCAGCGCCTGTCCATCGACCAGCAGCGGATAACTCAGCGCCTCGCGCTCGGCGATGAACGGCACCTCGTCCGGCCGCGTGCGCGGCACACCCATGTCCACCGTCACCTGACCGTCCGGCGCCATGCGTGGACGGATAATACCGCAGCGCGTTTCCACCACCAACTCATTCTTGTCCGTCAGGCCCGCGTCGCGCACAAAGCGCATGAAGCAGCGCGCGCCGTTGCCACACTGCTCCACCTCACCGCCGTCGGCGTTGTAGATGCGATAGGCAAAATCCACGCCGGGACTGCGCGCACGCTCGACCAGTAATATCTGGTCACAGCCCACGCCGAAATGGCGGTCGGCGATAAAACGCACCTGCCCGGAAGTTAATGCAACAGACTGGGAGACGGCATCAATCACGACAAAATCATTGCCGAGGCCGTGCATCTTGGTGAACTTGAGTAACATGACAACGCTAGATTACAGGCTGGGATAGGCTTTGCAAAGCCCCGTCCGGCACGACACGCGTGCCGCCGCCCTGAAACAACGCGGCGCATGAGTGGAGACGTTTGCCGCGCTAAAACTCCAGCCCGAGATTGAGCGAATCGAAAGCCTGCGTGCCGCCGCCCACGGAAGTGGCGAATTCTTCGCTACGCCAGATGCGGGTATACGAAATACGGAACTCCTTGTAGCGCAGCGACAACCCCAGCCTGAGATCACCCACCATGTTGTGGCGATCCACGCCGGGGCTGTCGCGGAATAGGGTACCGTCGAGAAACACATTGTGCGCCACATAGCGCACATCGGCGCCGATGAAGCCATACCACTCACTGTCCGCGCGCTCTCCCTGCTCGTACTCCCGGCGCGTGTTTTGCAGCATGCTCCCACCCGGCTCGATGGTGTCCGGGCCAAACCCCGCCATATTGTGTCCTATGCGCAGCGTGCCGCCTGCACGCGCCAGCGTCATTACTGTGCCCACCGTGGCGCCGATGTGCGGCACGACGTCAAAGGTCGCATTGCCGAAGCGGCGCTTGTGCACATACGACACCAGAAACGCAGGCTCATTGGGCAGTTGGTTGTCCCAACCCAGCGGCTGTGGCACGCCCACCAGGCTATGCCATTGACTCTGCACCTGCTCACCCAGCGCCGCCGGGCCAATCATGCCAATGTCGATTTCCACGGTGTCGAGCCAGGTGCCTTGCCTGCGTTGCGCCACCCCGCCGAGATACAGCCATGCCGCCCACGGCCGGTCATTGGGTTGCGCCTCGCGCAGCGTGATGTCGCGCGGGGTATATATGTTCTGGCCGAGGAACAGTCCGAAGTGATGTTGCCCGTCCGCATTGGAGAGCAGATTAAGCGTCGACGTCGCCGGCCCTTCGAACAACCTCTGCAATGTTTTGAGCGGCACGCCAAAACCCAGCTTGAAACCATTAGTGTAATAACGGTCGGTGCCGGCCAGCATGTCGTTTTCGATAAACAACTGCAGCTCCTGCCCCGGACGCTTCACCAGCAGCGTTTCCGCCTCTGCTTCCGGCGCAGCCATCGCCCACGGCGCAATCGTCATCCATGCGAGCGACAGCAGCAGACTGAGCCCAATAGGTAAATTTAGATGGCGCAATATGTCAGGTACCAGATATTTCAGAACCCGCAGGGCGGTTAACGACACAGCAGGTCGGCCCAGGCTGTCAGGCCGAGCGACAGATACTACACTTTGCTCAGTGGTCGGGCACTAAAACTGCAAGCAATTAAGGCGGTATAGACAAACGCCAACAGCAGCGAAAAAAATTACGAGTGCAAGAAACTCATATACAAAGTTTCTTTGCCACCAAGCTTTGTATTCTGGAATGGTTTCACCTTTTTCAGCCGCTTGCTTTCGTTTCAATGCTTTATGTTTCGCTAACAAAAGACTACCGCCAGATATGCCGAGGCCGATAACAAACAACAATACGGGCAGCATTATCCAGTTAGGATGAACACCCTTCTCCATAGCGCTCGCAGCAAAAGTTAGTACGACAACTATACCGCCAGCATTAATGCCCACCAGATAACGGCGCATAGCGTCTGCCATCTCGTCGGCCCTCTTTCCGTAGTCATAGCTCTCGCTCATAGCATTTCCAAAACACATCTAGCCAACAGTAGTCACTCCAATTGACGTCTCATGATGCACCATATCCGACTAGAGGTTTGGCGTAGCGCGCGCTGCGCGCCTGATAAAACTACGCAGCTTGCTTGTTTCCCCTAAACGTCACCCACAGCAATATCACCACGCCTACGGTGATGGCGGAATCCGCGATATTGAACGGTGGCCAGTGCCATTGCCGGTAATAAACATCGAGAAAGTCCACCACGTAGCCGAGGCGCATACGGTCTATCACGTTGCCCAGCGCGCCGCCGAGTATCAGCGCCAAGGCCGCCGCCTGCCATTTTTCTGCTGCGGGCAGCCGTCGCAGCCACGCGACAATGACGACGCTCACGATCAGCGCGATGGCGGTGAAAAACCAGCGCTGCCAGCCGCCCGCGTCGGCCAGGAAACTGAACGCCGCGCCGGGGTTGTGCAGCAGCGTAAAGTTGAAAAACGGCAGCACGGCGACCGACTCATACAATTGCAGCCAGTTGCTGACGAAGTATTTGCTCAACTGGTCTAGAACAATCACCAGCAGCGAAAGCCAGAGCCATTTAAGCATAACGCCTCACCTCACCCTTGCCCATGACGTTCTCGACGCAGCGCGCGCAAATCTGCGGATGATCACTGCTGAGGCCGACGTCCTTGCGATGGTGCCAGCAACGGATGCATTTATCATGCGCGGAGGGCTGCACCTTGAGCCACAGGCCTTTTGCGCCTTCCTGCGCGTTGGCGGGTTTTTCATCCGCACCGTGCACCCGCACGCTTGAAGTAATGAGTACGAAGCGCACTTCATCGTGCAGCGCAGCGAGTGGCGTGCGCCACGCCTCGTCACAGTAAATATCGACCTCGGCATCGAGCGAGGAGCCGATGGCATTCGACGCCCGCAGTTTTTCCATTTCCTTGCTCACGGCTTCACGCACGGCGATGACCTTGGCCCAGGCCGCCGCATCAAGCGACGAGGCATCGAGCGGGAACAGGCCCTCATACCAGGTCGCCATCAACACCGATGGCAATACCGATTCCTTGCGCGCGCCGGGGAGGTAATGCCAAATCTCCTCTGCCGTAAAACTCATGATGGGCGCAAACCATCGCACCAGTGCCTCGACGATGTGGTAAATCGCGGTCTGGGCGGAACGGCGCGCGGTACTGTTTTGCTGCGTGGTGTACTGGCGATCCTTGATGATGTCCAGATAAAACCCGCCCATGTCCACCGCGCAGAAATTGTGCAGGCGCTGGAAGATGACATGGAATTCATATTCATCGTAGGCAGTGATCACTGTCTTTTGCAGATGAAACGCACGATCCACCGCCCAGCGGTCGAGCGCCAGCATGTCACTGGGCGCGACCTGATCCCTGGCCGGATCGAAGTCGCTTAAATTGGCCAGCATGAAGCGCGCCGTGTTGCGCAGGCGGCGGTAGGCATCGGCGGCACGTTTCAGGATTTCATCCGACACGTTCATCTCGCCGCGATAGTCGGTGGAAGCCACCCACAGGCGCAGGATGTCGGCGCCCAGGTTGCTCATCACTTTCTGCGGCGCGACCACGTTGCCCTTGGACTTGGACATCTTTTCGCCCTTGGCGTCCACGGTGAAGCCGTGCGTGAGCACGGCCTTGTAGGGCGCCGCGCCGCGCATGGCGACCGAGGTCAGCAGCGACGACTGGAACCAGCCGCGGTGCTGGTCGGAGCCTTCGAGATACAGGTCGGCGGGCACGCCGTTCAACTCTCCGCGCTGCTCCAACACGCAGGCGTGGGTGACGCCGGAGTCAAACCACACGTCCAGCGTGTCGGTCACCTTGTCATACTGCGCCGCCTCCGCGCCCAGCAATTCGGCGGGGGCGAGACCAAACCAGGCATCGATGCCGCCTTTTTCCACCCGCTGCGCCACCTGCTCGATCAGCGCCGGGGTGTCGGGGTGCAGCGCGCCGCTCTCCTTGTGCACAAACAGCGCGATCGGCACGCCCCATGTGCGCTGGCGCGAAATGCACCAGTCGGGGCGGCCCGCCACCATGCCGATGATGCGCGCCTTGCCCCACTCCGGTATCCAGCGGGTCTGCTCGATGGCGTGCAGCGCCGCGCTGCGCAGTGATTTCTGCTCCATGCTGATGAACCACTGCGGCGTGGCGCGGAAGATCAGCGGCGTGTGATGCCGCCAGCAGTGCGGAAAACTGTGACGCAGCGCCTCGGCATGCAGCAGCGCGCCGCGCGTCTTGAGCACTTCGATGACTTCGCTGTTGGCATTCACCACGTGCAGGCCTGCGAACAATTCCGTACCGGGCAGGAATTTGCCGTCGGCGCCCACCGGGTTGTCCACCGGCAGGCGGTAGTGCATGCCGATCACATAATCGTCCTGGCCGTGCCCCGGCGCGGTATGCACGGCGCCGGTGCCGGCCTCGGCGGTGACGTGCACACCGAGAATAATGGGCACTTCACGCGCGTAAAACGGGTGCTGCAATTTGAGGCCATCAAGATCACTGCCGCGACAATAGGCGATGACGCGATACTCGCTGATGCCATAGCGCCCCATCGCATCCTTCAGTAATTTCTCGGCCAGCAGCAACCGCTCGGTGCCGTGATCGCTCACGCATTGCGCCACGACGTAATCCATTTCCGGGTTGAGCGCAACCGCCTGGTTCGCGGGCAGTGTCCACGGCGTGGTGGTCCAGATCACCACGCTCAGGGGGCCGCTGCCTTCCTGTTCAGGCACATGCTGACAACGCGCGAGCAAGGCTTCTTCGTCGAGTACGGCGAAGCGCACATCAATCGCAGGCGAGGTCTTGTCTTCGTACTCCACCTCCGCTTCGGCCAGCGCCGAGGCGCAATCCACGCACCAGTGCACCGGCTTGTAGCCCTTGTGCACATGGCCGTTTTGTATGATGCGCGCGAGGCTGCGGATGATACCGGCCTCGAATGCGTAATCCATGGTGAGATAGGGATGCGCCCAGTCGCCGATCACGCCCAGGCGCTGGAAATCCGCGCTCTGGCTGTCGACCTGCCTGGCAGCGTATTCGCGGCACGCAGTGCGGAAGGTGGCGGCATCGACCTTGACCCCCGCCTTGCCGATTTTCTTTTCCACCATCAGCTCGATGGGCAGGCCGTGGCAATCCCAACCCGGCACATAGGGCGCATCGAAACCGCTCAGGGTCTTGCTCTTGACGATGATGTCCTTGAGGATTTTGTTTACCGCGTGGCCGATGTGAATGTCGCCGTTGGCATACGGCGGCCCATCGTGCAGCACGAACTTTTTGAGGCCCTTGCCCTGCGCGCGCAGCTTTGCGTAGAGATTCATCTCCTGCCAGCGTTGCAGGATTTTCGGCTCGTGCGTAGCGAGACTGGCCTTCATGGGGAAGTCCGTCTGCGGCAAATTCAGTGTGTTTTTGTAATCGGTCACTACCAGCCCCTTATCTAAATCTTAAAGACTCAACGCAAAGTCGCCAAGACGCCAGGAAAATCCAAATCTTTGCGTCTTGGCGTCTTTGCGTTCAGATTTTTCATGCTAACGTGAGCAATCATTCCGAAAAAATTCACGCGCCTGTTCGCAATCCCTGGCTATCGCGCTTTTCAATTCATCCAGCGAATCATAGCGCACCTCATCACGCAGCTTGTGCAGAAACTCCACCTGCACATGGCAGCCGTAGATGTCTTCATTAAAGTCCAGCAGATGCACTTCCAGCAGGCAACGTGTGCCACCGACCGTGGGCCGCGTGCCCACATTGGCCGCGCCCGCCACCGGCTCGCCGTGGATGCCGAACATTTCCACCGCAAACACGCCCTGCAACGGCGCAGCCTGGCGGTGCAGGTGGATGTTGGCGGTAGGGAAACCCATCTCGCGCCCGCGCTTGTCGCCGTGCGCGACCCGGCCCGACATGCGGTAAGGCCGCCCCAGCAACTGTTCCGCCGCCGCAAAATTGCCTTGCGCCAGCGCCTCGCGCACGCGCGTGCTGCTCACGCGCACGTTGGCGACGCTGAAGCTATGCATATTAACAACTTCGAAGCCGTGCCGCCTGCCCGCCGCCTGCAGCAGGGCGAAATCGCCGCGCCGCTGATGCCCGAAGCGGAAGTCGTCACCCACCACCAGATAACGCACACCGAGGCCATCGACCAGCAGCGTCTTGATGAAATCCTGCGCCGCCATGTCTGCGAGCTGTTTATTGAAGCGCAGGCAGACCACGCGGTCGACCGAAAACCGGCGCAGTGCCTGCATCTTTTCGCGGAAGCGCGTCAGCCGGGGAGGTGCTTGTGGAGAAAAATACTCCCGTGGCTGCGGCTCAAAGGTCACCACTACCGTAGGCAGGTGCAGCTCGGCGCCCTTCTCCGCCAGCTGCCCCAGCACTGCCTGATGCCCCAGGTGCACACCGTCGAAATTGCCGATGGTCGCCACACAGCCCCGGTGACCGGCGCGCAAATTGTACAGGCCGCGCACAATCTCCATCAGCTGGCCTTCCCGTGCTCAAGCTGTTCCACAGCGGGCTTGAAAAATTCCTTTAGCTTCACACCGGCAAGATACAGCGACACCAGATACGCCAATGCACCCGCGCCGACCAGCAGCGCCAGATGCGCCGCCCGCGTCAGCGCCGGCCACGCCAGCCAGTCTTGCACCGCACCCGCGCCAAACCACAGCAGCAGCGCCATCACCACATTCGCCGCCAGCACGCGCACAGAGAACTTAACCCAACCGGGTTGGGGCTGGTAAACGCTTTGCCGGCGTAGCGCGCGATACAACAGACCCGCATTGATAAACGCCGCCAAAGCGGTGGCAAGCGCAAGCCCCGCGTGCTGGAGCGGAAACACCAGCACCGCGTTCAGCACTATGTTGGAGAGCATGGCAATAATGCCGATGCGCACCGGCGTGCTCGTGTCCTGGCGCGCATAAAACGCGGGCGCCAGCACCTTGATGGAGATGTACGCCGTGAGGCCGACACTGAAGGCCATCAGACTGCGTGTGGACATTTCCGCGTCGTGCGCGCTGAACTCGCCGTACTGAAACAGGGTAATCAGCAGCGGGCCTGCAAGCAGCAGCAGCCCGACAGTCGCAGGCGTGCCTATCAGCACCACCCAGCGCAGCGCCCAGTCCAGCGTGCGCGAGAACTCCGCCGACGCGGCCTCGGTGTACTTCTGCGACAGCGCCGGCAGGATGACCGTGGCGAGCGCGATGCCGAACACGCCGAGCGGAAACTCCACCAGGCGGTCTGAGTAATACAGCCACGACACGCTGCCTGCCACCAGAAACGAAGCAATCAGGGTGTCAACCAGCAGGTTGATCTGGGTCACCGATACGCCGAACAGCGCCGGGATCATGAGCTTCACGATGCGCCGCACGCCGCTGTCCTTCCAGCCCCAGCGCGGGCGCGGCAGCAGGTGTATCTTTTTCAGAAACGGCAACTGGAACGCGAGTTGAATCAGGCCGCCGAAAAACACGCCCCAGGCCAGCGCCGTGATCGGATTTTCCAGATGCGGCGCGAGCCAGATCGCCGCCACTATCATGGCGATATTGAGAAACACCGGCGTGAACGCGGGCACGCCGAAGCGCCCGTAGGTGTTCAGCACACCGCTCGCCAGCGCCGCCAGCGACACAAACAGGAGATAGGGGAAGGTGATACGCAGCATCTCAACCGTCATACCGTAGCGATCCGGCTCGTCGAGAAAGCCGGGGGCGAACAGCATGACCACCAGCGGTGACGCCACCACACCGATGAGCGTCATGCCAAACAGCACCACGCCCAGCGTGCCGGTGACACGGTCGGCCAGTTCTTGCACCTCTGCGTGACTGCGCTGGGTTTTGTATTCCGTGAGGATGGGCACAAAGGCCTGTGAAAACGAGCCCTCGGCAAACAACCGGCGCCAGAAATTGGGGATGCGGAACGCCACGAAAAAGGCGTCGGCGCCGCTGCCGGCGCCAAACAGGCGGGCGATCACCATGTCGCGCACAAACCCCAGAACGCGCGATATCAGGGTGACGGCGCCCACAGTGGCGGTGGATTTGAGTAGATTCTTGCTCAGCGCAATGCCCTGACCGGGTTTTTGATAACCGTTAAGTGGTCGAATTATCGCAGAAAACAGGGCCTCAGCGCCAATCGCACATTGACGCGCACGCTGCAAATTCGGATAATACTGCGTTCAGAATTCAGGAGATATACCTTGGCCAACACCTTACAAGCCAAAAAGCGCGTGCGTCAGGCGGAAAAGCACCGCCAGCTCAACGTCGACCAGCGCTCGTCGCTGCGCACCAGTGTCAAAAAAGCTGTTCAGGCGATTGCCTCCGGCGACAAGGCACGCGGCAGCACAGCCTACAAAGCTGCGGTTTCCGAACTGGACACCACGGCCCGCAAAGGCCTCATCCACAAGAACAAGGCCGCACGCCACAAGAGCCGTCTGAACACCCGGTTGCACGCGCTTTAAACACCGCTGTTCCCCAGCTTTTCCAGATAGTCCCGTATCCGTTGTGCGTTGGCCCCCAGATCACTCACGCCCAGGCGTGAGAGGGAGCGCACATCGATACGGCTGCCTGCCCCTGCCGGGGTGAGACGCACCACCACATCGTCCTTGAAACCGAACCAGAAGGTGGTGGCCGTTGCCTCAATGCGGCCTGCAGCTTCGTTGGCCTCAACAATCTCCCACCCCATCGCCTGCGCTGCGGCCAGCGCCAGCGGAAACACCCGCGCCGGCGGCGCTGCCAGTGTCAGCGGCCTGATATCCGGATAAAACTTCTTTTGTTGTGCGGCGACTGTTGCACCGCCGTAGTCTGCGGAATTCGAGGCCCCGGCGCGTAGCGGCAGCACGGCCACGAACGCTGGCGGATCGCCCAGATCGGTGCTGATGTCATGAATCATGGGCAGACCGCGGGCGCTGTAGAGCGTATGCAGCGGCACCCACACCCCGGCCAGACCGGTCGCCAGCGCTACCGCCGCCCAGCCCCGCCCGCGCAGACCACGCTGCGCCACGAACCACAACCCCAGCAGCGACAGCGGCACTGAGATCAAGGCTCCTGCCGCCGCGTATTTCAGTATCGAAAAACCGGCACCAAACGTCCACCAGCCCCAGCGCACGCCCAACCCGGCGCCGACTACACCCAAGGCGGCGCCCAGCGCGAACACCAGGGCAAACGTTACCCCGCTCGACAGGCGCTGCGTTTCCGGCTTGGCATTGGAATGCATGCCAGCCAGTGTATCCGCGCCACCTGTACCCGTCGAGCGCCCAGGCATCCGGCCTCAGCCCAAGTTGACTTCCACAGGCCCGTTCCGGATACTTAGATGCTGTTGGTAATACATGACCCCCTGCCGCCACCGGCCCATGCCAGACACCCCCGATACCACTGATCACGAGCCCCTGGTGAAGATCCGCGGCCTGCGCTTTGCGCGCGGCGAACGCATGATCTTCGACGGCGTGGACATCGACATCCCGCGCGGCAAGGTGACCGCCATCATGGGGCCCTCCGGCACCGGCAAGACCACCTTGCTACGCCTGATTGGCGGCCAGTTGCGTCCGCTCGCGGGCAGCATCGCGGTGGACGGCCAGTCGGTGCCACAGCTCGGGCGCGGCGCGCTATATCAATTGCGCAAGCGCATGGGCATGCTGTTTCAGAGCGGTGCCCTGCTCACCGATCTCGATGTATTCGACAATGTGGCCTTTCCGCTGCGCGAGCATACGCGCCTGCCCGAAACCCTGATCCGCGATCTGGTGTTGATGAAGCTGCACCAGGTCGGCCTGCGCGGCGCACGGCACCTGATGACGAGCGAACTCTCCGGCGGCATGGCGCGGCGTGTGGCGCTGGCACGCGCCATCGCGCTCGACCCGATGATGATCATGTACGACGAGCCGTTCACCGGGCAGGACCCGATCTCGCTCGGCACCATCGTGCAACTGATCCATGCGCTCAACGAAGCGCTTGGGCTCACCAGCATCATCGTCTCGCATGACGTGCATGAAACCGCCACCATCGCCGATTACATCTATGTGCTCTCCGGCGGCAAGGTGATCGGCCACGGTACGCCCGAGGAACTCGCGCACTCAGACTCGCCCTGGGTGCGGCAGTTTATGCAGGGTTTGGCGGACGGCCCGGTGCCGTTCCACTACCCGGCGGCGGATTACGCGGAAGAGCTGCTGAATAATCACCCCGGGGCCGCGCCATGATTAACCAACTGCAAACCCTGGGCCGCTGGGGCCTGATGCGCTTCGAGCGTCTCGGGCGCGGATTCCTGTTTTTAATGCAGGTGCTCACCGGCCTGTCTGCGCTGCTGTTGCGCCCGCGCCTGACGCTGCAACAGGTCTACGCCACTGGCGTGCTGTCGCTGGTCATCATTATCGTGTCCGGCCTGTTTGTCGGCATGGTGCTGGGCCTGCAGGGCTATAATACGCTGGTGGATTTCGGCGCCGAGGAATCGCTCGGCGTGCTGGTGGCGCTGTCGCTGGTGCGCGAACTGGGGCCGGTGATCGCGGCGCTGCTGTTCGCGGGACGCGCGGGCTCCGCGCTCACGGCGGAGATCGGCCTGATGAAGGCGACGGAGCAGTTGTCCGCCATGGAAATGATGGCGGTGGATCCGCTGGCGCGCGTGATCGCACCGCGTCTGCTGGGCGGCTTTATCGCCATGCCGCTGCTGGCGGCGATGTTCAGCGCAGTGGGCGTGTTCGGCGGCTATTTTGTCGGCGTGGGGCTGCTGGGCGTGGATGACGGCTCGTTCTGGTCGCAGATGCAGTCCAAAGTCAGCCTGCAGGAAGACATCATGAACGGTGTCATCAAAAGCGTGGTATTCGGCTTCGTGGTCACCTGGATCGCGGTGTTCGAGGGCTACGATGCAACGCCGACGTCGGAAGGCATCAGCCGCGCCACCACGCGTACGGTGGTGAACAGTTCGCTCGCGGTACTGGGGCTGGATTTTGTATTGACTGCGTTAATGTTCGGAGGCTTTTAGCTATGGTGCAGACGAGGACGATAGAAGTTGCCGTGGGCCTGTTCGTGGCAGCGGGATTGGCCGCACTGTTCGTGCTCGCCATGAAGGTGAGCAACCTCACCGCCTTCACCGACGACACCGGTTATCAACTGGTCGCCAAGTTTGAGAACGTCGGCAGCCTCAAGGTGGGCGCACCGGTCAGCATTGCGGGCGTGCGCGTGGGGCGCGTGGGAAACATCGGCATCGACCACACCACGCACGAGGCCGTGGTCAAGCTCAATATCAACAAGGAATACACCGACATTCCCGCCGACACGAGCGCTAGCATTCTTACCTCCGGCCTGCTGGGTGAGCAATACGTAGCGTTGGAGCCTGGCGGCGATGTCAAGGCGCTCAAGGCGGGCGACGAAATCAGGCTCACCCAGCCCGCGCTGGTGCTGGAGAAGATCATCGGCCAGTTCCTGTTCAGCAAGGCCCAGGAAGGCCCCTCCCAAAATAGTCCATAACCGCTATTTGCACTATAATGAGCAGTTGCGCAACCAACACCTTTACCGGAGCACACTGACATGATGCTGGTAGCAAGAACACTGTTGGCCGGACTACTGACCGTCGCTGCAAGCACGGCGGGCAGCACGGCTTACGCTGACACCCTCCCGCAAGACGTGGTGCGACAGGCATCGGATCGCATGATCGCCGCCCTCAAGGCCGAGCGCGATGTGATCAAGGCCGATCCTGCGCGTCTCTACCCGCTGGTGGAGGAAATTATCCTGCCTCACTTTGATTTTGAGCGCATGTCGAGCTGGGTGCTCGGCAAGCACTGGCGCACCGCGAGCGACACCCAGAAAGCCCGCTTTGTGCCGGAGTTCCGCGCCTTGCTGGTGCGCACCTACGCCACCGCGATGGCCGAATACCGCGATCAGGAAATCATCTATCTGCCGTTCAAGGGTGAGGCCGCCGCCGATGATGCCACCGTCAGGAGCGAGATACGCACGCCCGGCGCACCCTCCATTCCCGTGCACTACAGCCTGTATAGTAAAAATAACCAGTGGAAGGTGTACGACGTCACCATTGATGGCGTAAGCCTGGTTGCCAACTACCGCTCGACGTTCTCCAACGAGATCCGGCAAGGCGGGCTGGACGCGCTGATCGACAAGCTCGCCACGCGCAACCAGCAAAAAGACAAGGACACGGCAGCCGGCACACCGATCAATCACGCCGCCGCCCAGTGAGCGCCATCACGCCCATCTCCGGCAATGCAGGGCATTTCCAGCTCGCAGGCGACCTGAGTTTCGCCACGGTGCCGCAGGTATATCTTGAGGGCGACACCTTGTTCGGCAGCAGCGAGGCGACACTGGTACTCGACCTCAGCCGTGTCGAGCGCACCGACAGTGCCGGTCTGGCCCTGCTGGTGGAGTGGCTGCGTCAGGCCCGCCGCCAGAGTAAAGACCTGCGCTTTCAGGCCATCCCGCAGCAGTTGCTGGCGATCGCCAAGGCCAGCGGGGTAGAGGCCGTGCTGCCGCTGTCCGACCGTGAAGCGCCCAGCCAGCCGGCTTAATCAGGCAGCGCGCCTTCCCTTTGCAACCTTTCCGCGCGTGCACCCCTACGGCGCCGCACATGAGTCTCGATGAACCCTGCTGTCATCATCACCAACATCCACAAACACTACCCTGCAGTGCACGCGCTGCAAGGCGTGGACTTCAGCATCGCGCGCGGCGAATTCTTCGGCCTGCTCGGGCCGAACGGCGCCGGCAAATCCACGCTCATCAACATTCTCGCCGGCCTGACCCGGGCCGATGCCGGCCAGGCTGCCATCCTCGGCCATGATGTCGTCCGGGGCTACCGCGCAGCGCGTCATGCACTCGGCGTCGTGCCCCAGGAGTTGCTCTACGATCCCTTCTTCAGTGTGCGCGAGGTGCTGCGCCTGCAAGCCGGTTATTTTGGCCACGGTCGCGAATATGCGTCATGGATCGATGAACTGCTGGCCACACTGAGTCTGTCAGACAAGGCCGACACCAGCATTCACGCGCTGTCCGGCGGCATGAAGCGGCGCGTACTGATCGCACTGGCCCTGGTACACAAGCCCCAGGTGCTGGTGCTGGACGAGCCCACGGCGGGGGTGGATACCGAACTGCGGCGCATGCTGTGGGAGTTCACCCGCCGCCTGCACCGCGAAGGCGTCACCGTAGTGCTGACCACGCACTATCTCGCCGAGGCCGAAGCCCTGTGCGACCGCATCGCCATCCTCGACCACGGACGGCTGGCGGCACTCGACAGCAAGACCGCGCTGTTACAGCGCCACCCCTACCGCATGCTGTGCCTGAGCGTGAATGACGGCGAACGGCCCCTGCCGCCCGCATTGGCGCCGCTGCTGGTCACGCGTGAAGCGCAGCACATCAAGCTGCGCCTGCACAAGCAACATGATTCCATCGCAGCTGTGCTCGACACGCTGCGTGACGCCGGTTTCAGCATCACCGATCTCTACACCCAGGAGCCGGGGCTGGAAGAAGTCTTCCTCCAGATTACCGCTCCGTCCACGGCTGGCCGCCCATGACGACACATGCGTTCAGCAACCCACGCGGCCTGTTGGCCCTGTTCTGGAAGGAAGTCTGGCGTTTCCTGAAGGTTACGGTGCAGACACTGCTCACGCCCATCACGGTTACGCTCCTGTACCTGCTGATCTTTCAACAGGTGCTGACCGATCACGTGCAGGTCTACGACGGTATCGGCTACACCGCCTTTCTGGTGCCCGGCCTGGTCATGATGGCGATCATCCAGAATGCCTTTGCCAACACCTCCTCCAGCCTGATTCAGTCCAAGGTCAACGGCAGCCTGGTGTTTGTGTTGCTGGCGCCACTCTCCAGTGCCGAGCTTTATCTTGCCTACGTGGGGGCGGCCATACTGCGCGGCCTGCTGGTGGGCGTGGGCGTCTATCTGGCGGCGCTGGCATTCACCGACCTGCAGATCGCACATATCGGCGGCATGATCGCCTTCGCACTGCTGGCCAGCCTGGTGCTGGGCGCGCTCGGCATCGTGGTGGCGATTCTGGCCGACACCTACGAACAGCTTTCCGCCCTGCAAAACTTCATCATCGTCCCGCTGTCATTTCTGAGCGGCGTGTTTTATTCCATTCATGACCTGCCGCCGTTGTGGCATGAGGCGTCGCGCCTGAACCCGTTTTTCTACATGATCGACGGCTTCCGCTACAGCATGCTCGGCGTCTCCGATGTCGCGCCGCTGCTGAGCTTGACCGTTACCGCCGGTTTTGCGGTAATGATCAGCGCCGCCTGCCTGTTTTTGCTGCAAAAAGGTTACAAAATCCGCGCTTAACCGGTATGCTGGCAGAGTGCTGACAAGCACGCTGCTAGCGCGGTATAGGGATATACCGCCATTTTTCAAAGACGAAAGGTCTTTGAAAAATGAAGAAAAAGAAAAATCATGCTGTGCAGGAAGCACGAATGTCGCGGGCGCATGGATACGCAGGAGCGACCATTTTTTTCGTTTTCGCGTTAGAGCAAAGACCGGGGATGGTCTTTCTCTAACATCTAACCAGTGCCCCATTGCAGGCCGCCACTATGGATGCTGAAACCATCAAACGCATGATCGAAACCGGACTGCCGGACAGCCAGGCACAGGTCAGCGGCGAAGACGGCAGCCACTTTGAGGCCATCGTGGTCAGCGCCGCCTTTCAGGGCAAAACCCCGGTACAGCAACACCGCCTGGTCTACGCCACACTCGGCGACAGCATGCACTCGGCCATTCATGCCCTCGCCCTGCGCACCCACACTCCCGCCGAGTGGCAGGCCAAGCAGCGTACATGACCACCCGCCAACGGCAGTGGCGGGTGCCACATCCTGTCTTCTGTTGCGCGTTCCAACATCATGGATAAATTAATCATTACCGGCGGCCAACCGCTGCGCGGCGAAATCCGCATTTCCGGTGCCAAGAATGCGGCATTACCGATACTTGCCGCCACGCTGCTCTCTGATACTCCGTTGACGGTGTGCAATGTCCCGCACCTGCATGACATCACCACCACCATGGAGTTGCTGGGCAGCATGGGTGTGCACCTGACCGTGGACGAGCGCCTCAACATCGAAGTGGATGCGCGTCCGATCAAGAAACTCTATGCGCCGTATGAGCTGGTGAAAACCATGCGCGCGTCGATTCTGGTGCTGGGGCCGATGCTGGCACGCTACGGTCGCGCCGACGTCTCTCTGCCCGGCGGTTGCGCCATCGGTCCGCGCCCGGTCAACCTGCACATCCAGGGCCTGGAGGCGATGGGAGCGAAAATCACGGTGGAGAACGGCTATATCCGTGCCAGCGCCAAGCGCCTGTATGGTGCACATCTGGTGCTGGACAAGATCACCGTCACCGGCACCGAAAACCTGATGATGGCAGCTACGCTCGCAGCGGGGACCACGGTGATTGAAAATGCAGCCCTTGAGCCGGAAGTGGTCGATCTCGCCAACTGCCTGATCAGTATGGGCGCCCGCATCAGCGGCGCAGGCACCAGCATCATCACGATCGAGGGCGTTGAGCACCTGTCCGGCACCCGCTACAGCGTGCTGCCCGACCGCATTGAAACCGGCACCTATCTGGTCGCTGCGGCAATCACTGGCGGGCATGTGAAACTCAAGGGCACACGCCCCGGCCTGCTGGATGCCGTGCTGGAAAAACTGTGCGAGGCGGGCGCCACGATTAACGCCGGCGAGGACTGGATTGAGCTCGACATGCAGGGACGGCGGCCAAAGGCGGTAGACATACACACCGCGCCCTATCCCGCATTCCCTACCGACATGCAGGCGCAATTCACCGCGCTCAACAGCATTGCCGATGGCACCGGCACCGTCTCTGAAACCGTGTTCGAAAACCGCTTCATGCACATACACGAGCTGAAGCGCATGGGCAGCGACATCAGCCTTGAAGGCAACACGGCCACTATCCGGGGCGTAACCGGCCTCACGGCTGCCCAGGTCATGGCCACTGACCTGCGCGCCTCGGCCAGCCTGGTACTGGCGGGCCTGGTAGCGAAAGGCGTCACCGTCGTGGATCGCATCTATCACATCGACCGTGGCTATGAGTGCATTGAAGAAAAACTCACACAACTCGGCGCCACCATCCACCGTGTGCCGGGTTAAAAACAGGGGAAAGGTGCAAGGGAAAAGGGGAAAGATACAAGTAAAATTCATGAAAATATATGTGATTTTTTAGTTTTTCCCTTGTATCTTGTGCCTTGTATCTTCCCCCCCGACATCCCGTTGCTACGAGGCAGCAGAATACCAGCACCAGCACTAACATGAGCGACATACTGACCATTGCGCTGTCAAAAGGCCGCATCTTCAAGGAGACGCTGCCGCTGCTCGCGCACGCCGGTATTACGCCCCTGGACGACCCTGATACCAGCCGCAAGCTGGTGCTGGACACCAATCTGGACGACGTGAAGCTGGTGATCATCCGTGCCGCCGACGTACCTACCTATGTTGAATACGGTGCGGCGGATATCGGCGTGGCAGGCAAGGATGTGCTGATGGAGTACGGCGGCGACGGCTTGTATGAGCCGCTTGATCTCAACATTGCACGCTGCCGCATGATGGTGGCCGGCAAACAGGAGCCCGTTAACCACACGCGGCGCCTGCGCATTGCCACCAAGTATACCGACGTGACCCGCCGCTATTACGCGTCACAGGGCATGCAGGTGGAAATCATCAAGCTCTACGGTTCAATGGAACTGGCGCCGCTGGTCGGCCTGGCCGACCGCATCGTCGATCTGGTCGATACCGGCAACACGCTGAAAGCGAATGGCCTGCAACCGCTGGAGCACATCGCCGATATCAGCGCGCGCCTGGTGGTCAACAAGGCCTCGATGAAAATGAAGCACGTCCGCATCAAACACTTCGTGGCGCAGCTTGCGGCCGCAGTCGCAGAGACAGCCGCCCGGCAATCCGCATGAAACGTCTGGACAGCAGCCAGTCCGACTTCCACGCACAACTGGACAGGCTGCTTGCCTGGGAGGATGTTGCGGATGAAGGCATCGAACGCAGCGTGCGCGAGATCGTGCATACGGTGCGCGCGCGCGGCGACGCAGCACTGCTTGAATATACCGCGCGCTTTGACCAGCTCAACGCCGCCTCTGTAGGCGAACTGGAAATCTCCAAGACCCGCATGCAGACAGCGCTCGCTGCATTGCCGCAGACGCAACATGACGCACTGATGACGGCGGCGGAGCGCATCCGCACCTACCACGAGCACCAGAAAATGCAGTCGTGGTCATACCGCGAAGCCGATGGCACCCTGCTCGGCCAGCAGATCACCGCCCTGGATCGCGTCGGCCTGTACGTGCCCGGCGGCAAGGCGGCCTACCCTTCGTCGGTGCTGATGAACGCGCTGCCCGCCAAGGTTGCGGGCGTGGGCGAACTCATCATGGTGGTACCGACGCCGCGCGGTGTCGTCAATGCACTGGTGCTGGCCGCCGCTGCGGTAGCGGGCATTGACCGTATATTCACCCTCGGCGGGGCGCAGGCGGTGGCCGCACTGGCCTACGGCACGGAGACCGTACCGCGCGTGGACAAGATCGTCGGCCCCGGCAACATCTACGTCGCCAGCGCCAAGCGCCTGGTGTTCGGCGCCGTCGGCATCGACATGATTGCAGGCCCGTCTGAAATCCTGGTGCTCAGCGACGGCTCGGCCAACCCCGACTGGATCGCCATGGATCTGTTCTCGCAGGCCGAGCACGACGAGCAGGCGCAGGCGCTGCTGGTCAGCCCCGATGGCGCATTTCTCGACCAGGTGGCGGCGAGCATCGAGCTTCTGCTGCCCACGCTGGAGCGCGCCGATATCGTCCGCCGCTCGCTGGAGACGCGAGGCGCGATGATCCAGGTGCGCAACCTCGACGAGGCCATTGAGATCGCCAACTTTATCGCGCCCGAGCATCTGGAACTGGCGCTGGATGACGCCGAACAATGGGCCACGCGCATCCGTCACGCCGGCGCGATCTTCATGGGCCACTACACCCCCGAGGCCATCGGCGATTACTGCGCGGGGCCGAACCATGTGCTGCCCACGTCACGCACGGCGCGCTTCAGTTCACCGCTCGGCGTGTATGATTTCCAGAAACGCAGCAGCCTGATCCAGTGCTCGGCCAGCGGTGCGGCAAAGCTCGGTAAAATAGCCTCCGTACTGGCCCACGGCGAAGGGCTGACGGCGCACGCGCGGTCGGCGGAATATCGAATAACTACAGATACAAGAGAAAAGATACAAGGGAAAAATTAATGCTTATGCGGCTTCCCGTTTCTTGTATCTTGTACCTTGTACCTTGTATCTATTTATGAAAAAACCCATCTCCGAGAAAGTGGCACAACTCATTCGCCCCGAGATACGCGATCTCTCCGCCTATCACGTGCCCGATGCGCGCGGGCTGATCAAGCTCGACGCGATGGAAAACCCGTACACCTGGCCACCGGAGATCATCGACGCCTGGCTTGCCCGGCTGCGTGATGCGTCACTCAACCGTTACCCCGACCCGGCGCCACACGCACTGTGCGCCAGCCTCAAAACCGGCATGGCAGTACCGGAGGGCTGCGCCGTGCTGCTCGGCAATGGCTCGGATGAACTGATCCAGATGATTGCGCTGGCGTTGAGCGGCCCCGGGCGCGTCATGCTGACACCGGAACCGGGCTTCGCCATGTACCGCATCATTGCGGATATTGCCGCCATGACTTATGTCGGCGTGCCGCTGGCAGATGATTTCGCGCTGGATCGCGCCGCGATGCTGCGCGCCATCGAACAGCATCAGCCTGCCGTAATATTCCTCGCCTACCCCAACAACCCCACCGGTAACCTGTTTGACGATGACAGCGTGCGCGCAGTGATCGAGGCCGCCCCCGGTCTGGTGGTGCTGGACGAGGCCTACCATGCCTTTGCGGCGCGGAGCTGGATGCCGCAACTGCCGCACTACCCGAACCTGCTGGTCATGCGCACCCTGTCGAAAATGGGGTTGGCCGGACTGCGTCTCGGGCTGCTGGCCGGTTCCCCGCTGTGGCTGGATGAACTCAACAAGCTACGGTTGCCCTACAACATCAACGTACTGACACAGATCAGCGCGACATTTGCGCTTGAGCATTCCGCCCTGCTGGATGAGCAAACCACCCGCATCCGCAATGCGCGCGAACTGCTGCTGCGCGAGCTGCAGACGCTGCCCGGCATCACGGCCTACCCCAGCCAGGCCAATTTCATACTGTTCCGCGCCGCGTCCGGACGCGGCCCTGTACTGTTCGAGGCCCTCAAGCAGGCCGGCATACTGATCAAAAATCTGCATGCATCGAGCCCCGCGCTGCAAGACTGTCTGCGCGTTACCGTTGGCACGGCACGGGAAAACGAGGCCTTTACCAGCGCACTGCGCGCAGCGCTGGCACCCGAAAATCCCTGAGTGTACGCAACCAGCATCGCTGTTATAATTAACCCACAGTTATCCAACACCACAGACCCCCATGTCTCAGCGTAAAGCGAGCATAAAACGCGGTACCCTGGAAACCAGCATCGAGGCTACGGTCAATCTGGACGGTAACGGGACATCGCGCCTGCACACCGGCATCGGCTTTCTTGACCACATGCTCGATCAGGTTGCCCGTCATGGCCTGATTGATCTCGACATCCAGGCGCAGGGTGATCTGCACATCGACGCGCACCACACCGTGGAAGACATCGGTATCACCCTGGGTCAGGCGTTCGCCAAGGCGCTCCCCGACAAACAGGGCATCCGCCGTTATGGTCACGCCTACGTGCCGCTGGACGAAGCGCTGTCGCGCGTAGTCATCGATTTCTCCGGCCGTCCCGGCCTCGACTACCACGTCGAATATCCGCGCGCGCGCATCGGCGAATTCGATGTCGATCTGCTGCACGAGTTTTTCCAGGGCTTCGCCAATCACGCGATGGTCACGCTGCACATCGACTGCCTGCGCGGCAAGAACGCACACCACATCGCCGAGACCATATTCAAGGCGTTCGGACGTGCACTGCGCATGGCCGTCGAGCGTGATGAGCGCATGCAGGGGAAGCTGCCATCCACCAAAGGATCGCTCTAGCCCACTATCTCGCCTGCCTGCACTCCCGATGCACGCCCTATTGAATCATTCGCCATGAACGATGTCGCTGTCATCGACTACGGTATGGGAAACCTGCGCTCGGTCGCCAAGGCGCTGGAGCATGTCGCGCCGCAGAATACGCGCGTCGTGGTCAGCAACGACCCGCAACAGATCATGAACGCCGCGCGCGTCGTATTCCCCGGCCAGGGCGCCATGCGCGACTGCATGAACGAGCTGCAACGGCTGGAGCTCGATACAGTGGTGCGCGAGTGCGTGCAAAACAAACCGTTTCTCGGCATCTGCATGGGTTTGCAGGTGCTGCTTGAGCACAGCGAGGAGAACAATGGCTGGCCCGGCCTCGGCCTGATACAGGGCAGCGTACGGCGTTTCGCCGATCACATGACTGACGCCAGTGGCGCACGACTCAAGGTGCCGCACATGGGCTGGAACCAGGTGCGGCAAACCCGCGCCCACCCCCTGTGGCAGGATATTCCGGATCAGAGCCGGTTTTACTTCGTGCACAGTTACTATGTACAGCCGTCCGATCAGACCCTGGCTGCCGGACTTACCGCGTATCCCGCCGAGTTCACCTCGGCCATCGCCTACGACAACGTCTTCGCCGTGCAGTTTCACCCGGAAAAAAGCGAGCGCCACGGCCTTGCACTGCTCAAGAATTTTTTACACTGGAATGGTACTGTCTAAAACGAGGGTGTTGGAATGCTATTAATCCCCGCCATTGATCTTAAGGACGGAAAATGCGTACGCCTGCGCCAGGGACGTATGGACGATGAAACCATATTTTCCGACGACCCGCTCGCGGTAGCCGACCGCTGGGTGAAAGAAGGTGCGCGCCGTCTGCACATCATCGACCTGAACGGCGCATTTGCCGGCAAGCCCGTCAATGCCGAGGTCATCCACCGCATCACCCAAAGCCATCCCGACTTGCAGGTTCAAGTCGGCGGCGGCATTCGTGATGAGGATACCATTCAGACCTACCTCAATGCCGGCGTGAGCTATGTCATCCTCGGCACCAAAGCTGTCAACACACCTCACTTCGTTGCCGACATGTGCCTGGAGTTTCCCGGCCACATCATCGTCGGGCTGGATGCGAAAAATGGCAAGGTGGCGATAGACGGCTGGTCAAAGCTCTCCAACCACGATGTCATTGACCTTGCCCAGCGCTTCCAGAAAGCCGGCGTCGAGGCGATCATCTACACCGACATTGGCCGTGACGGCATGCTGCACGGCGTCAACATCGAATCTACCGTTGCGCTCGCGCAGGCCATAACCATCCCCGTCATCGCCTCGGGCGGCATCACCAACCTCGACGATATCCGCGCACTGTGCAAGGTGGCGCATGAGGGCATCATGGGCGCCATCACCGGGCGCGCGATTTACGAGGGCACGCTGGATTTCAAAGCAGGCCAGAAACTGGCCGATAAGTTGAGTAAAAAACGAGGGTAGGGCCGAATTCATTCGGTCTACAATTCATGGGTTTAGCCAAACGCATCATCCCCTGCCTGGACGTAGATAAAGGCCGCGTCGTCAAGGGCGTGCGCTTCGTGGAGTTGCGCGATGCCGGCAATCCGGTGGAAATCGCACAACGCTACAACGACGCCGGTGCCGACGAGCTGACCTTTCTCGACATCACCGCCAGCTCCGACGAACGCGCCACCATGATCCACGTGGTCGAAGAAGTCGCCAGCCGGGTATTCATTCCGCTCACCGTCGGCGGCGGCATCCGCAACATCAGCGACATCCGGCGCATGCTCAACGCCGGTGCCGATAAGGTCGGCATCAACACCGCCGCCGTCGCCAACCCCGAATTCGTCAGGGAGGCTGCCGAGCGCTTCGGCTCCCAGTGCATCGTAGTCGCCGTGGATGCCCGCCAGGCGCCGGGTGAAAATCGCTGGGAGGTCTACACCCACGGCGGCCGCAAGGCCACCGGCATCGACGTCATTGCCTGGGTGAAAAAAATGGCCGACTATGGCGCGGGCGAAATCCTGCTCACCAGCATGGATCGCGACGGCACCAAGAGCGGCTTCGACATTGCACTCACGCGCGCCGTAAGCGAAGCGGTAAGCGTACCGGTAATCGCCTCCGGCGGCGTCGGCAACCTCGACCATCTGGTCGCAGGCATTCTGGAAGGCAGGGCCGACGCCGTACTCGCCGCCAGCATCTTCCACTTCGGCGAGTACACCATCTCCCAGGCCAAGCAACGCATGGCCGAATGCGGGATTGAGGTCAGGATATAAAGCTTCAGAGGATGAGCAGAGATTCCCGCGACCCGACCTGACACGCCGATAAGTGGTTGGGTATTGCCAAAAATAAAGAGGGGGAAAAGCTCCCCCTCTATGTTGTCACCGTCTTTTACCGCGGCAGGATGTTGTCACCCTTGCCCATCTTGGGATCGGCGTCCGGCGTATTCATCAATACCGTAATTGCACCGCGCATCGCGGCACTCATGGCATGGTCGACAATGGCATTGTTGGTGGGGCGATCCCTGGGCGAAACAATGTCAAGGGTCACCGCCTCGGAAACCGCAAGATTATAGGTCGCTATGCCGTAGAGCGTGTTCCTGGGATTGCCGTTGACGTAGACGCGGTCCCAAACACCGGCGATGGGATGAATCGCCGCCGACATGTTCACGTTGGCGTTGACATAAAAGATGCGTACGCGCTCGCCGGGTTTGGCGACCAGCGCCAGTTTGGCGTTCGGATCATGCACCGGGTCGTAGTGAAATATCTTGCCGTTGATCAGGCTATTGGTCCAGCCCTGATTTTCCATCATGGCATGATCGTCATCGGCATTGGGGAAAAACTGCCCCTGCACGAGCACATATTCGCGGTCGGGTTTCGGGTATTGTTTGGTGTAACCTTCCTTGGGATCGACAATGATAATGCCGTACATGCCGCGCGCGATGTGCTGATGCATGGGCGTGGTGCCGCAGTGATACATGAAAACACCCGGGTATTTGGCCTCAAACTTGAAGCTCTTGGTCTCGCCTGGTGCGACGGAGGAAAACTCCTTCAGCACATCAACGACGGCGGCATGAAAATCCATGGAGTGACTGAATTTATTGGTGGCAGGGTTGATCAATTCAAAATCAACAATGTCGCCTTCCCTGACGCGTACCACCGGCCCCGGGATATGACCACCAAAGGTCCAGGCGGGATACGCTGTGCCTTGATTATCAATTTTCACCGTGGTTTCCATCGCGTGCATGGTAACCTTCACGGTTTTTGCCAAGACGGGCGCCGCACCAAAAACCATTGTCACGGCTAATAGTGCGGTCAGAACGCCTGTTTTTTTAAGATATTGCATGGTGCTTCCTCCTTTCTGGCTGTTTGACAACTGATAGTGCTCATCTCTGTGCGCCCTGATGCTTTCCTTGAACCGGTCATTCGCCATGTCTGTCATGGCATAGCGTTCTTGAATACGTCGCCTTGCCGGTGTAATCACCCCGTCGCTGGGCACATGGCTCACCGATGGTAGCAGCGCCGATTCTCGATAGTCAGGCTGAGCTCGCACTGAGCTATCCCCGCTCCAGAAGTAAAAGTTAATAAAAACAGTTATATATTGTTTGCGTGTGGGGTTACTGCCACGCACGATATATTACATGTATTGAAAATACATCTTTAAGCGTATACTGTCAACACATGTTATGTTTATGTGGATTTTCCGGTTCTTTGTGCGGCTGTTCGTCAAGTGAAACTGTTTTAATATTCCCTCACCAGCTTCGTGTGAGGCGGGATGAGCATCCCTTATGCAGTTAACGCTATATACCGATTATTCCTTGCGGGTGCTGATGTACCTTGGCATGCGTCAGGATAACAAAGTGACCATCTCCGAGATGGCGGGGTTTTATGGCATATCGCGCAACCATCTGGTGAAGGTGGTGCACGACCTGGCGAGCCATGGTTATATTCGTACCCAGCGTGGCAAAGGCGGTGGGATGTTTTTGGCGCGCGCCGTCTGCGAAATCAATATCGGTGACGTGGTGCGGCATGCCGAACCGAACTTTCACATGGTGGAGTGTTTCAATTCGCAAACCACGCATTGCCCGATTTTCGCCATGTGCAGCCTGAAAGGAATACTGAACGATGCCTTGAGCGAATTCCTGGCAGTGCTGGATAAATACACCCTGGAAGATCTCTTGAAGCGGCCGGGCGGCATGGCGCTACCACAGTTCATGGAGACGGGCGCAGGACGAGCCCTAATCCAAGACAGGTGAACGGTGGCGCGCCCAGAGCATCTTGCCCTTTAAGGAACCTCTGACTAAGTCAGAGGTTCCTGCGGTGCAGGGTAATCCCCCCTGATTGCTGATTGCGCGGGTAGACTTTAGCGCCTCGCTGCTTGATACTTTCAGTCTTTAAACTCGTCCAGACCCATTCATGACTCACGACTGGTTAGCTGATATCCACTGGGACGCGCAGGGGCTTGCCCCTGCGATCGTGCAGGAGACGGCGAGCGGCAAGGTGCTGATGTTCGCCTGGATGAACCGCGCGGCGCTGGAGGAAACCCTGCGCCGGGGCGAGGCGGTGTTCTGGTCACGCTCGCGCCAGCGCCTGTGGCACAAGGGCGAAAGCTCCGGCCATGTGCAGCGGGTGAAGGATATCCGCCTCGACTGCGACGGCGATGCGCTGCTGCTCAGCGTGGAGCAGGAGGGGGGCATCGCCTGCCATACGGGCCGCCACAACTGCTTCTTCCACCGGCTTGAGGGCACGCGCTGGGTGGCGGTAGAGCCGGTATTAAAGGATCCCGGCCTCATATATAATAAGGCCTGAAGCGCCATGAGCGGATAGGCCCTGATGGGCGCCCTGACACAGGTGTCTGCATGAACGATGTATTGGAACGCCTGGCGCGGGTGATTGAGGAGCGCAAAGGCGCGAGCCCGGACAGCTCTTATGTGGCGAGCCTGCATGCCAAGGGGCTCGACGCCGTCCTGAAAAAGATCGGCGAGGAAGCCACCGAACTCGTGATTGCGGGCAAAGGCGGCGACGCGGAACAGGTAGTGCACGAAACCGCCGATCTCTGGTTTCACACCCTGGTGTTGCTGGCGGCGCAAGGCCTGGGGCCGGAGGCGGTGTTGCGCGAGCTGGAGCGCCGCTTCGGATTGTCCGGGCTGGAGGAAAAGGCGCGGAGGCCGGGGCGGTGACGCAGTGTGTGTTCTGCGACATCATTGCAGGCAGGATTCCCGCCCAGCTTGTACACGACGACGAGCAGGTGGTCGTGTTCAAGGACATCCACCCCAAGGCGCGGACACACCTGCTGGTTGTACCACGCCTGCACGTGGCCAGCCTTGATGATCTGGATAACACGCATGACGCGCTCATGGCGCATATGATACGACTGCTGCCCATCGTTGCACGCGAGCAAGGACTGGCCAACGGCTTCCGCACCATCATAAATACTGGCGCGGGAGGTGGTCAGGAGATAGCTCACCTGCATCTCCACTTACTGGGTGGCCCACCCCTGCCGGGGTTTTGAATAACTAAGTTTATTTTGGAGAAATGACATGATAGGCAGTCCCTTACAACTCACCATCATCCTCGCCATCGTGCTGGTACTGTTCGGTGCGAAAAAGCTGCGCAACATCGGCGGCGACATCGGCGGTGCGATCAAGAATTTCCGCAACTCGGTGCGCGAAGGCAGCGATGAAGCGAAGGCCGCCGAAGCGGCCAAAGCCGCTGAAGACAATGCAGCGGTACAGAAGTCCGAAGGACACGTGATCGAGGCCGAGGTTATCAAGGAGAAGGATAAGGTCTCCTAAGCTCGCCTCCGCTGCGCCATGTTCGACATCAGTCTGGCCGAGATCGCCGTCATTGGCGTGGTCGCGCTCGTCATAATAGGGCCTAAAAAGCTCCCGGAAGTCGCGCGCACTGTGGGGTATTGGCTGGGCAAGGTGCGCAGCATGATCGCCAACGCCAAGTCGGACATGAATCGTGAGTTCAAAACCGACGACCTGCGCAACCTGCTCACACAGCAACAGGGAGAAATGCAGGAGCTGCGGAAGATTCTCGATGAAACCCGCTCCAGCATAGAGGCAGACGTTAAAGACTTGGGCGTCAACCTTGGAGACAAGGCCATTCCCGGCGATCCTGCTGGCGAGATCCATAATGAGGTAAAGCCCGGCGACACTGCTGCCCTGCCGGCAGCATCAACGCCACAGACATCACTCCATGATGGATCAAAATAACCCCTCACCGGAGGGCGAAGAAGCTCCGCAGGAAACAGCACACCCGCTTATCGCACACCTCCTGGAGTTGCGCGACCGACTGATGAAAATGATCGGTTCGGTGATGCTGGTGTTTGGTGTGCTGTTCTGGTTCCGCAACGACCTCTATACCATGATTGCCCGGCCGCTCACGGAGCGCCTGCCGCAGGGCGCAAGCATGATTGCGACCGAGGTCACTTCCACTTTCTTTGCGCCGCTCAAGCTCACACTCTGGCTGTCGTTGTTCGTTGCCATTCCCGTGGTGCTTTATCACATATGGGCGTTCATCGCACCGGGGCTCTACAAGAACGAGCGCCGGCTCGTCTACCCATTGCTGATCTCAAGCGTACTGCTGTTTTTCCTCGGCGCGGCCTTCGCCTATTATCTGGTGTTCCCGCTGGTATTCACGTTCTTCACCCTGGCCGCACCCGAAGGTGTGGCGGTGATGACGGACATCAGCAAGTACCTGGATTTCGTGCTCGGCATGTTTTTCGCCTTCGGCATTTCATTTGAAACGCCGGTGGTGGTGGTGCTGCTGGTGTGGGCCGGAATCGTGACGCCCGATGCACTGGCCGAGAAGCGGCGCTACATCGTGGTGCTGGCGTTCGTCATCGCCATGGTGCTCACCCCGCCCGATGTCATCTCGCAGATCATGCTCGCGATACCGCTGTGCCTGCTGTTTGAGGTTGGCCTGCTGATTTCCCGCCTGTATGTACGCAAGCAAGACGAGGAAGAAGTTGAGGCGGCGGACGGGGATGAGCCGCCGCCCGAGGATCAACCGCCTGCGCTCATCCCGCGCACCTTCGCAACTCCATCCGGGGTTCAGCCGGTGGCGGGTAACCCTGCGCCAAAATCCGGCACGGACGAAACGCCCGGCTAAGGCTGGCGCGTTGCCGGCGTGGGCCGTTCGCTCACGCGCGGGTTAAACGTGATGTCCTTGCCGTCGCGCACACCGCGCAGACGGACGCTGGTTCCGGGCACAATCCTGGCCACCGCATTCATCAGTGCCGCCGGATCATTCACCGCGCTGTCGTTCACCGACAGCACCACGTCACCGGGCCGCATCCCCGCCTCCGCCGCAGGCCCGCCGCGCAGTACGCCGGCCACGATAACGCCCCCGACCTCGGTCAGGCCGAACGACTCCGCCAGCGCCGGGGTCATCTCCTGCACCTCGATGCCGAGCCAGCCGCGCACGGCGTGCCCGTGCTTGATGATCTGCTGCATCACGCCCTGCGCGAGGCTGAGCGGGATCGCAATGCCGATGCCCTGCGAGCCTCCGGAGCGGGAGAAGATCACGCTGTTGATGCCTATCATCCGGCCTGCGCTGTCGATCAGCGCACCGCCCGAGTTACCGGGGTTGATGGCGGCGTCGGTCTGGATGAAATCCTCGAAGGTATTGAGGCCGAGGTGATTGCGTCCGGTGGCGCTTACGATGCCTTGCGTCACCGTCTGCCCGACGCCGTAGGGATTGCCTATGGCGAGTACCACATCGCCCACGCGCAAGGCCTCCGAGTCGCCGATGGTGATGGCAGGCATGTCCTTGAGATCGATGCGCAGCACCGCAATGTCGGTTTCCGGGTCGGTGCCCACCACGCGCGCCTTGGCATTGCGCCCGTCGTGCAGGGCCACCTGGATATCGTCCGCGCCCTCAATCACATGATTGTTGGTAAGCACATAGCCCTCGCTGCTCACGATGACACCCGAGCCGAGGCTGGACTCTACCCGTGAGCGCGTGCCGGGGTTACCGCCAAAAAAGCGTTGCAGGAACGGATCATTGAAAAACGGATTGCGCTCCGCCACCACCTTGGTGGTGTTGATATTGACTACAGCAGGGGCAGCCAGCGCGACCGCATCGGCGTAGGATGCAACGCCACGCATGGCAGGCGCCGCAGGGGCCTGGTTGGTAACGACGGTCGGCGTCTGTTGCCGATCCAGTAGCGAGGGATAGAGATAGAGCACCACAAAGGCAAGCACCAAGCCTGCCAGTATGGCCTTGGAAATAAAGGAGGCTGCGTTATGCAGGGACATGGCGTGAGCGTCTTGACGGCGCGTTGAAACCAGCGCTCATGATAGCATGCGCCCTGCACCCCTTGCAGGGCTGGCCTGACAGTCTCAGGAGCGGATCAGTCAGGAGTCACAAAGTAAGACGACAACATGAATGATGTGACTCCTGAATAAAAACCTGTTTACCTACCCCCACCCTGTCCCCTTTTGCGCTGCGCCGTCCATGCTCTGCGCAAAAGTCCAGCCAAGCCGTCCTGGCTTGGCGTTCGGCCGTTTCACGGCCTCACCCCAAAACAAGGGGCGGGGACGTAGCGGGAGTGTAGCCTTACTTACTGACTCCTGAGTAATCCATAGCGGGTAAGCGACCAGCGCATGGCAAACCACGCCACGGCAATCACCGCCAGCGTGACCACGACATCGAACACTGCGGTCATCGGCATGTGATAGAACTTCGGGTCCACCGAGCCGGAAATCCAGGTGTAGCGCTCAAGCCAGGTGCCGAGCACGATGCCGGAACCGACGACCGTAATCACCACCGGATTATGTCGATTGGCCGTGAACAGGAAGGTGGAGAACGGCACTATGAACTTCACCGTGAAGAAGGTCCACCATAACGCGCCGTAGCCCTGATACATCATGTGGTTGTAGCGCATAAGGTTATCCGGCAGGCGTCCGTACCAGAAGATCAGGTATTGCGTGAAGAACAGGTAGGTCCACAGAATGGTGAACGCAAATATCATCTGTGCCAGATAATTCATCACGTGCTCGGGCAGCGGAGCGACCAGCTTGCCGGAGCGGCTCAGGAAGAACAGAAATACCGCGAAGAACGCGAGGAAGGCGTGGAAGTTGCTGACGAAGTGATACGCGCCGTAGCTCGCACTGTGCCAGCCCGGCACCATGGTCATCTCGAAATCCCAGGCCACCAGGGTCGCATACGGCACATAGGCAAACGGGATCAGCAGCGCGACGTTGCGCAGGCGCCGCTGTGCGGCGGGAGAACTGTCGATCTCGCTCTGGTGCTGATATTTGATAAACAGGCCGAACAGCCCGGCAACGATGAGGAAGCACACGATCTGGCGCACCACGAGGAAGGTGTAGTTGTGCCAGCCGGGCAGATGCTGTTCACCTTCCTGCGCGTCTTTCAGCCACGGGAAGGTGGCCTCGCCGTTAAACAGCAATATCAGTAACAGTACGAAGGCGACGGGAAACAGTGCCGCAAGCGACACGGCGAGCTTGCGCACATAAAAGCGCCACTGCGCGTTCGCCATCTGGAGCAGCGAACAGAGCAGCACGCCGCACAGCGCCAGGTAAAGTACCACCAGAAAATCGGTGGTGAGTACAGACCAGCTTCCAAATTTTTCCATGACAACTCCGGTATCTAATGGCTCAGACTAATTCAGGAAGCGATGTTTTACGGGGTCTTGGCCTGCTGCGTCACGGGGGCCGACTCGTTGACCAGCGCATGGCGCATATAATTCACGATGTGCCAGCGCTCTTCGACCGACAGATCGTTGGATCCCGTCTGACTGCGGGTCACGCCATAGGCCGGCATGACGGCACTGCCGAACGTGATCGTACCGAATATCCACCCTTCGGTGAGCTGCTTCTGCACATAGTCGTCAGTCAGCGGAATCGCGCCGATTTTGTCGCTCACCGGGCTGTCCGCCATGCCCGTAAGACCGTGACACGCGGCGCAGACGATGCGGAACAGCGTGCGGCCTTCCTTGATCGACGCCGGCGTTGCAGGAATCGGATTGGTGAGTGTCTTCGCAGCCTCGCGGTCAGCGACTTGCGTGGGAATGCCTTGCGCCGGAACCGAACGGTGCGGAAACGGCATCATCTTGCCGTCATGCGCGGGCTCCTGGGGCTTGACGCTGGGCTGATCCATCATATCCTGCGACCATGGCCAGGCATAGGCGAGCGTGGGCGCGAGCAGCGCAGCAAAGACCAGTCGGCGCATTTTCATTTCATCACCTCTTCCCTGATCTCCAGCACCTTGTGATTCCGGAACAGATTTTTCGCCGGTTCTATCTGGGTTTCGTCCAGCTCCAGAATAATGCCGACCTGATCGAGGCTCACCTTTTCACTGTACAGTGTGCTGGGCCGGGACGGCAGGCGCGCGCCGATCAGAAATCCGATCAGGGTGGACAACACACCGCCCAGAATCATCATTTCGTAGCTCAGCACGAAGTTCGACACCAGCGTGACCACGGGCTTGCCGCCCTGCGGCTGCACCAGAAAAGTGGCCTGCGCAGATGAAATCCACAACCAGCTTCCGACCAGCCCGAACAGACCGCCGCAGAAGGTGAAAAACTGCACGCGCACCGGACGATCACCCAGCGCCTCTTCGACCTCCGGGTGTTCGATGGGCGAGATCAGCGTCACGTCATCCACTGACAGGCCGGCTACCTTGCTGGCGCGGATATCGTAAATTGCGTTCGTGGCTTCATCAAAGTTGCCAAACAAACCGAGAATGCGGCGCGTCTTTTTCATGGCCCGCCCTCCTTCCTCATACTGGGGCTGGAGGCCGGTTGAGCACCGCCCGCATGGCCATGCACAGCGCCGTGCGCGGCACCCTTGTCACGCGCGAGCTTGCGGTGGTAGACCATTTCCTTCACCTCGTACATGGACACCGACGGGAATATCTTCACGAATGTCAGGAACAGCAGGCCGAACCAGCCGAAGCTGCCCAGCACAATGGCCCACGAAGTAAGGGTGGGCCACAGCACGTCCCACGACCAGGGATAGAACGACTGCGACAACGTGGGCGAGACGATCATCCAGCGTTCCAGCCACATGCCGACGTTGAGCAGGATGGACACCGCCATCATGATGGGGATGTGGCGGCGCAGCTTGCGGAAGGCGAGCGTGAACGGCAACACCGAGCCGAAGAACATCATGCTCCAGAACGCCGGCGCGTAAGCCCCGGTCATCTTGCCCCACAGCACTTCCTTGGCATAGATATCATGGCCGTACCACACCGAGGAGAACTCGACCAGATTCAGGTACGTCCACACCATGGCAATGGCGAAGGTGAGCTTGCAAATCTTCTCCAGAATCGCCAGCGTCATGTACTCCTCCCAGCGGAAGTAATAGCGCAGCAGGATGAACAGGGTAATGATCGCCGCGCAGCCGGAGTAAAGCGCGCCCGACACGAAGTAAGGCGGGAAGGTGGTGACGTGCCAGCCGGGCATGATGGACATGGCGAAGTCGGACGACACGATGGAGTGCACCGACACCGCAAGCGGGATCAGGAAGATCGCCATCAGCATGTAGGCCTTGCGGAATATGCGCCACTGCCGGTCGCTGCCGTACCAGCCCAGCGACAGGGTGCTGTAGAGCTTCTTACGCCAGCCCGTGGTGTTGTCGCGCGCGATGGCGAGGTCAGGCAGCATGCCGATGTACAGGAACAGCGCCGACGACGTGAGATAGGTCATGATGGCGAACCCGTCCCATGACAGGGGCGAACGGAAGTTGGGCCAGGTGCCGCGCGCCGGGATATAGGGAATCACCCAATAGAAATTCCACAACCGCCCGAGATGGATCACCGGGAACAGCAAGGCGGTCATGAGCGAGAAGGTGGTCATGGCCTCGGCGAAACGGTAAATCGGTTTGCGCCAGTCGGCGTGCACGATGTGCAGGATCGCCGACAGCAACGTGCCGGAGTGGCTCATGCCGATCCAGAAGATGAAGGTGGCGATGTACAGATTCCACATGTGCGGGTGGTTCTTCGCCATGCCCAGGCCATACTGGTATTGCAGCACTGCGGCGGTGATGCCGATGGCGAGCAGCACCAGGCAGCCGATCACGGTATACCAGTAGCCGCGGCGCGGATTCTCCAGGCTCTTCAGGATATCGCTGTTGATCTGCGACCAGGCGAGATCGTCACGGATGTCTTTGTCGTGGTGTAGTTCGGTTTCTTTCATGACGCGTTCCCTTAAGCCAACTCTTCGCGCACGCGCTCGAGGTACATCACCGACGGATCCGTGTTGAGCTCCTCCAGCACGCGATAACCGCGCAGCGCGGGATTCTGCTTGTGCTGCTTGCTCACCGGAAGCCCCTGCTCGTCATGACGCTTGACCTCGTGCCTGGCCCACAGTTTCGTCACTGCACTCTCGGTGTCCATGAGGTCGCCAAAGTGGATGGCACTGGTGGGGCAGGCCTGCGCGCAGGCGGTGGTGAACTCGCCGTCCTTCACCTTGCGGTTTTCCATCCTGGCCTTGTCCTTGGCGACGCGGATGCGCTGCACGCAGAACGTGCACTTCTCCATCACGCCCTTGTCGCGCACCGTGATATCGGGGTTGAGTTGCAGATTCAACGGCTCCGGCCAGGCGGATTCCGGGTAAGACCAGAAGTTAAAGTAACGTACGCGGTAGGGGCAGTTGTTGCTGCAATAGCGCGAGCCGATGCAGCGGTTGTACACCTGCGCATTGAGGCCGTCCGGCGTGTGGTAGGTCGCGGCCACCGGGCACACCGGCTCGCACGGCGCGGCGCCGCACTGCTGGCACAGCATGGGCAGGAAGTGCGCGCCCTGATCGGGAAACTCCTCCCGCGCCTGATCCTCGTCCCAGTAGCGCTCGATGCGCATCCAGTGCATGTAGTGGCCCTTGGAAAAACGCTCCTTGCCCACCACGGCGAGATTGTTCTCCGCGTAGCAGGCGGTGGAACACGCGTTGCAGCCGATGCAGGCATTGAGGTCGATGGCCATGCCCCAGCGGTGCTCGTAATTATGGAAGCCGCCCTCCTCAATACCCTTGCGGTAGCGCGACCAGTCCTTTGTCAGATTATCCAGAGACATGTGAATTACACTCCTTCGGTGCGCCGGAACTGTTCGGCGGTGATCGTCGCCACCAGCTTACGGCCACGTTGCGAGATGTTGTTACGGCCTTCCTTGACGAGTTCTTCGTGCACGCCGGTGCGGGTCGCATTGACGCGCGTGCCGTACAGCGCAAGTTCGCCGGTTCTGGCGTCGACTGCGGGGCTGAGGATTTTCAGCGGGTTCACGCCGAGCCCCTTGGCGTAACGGCCGTACTCCTCATGGCCCTGACCCAGCGGCACCGCGATCGCGTCGGGGTGCACGCCCTTGAACACATAGACCTTGACCTTGATCGCGCCATGCGCGGAGGCGACCTCGATCACGTCGCCCTCCTGCACGCCGAGCCCGGCGGCGGTGGAGGGATGCAGTTCGGCCCAGGAATCCCACACCACCTTGCTGATCTGATCCGGCGCCTCCTGCAACCAGGGAATGTTGGCGTGGCGCCCGTCCCACAGCCCGAGACGCGGCGACGGAATCAGGCGTAGCGGATACTCCGCATCGGCCCTGGGTTCGTTCAGGGTAATGGCGCCGACAGTCACCGTCAGGCTGCCCGGTACGCTCTCCACCTTGAGCAACCCTTTTTGCAGGGTCTCCTCCCACAACTGTTTGTTGCTGATGCCGAACTCTTTGTAGCTGTCCGGCAGCGCCGCGATGGCGCTCTGCAGGTAGGCATAGTAGTCGGCAAAGGTGCCGTATCTCTCGGCGGCGCGCAGTTTGAGCAGCTTGAGCAGCACATCACCCGCGCCCGGCACGCCCGGATACAGGCCTTCCATCAGCGGCTGCTGGAACGTGATGACGCCCTGTTCCGGCTGGTATTCGGCGACATGGGTACCCCAGTCCTCGAGGCTCGACGCGACAGGCAGCACGAGGTCGGCCTGCGCCGCGGTTTCGTCCGGAAATTGCGTGAGCACCACCTTGAACGGGACATTCTGTAATGCTGCCACCAGACCGAGCGAGTCCGGCGCGGTGTAGACGGGGTTGGCGCCGTAGAAGAATGCGACATCGAGGGCCTTGTCTTTGGCCGCAGCGGCAAACGCGACCAGATCGCGCGTATTGCCCGTACGCGGGGCCAACTGCGGGAACGGGAATTCACCGCGTGACACTATCGTCTGCCCCACATTGCCCAGCATCACGTTCAGCAGCATGACGGCGGATGCCGCCTGATAACCCTGCTCCTGACCTTCAACGGTGGCGCCCGCGAGCACAAGGCTCGGGCTGTGCTGCTTGAGCAGCGCCGCCACTTGTTCGATGCGCTGCACGGAAATGCCGGTGATCTCGGCCGCCTTGGCAGGCGCATAGGATTCAACAGCGGCACGGGCAGCCTCCGGCACGGCTACGCCGGACTGCATCAGTGCATGCGCGATGCCGAGCGCGAGCACGCCTTCGGTACCCGGGCGCACGGCCAGCCACAAATCCGCGTTGGCGCCGGTAAGCGACATCTTGGGTTCAGCCACCACCAGCACACCGCGCGTACCGGAGCGGAATTTGGCGTATTCCGTCGCAAAATGCGTGGGCGAAACCCAGGTGCCGAGGAAATCCGCGCCGAACGACAGCACCAGCTTTGCCTTGTCGAGGGCCAGCCGCGGCATGGCCTCGCCCAGCACGTCCTGATTGACCGCACGCCCGACGGCGTTGTTGATGACCTCGTGCACGAAATGATGTTTGGAGCCGAGCGCATCGAGGTGCTCGCCGATGAGCACCGCCTGATGGCCGCTCACCGTGCCGGTAAACCAGGCGACGCGTGCGCCGGGCCCTTTGGAGGCGGCGCCGACCTTCTCTTCCAGCACCTTCCAGGCCTCGTCCCAGCTGATATCGACGAGTTTGCCGTCCTTGCGTAACTGCGGCTTGCTCAGGCGGTCGGGATTGTAATGCGTCTGCACGCCGGACTGGCCCATCTGGCACAGCTTGCCACGGTTGACCGGCGAATCAGGATTGCCTTCGAGCTTGAGCGCACGGCCCTCGCGCACCCTGCCGTGGATGCCGCAGCCGGCGGGACATTGCAGGCAGGCCGATGCGTACCACACACCCACGCCCGGAATGACATATTCCTCTGGCGAAAGGTAGGACACCACGGTCTCTTCGCCCTCTTCCAGGGTAACCGTGGTAGGCAGGTCACAACCGGCAAGCGTTACGCCGACCGTGCCCCAGCCCATCATTTTCAGAAAATCCCTGCGCTTGAGGCGCGGCAGCGGGGCACCCGCAGTTTGCACTGCGCCAGTGTCGGGGGTGTGGGGTTTGATCTCGTTACCGCTCATGGCAAGGCCGCTCGTAATTAAGGTCAGAAGATTATTTATTTATGACACGCCCAGCAGTCGCTTGGCCCGCCATTGGCTTCATGGCAGGACACGCACCAGCCCATGGTCAGGGGTTTGACCTTCTTGGCCACGGTCATGGTACGCAGGTCACCGTGGCATGCCGCACACACCGGGGCCACCGTGTCCACGGACATGTTCTGTGCCAGCTCTTCGTTATCAAAGATGAACTTTTTCAGGTGCTTTTCATGCGTGAAGTGCACGAAGTCGGGCACGTCATGCACCTTCTTCCAGGGCACCGACTCCTTTTTTTCCCAGTATTCGGTGAGCTGCTTGATGCGCGGCTTGTCGGTCGCGATCACGCTGTGACAGCCCATGCACTTGCTGGTGGGCGGGATGCCGGCTACCTTGCTGCGGCGGGCATAGGTGTGGCAATAAAGACAGTTGATCTTGTTAACGGCGGTGTGAACATCATGCGGGAACTCTATCGGCTGCTCCACATCCTTGCCCACATGGCTGCCCTCGGGCGCAACGGGGTATTTGATGCTCGCCGGGGCGCCTGGCTCGGCCTGCGCCGGGAACACCCACATCAGCGCAAGCGCCGTCAGCAGTGCAGCACACGCCTGCCGGGCATACTCACGTTTCGCTCCATTCAACTGAATCCATCGCATTGCGTAAATCTCCACTCCTACATCCTGCTGCGCCAAAACCGCACAAACCTGACTCAGACGGCATGCTTAGCCGTCTTCATTCAAGGCTGTTACGGTCTGAACTCTCTGGGGTAATTGTGCGTCCTGATCCAGTGGTGCTATGACTATCGCACCGCTTCGACAGGCATTGCTAGCTCGATAGTGCGGCGGCCCTGCCGCCGTGGCGGCAACCGCGTACAGCGCGGGCACATGCCATCAACTTGACCTGCGCAGCCCTGCAACGACCAAGCCGATACTCCCGGACAACTAAGGTCATACCTACCCATCAACCTGCCAAACACCTCAAACACCATCCCGGACTCATTATCATTAATCGACAGATTTTCAATTACAGCAAAGCTCCCAACGCATGTCAAGACGGGCGCAAAATGCCTCACCTCACCCGCATAAAACCAAGCGCTCTGGGCTATACTGCACTATTATCTGAGGGTACTGCGCCCTGCGCACCCTGACCGGGCGCCATTTTAGGGCATGAGACAAACCGCGCACAACCCGGGAGTATGGCATGACAAAAGCAAAGGTACCCTCCCGCACGGCGAAGGCCGGCACCGATCTGCGCACGCTGCTTGCCCCCACCCGGCGCTCCTCAATGGCCTTGTACTCCGGAGCTGACTGCCCTTACAGCCATCGCACCCGTATTGTGCTTTACGAAAAAAGCATCAGCGCAGAGGTCATCATTGTCACCGAGGGGAATATACCGCCCGAAGTGGCTGGGCTTAACCCCTATCACACCCTGCCGGTGTTGATTGACCGCGATCTTACGCTCTACCATTCGCCCGTCATCATGGACTACATGGATGAGCGCTTCCCGCACCCGCCGCTCATGCCGATCGACCCGATTTCCCGCGCCCGCACGCGTCTTATCCTGTACCGGATCGAACGCGACTGGTACAGCATGCTGGAAATACTGGAGGGCAAGCCTGACCGGCACCTGGCGACACGCACGCGCAAGGCTTTGCGCGAGAGCCTGACGGTCAGCGCTCCGTTGTTTGCGCAAAAGCCTTTTTTCCTGAGCGATGAAATGTCCATGGTGGACTGTAGCCTGGCGCCCCTGCTATGGCGCCTGCCACACTACGGTGTTGACCTCCCCGCCCAGGCCAAGGCGGTAGAGCAGTACGGTAAAAGGCTGTTTGCACGCGAGGCCTTTCAGACCAGCCTCACCGAGACTGAGCGCGAGATGCGCGCACCTTGATAGCGATGCTGTGAGCACTACAGCCACACCTGAAATGACCTCAAGCCGGCCCTACCTGCTGCGCGCGCTGTATGGCTGGATCGTGGATAACGGCCTTACCCCGCACCTGCTGGCCAATGCCACTGCGCCCGGGGTACAGGTACCGGGGCAGTATGTAAAAGAGGGTCGCATTGTGCTCAATATCGCCCCGCGTGCAGCACAAGACCTGCAACTGGGCAGCGAATTCATAGCCTTCAGCGCGCGCTTCGGCGGCGTTGCTACAGGCATCAGCGTGCCGGTGTCCGCCGTACTGGGTATTTATGCTGCGGAAAACGGTCAGGGCATGGTATTCAACAACGAAGAGAGCAGCAACCCGCCGCCACGCCCGGAGGGGACGTCACCGCCAGCTCACACCGCCAGTAAACCGAAACTCAAGCTGGTAACCTAACCCCAGTTACTAGTGGCGAGTAGCGAGTGGCTAGGTATAAACCTTTTTACTCGTTACTAGCCACTCGCCACTAATCAATCAACATACTCGTACAGCGTCACCACCCGCTGCACGCCGCCGGTCTCGCTGGCGATCTGGGTGGCGATGGCCGCTGTGTCACGCCGCACCAGCCCCATCAAATACACCACGCCATTTTCCGTCACCACCTTGATGCGCGTCGCGTCGAAGTTCTTCTCGGCCACCATCCGGGTTTTGACCTTGGTGGTCAACACCGTGTCTCCGCTACGCGAAACCAGCGAGCTTGGCGCTGCAAGCACGAGCTCGTTATAGACCTTTCTCACCTTCTGGGTATTGCGCGCATGATCTTCAGCGCGTTTGCGCAAAGCCTCAGCCGGTGTCTCACCGCTCAACAGCACCAGGCCATTGTAGCTTGTGATATTGATATGGCTCTGCTCGTCAAGCTCCTGGTCGCCCCGGATCGCGTTGGCAATCTTGAGTTCTATCGCCTGATCCTCCACGACTGAACCGGCCGTACGCTGATCATGTGCCACTGCGGCGCCTGTGGCGCCGCCTGCCACCACCACCCCCGCACATCCCTGCAATACAGTGGCGCTCGCCGCCATGACACACACTAAAATTCTGGCATACATATATTTCAAGCCTCCTGTCCGAGTAACTGGCAATCGATAAGATCGCACAGACAATGAATAACCAGCAAGTGCACCTCCTGGATGCGCGCCGTGGATTGTGACGGCACGCGCAGTTCGACATCGCCCTCGCCCAGCAGCCCCGCCATCTCGCCGCCATCCCGCCCGGTGAGCGCCACCACGATCATGCCGCGGTCGTGCGCCGCCACTATCGCGCTCACCACGTTGGCCGAATTGCCGCTGGTGCTGATGGCAAGCAGCACATCGCCCGGCTGGCCCAGGGCGCGCACCTGGCGGGAAAAAATATCGGCGAACTGGTAATCGTTGGCAATCGAGGTCAGCGTGGAACTGTCGGTGGTCAGCGCTATCGCGGGCAATCCGGGGCGGTCCTGTTCAAAGCGGTTCAGCATCTCGGAAGAAAAATGCTGGGCGTCTCCCGCCGAGCCGCCGTTGCCGCAGCTCAATATCTTGCACTCGTGCAACAGGCACTGAGTCAGCATCTCGGCGGCGCGCACCACTGGCCCTGCCAGCACCTCCAGCGCCTGCTGCTTGGTCTCGATGCTGTGGTGAAAACTGTGCTTGACGCGCTCAACCATGTCCATACGTTATCCTGCCTCAAAGGCACTCCGTATCCATTCACATTCCATTGCAGCATCCCCCTCGCCGGGGACAACGGCCATCACGTCAAAGCGGCAGGGCCGTCTGCCGGCCGCCGGGTGCCGCTGCAGGTAGTGTAACGCAGCAGCGATCACGCGGGCCTGCTTGCGTGTATCCACGCTGGCGGCGGCACCGCCAAAACGCCTGTTCGCGCGATAGCGCACTTCCACGAACACCAGCGTTTCCCGGTCACGCATGATGAGATCAATCTCGCCCCTGGGGCAGCGGTAATTGCGCTCCACCAGCCGCAACCCCTGGCGCTGCAAATGGGCGCAGGCCCCGGCTTCGGCGCGTTGACCGCGTTCCGCGCGCGCGTTCTGCACTGCCGCCATCAGCGTGCCGGCCCGGTGTCGGTGTCGGTCACGCGCGGCACACCGTTTTCGAAGCGCGCCCAGATCGGCTGCCGGTGTACCCGGCGCATGCCATCCAGCCGCAGACTGCCGGTCTCACCCTCGAACCGCTCCGAGGCCGCACCCTGCAACCGTGGCAGGTGAGCGATCACCCGGTAGGCGTCTACGCCGAGCGCATACAGGCGTCGCAGCGCATAAAAAGACTCGCCTTTCTGTGCCAGCAGCGCGTCGCTCAGCGGCTTGCGTGGCGTATCCGTCAGCACCCACGGCATGTCGCTGAACAGAATGCCGTCCAGATCCACGTCCACCACCGGATCCGGCTTGCCGCTGTAGAGGTGCGAGGTGGAGTACACCGGCAGATCGAAGGCATAATAGTAGCGCAACTGCGGATGAATAATGCGCGCCTGCCGCGGCAGCGCTACCGCAAAAATGGCATCTGCATCCCTCCGACGGGACGGCTTGGCACGCTTGTCATTGGCCGGCGCCGGGCGATACCCCAGCAGCTTGCGAATCGGGCCGCTGAAATCCTGTCCCTCAGCCGGGTAGGACTGCTGCGCAACCACCAGCCCACCGAGCTGCTCCAGGTGCTCGCGGAATGCACGCAGGATGCGCTCGCCCCATTCGCCCTCCGGCGTCAGCACCAGCACACGGCTGCGACCATCCAGCCAGGCTCGTTCTGCGGCCTGGCGCGCCTCATCCTCCGGCGCGAGACCGAATTCATAGAGATTGTCCGGCGTTGCTGTACTGTCTTCGTTGTAGTTCAGCGCCAGCGTGGGCAATGGCAGCGCACCCAAGGTATAAAGCGCCCTGACACCCTCCTTGGCAAGAGGCCCGACGGCGAATGCAGCACCCTCCTGACGCGCCTGCTGGTACACAGACAGCACCTCCAGCGACGCGTCTGCGCCGCTACCGGTGCCCACGTCGTAAACACGCACCGACGCGCCTGCGCCTTGCGCATTGGCTGCCGCCATAAACCCTTCACGCACGGCATTGCCCGCAGCGGCCAACGGGCCGGTGAGCGGCAGCATCAAGGCTATCGGCAAATTCGCATCGACGCCGGCCTGGGCAGGAAAAGACAGCACCGGCTCTGAAGACAATCCGGGCGACGGTGTAATGGCGGCTGCATCGTAGAGCACCAACGTGCGCAGTGCAGCCAGCGTCTCCTCGGTCGCGGGGTGTTGGCGATGGCGTGCGCGCCATTCGGCAACTTTCTGTCTGAAAACGGAACTCTGTGCCGTGGAGCGCGCGATACGCACCAGCTCCGCCCAGCCACCCAGGACATCGCCTGGGTGGCGCGCCGCCTCTGCCAGTTCGGCGCCGGGTGTATCCGCCAGACTGGCGACAATGGCGCGCTGGTTGTCACGGCGCTCCAAAGCATCCGTAAGCAGCGGCTCCAGCGCCACACGTTCACGCGCCGCCGCCAGATGCTGATTCAGCCGCGCATGGGCCTCGGCCCGTAACACATGAATTTCCACCTGCAACGGCTGCGCCCCAACGGGGGCAGACACACCCCGCAACGCACCCAGCGCCGCTGGCCCGTCATTTTCCGCCAGCGCGATGCGCGCCTCGATCAACTGCCGTCGCGCCCACACCGCCGCCGCCAGCCCTTTGCTGTCAACCATCTGCAACACCGCCCGCGCACGCTGCGGTTCACCGGCACGCAACCAGGTATGGGCCGCATCCAGGCGATAGACATCGCGTTGAGGCGGCGGCGTAACGGCGGCGAGCTGTTCCCACACCGCCGCCGCGCGCTGAAAATCGCCGACACTTTCGAGCGCCTGCGCCTGCTGAACCGTCACTGCGGGCGGCTGTTGCGGTGCAGGCCCGCCCGCCGTACGCAACGGCATCCCGTCGCAGCCCGTCAGCAGCAGCGCCAGCCACAACGCCATCGCCGGCTTTAAAGGTGTAACATTCACGACAAGGCAGTCTCTTGGTGAGCGTGGAAAGCGTGTCAATCGAACAAGGTGTACTGTACGTGGTCGCGACACCTCTCGGCAACCTTGGCGATTTCAGCGCCAGGGCACAGGAGACGCTGGCCGGCGTGGCCCTGATCGCCGCAGAAGATACCCGCCACAGCGGCAGGCTCCTGCGCCATTTTGGCATCACCACCCCGCTCATTGCGCTGCATGAACATAATGAACGTGAACGCAGCGCCGAACTGATTGCCCGGCTCCAGCGCGGCGATGCGCTGGCGTTGATCTCCGATGCCGGCACCCCGCTCATATCCGACCCCGGCTACACCCTGGTACGCGCGGCGCATGCCGCACGGATACGGGTCTGCCCGGTACCCGGCCCCAGCGCCCTCATCGCCGCGCTCTCCGCCTCTGGCCTGCCGTCTGACCGCTTTGTGTTTGAAGGATTCCTGCCGCCACGCGCAGCGGCGCGGCGCACCCAGCTCGAGGCCGTGCAGCATGAAATACGCACCCTGATTTTTTACGAAGCGCCGCACCGTCTGCTCGACTGCCTCAACGACATGTGTGCCGTGTTCGGCGCTGCGCGTACAGCAGTGCTGGCGCGCGAAATTACCAAGCTATTTGAAACCATTCGCAATGACAGCCTGCAAGGACTGTATGATTTTGTCAGCGCCGACCCGCAGCAGCAGCAAGGCGAATGCGTAATCCTGGTGCATGGTGCGCCCGCTCCGCTCGCCTCCGGGCATGACAACGAAACACTGCTGCGTACACTGCTGACAGAGCTCCCGGTGAAACAGGCCGCCCGGCTCGCCGCCGCCATCAGCGGTGCCAAAAAAAATGATCTCTACGACCTTGCGCTACGGTTACTCACGAGACACAACTTGTAAGACGCCGTCATAACTGTGTCTCGTGAGTAAATACCGTTTTACCCTACCCCCACCCTGTCCCGCCCCCTAAACAGGGGGCGGGAACGTAGCGGGAAGTGTCACCTTACTTGTGAGTTTATGAGTAAAATACGCCCATGCCTGCACTCATCGACAAATTTGACCGCCGCATCGAATATGTACGCCTGTCGGTCACCGACCGCTGCGACCTGCGCTGCACCTACTGCCTGCCGCAGGGCTTTAAAGACTTTGAGGAGCATGCGCACTGGCTCAACTTCGAGGAAATCGAACGTGTGTTGCGCATCTTCGGTGAGCTTGGCGTATCACGGGTACGCATCACCGGCGGCGAGCCGTTGCTGCGCAAGAATCTGGTACACCTCGCAGCACGCCTGCATGCCCTGCCCGGCATCGACGATCTCTCGCTCAGCACCAACGCCACCCAGTTGCCGAAACACGCGCACGCGCTGAAGCAGGCGGGCGTCACACGCATCAACGTAAGCCTCGACAGCCTCCGGCCACAGCGCTTCCATGACATCACCAGCGGCCAACTAAGCGCCGTGCTCGACGGACTGATGGCCGCAAAAGACGCCGGCATGCACCCCGTCAAGATCAACATGGTCGCCCTGCGCGGCGTGAACGATGACGAGATCGAAGACATGGTGGAGTTTTGCATCGCGCACGGCTTCACCCTGCGACTGATCGAAACCATGCCCATGGGCAGCACCGGGCGGGCGGCGACGGATCAGTATCTTGATTTGCAGGTGATAAAAAAACAGCTTGAGCAAAAATATGAGCTCATTCCCAGCGTCATGCCCGGCGGCGGGCCGGCGCGTTATGTGCAAGTGGCCGGCACCACGCTGCGCATCGGCTTCATCACGCCCATCTCGCAGCACTTCTGCGAAACCTGCAACCGCGTGCGCCTCGCTGCCGACGGCACGCTGTACCTGTGCCTGGGGCAGGAAGATAAGCTTGAACTGCGGCCCTTGCTGCGTAACGGCATCAGTGATGCGGCGCTCACAGAGGCCATCCTCGAAGCCATCACCCGCAAGCCGGAGCGGCATGAATTCCGCGAGAAACCCGGGCAGATCGTACGCTTCATGGCCAAGACCGGAGGCTGAGCCGCATAGCGGCGAAGGCCAGCACAGGGATGTGCTGGCGGGTGTAAAAATTTAGATGCCGCTTAGCCAGGGATGGCCTCATCGGAAGCTGTCAAAGCTGGAGAGATGACCGAAAGAATGAACGTGAACACTGAACGCCCCAAACTTATCCCGCCTGCCGCCGGGTCACGCGTTCTGCTGCACTCGTGCTGCGCACCGTGTGCGGCCGACGTCATGAGCGAGATGACGCGCTCCGGCATCGACTACAGCATTTTATTCTACAACCCCAACATCCACCCCCAGCACGAGTACGAGCTGCGCAAGGCGGAAAACAAACGTTACGCCGACAAGCTCGGCGTGCCGTTCATTGACCTCGACTACGACACCGACAACTGGTTTGCGCGCATCAAGGGGCTGGAATACGAACCGGAGCGCGGCGCGCGCTGCACCGCCTGCTTCGACATGCGCTTCGAGCGTAGTGCGCTCTACGCCGTCGAGCATGGCTACACCGTCTTCACCAGTTCGCTCGGCATCTCGCGCTGGAAAGACATGGTGCAGATCAACGCCTGCGGCGAACGCGCGGCGGCACGCCATCCGGCCCTGACCTACTGGATCTTCAACTGGCGCAAAGGCGGCGGCAGTGCGCGCACGGTGGAAATTTCCAAACAGGAACAGTTCTACCAGCAGGAATACTGCGGCTGCATCTACTCCCTGCGCGACACCAATCTGCACCGCCGCGCCCAGGGCCGCGAGAAAATAAAATTCAGCGTCAAGTTTTACGGGAAAGACACGGCATAGCGGACGCCGGCTACCCGGCGAGCACGCGTGTCCTGAAACCGGAATTCCCGTCAGCGCCCTGATCTGCCATGGCCATCACCATCATACTCTGGCTACTCGCCGTCGCGCTGATAGTGCTCGGGTTGGTGGGGCTGCTGCTCCCGGCCATACCCGGTGCGCCGGTGCTGTTTGCGGGTCTCGTGATGGCGGCGTGGGCCGAAGACTTCATCTATGTGGGCTGGGGCACGTTGTCGGTGCTGGGCGTGCTGGCACTGCTCACTTACCTCGCCGACTTCGTGGCCAGCGCGTTCGGCGCCCAACGCTTCGGTGCGTCACCACGCGCGGTGACGGGTGCGATCATCGGCTCCGTCGTCGGCTTGTTCTTCGGTCTGCCGGGGGTGTTGCTCGGGCCTTTCATAGGCGCGGTCATCGGCGAGCTCTCCACCCAGCGCCACCTCGGCGCAGCAGGGCGGGCGGGCATAGGCGCAACCGTGGGGCTGGTATTGGGTGTCGCGGCCAAACTGGCCCTGGCCCTGGCCATGCTCGGCGTATTTGCCATCGCCCGCCTGGCGTGACGCTGTGAATGGTGCCGGTGAGGGGAATCGAACCTCTGACCTACTGATTACGAATCAGTTGCTCTACCAACTGAGCTACACCGGCCTTCTGTAATTTTAGACCCGGTTTAGTCGTGTTGCGTGGCGTCCGCCTGTGAGTCGGGGGCATTGCGTACACGGATAATGACTTCGACCCCCGCCGCCACCGTGCCTTCAGGCAGCGTCGGCAGTGTACTGATGGCAAGCTGATCGACACCAACGTCCAGCAAGGTGCCGGTGTCAAGATTGTAAAAGTGGTGGTGTGGATCGATGTTGGAATCATACAGCACCCGTGTCGGATCCACGATCACCTCATTGATCAGGCCATGTTCCGCAAACACGCGCAGGGTATTATAGACCGTGGCCTTGGAGGCAAGGGGACGCTCCTTGTTCACCAGCACCAGTATCTGTTCGGCGGACAGGTGCTGCGGGCGCTCCAGCAGCAACTGCGCGATCTCAATGCGCTGTTGCGTGGGGCTGATGCCACAACCACGCAGCAACCCCGCGACATCCTCTCGGCTTAGCGGAAACTTGTCGGATTGACCCAGCATCTTTACAGTATAAGATGAAGGTTTGATTAAAGTCTATCTTGCGTGGCGGCCAAGGCATAGGGCGTGGGATCAACAACAGGTGGCGCACCGCGCACCAGATCTGCCATCAAACGCGCCGACGCCGGCGCCAGCACCAAGCCATTGCGGAAGTGACCTGTGTTGACATACAAGCCCTTGAGCGCGGGGTGTGCGCCGATGTACGGCACGCCCTGCGGTGAGCCGGGCCGCAACCCCGCCCAGTGCTGCTCGACATTACAGTATGCCAGCGCGGGTACCATGCTGATGGCGGCAGACTTCAACTCCATCAATCCCTCTTGGGTCGTGGCCTTGTCAAACCCCACGTGCTCCACGGTACTGCCCGCCAACACACACCCATCGCGGCGCGGAATCAGGTAGTGCTCCTGGTGCACGATGATGCGCTTCACCAGCCCCGGCTTGGTGCGCCATAACAGCATCTGGCCACGCACAGGCTGGATATCGAGCTTGGGCGCCAGCCCAACCAGCAATTGTCCGCTCCAGGCACCGCCCGCCACAATCACTATGCCTGCGCTAATGCGTCCGTGGCTGCTGTCGACGCCCGTGACCTGCCCGTCCTTATGCCGCAGGCCGGTGACCTCGCACTGGGTCAGCATGCGCACGCGGCGTTTCATCAGACTTTGCACCAACCCGCGCAACAGGCGCGGGTTGCGTATCTGCGCCACCTCGGGCAACCAAAGCGCGTGTTCCACCGTGTCACTCACCGACGGCTCACGCATCTTGACAGCGAACTTGGTCAGTACCTGCACCTCGGCGTGGGTACGCCCGGCCCAGGCCAGCGCCTCCGCTTGTTGCGTAGCGTCGAGACACAGCATCCCGCTCTGCGTCCACTCCGCGTCAACCCCCGTCTCCTCTTGCAGCTCTTGGGCCAGCTCCGCGTATCGAGCCTGCCCCCAGCGCGCCAGGACGGTCACAGGCTCGGGTGCCTGCCATGGGCACAGTGGCGACAAAATTCCGCCTCCGGCCCAGGAAGACTCATGGCCGGCAGCCCCCTCGCCGCGCTCGACCACTGTGACCGTAGCACCTGCATCCGCCAGCTCACGCGCAGTGAGCAGGCCAATGATACCTCCGCCAACGATAAGGAAATTTGTCACTGTTTTACGCGCGTTCCCGCTAAACGCAGAAGCTTAAAAATCAACTACGCTACATTATTAATTCTTGGCCCAGCAGGCAGCTTGCCCCACCGGGCCGTTTTGATTCAGGGTAAGAGGAGTGCAACTCACCCCCCCAGCCTTATCGTTATTTTGGCCGCCTGCGGTAGTTGCCGTGGCCGTGAGGGTATAGGCGGTCGCGGTATTGCCTGAGATGGCCAAATTATAATAGGCCGTGCCCGTTGCAGGACTGGTCGTAACCGTACCCCACACGTTTGCCAGCGTGCCATAGGTGGAGTTATTCGCCCGCCATTTTTCCTGCGCCAGCTGAATGCTATACAAGTCTGTGATCGCCTGTGCGCGCCGGCCCTTGCGCGCCGAATCCGTATACGCAGGATAGGCGATGGCCGCAAGTATGCCGACGATGGCCACCACAATCATCAGCTCTACCAGGGTAAAGCCAGACGCTTTTCTTTTCATAGGAAGTATCCTCGACAATCGACGCCCCGAGTATATATGCCAGGCGGAGTGTGGTTTCGACCCGTTCCAGACCAATGGTCATCAGGCCCGGACAAGCGGTCATGCAAGGCATGTTAAACCGGTGCCGGTTCCATTACCATGGATACAACTGGGTTTTGAAGGATAGGCCATGCGCACAAGGGCACCACAGTCCGGCTTCAGCCTGATCGAGATGCTGGTCACCGTCGTGGTGCTCGGTGTCCTGTTGAGCATTGCGGCGCCTTCCTTCCAAAACATACTGGAGAAACAGCGCCTCGTGGGCGCGGCTGAGCAGCTGTATGAAGATCTGCAATACGCGCGCACCGAGGCCATCAAGCGCAACGTCAATGTTGTTGTTTCTTTTAGTACCGGCACCAATTGGTGCTATGGCATAGCCTTGGCAGCCTGCACCTGCGGCACTCCCGGCAATTGCCAACTCGACGGAATCGACAAGGTCGTCTCCGCCAGTGATTTCCGCGGGGTCAGCCTGCCCGGCGCCGACCTCACCTTCAGCGGGGCGAAAACCACGTTTGAACCCCGGCGCGGCACCGCGAGCAATGGCACAGCCACCCTCAGTTCCACGTATGGCAGCATCAAGGTCATCGTCGGCTCGCTCGGGCGGGTGCGCATCTGCTCCGACTCAGCCAGCCTGGCCCAATACAAGCCGAGTTCCGGCACATGTTAAGTCTTGTAAAAATAGCCCCACAACGCGGCTTCAGCCTGATTGAGCTGATGGTTTCCGTGACCCTTGGCCTGCTGCTGCTCGCCGCGGTGTCCCAGATCTACGTCAACACCACCGGCAGCAGCCACAACACGCTCAAGATGGCGCGCGTCAACCAGGAGTTGCGCGCGGCCATGGACGTGATGGTACGCGACATCCAGCGTGCCGGTTATTACAACCAAGCGACAGCCACCGGCACGGGCGTGGTGGCCGGCGCCACCAACCCCTTCACGCAAAGCGCAAGCAACCTCCAGGTCAATGGCAGTTGCATCACCTACACCTATGACCGCGACAATAACACCACGGTGGACGATACGGAAAAGATGGCTTTTTATCTCAGCAACGAGGCCATACTGATGCGTAACAGCGGAACCAGTGCCAGCAACAGTTGCCCGCCCAACTCGGCCGAAGGCATCACCGACAGCAACCGGGTCACCATCACCGCGCTCAGCTTCGTCCTCACCACCCATTGCATCAACACCTCCGTCTCACTTACCGGCCCAAACGTCGACAACTGCACAACCACCCCGCCGACTGCCGGCAATATCTTGATCAAACCGCGCCAGGTGACCATCACCATCACCGGCAAACCAAAGGGGGACAGCAGCGGAGCAATGCAGCGCACCATCACCGATACCGTGCATCTTCGCAATCACCTGGTATGCATTGCCCCATGCTAAAAACACTTACTGTGTTTCGGAGGCTGACTATGTCTAACCCACAACTACACAGCCGTCACACCCCGCCAAATACACAGCGCGGCGCCGCCACGCTGGTGACTTCCCTGATTCTGCTGCTGGCCATTACGCTCATGACCTTTTCGTCGGCACGGGTCAGCGTGGTGGAACAGCGCATCGCCGCCAACGACTACCGCGCCAAGCAGGCGCTGCATGCGGCACAGGCGGCGCTGGAAAGGGCCGTGTATGCCTCCAATGTTGCTGCGCCCAGTCTCGGCACCACCATCACCGGCGTCCTGCCCGGCAGCACCAGCATCACCGCGCCCTGCACTGTGGCGGGTATTTGCTACACGTATGTTTACAGCTCGGTACTTACCACCGCCCTGTTGCGTATCACCGCCACGGGCTGGTCCGACGACGGCAGCGCCACCAAAACCGTCATTCAATACATCAAGAAATACAGCCCACGCACCCGCCCGGCCCCCAATGGCCCTGTGCAGTCCGGCGGCAACTATTCATCCAACAGCAACGCCATTGCGATCACAAACGCCGTGACGGGCACGGTCATTCAGGCGCAAGGCACGCTGGACACGAACAACAAAAACGTGGCCTATATCACCCAGGCCAACGGCACCACCGTGCCCGCTACCGTGGCGAACGGCGGCCTGGTTCCCAACACCACGACGACAGGGGTAACTGGGGTAGTAAACACTGTGGCGGAGGGCGAGGCCTACTTCCAAAGCATTTTCGGCGCCACCAAATATGAAATTAAAAGCCTGAGCATGCCGGTCGCCTGCAGCGGCCCCTGCAACAGTAGCCTGATCAATAACAATGTGGTCAAATCCGGCAACACCATTACCAGTTACGGCACCCCGAAATCCCCCTATATCTGGGTCACGGGCGATACCACGATTAACGCAGATACGGTCATAGGCTCGCCCACCAATCCCGTGGTACTGATTGTTGACGGGGGTCTCACTATCAACGGCGGCGCCACCATTCATGGCTACGTCTACTCCACCGGCTCTACCACCAATCCGGAAACAGTGCTGTCCGGCACGGCCAATATCGTGGGCGCTGTGGCATCGGAAGGGAATCTGAATGCCGCAGGCACCCTGACCATCAATTTCAGCTCATTCACCAACATCCCAGGGGGTAATGGGCTGGACTTTTACGTCAAGGTGCCGGGCACCTGGATCGACAATTGAATACTGGCGACATGAAACGGTGGGCATCGTGAGCCACCCGCGCACAGCACAATCCGGCTTCACCCTCATTGAGGTGCTGATCGCCGTCATCGTGCTGGCGGTGGGCCTGATCGCCATGGCCCGTTTCCAGGCTACGGTGCTGCAAGGCAGTTCACTGGCCCGGGAGCGCAGTGAAGCCGTCACCCTGGCCGAGCAGAAAATCGAGCAACTGAGAAACTATCGCGACCTGACCAACTCTTCCGTCGCTCTGGACTATAACGACATTGCTGCCTCATGCGCCACTGCGGGCACTACGGAAACTGCGGTGTACAGTAATAGCGGCACTTCCGGCAATACTGTCTACAGCCGCACCTGTACCAGCACGGCGGCGGTCACCAGCGGCACCTACTCCTACACCCCAATCACCGTAACCGTCACCTGGAGCAGGCCGGGCGGCTCCGCGGCAGATACCACAGTAACCTTGCGCAGCATCATCACCAATGCCAATCCGCGTTACTCGGGCAACCTCACCTGAGGCTATGGCGCTGCGCCCTGCTGCAATTCCCGCGGCAACGGAAACACCACGCGCTCATCCGGGCCTTCACCCTCCTCCACCAGCTCCGCACCGAAGCCGCGCAGGTGCGTGATCACCTGCTGCACCAGCGTCTCCGGCGCAGAAGCGCCGGCGGTCACGCCCACCGTGGCCTTGCCGTCCAGCCAGCCGGGCAGGATGTCTGTGGCGGAATCAATGAGATAGGCCGGTGTGCCGAGCTTGATGGCAAGCTCCTTCAGCCGGTTGGAATTCGAGCTGTTGGGTGAGCCCACCACCAGCAGCACGTCGCACCGTTGCGCCAACCGCTTGACCGCATCCTGCCGGTTTTGCGTGGCGTAGCAGATGTCGTCTTTCTTCGGGCCGATGATGGCGGGGAAACGGGCGCGCAAGGCGTCGATCACGCGCGCGGTATCGTCCATCGAAAGTGTGGTCTGGGTCACAAACGCCAGCCGCTCCGCATTCCCTACGTCCAGACTGTGCACGTCGGCCACCGACTCGACCAGATACATGCGGCCCATCTCGTCGGGCCTGTTGTACTGCCCCATGGTGCCTTCCACCTCGGGGTGGCCCTTGTGTCCGATGAGTATGCACTCGCGCCCTTCGCGGTAATGACCAAGCACCTCCACGTGCACCTTGGTCACCAGCGGACAGGTGGCGTCAAACACATGCAGGCCGCGCCGTGCGGCTTCCTCCCGCACGGCGCGCGAGACGCCATGGGCCGAAAAAATCACATGGCTGGCGTCCGGCACTTGATCCAGCTCATCCACAAACACTGCGCCCTTGGCGCGCAAACCCTCCACCACGAAGCGGTTGTGCACCACCTCGTGCCGCACATAGATCGGTGCGCCGAATTTCTCCAGCGCCCGCTCGACAATCACGATGGCGCGGTCGACACCGGCGCAGAAGCCGCGCGGGTTGGCAAGGATGACTTTCATAGGCTGGCCGGCCGAATAAATTCGGCCCTACACTGCAACTGCACCGGCCGAATGAATTCGACCCTACCACAATTTTGTATCGGCCGAATAAATTCGGCCCTACAGCCACATGGGCGGCCGAATGAATTCGGCCCTGCTACATTTTGTAGGTGCGAATTCATTCGCACATTTAACCCTCTTCTAACCAAGCCGTATCCCAAAGCGAATATTCACCGACATTGGAAACTAGCCCGGCACGTAAAGGATTCGCCACAATATAACGCGCAAGCGTGCGCAAATCTTCGTCGCGGCGCAGTGCGTGATCATAATACGATTTCTGCAAAATCGAGCCTGTTCTGTGTAAATATTGGTTTAGCGTTCGGGCCGAACGCGCCTTAAATAGCTTCATAGCGGATGAAAGGTCTGCCACATCTCCCAATTGAAATAACCAATGCAAATGATCCGGCATAAGAACCCAGGCAATAGATTGTAAAAGACTGTCGTCGTGCAGCCGCCGCATTTCCCCAACTACAAGTCTGCCGCATCGAATATCGCTAAACAAGCGGGCTCGACCGGCTGTCACGGTGGCCACGCAATAAACATGGCCCGGCCAGGAAAACCGACCTTTGCGCAAATCCTCATAAGGCATATTTAATGGGTCGGCCGAATGAATTCGGCCCTACAGGTAATGTGGATAAATGCATTCGATTCCACCTGCGTGTAGGTGCGAATTTATTCGCACGATTAACCCCGCGCGATGTAGCTCAAAATAAACTCCATGCACTCGACCCGATTATAGGCCTCCTGCAGCGAACCGCCCCATACCGTCACGCCGTGGCCATGCACCATCAGCGCCGGTAACTGCGGCGGCTCGCGTTCGAAGCGGGCGGCGATGGCGTCCGCAATCTTGCTCACGTCGAGGGTATTCGCAAACAACGGCAGGCTCACCTGGGGCTGCTGTTCCCATATACCGAGCCCCTTGAGCATTTCCAGCGCGGGCAAGGGCAGTGCGCCCGCATCTTCAGCCACGCGCGCGGCAGCGCGGCAGGCATCCACCGTGTGCACGTGCAGGCACGCGCGTGCCGCCGGGAAACACCGGTAGATAACGCGATGGATGGCGGTTTCAGCCGAAGGCTTGCCGTCGACACGTGCGCGTTCGATCACGCCGCCGTCGGCACTATTGACCAGCAGAAAATCGGTTTCGTCGAGGCGGCCCTTGGGGCGTCCGCTGGCCGTGATCCAGAAGCTCGCGGCATCATCGCGCGCGCTGAGATTGCCCGCCGTACCGGCCATCCAGCCGCGCGCATGAAAATCGCGCGCGATCTCGACTAAAGCGGCGCGCAACGGAAGATCGTCAAGCGATTGGGACATTTTGATTTAACTTAAAAAACTCAACGCAAAGGCGCCAAGGAGTGCAAAATAAAGCATCGGATATAGAAATTTGAATTAATTAAGATTGTTTTCCTTGGCGTCTTGGCGTCTTTGCGTTGGATGGTTTTAGCCAAACAACATTGACCGTTGCGTATATACCGGCGTCCAGCCGCTGGTGTCGATGAAGTAGCGCACCGCCTTGATGCGTTTCGAGTCGCCCAGTGTAAACCAGTGCTCGGTGTTGGCCGGCACGTTGATGTAATCGCCGGCATTGACCTCGAGCATGAACTGTCCGCCGCTGTTGTCGACAAAGCCGAAGTAGCCCTTGCCCGCCAGGATGTAACGCACCTCGTCGTCGGTGTGGTAGTGCACCTTGTCGAACTTGCCCAGCATCTCGGCCAGACCGGGCACATCCTCATGCAGCACGATCATGTCGCGCGTGCTGTAGCCCGCTTCCTGCTTCAGCGTTTCAAACCTGTTATCTACCGCATGCAGCAGTTCTTCTTTCTCGCTGTCACTCAGCGCGGCCTTGTCCAGCAGCGCCTGCGCCCGCGCATCTGCCGGGGCGGGCCAATCACGCAGCGTAATGCCGATTTCAGCCAGCTTGCCCTGGATAGCCGGGAAGTCGCGCGTCTCACGCTCATCGGAGAAAATCATGCGTGCCATGTCATGTCCTCGCTTGATATAGAGTGTCAGCCACGCCCGCGCGAACGCGACGAGCCGTGACTGTGACTCTTGGGCGGCGCGCCACGTCCACCCGGCGCCCTGCCACCCGCCTTGCCTTGCCGTGCGGCAAACGGCTTGGGTGCAAACTCGGATTTGTGCGGCGGCAGCAGCGGCTTGGCCAACAGCTCGTCCGTGACCCGCATCACGGGAATCTTGTGGCCGGTATACTCTTCGATCTCGGGCAGCGTAAAGGCGTATTCCTCGCAGGCAAAGCTGATGGAGTCGCCGGAGGCGCCGACGCGCGCGGTACGCCCGATGCGGTGCACGTAGTCCTCGCCTGATTGCGGCAGGTCGTAATTGAACACGTGGCTCACCTCGGGGATATGCAACCCGCGCGCCGCGACGTCGGTAGCCACCAGGATCGCCAGCTTGCCGGTCTGGAATTCCGCCAGCAACTGCTGGCGCTTTTTCTGCGGCACGTCACCCGACAGCAGTGCCGTGCCGAAGCCGTTGCCCGTCAGATAGCCGAGCACCCTGTGCGCTGCGGCCTTGGTGTTCACGAACACGATGCTGCGTGTCGCGTCGGTGCGCCGGAGCAGACCGATCAGCAGTGCGATCTTTTCCTCGTTCGCCACGTGGTACACCGCCTGCGTCACCTTGTCCGCCGTCACCTTGTCGGGCTCGACCTCAATCAGGCGCGGGCTGTTCATGTGCTCGTAGGCGAGTTCGGTCACGCGCCACGACAGGGTGGCGGAAAACAGCATGTTCAAACGCCGCTCGGGAGGCGGGAGGCGGCGCAACAGAAAACGTACGTCCTTGATGAAACCCAGATCAAACATGCGATCCGCCTCGTCCAGCACCATCACCTGCGCCGCCTTCAGATCGAACACGTGCTGCTTGAAGTAATCGATCACGCGCCCCGGCGTGCCGATCAGGATGTCCACCCCGGCCTCCATCATGGCGCGCTGGGTGTCGTAGCCGGTGCCGCCGTAGACCAGGCCGAGGCTCAGGCCAGCGTGCCCGCCCAGTACCACGGCGTCCTTGTGAATCTGAATCGCCAGCTCGCGGGTGGGTGCGAGCACCAGCGCGCGCGGCTGGTTCGCCTTGCGCCCCGGCTCGGCGGGGTGTTTGAGCAGGTGGTTCATCAGCGCCAGCAGGAACGCCGCTGTCTTGCCGGTGCCGGTCTGTGCCTGGCCGGCGACATCATGGCCCGCCAGCGCCAGCGGCAGGGTCTCGGCCTGAATCGGCGTGCAAAAAGAAAAGCCAATCTCTTCAATGCCTTGCATCAGTGGCGCAGGCAAGCCGAGGCCCGAGAATGCCACCTCTGTCAGGTGTTTTTTGCTTGCGGGTGCGGTCATAGGCGGTACACGATAGCAGATTTGCCGATACCTGGCTTGCCCTGTTGGAAAAAACTGAGGCTTGTAAAAGTCGCCCAAGTGCGGTGAAATGTCACCAGCAGAGCGGAACAATCAAAGCCTATACCCCGCAAGCGGCCCCTTCTCAGGGCCACCCGATTACTCCAAACAGAGGCACACAACGCGTGAGCGGAAATATCGTTCATATCACCGACGCAACATTTGAAAGCGAGGTACTCGAGGCCGGCGTTCCGGTGCTGGTAGACTACTGGGCAGACTGGTGCGGCCCGTGCAAGATGATTGCACCCGTCCTTGATGAGATAGCCGCCGAGTACGACGGCAGGATCAAGATCGCCAAACTCAATATCGACCAGAACCCCGCCACCCCGCCCAAGTTCGGCATCCGCGGCATACCGACCCTGATGCTGTTCAAAAACGGCGATGTCTCAGCCACCAAGGTGGGCGCACTCTCGAAATCGCAACTCACCGCGTTTATTGATTCCAATCTTTGAACTGGACGCCGGATGAATAGCGTGATAGTGTAATTTTAATTGCAACGCTTGTTGACCTGCCGCCCCGGCAGCTCTCCCCAGACCACAACCACTTAAGTTACTCCGGGCCCATGAACGCCCGTCTCCCGTCACCCACCCGCCATCCATAAAGCATACATGCATGAACCTGACTGAACTAAAGCAAAAAACACCCTCTGATCTGATCGACCTTGCCCAGTCCATGGGCATCGAAGGCATGGCGCGCTCGCGCAAGCAGGACGTCATCTTCGCCATTCTCAAGGCGCACGCGCACAAGGGGGAAGACATTTCCGGCGACGGTGTGCTGGAAATCCTGCAGGACGGCTACGGCTTCCTGCGCTCCGCCGACAGCTCCTACCTCGCAGGCCCCGACGATATCTACGTCTCGCCCAGCCAGGTACGGCGCTTCAACCTGCGCACCGGCGACACCGTCTCCGGCAAGATCCGCCCGCCCAAGGAAGGCGAGCGCTACTTCGCGCTGCTCAAGGTGAATGAAATCAACTTCGAGGCGCCTGAAAATGCCAAGAACAAGGTGCTGTTTGAAAACCTCACACCGCTGTTCCCCAACGAGCGCCTCAGCCTCGAAATCGGCAACGGCACCACCGAAGACCTCACCGCGCGCGTGATCGACCTTATTTCGCCCATCGGCAAGGGCCAGCGAGGCCTGATCGTCTCCCCGCCCAAGGCGGGCAAGACCATGATGTTGCAGAATATCGCGCACTCCATCGCCGCCAAGCACCCGGAATGCTATCTGATCGTGCTGCTCATCGACGAGCGCCCGGAAGAAGTCACCGAGATGCAGCGCTCGGTGAAGGGCGAGGTGGTTTCCAGCACCTTCGATGAACCGGCCACCCGTCACGTGCAGGTGGCGGAGATGGTGATCGAAAAGGCCAAGCGTCTGGTCGAGCACAAGCGCGACGTGATCATCCTGCTCGACTCGATCACCCGTCTGGGCCGCGCCTACAACACCGTCGTGCCCGCCTCAGGCAAGGTGCTCACGGGCGGCGTGGACGCCAACGCCCTGCAACGCCCCAAGCGCTTTTTCGGCGCGGCGCGCAACATCGAGGAAGGCGGCTCACTCACCATTATCGCGACCGCGCTGGTGGATACCGGATCCAAGATGGATGACGTGATTTACGAAGAGTTCAAGGGCACCGGCAACATGGAAGTGCACCTTGACCGCAAGATGTCGGAAAAGCGCGTTTACCCCTCCATCAACATCAACCGCTCCGGCACGCGACGTGAAGAGCTGCTCACCAAGCCGGATGAATTGCAGAAGATGTGGATACTGCGCAAGCTGCTGCACCCGATGGACGAGCTTGCGGCGATGGAGTTCCTGCTGGAGAAACTCAAGAGCACCAAGGTCAACTCCGAGTTCTTTGACTCAATGAAGCGTTGAGCTAGAGAGAAAAGATACAAGAGCACAGGATTGACTTAATTTTTCAGCCGCCTTCGTTCAAGCATTTCAAGGCTCTCTCTTTTCTCTTGTACCTTTCCCTTGCATCAAATCGGGCACTGCAACGTCACATCCACCGGCGCCACGCCCCATATCTCCTCGGCGTACTCGCGGATAGTGCGGTCACAGGAAAACTTTCCCATCGACGCAGTGTTCAGTATCGCCCGGCGCGTCCATTCTTCCTGATCCAGGTAGAGCCGTGCCGCGCGTTCGTGACACTCCACGTAGGACGCGTAGTCGGCAAGCAGCATGTAGCGATCGCCGCCATCAAGCAGGCCATTGATGATGGAGTGGTACATTCGCGGGGCATTGGGTGAGAAATAGCCCGAGCTGATCATATCCAGCACCTGCCTGAGTTCATCGTCGCCATGGTAATACTCCCACGGGCGGTAACCCTCGTTGCGCAGCCGTTGCACTTCATCCGTGGTGCGGCCAAAGATGAAGATGTTTTCCGCACCCACTTCTTCGCGTATCTCGACGTTTGCACCATCCAGCGTGCCGATGATCAGCGAACCGTTCAGCGCAAATTTCATGTTGCCGGTGCCTGACGCCTCGGTGCCAGCAGTGGAGATATGCTGCGACAACTCGGCAGCGGGGATAATATCGAGCGCGGCGGACACATTGTAGTTCGGTATAAACACCACCTTGAGGTGGCCGTGCACATTCGGATCGTTGTTTATCACCTCGGCCACATCGTTAATCAGCCTGATGATCAGCTTGGCGATGACATAGCCCGGCGCGGCCTTGCCCGCAAAGATCACGGTGCGTGGCACGCTACCCTCCGTGCCGTTTGTGCGTATGCGATTATAAAGCGTGATCACATGCAGCAGGTTCAGCAGCTGGCGCTTGTACTCGTGAATGCGCTTGACCTGCACGTCAAACAGCGAGTCTGTACGAATCTCTATTCCCAGGCGCTGCTTGATCAGCCGTGCCAGACGCTCCTTGTTCTCATTCTTCGCGGCACGAAAAGCGGCGCGAAAGCTACTGTCGTTCGCCAAGGGTTCCAGCTTTTTCAACTCATCCAGCCTGGTAATCCAGCGGTCGCCGATATGCGAGCTGATGAGCTGCGCGAGCGGCGGATTGGCCTGATTGAGCCACAACCGTGGCGTAATGCCGTTGGTCTTGTTGACTATGCGGCCGGGAAAGATGCGGTCAAAATCGGCGAACAGCGTCGTCTGGAGCAGATGGGTATGCAGCGCCGCCACCCCATTGACCTTGTGGCTGCCGACGATGGCGAGATGCGCCATGCGCACGCAGCGTTTGCCGCCTTCCTGAACCAGCGACACGCGCCGCAACAGCCCCAGATCACCGGGATACTGGTGTATCACCTGCTTGAGAAAATGGTGGTTGATCTCGTAGATGATCTGCAAGTGACGCGGCAGCATGATTTCGAACAGCTCGACCGGCCACGTCTCCAGCGCTTCCGGCAGCAGGGTGTGATTGGTGTAAGAGAAGGTCCGCTGGGTGATGTCCCAGGCCTGCTCCCAGGCGACATGATATTTATCCACCAGCAACCGCATCAGTTCCGGTATGGCAATCGCCGGGTGCGTATCGTTCAGCTGGATCGCCACCTTGTCCGGCAGCTTGCCGATATCCTCGTGGGTCTTGTGGAAACGCGCGAGAATATCCTGCAACGAAGCGGAGACAAAGAAATATTCCTGCTTGAGGCGCAGTCCGCGCCCCGAGCTGGTGCTGTCGTCCGGATATAACACCTTGGAGATACTTTCCGAGGCGCTTTTGTCCTGCACGGCACGGATGTAGTCGCCGTCATTGAAGTACTTGAGATCGAAATCACGCGACGACTTGCTGGCCCACAACCGCATGTTGTTCACGGTGTTGGTGCCATAGCCCGGGATCGGCGTGTCATAGGCCATGGCCAGCACTTCTTCGCCGTCCACCCACTGGAAATGAGACTTGCCATGCTCGTCCACGTAGTCCACCACGCGGCCATACATATGCACCGGATACAGCAATTCGGGACGCGGGAACTCCCAGGGGTTGCCATAGCGCAGCCAGTTATCCGGATGCTCCACCTGTTGCCCGTTCTCGATGCGCTGGTTGAACATGCCGTATTCATAGCGGATGCCGTAGCCGTAACCGGGCAGCCCGAGCGTAGCCATGGCATCGAGAAAACAGGCCGCCAGCCGGCCCAGGCCACCGTTGCCGAGCGCCGCCTCGGGTTCGAGTTCGGCGATTTCCTCCAGATCGAGGCCCAGCTCATCCAGCGCCTCGCGGTACTCCTTGAGCACGCCCAGGTTGAGCAGGCTGTTGATCAGCGCACGACCGGTAAGAAACTCCAGCGACAGGTAATACACCCGCTTGCTGTCTTCGCGGTAATAGGTGCGCATGGTCTCCATCCAGCGCTCGATCAGACGATCACGCACGGTATAGGTGACCACAGTGGTCCAGTCGCGCGGCGTGGCGGTATGCAAATCCTTGCCCGCCGAATACTCGAGCCGGTTGGCCAGCGACTGGCGGATGGATTCGACATCCATGCCCAGACATTCATATTTCAGTGACCGGATCTTGTTTTTAGTCAGCATAGGGCTTATTAACGTTTTAAGGGGTACGCTGCGTGCAGGCACTAATCAGCGCCATGTGAATACTTGTGATTATTATCAAATTATCGGCAGACATGGATTGCATGACACAAAACCAGCACTTTAATTAGCGGCAGATCACGGGCTATACTTAAGCTAAGTTAGTCGATGGACTGCTCAGATGCAAACTGCGTTTGATTGGGATTTTGACTTCGATAGCTGGTCTGCACTCGCCAGATCCGACCCCGCAGCGTTTGAAAAGCAGCGTGAGGTAATTGTTAATCAAGCTATTTCCCGTACCGTTGCGGAGCATCAGCACCGTCTACGATGCCTGCAGTGGCGCGTCGACAAGGTGCGGGAGCGATCGGGCACGACACTTGCCGCCTGCATCCGCATTTCCGCCATGATGTGGGACACCGTGATGGGACAGGGGGGCTTGGTTGACAGCCTGGAGGCCTTGCGCGAGGCTACACCCCCGTATACCTCCCGGAAGCGGACGTTTGCCGCCAAACTGCCGGGCCCGGCAACCATACTGCCCTTCCCCGACAAGGGTAGCGTGAACGGCAGGCCCCGGCTTGCTGTAGAGGAAGAACTCCCGTAAAATTACAGGTTCGAATTTGGCCGCTAAAAGTCAGGCGCCTCCGGTACGGGGGTCCGTCCACGCGGCAGAAGAATGAGGCTTTAACCATGAAACCGGATATTCACCCCGCCTATCAGGAAATTAACGTTACCTGTAGCTGCGGCAACAGCTTCAAGACCCGCTCCACGGCAGACAAGGATCAGCATCTGGACGTATGTTCCAGCTGCCATCCCTTCTTTACCGGCAAGCAGAAGATTAGCGACACCGGTGGCCGGGTGGACAAATTCCGTCAGAAGTACGGCCGCAGCGCCAAGCAGTAACCCGCCATCCGGCACACCCCTGTGCCCTGTCGCCTGCTTTACACGCTACCCGCAGCCCTTCTGGTGCTGGCGGCGTGCGCTGGCAACGCCACGGAACAGGGGTGTGCCGCTGACCGCACCGATGAACGTGCCCGCGTCGAAACGATCTACGACGGCGACACTGTCAGGCTCGCCGATGGCCGCAAACTGCGGCTGATCGGGCTCGACACCCCCGAGATTGGCGGTAACGGTGAGGCCTCTCAACCCTATGCCGAGCAAGCCCGCACAACCTTGCAAGGTCTGTTGGCGGGACATCAATTCATACGTCTGCGTTACGATGCAGGGCGGCAAGACCGTCACCAGCGCACCCTTGCCCATGCCTACCTTGAGGACGGGCGCAGCGTCACGGCCCTGCTCATAGAACAGGGGCTCGCCACCTCGCTGGCCGTGCCTCCCGACCTGTGGAATCACACCTGCTACCAGGCCGCAGAACAACGCGCACGCGCTGCACGGCGCGGCATCTGGTCGCTGCCGTCCTATCAACCCATCGAATCCACCGCGCTTGCGCCCGGCGCCGAGGGCTTTCACCTCATCCGCGGGCGGGTAACGCGCGTGAGCGAGAGCCGCAGGTCGGTCTGGCTCACGCTTGAGGGCGGCATCGCCTTGCGCATTGCCCGTGACGATTTACACTATTTCACGACACCGCCTGCACAATTGCGCGGGCGCACCCTCACGGTGCGCGGCTGGCCGCATGCAGACAAGGCCGGTAGACTGATCGTTAACCTGCGCCACCCTGCCGCGCTTGAGACCCTGGACTGACCCTGTGCTGAAATGCACATCCAGCATGCTGTGCTGGCTGACCTGCGCGCTGCTGCTCGGCAGCTGCGCGGTCAATCCGGTATCCGGCAAACAGGATTTCGTGCTGATGTCGGAGGAGGCCGAACTTGAAGTGGGGCGCAAGACCGCGCCTGCAATACTCCGTGAGTTCGGCTACTACGACGATGCAGCGCTACAGGCCTACGTGCAGCGCGTGGGCGAAGAGCTGGCTGCCCACAGCCATCGCACCAACCTGGTCTATCGCTTCACGGTGCTGGACAGCACCGACGTCAACGCCTTTGCCCTCCCCGGCGGCTATATCTACATCACGCGCGGCATGCTCGCCTACCTCAATTCCGAGGCACAGCTCGCCGCCGTGCTCGGCCACGAGATCGGTCACGTCACCGCGCGCCACGGCGTGCAGCAGCAGAGCGCCGCCCAGGCCGCTGATATCGGTTTCACACTGGGCTCGATCCTGCTACCGGGGCTCGGCAATCCGGGCGCACAACAGCTGTTCGGCACGCTCGGCAGCGCACTGCTTTCCGGCTACGGGCGTGAACACGAGCTGGAGGCCGACCGCCTGGGCGCGGAGTACATGGCGCAAAGCGGTTACAACCCGCACGAAATCATTGCGGTCATCGGTATGCTCAAGCACCAGGAAACGTTCGCCAAACAACTGGCCGCCGAGGAGCAGCGCGAGCCGCGCACCTATCATGGCCTGTTTGCCACCCACCCGGATAACGACACGCGCCTGCAACAGGTGGTGGCCGGCGCCCGGGCATTACAGCGGCCGGGCGCCACGCGCGTCAACCAGCACGAATTTCTGAACGCCCTTAAGGGCCTCACCTTCGGCGACAGCGAGCGGGAAGGCGTGCGCCGAGGCAACCAGTTTTATCACCAGGATCTCGGCTTCGCGCTCAGCTTCCCTGCGGGCTGGCGCGTGGAAAATCGCCCTGACAGCCTGATCGCCACCGCGCCGCAAGGCGACGGCATACTGCATGTCAGCAGCGACGATATCAACAAGCGTGTCTCGCCGGAGGAGTTTTTGCGCACCCGGCTCAAGCTTGCCAATCTGCAAAACGGCGAAGCCTTCACCCATCACGGCATGCAGGGTTACACTGCGCTGTCGCGCACCCGCACGCCCTACGGCCAGCGCCTCGCGCGCTTTACCGTGATCTATTTCGGCACGCGCGCCTTCATCTTTGCCGGGGCCAGCAAGGACGAACGCGACACCACCCGCTATGACCCGGATTTCATTGCCGCCGCCAAGAGCTTCCATGCCCTGACCGAGGCAGAGCGCCCCCTTGCCACGGCGCTGCACCTCGACCTCATGCGCACCGGCCCGGCCACGCGCTTTGCCAAACTGGCACGTGAATCCCGCATCCCGCACCATGCAGAGGAACAGTTACGCCTGCTCAACCAGTATTATCCGGAGGGCGAGCCCGCACCCGGCACCCTGCTCAAGATAGTTCGCTAGCAGGCCGCTGCATTGCCGGGAGACGTGATATCTTGTCCGCTCCTGCCCTGCCATGCAGGGTAGCCTTGCCTATGAACGTGTCCGTAAAATTGAATCTTCCCTCTCGCCACGCATCCAAT